>NZ_JAVTIX010000002.1:0-1053030 GCF_031843705.1 Rhizobium sp. WCS2018Hpa-16
CGTCAGGCTCATAACCTGAAGGCCGCAGGTTCAAATCCTGCCCCCGCAACCAAAACTAAAAATTCTCCCATTAAAGATAACCGAAATAAAAAGCTCAGAATTGCTGGCCAAATCGATTGATCCCAGGCGCCATCAAGCGTGTGAACGAGTATGCTTGGTCAATACTGCAGGATTAGTACGGGCGAGGACGCGCATGAAGCCCAATGCCCATTGTCGACCTCAATCGCTCAGCTACGAAAGAAGCGGCGGGCCATGCCCGCCGTTTGTCGTAAAATACGTCCGGCACTTACGCCGTCAGCACCACTTTGATGCATTCATCCTTCTTGTCGCGGAAGGTTTCGTAGAGCGAAGGTCCGTCTTCCAACTTCGCCCGATGGGTGATGATGAAGCTTGGATCGATTTCGCCTTCTTCAATACGGCGCAGAAGGTCTTGCGCATAACGGTTTACATGGGTCTGGCCAGTGCGGATGGTCAGGCCTTTGTTCATCGCCGCACCGAATGGAATCTTATCGAGCATGCCGCCATAAACGCCCGGGACTGAGACGATGCCACCAGGTCTGCAAGCCATGATGGCGGTGCGCAGAACGTGCGGGCGATCGGTTCCGAGAAAGGTCGCTGCCTTGACCTTGTCGATAACTGCGTCGAACGATGCGGTAGCGTGGGATTCAGCACCGACGGCATCGATGCATTTGTCGGCCCCGTGACCGCCCGTCATATCCTTGATGTAATCGGGAATGGTGCCATCAATCTGGTCGTAGTTGATGATCTCAGCCCCGGTCGCTTGTGCCAGTGCAAGGCGCTCCGGCACGTTATCGATGGCGATGACGCGCTCCGCCCCCTGCATGAAGGCGCTTTTGATGCAGAACTGGCCAACCGGTCCGCAGCCCCAGATCGCAACGATGTCGGTCGGCTCAATTTCACAATTAGCCGCCGCCATCCATCCCGTGGGGAAGATATCACCCAGAAACAGAGCCTGCTCGTCTGTCATGCCGTTGGGTATGATGATCGGCGAGACATCCGCATAGGGTACGCGTACAAACTCGGCCTGACCACCGGGGATACCACCGGTCAAATGAGAGTATCCGAATAGACCGGCCGTCTGGTAGCCGAAGGCCTTGACGCCATTTTCCGGTTTTGGATTTGATCGTTCACACACAGACCAGTTGCCTTTGCGGCACTGGATGCATTCGCCACATGAAATGGTGAAGGGCACAACCACGCGGTCGCCAACTTTAAGGGTCTTGTTGTCGCGGCCAACATCCACGACTTCACCCATGAATTCATGGCCGAGAATGTCGCCCTTTTCCATGAAGGGAATATAGCCATCCATGAGATGCAGGTCAGAGCCGCAAATGGCGCAGGCGGTCATCTTGATGATGACATCACGCCCGTCCTGGAGTTGCGGTTCGGGTACGCTGTCGCAACGAATGTCGCCTTTGCCGTGCCAGCAGAGAGCTTTCATGGTTCTATTCCTCTTTATTGTCGGTTTTCGTGACGCGTCGCGCTGTTGTTAGCGTCCGAACCGAAGTGGAGGGCAGAAGTTCCGTTCGCTCTTTATCGTTATGGCAAAGGCGGGCGCCAGCCTCAGGAAGGCTGGCGGTTCTGTTTGCGAAAGCGCGGCTTTTTGATCAGCTTTGAAAGCCTTCCCCGCTTTTGATGGCGCTGCATGAGACCGATATCGCTGACCAGCTTTGCGCCACCCTCGCGTTTTTCGAGCGTGATCTTGCGTGTGTGAAACGCTTCAAGTTCGACCCGGTGCGCAACGCTGAGAACGGTCGCGTCGGGCAGCTCTTCAATCAGCATGGCCATGATCTTGTCCTGCGTCTTGTCATCAAGAGCCGACGTCGCCTCATCCAGCACGATGATATTTGGCTTGTGAAGCAGAAGACGGGCGAAGGCGAGGCGCTGCTTTTCACCGCCCGACAAGGTGTGGTCCCATGGAGCCTCTTCCTCCATCTTTTCGCCAAGCTCGCCAAGTCCGACCTTGTCCAGTGCAATCTGGATATCTTCCTGACCCCAGCTATCTGCGGGGCGGGGATAGGAGACCGCCCGGCGCAGCGTGCCGGTCGGAATGTAGGGCTTTTGCGGAAGCATGAAGAGTTGATGCTCGGGATGGAAATCAACACGCCCACCGCCCCAAGGCCATAGCCCGGCAATGGCGCGCACCAGCGTGCTCTTGCCAGAGCCCGATTCACCGGCGACCAGAACCCGCTCACCCGGCTGGATCTGCACTTCGGTTTCCTTCACCACCGCCGTGCCATCGCCCAGCGAAACCGAGAGATCGCTGAGGCTGAGCATCGTATTGTCAGTGGTTTCCCCGCGCTGGATGCGCCCGACCGTATCGCTCTTTTCCGCCTGCTCGAGACCATCGAGAGACATCATCAGCGATGCGACACGGCGTGCACAGGCATTCCAGTCTGCCAGGCGTGGATAGTTGTCCACCAGCCAGCCAAACGCGCCCTGAACGATGGTGAAGGCGGATGCGGCCTGCATGACCTGGCCGAGCGACATGCTTCCATCCAGAAACTTCGGCGCACAGAGAAGCACCGGCACCACAGGCGCAATCAGCATGGAACTGTGGGAAACGAGCGAGGTGCGCATATACTGGTTGGACAACAGCCGCCACTGCGTTCTGACGTTGAAAAAGCGTCGGTCGAGGTCATCGCGTTCCTCTTCCTCGCCACCCAAAAGGGCAATGCTTTCGCCATTTTCACGTACCCGTGTCAGCGTATAGCGAAACTCGGCCTCTACCTGATTTTTGGTCTCGGAAACCTTGACGAAATTGCGCCCGATAAACGCAATCGCACTCGAGGTGATGATGGCATAGACAACCGCGGCGATGACGAGGAATCCGGGTATCGTGACGGTCGAGCCAGCTATCTGCAAGGTCAGCGCACCGCCGATGGTCCACAAGACGACGATGAATGTCGAGGCGGAAACGAAGGCGGAAATGACACCGGCGGTGAAATCAACCGGAGCTTCGGTGGCAATGCGCATATCTTCGGAGATTCGCGCTTCTGGGTTCTGGTGATCGCCATCAATCAGGTTCAGCTGATAGTAGCGGCCACTGGCAAGCCAGCGCCCAGTCAGCCCCTTGGTCAGCCACGAGCGCCAGCGTCTTTGCATGCGCATGCGCACATAGACCTGCGAACTCACCAATCCCACGCTACCCAGAACGAGAAACGGAAAGATCGAGCCGAGCGAATAGACGCCCTCGGCGTTTCGCTGCTCAATCGCGTCGAAAAGCCCACGGTTCCAGACATTGATACCATATTGAAAACCGACATTGATGCCAATCATGACCAGAAGCCCGATGGAGAGCGGCCATGCCAATCGATCACCTTGTCGGCCCCAGAAGCCACGCGCACTGATCCAGAAGCGCTTAAGAAGAAAGGCCTTGCGGGCCTCTTCCGCTTCTTCGGGCGTCATATCGTGATGGGAATTGGAGGCGTCCGAAGACACTGAGGGATCAGAAACCATTCTCACTCCTGGTCAAATGTGAGGGCGACGTTGGGAGCAAAAAATGTTCCTGCTATCAACGGGGCGGCCCCGATCTGGTTCCAGCTTTATGATGGTTTTCAGATTTATGAATGAGGCGCAGACGCGCAACGTCTGGGCCTGACAATCATGCCCTACTGATTGCGCGCTTCCAGGCGGCGCTTGTCGCGCTCCACATAGTCAAAGCCGAACTGCGTCAGGCGAAACTGGCGCTTTTGAAATTCACCGCGAATGGAAATGTAGCCTTGCTCTTCGGCTTCGCCCAATGTCTTGAGGCTGGTGCCTTTAGGCGGCGTTTGCCATTCCATGCCTTTGGCGCTGTGTAGCAGAACCATTATCTTTATAATCGTAGTCTCTCCATCGTCAAAAAATGCTCGCCGCCACTATCGGGCGCATAGATACACAAACTCCGGCGGGCAGCCTGTGCGCACCGGAGTTTGATGTCGCAGGTGAATGCGTTACTTCTTTTTGGTCGAGCTTTCGCTGGCCTTGACCTGAGAGCCGAGCGTTGGCGCGGCTGCTGGAGCAACCTTGTCCTTCTTCGGCTTTCTGACTTCTTTGTTGCTGCGGACCTGACCCTTAGCCATGGAATGTCTCCTTGTTTGTCTTGCAGATTAGCGATGATGTGGATGGTAAAGGCAAGAGATTTTTGATCGCAAAAGCCCTCCGGCGCCATTCTCGGGTGACTATGCCTGTTTGTGCGGGTGCAGCACGCCCAGCTCGCGCCATTGCCGCCCGTCGCGCTCGATCAGCTCTTGCGCACATTTCGGGCCCATGCTGCCCGGTTGGTAGGGTTCAGGATGCCCCTCTTTAGCCCAGAGATCGAGGAAGGGTTGAACCACGGCCCAACCGGCTTCAATGCCATCGGCCCGCTGAAACAGCGTCTGGTCGCCAACAAAGAGTTCATAGAGCAGCGATTCGTAACCGGTCGTCTTGCCGATATCGAAGCGGTCCGCATAGCGGAAATCGAGCGAAACGGGCACGGTATCGACGGTCTGGCCCGGCGATTTGATCGACATTTCCAGGCTGAGCCCCTCATCCGGCTGAACCTGAATGACGAGGCGGTTTGGCGGCAGCTTTGGTCTGGAATCCGACTGTCGAAACTGGGTGAAGGGGACATTCTTGAAGGTCACGACAATTTCGGTGTCGCGGGCCGTCATCGCCTTGCCGGTGCGCAGGTAAAAGGGAACGCCCGCCCAGCGCCACGTATCGGCATAGATTTTCAGCGCGACGAAGGTTTCCGTGCTGGAGCCGGGTGCGACATCCCTAGTGTCCTGATAGGCCGGAATGGAAACGCCGTTCAACGTGCCTGCCGTGTAGACGCCGCGTGCGGAATGGCTTGGCGCTTCTTCCTCTGTGTAGATGCGCAAGGCAGCCAGCAGCTTGCTTTTCTCATTGCGGATGGCTTCCGCATCGAAACTGTTGGGCGGCTCCATGGCGACCATGGCCAGAAGCTGGAACAGATGGTTCGGGATCATGTCGCGAAGAGCGCCAGTCGCATCGTAGAATTTGCCGCGCGTGCCGACATCTACGGTTTCGGCGGCGGTAATCTGCACATGGTCGATGTAATTGCTGTTCCACAATGCCTCGATCATCATATTGGCAAAACGCGCCGTCATCAGGTTCTGGACGGTTTCCTTGCCGAGGAAGTGGTCCAGACGATAGACCTGTTTTTCAGCGATGATGCTCAGGATCTTTGCGTTCAGCGCGCGGGCCGAGGCAAGGTCGGTTCCGAAAGGCTTCTCGATGGCGATACGCCTGAAAGCGTCGTCCTTCTCGGTCACCATCCCGTGCTGACCCAGCTTCTCGACGATGGTGCCGAAGAACTGCGGCGGAACGGCCAGATAAAAGGCGGCATTTCCCGTTTCAGACTGGGCAAGCCTGCGGGCGATTTCGACAAAGACCTCGTCCTTGGTAAAATCGCCGCTGATATAGGAAATGCGTTTCTTCAGTCGCAGCCATGCCTGATCGGCGGAAACGGGCTCGTCGCCTCCAAGTCCAGCGAGGAAACCATCCAGCTTATCAACCAGCACCGAATCGTCGCCGGGCTCTATCCCCACGCCGATAATGTGAAGGTCATCCGCCACCAGTCCGCTGCGTGTGAGGTTGATGAGCGCGGGCACCAGAAGGCGGCGCGTCAGATCGCCTGTGGCACCGAAGATGACGAGTGTAACCGGAGGGGCAGGTGCAGCGTCCAAAGCAATGTCTCCAACTGTCTGAATTGGCCTTGAGCATAGAACATCGTTCGGACCGGATTATGTCTCGTTCCAGCTCCTGATGACCGGCTCATCCAGATTGTGCTCATAACCCAGAATACTGATGCTGGTCGTATCGAGAACGAAGAACAGACCCGCTTCGGGGCCTAAGCCAAGCCATCGGGCGGCCAGAACGCGCAAGAAGTGGGAGCTGGAAAAAATCAGCACATCGCCCGCGATATCCCTGATCTTTTCGATCACGGCATCGGCTCTCAGCGCCACATCCGCGCCCGTTTCTCCGTCAGGGCAGCCATCGCGAAAGAGGTTCCAGCCGGGGTGCTGCTTGTGAATATCCGGCGTGGTCACACCCTCATATTGGCCATAGTCCCATTCGGCTAGATCGTCGTCGATTTCTGCGCGGGAGCCGAAGCCCGCGAGTTCGCAGGTCCTGCGGGCGCGCTGGGACGGGCTGGTCAAAACCGCATCGAAGGCACGGGGCGGCAGGCGTTCGACCAGCCACGCAGCTGCGGCCTCGCCTTTTTCTGTCAGGGGAATGTCGCTGCGCCCGGTGTGGCGGCCGGACTTCGACCACTCCGTTTCACCGTGCCTGACGAGGAAAATCTGCGGAAATTTCTTGTTCATCGATTTTGCCTCACAGGATACCCAACTCCATCCGCAGCTTCCTCGTCAATCCTGCTGCCACAAGCTGGTAGGAACGGCGGATGTAATGTTCCAGCTCTTTCTGCTCGAGCGGTGAGTGTTCGGAAATGGAAATCCATTTGCGCTTGGCAAAATAGGGCGCCTGGGCGATGCCCTCGAGCGAGGTCAGGATTTCAAAGCTCTCTTCGGTGCATTTGACAACGAGGCGCCAGTTTTCGCGCTGCCCCAGAACCGCAAAGACCTTGTCTCCAACCTTTGCGACATGGGAATCCCACTGATCGACAAAGTGGACGCCGGGCCAAGCCGCAAGGGTCGCGTCGAAAAAGCTGAGCTCGAAAAAGCTCATTGCGCTTTGTCCGAGATCATGGTTGCAATCATCGACGCAAGCCGTTTCGCCACATCCACTTTGTCGAGATCAGGCCATGCCTCGACGCCATCTTGGGAAATGATCTTCACGCTGTTGCGGTCGCCGCCCATGATGCCGGTGGAGGCGGATACGTCATTGGCAATGATGATATCAGCGCCCTTGCGCGCAAGCTTGGCGCGGCCATTGGCCTCCACATCCTGCGTTTCCGCGGCAAAGCCGACGACGATGGCAGGCCTTTGCGCATGGTGGCCAAGGGTTTTGAGAATATCCGGATTTTCGGTGAGCTGCAGGGCAGGCGGCTTATCGCCGGGCTGCTTCTTGATCTTCTGGTCTCCAGCTGCTGCCACGCGCCAGTCGGCAACGGCTGCCACCATCACCGCGATGTCACAAGGCAGTTGCGAAAGCACCGCATCCAGCATCTCCTGCGCCCGTTCCACATGAACGGTGACGACGCCGGCCGGGTCGGCAATCGTGACCGGGCCGGAAATGAGCGTGACCTCTGCCCCAAGCTGCGCCAATGCAGCTGCAATCGCATGGCCCTGCTTGCCGGAGGAGCGGTTGGCAATGTAGCGCACCGGATCGATCGGCTCATGCGTCGGGCCTGATGTGACGATGGCCTTCTTTCCCGAAAGAGGCTTCAGCCCATCATCCAGCGCCTTCTCGACAGCCTCGACAATCTGCAAGGGCTCCGCCATGCGGCCAAGGCCCACCTCGTTCTTCTCGGCCATTTCTCCAGCCATGGGGTCTATAAAGGCGACACCATCGGCCTGAAGCGTTGCAATATTGCGCTGCGTTGGCTTTGCCGCCCACATTTTCGGATTCATGGCGGGGGCTACCATCACCTTGCGGTCGGTTGCCAGCAGAATGGTGGAGGCCAGATCATCGGCAAGGCCATGCGCCATTTTCGCCATCAGATCAGCAGTGGCGGGGGCCAAGACGATGAGATCGCAATCCCGCGCCAGCCTGATATGGCCCACGTCCTGCTCATCCTGCCGCGAAAACAGCTCGGTAAAGACGTGGGTGGCCGAGAGTGCGCCGACGGCAAGCGGCGTCACGAATTGTTGCGCACCCGCGGTCATCACAGGCGTTACCCGTGCGCCGCGCTCCTTCAGACGGCGGATGAGATCAAGGCTCTTATAGGCCGCGATGCCACCGGAGATTATGAGAAGAATATGCTTGCCCGAAAGTGTCATGATGCCGACCAGTATCCTGTTTGACATGGAGCCTAAGCCCTTGGCTTTCAAAGTGCAATCGCGGCAGACGCGGTTGCCCGTTCACGCGACGCATCGCGCCCGTGGCATGTCTGTTTCAACCCGGAGAGGCCACGCAAATGCGGGAAGTGTCTCTGGTATGGTCTTGCAGGGTGTGCCGCATTTGCGTGGGCCTGCCGTTACCGCTGGAGACCGGATCGTGAATGATCCGGTCTCCAAGCTTTTGAGGTGCATCCGGCAAACCAGCCCGTCCCGCATCCGAAAGCCGTGAATGGTCTTTCGGGTCTAGGTGGTCCGGTCCGCCTTTCCTGTCATCGCATTCTGATGCCTGCCCGCACGTCTGCGTCCATCCACCAGCCTCCCGCCCGCGCCCATGTCTCGCGAAAACATGGCGCGTCGGAAGTGGAGAGATTGTAGGCACGGGTCCGCTCGTCATTGAGAAAGCGTTTGGACGTTTTTTCGATATTTTTGCGTTTTTTGAACAAGCATCTGATTTTGCTCAGATGTTTTTGCATTTCCGGCTCTTAGCCAATGCGCGCGGCGACAACAGGTGCGGCCATAAAGGGCTTTTCCGAACAGCCGAGCGCATCGAGCACCCGGGCTCTTGCGCGCTCCGCATCTTCGCTTGAGGCTGCGTGCACCGTCGCAATCGGCTGGCCTTTTTCGACGTGGGTGCCGAGCGGCAGAATATGGGACAGACCAACTCGATGGTCGATGGTATCTCCGGGATGGCGGCGACCACCGCCGAGTTCGACCACGGCCATGCCGAGATCGCGCGTCTTCCACGAAGACAACCATCCGGCGTTCGGTGCGTGAACAGGCAGCATATGAGGCGCGGGTTGCAGATAGGCGTGAGGCCGGTCGACAAAATCAGCCGGACCGCCAAGCGCTGCGATCATCTGCCCGAACCGCTCCATGGCCTGACCGCTGTTCAAGGCCTTCCGCGCCTGCCGCTCGCCTTCTTCAAGGCTGGAGGCAGCGCCGGATTGCACCAGCATTTCAGCCGCGAAGGCAAAGACTGTCGTATCGATTCGTGTTCCGGCTTTCTCACCGCGCAGAAAATCGAGGCAATGGATGATTTCGAGAGCATTGCCTGCTGTATCGGCCAGAGGCTCGTTCATATCGGTGATGAGGGCGGAGGTCTTCACGCCTGCGCCATTGGCGACCTCGACCAGAGACCGGGCCAATTGCTCGGCTTCATCAACGCTTTGCATGAAGGCGCCATTGCCGAACTTGACGTCCAGAACCAGCGTTTCGAGGCCAGCCGCAAGTTTCTTCGACAGGATGGAGGCGGTAATCAGTGGAACCGAATCCACCGTCGCGGTCACGTCTCTAATGGCATAGAGGCGCTTGTCGGCGGGGGCAAGATCGCCCGTCTGGCCGATAATGGCGCAGCCGACATCCCGCACCGTGCGGCGAAACAGGGCCTCGTCAGGCATGATATCATAGCCTGCGATGGATTCGAGCTTATCCAGCGTGCCGCCGGTATGGCCAAGGCCCTTGCCTGAAATCATCGGCACCGCAAGCCCGCAGGCAGCGACGATGGGTGCCAGCATCAGCGAGACATTATCGCCCACGCCGCCGGTGGAATGCTTGTCAGCAATGGGTTTGCCGATATCGGCCCATGAGAGAACATCGCCGCTATCGCGCATAGCCAGCGTCAGCGCCACGGTTTCATCCCGGCTCATGCCGCGAAAGAACACGGCCATTGCGAAGGCTGCCGCCTGTCCTTCCGAGATCGTTGCCTTGGAGAGGCCAGCGATGAAAGCGGAAATCTCATCCGCCGTCAGCACTTCACCGTCCCGTTTGCGGCGGATGATTTCCTGCGGGATCATGGGTGGCTCAATATCCGCTGGATGCCTTGGAGGGCTCGCCACCGGCCAGCACGTTCAGAATATCGTCCAGAATGCCGGATGCGCCGAAGCGGAAGGTGGATGGCATGGCCCAGTTGGGCCGCATGATGGTTTCTGCCAAGCGCAGATAAAGCGTGGCATCTTCCACGGTGCCGATGCCGCCAGCGGGCTTGAAGCCAACATTCTTCCTGCTGTCGCGGATGGCCTGCAACATGATGTCCGCAGCCTCAAGCGTGGCATTGATGGACACCTTGCCGGTGGATGTCTTGATGAAATCAGCACCTTCGGCAATGGCGATCTCGGAGGCACGGCGGATCAGTGCCTTGTCCTTCAACTCGCCGGTTTCAAGGATAACCTTGAGCAGCGCAGGGGATGGGCATGCCTTGCGAACGGCTGAGACCATCTCGCTGACAGCATTTTCATCGCCTACGATGAATTTTTTGTAGGGAATGACCAGATCGATTTCATCTGCGCCATCAGCAATGGCGCGTTCGGTCTCGGCAACAACTGTTGCGACATCGAGGTCACCGGACGGGAAGTTGACGACGGTTGCGATGCGCACCGATGTGTCTTTTCCAAAGGCGGCACGGGCCTGTGCCACAAAGCGCGGCCAGATGCAGATGGCGGCTGTGGTGCCATAGGGCGTATGGGCCTTCTGGCACAGCGCAGCGATCTGCTCCGGTGTGCAATCTTCCTTCAGATTGGTGAGGTCCAGCAAGGACAGGGCGAGAGCGGCGGCTTCGCGCGGGCGCTGAAGTTCCATGCTCAATTTCCTCCTGAAATCATTTCCGTTAAAATTGCGGCCAATCGCTTGCCGCCAATGGGTGCCATGTCTTTGGTCTCGTCATGGCTCAGTTCTTCACCGGTCATCCCGGCACCGTAATTGGTAATAACTGAAGCGGCGGCAATTCGCATCCCGAAAAAGCGCGCAAGGATAACTTCCGGCACGGTGGACATGCCAACGGCATCCGCACCCAACGTTCGCGCCATGCGGATTTCCGCTGGTGTTTCGAAACTGGGGCCCGAAAACCACATATAGACGCCCGAAAACAGCGGAACGCCTGCGCGGATGGCGGCATTGCGCATCGCAATCGATAGATCCGCATCGTATGCATTGGTCATGCCGACGAAGCGGCGGTCGCTGTCTTCGCCGATCAGCGGGTTCATGCCGGAATAGTTGATGTGATCGGTGATCTGCATGACCGAGCCCGGCGGCATATCCTGCCGAACCGAGCCTGCTGCATTGGTCAGAATCAGCGACTGAACGCCGATGCCTGCGAGAGCCTCGATGGCCGGGCGCATGGCGCTGGCATTACCCTGTTCGTAATAATGGACGCGACCCGCCAGCATGATAACGGGCTGGCCACCCAGATATCCCGCCACCAGCTCGCCCGCATGGCCAGAAACAGCACTTTCGGGAAAGCCGGGGATTTCGGCATAGGGAATGTGGATGGCGTCCGTCACCTCACTCACCAGTGAGCCCAGGCCGGAGCCAAGCACGATGGCGGTGCGTGGCATCAGGCCGTTCAGCCGGTCAACGAGAACATCGATGATGGCGTTGTCCATCAGGCAAGCTCTGTCTTGAAGCTGAAGGGCAGAAGCTCCTCCATCGTCATGACCTTCTGCACGCCCGCATCGTCACACAGATAGATTTTCGTATCTGCGGACGCAAATTCCGCGATCTTCTGGCGGCAACCGCCGCAGGGCGGGCAAAGCGCCAGCTTTTCAGCAATCACGGCGATTTCAGTGATCTTTCTAGCCCCGCCCATGACCATGGCGCTGATGGCGGAAGGTTCCGCGCACCAGCCCTGAGGAAAGGACAGGTTTTCGATATTCGCGCCCTTGTAGATCTTTCCGTCTTCGGCGCGGATGGCCGCGCCGACGGGGAATTTCGAATAGGGTGCGTGGGCAAAGGCCATGGCCTCGCGGGCTGCCTCGAAAAGTTCGTGCGACATGGTTTAACGCTCCTTCGAATAGGCAACGCCACCAGCCTTTGGCGGCTTGGCAACGCCGATGAAACCGGCCAGCAGAATGCAGGTGAGAATGTAAGGCAGTGCCTGGAAAATCTGCACCGGTACTTCACCGATGCCGGGAATCGCCTTGCCCTGCATGAAGTTTGCGACCGCATCCAGAAAGCCGAACAGAAGGCAGGCGAACATGACCGGAACCGGCTTCCACTTGGCAAAGATCAGAGCGGCCAGCGCAATATAGCCCTTGCCCGCCGACATATTGGCGATGAAGGCGGCAGACTGTGCGACGGCGAGATAGGTGCCTGCAAAACCGCAGAGAAAGCCTGCGACGATGACGGCGCGGAAGCGCATCCATGTGACGGAAATGCCAGCCGTATCCACAGCGCCGGGATTTTCACCCACGGCGCGCAGACGCAGACCGAAACGAGTGCGGTAAAGCACCCACCACGAAATCGGCACTGCGATGAAGGCGAGATAGGTCAGGATATTGTTGCCGGAGATAACATTGGCGTAGAGCGGGCCGATGAAGGGAATTTCCCGCATGGCATCCACACCCGGCAGAATGATCGGCGTGAAACGGCCTTCGCCCGGGATCTGCGGCGTGCGACCGCCCTGACCGAACCATGCCTGCCCCAGCACGACCGTCAGACCGGCTGCGACGAAATTGAGCGCCACGCCCGAGACGATCTGGTTGCCCCGGTTGGTGATGACGGCAAAGCCATGCACCAGCGAGAAGAAGATCGACACACCGATACCGGCGGCAAGACCTGCCCAAGGGTCAGCGGTGAGATAGGCGACGCAGGCGGATGCAAAGGCTGCCGCCAGCATCTTGCCCTCAAGGCCGATATCGAACACACCGGCGCGCTCGGAAAACAGACCGGCAAGGGCTGTAAACAACAGGGGAATGGTCAGGCGAACGGTAGAACCGAGAATGCTGACCAGCATATCGAAGGTGTCCATGGCCTTACCTCTTCACGAATTGTTGGTAGATGCGCACCAGCGCGGGGCGGTACATATATTCAAGCGCGCCTGCAAACAGGATAACGAGACCCTGAATGACGACGATCATCTCGCGGGTGATATTGGGCATTTCAAACGAAAGATCCGCGCCACCCTGATAGAGAATACCAAAGAGAAGAGCGGCAAAGACGATGCCGACCGGGTGGCTTCGCCCCATCAGCGACACGGCAATGCCGACGAAGCCGGCACCGCCCACGAACTCCACCTGCAAGCGTGCCGATGCGCCCATGACCGGGTTCAGCGCCATCATGCCCGCCAAGCCACCTGAGATGAGCATGGCGATGATGACGGTGCGCGAATAGGGAATGCCTGCATAAACAGCAGCGGACGGGCTGATGCCAAGCGTGCGCATCTCATAACCCAGCTTCGTGCGCCAGATGAGCACCCAGACGAGGAAGGCGGCAACAAGTGCGATGAGGAAGGACACGTTGAACGGTGCCGGGCCGAGCTTCAACCCGAACATCGCCATCAACCAGTCCAGCTTCGGCAGTTGGCCACCGGGCAGGAAGGTACGGGTTTCAGGCGCCATCTTGCCGGGAACGATGAAGACGTTGACCAGCAGGTACACCATCAACGCGGCCGCGATGAAGTTGAACATGATGGTGGTGATGACCACGTGGCTGCCGCGCTTGGCCTGAAGCCAGCCCGGAATGAACGCCCATGCCGCACCAAACACCGCAGCGCCGATAATGGCAAAGGGCATGGTGACATACCATGGCACGTAGTGATCCAGCGCCAAGGCCACCAGGGCAGCACCGAGACCGCCAATATAGGCCTGTCCTTCCGAGCCGATGTTGAAAAGGCCCGCATGGAAGGCAACGGCAACCGAAAGGCCGGTAAAGATGAAGCTGGTGGTGTAAAACAATGTAAAACCAATGGCATCACCACGGCCCAGCGCACCTTCTACCAGAAGGCGCAGGGCGGCGAACGGGTCTTCACCGATGCCCCAGACAACGATGCCTGAGATGAACAAAGCGGTGACGAGGTTGAGCAACGGCAGAAGGCCGTAGGACATCCAGTTGGGAAGAGGGACGGAAGCTGTACTCATGAGCTTTAAAGCCTTTGCCTTATGCGGCGATGCCGGCCATCATCAGGCCAAGCGTTTGTTCTTCGGCTTCCGCCGTTTTTTCTCCAACGATCCGGCCCGCGAACATGACCAGAATACGGTCTGACAGAGAGCGGATTTCATCAAGCTCCACCGATACCAGCAAAATGGCCTTGCCCGCATCCCGCATCTCGATGATGCGGCGGTGAATGAACTCGATGGCGCCGATATCCACGCCGCGTGTCGGCTGGCCGATGATCAGCATCTTCGGGTCCCGCTCGATTTCACGCGCAACGACGATCTTCTGCTGATTGCCACCGGAGAAGTTGGCGGTCTTCAAATTCGCATTGGGTGGGCGGATGTCGTATTTTTCGATCTTCTCGATGGCATCCTTGCGGATCGCTTCCGGGTTGAGGAACATGCCTTTGCCGTAGCGGTCATCGCGGTGATAGCCGAGAATGGAGTTCTCATATTCCTCGAATTTCAGAACCAGCCCCATATGGTGGCGGTCTTCGGGAATATGGGCTAGGCCCAGCTTGCGCAGGATGGCAGGATCGACCTTGTCGACCGTCTTGCCACCCATCAGGATTTCGCCGGAATGGGGCTTACGAATACCTGCAATGGCTTCCAGCAATTCCGACTGGCCGTTGCCGGCCACACCGGCAATGCCGACGATTTCACCGGCGCGGACATCAAAAGAGACATTGTCGACCATGGTCACACCACGGCTGTCTTTGACAGTGAGATTGCGGACCGAAAACAGAACCTCGCCCGGATTTGCTTCGCCTTTTTCCACGCGCAGAAGCACGCGGCGACCGACCATCAACTCGGCCAATTCCTCAACCGTCGTTTCCGATGTCTTGCGGGTGGCCACCATTTCGCCGCGGCGCATGACGGAGACATCATCGGTGATGGCCATGATTTCGCGCAGCTTGTGGGTGATGAGGATGACCGTCTTGCCCTGATCGCGCAACACACCAAGGATCTTGAAGAGGTGATCGGCTTCGGCTGGCGTCAAAACGCCCGTTGGCTCATCGAGAATGAGAATTTCAGCGCCACGATACATGGCTTTGAGGATTTCGACGCGCTGCTGCAGGCCAACCGGCAAATCCTCGATGATCGCATCGGGATCGACCTCAAGGCCATATTCGCTTTCCAGCCGCTTCAACTCCTTGCGGGTGGCAGCCGTGCCCTTGGCCAGCAATGCGCCGCCTTCGGCACCAAGCATGATGTTTTCCAGAACCGAGAAGTTCTCGACCAGCATGAAATGCTGGTGCACCATGCCGATACCGGCATCGATCGCCGCCTGGCTGTCCTTGATGTTGACGGCTTTGCCATCAATGCGGATTTCACCGGAATCGGCGGAATAGAAGCCGTAAAGGATCGACATCAATGTCGATTTCCCCGCCCCGTTTTCCCCGATGATGCCGTGGATCGTACCCTTGGCAACGGTGAGATTGATATTCTTGTTGGCGTGCACGGTGCCGAATTTTTTATCGATACCGACAAGCTCGATTGCAGGTTCCATCGTCAACCCAACGTCTCCGGAGGCTGGATATGACAAGGGGCGCAACGCGAAATCCGCGATGCGCCCCATGCCATAAAATCACATCAGTTCGGGCAAGATTTGTCGGACATGTAATCGTGAACCTTGACGGTTCCAGCGATGATGTCAGCCTTTGCCTTGTCGACAGCAGCCATCATTTCCGGCGTGATCAGCGCCTTGTTGTTGTCGTCAAGCGCGTAGGCAACGCCATCTTCCTTGACGCCTAGCGACATTACACCAGCGGTGAACTTGTCGTCCTTAGTGTCCTTGAATGCGTTGTAGACGGCCAGATCGACGCGCTTGACCATGGAGGTCAAAACAGAGCCGGGGTGCAGGTGGTTCTGGTTTGAGTCCACGCCGATGGAGTATTTCTTGTTGTCGGCAGCTGTCTGAAGCACGCCGAGGCCTGTGGCACCGGCTGCCGCGTAAACAACGTCCGCACCCTGATCGAGCTGGTTCTTGGTCAACTCACCACCGCGAACCGGGTCGTTCCAGGCAGCGCCGGTCGTGCCGGTCATGTTCTGGAACACTTCGATCTTGGGGTTCGCAGCCTTGGCGCCCTGGGCGTAGCCGCAGGCGAACTTGCGGATCAATGGAATGTCCATGCCGCCGATGAAGCCGACCTTGCCGGTCTTGGATGCCATGCCGGCCAGAAGACCAACGAGGTAAGAGCCTTCTGCTTCCTTGTAGACGACGGAGCGCACATTTGGCAGCTCAACGACGGAGTCTACAATAACGAACTTGGTGTCAGGAAACTCTGCTGCAACCTTTTCCATGGCCGATGTCCAGGCGAAGGACACGGCGACCACCGGGTTGAAGCCACGGCTGGCGAAGTTGCGGATGGCCTGCTCACCCTGCGTGTCGCTGGTTGGCTCGAAATCGCGGAATTCGGTGCCGGTTTCAGCCTTGAACTTCTCGGCGCCCGCAGCAGCGGCTTCGTTGAACGACTTGTCGAATTTGCCGCCCGTGCCATAGACCAGCGCAGGCTTGATGTCCGCAGCCAAGGCGGAAGCCGACATCGCAGCCAGCGCGAAAAGCGTCAGAAGGGATTTTTTCATTGTGCAGCCCTGTTGTTACAGTTTGGTTTTTTAAAAGGGTCCTCCCGCAAACCCGGTAAGGGCATGTCTGCGGAGATGCCAGCCTTTTCTAGACTGTGCGCGAGGATACTTGCATGCCTGCAAGAAAAATTCATCCGGTTTTTTTGACCCGATGGAAAAACCGTTAACTGCCGTTCTTTTGGGCTGAGACGACAGGCATCTGCAAAAAATAAAAGCACGCCTCAGCCCCGTTTGGGGGTGAGAACGCGCTTTTGAAGGTATATTAGGCCGGTCTATCAGCCGATGTTGCAGCTGACACCTGTTCCGCGAAGGCCGCAGTATCCGCCGGGGTTCTTGGCAAGATATTGCTGATGATAATCTTCCGCATAATAGAAGATATCCAGCGGCTCGATTTCGCTCGTGATCGCCTGACCATGTCCCGCCGCCTTCAAGGCCTGCTGGAACGTGTCGCGCGCTGCCTTGGCCTGCGCCAATTGCGCGTCGCTGGTCGTATAGATCACGGAGCGGTAGGTCGTGCCGATATCATTGCCCTGGCGCATTCCCTGGGTCGGGTCGTGCTCCTCGAAAAAGGTCTTCAGAAGAGCGGCTAGCGATACTTTCGCTGGATCGTATACCACTTTCACCACTTCGGCGTGGCCTGTGAGGCCCGTGGTGGTTTCCTCATAATGCGGATTGCGGGTGATGCCGCCAGAATAACCCACAGCCGTGACCCACACGCCCGGCGTTTGCCAGAACAGGCGCTCCGCACCCCAGAAGCAGCCCATGCCGAGATAGACCGTTTCCAGATTGTCGGGGTAAGGCCCCTTCAACGGGTTGCCATTGACGAAGTGGCGCTCATTCACCTTTACCTCCGCATCGCGACCGGGGAAGGCGGTCTCTGGCGTTGGCATCACGGTCTTCTTGGAACTGCTATTCAATCCGAACATTGCATTCTCCTTGCGGCAGCATCTGCCGCGCTCTGGTTTCTGCATTCATGGATCGTGACGATGACCGCTTTTAAGCGGAAAAGCGGCCCAATGCCCGGCGCTTGCTGTATCCCGCCATCCAGAACAGGAGCGAAAGGGCAAGAAAAACCGCAAAGGCCGGAACCATCGATAGGCCGTTTTCCAGCCATCGCCACGCTTCAGGATGAATATAGTGATCGAAACCGGCCTGTGCCATGGCAAGCGAGGAAGGAAAATACTGGAACCAGACATCGCGGGTGCTCAACAGATCAACCGAAGAAGTCGAAACGGAGCGGATCGAATCATAGACGCCAATGCTCACCGCTGCCGCGAGACACAGGAAACTGATGAGCCGAAAAATCGATTTCACGAAAAAAACCTCTGCCGATGGCTTTGCGCGGCTGTGCGGATCAAATCTGTTCCATACAAGCCTGTTCCCCCACTGGATAAAGGTGCCAACCCCCCTTTGCAATCACGCCAATCGCATCTAATTGCCCGGCAAATAAAAAAACTCACGAATCTGGGTTGATCCGCGCGAATTCATCGGTATATATCGCGCCGTTCCAGTGATTTGCAGTTTTCCAAACATGCAGACGTTTATTAGGACAGGTGGCCGAGTGGTTTAAGGCGCACGCCTGGAACGCGTGTGTGCGTGAAAGCGTACCGTGGGTTCGAATCCCACCCTGTCCGCCACCCTCTTCGGTATATGACCGATTTCTCCATAAAATTTCTGACTAGCTGGAATTGGCACGCCACGCGATTTAGGCAGGATTTTCGTGCGATCCTCAGACAGAATCGGGTCGACCGCCGCCATTCGTGAGGACATTCGGCTACGTGAGATTCGTTGCGCCACTGCGCAAGACGTGCTGTTTCCCGTCATCTCGTTGAGTTGGCAGCGGCCATTTCCGCAGGAGAGCGTCCTGCTTCGAGACACGTTTCAGCGGCCGAGGATCAAAGTGCATTAACGATCGAAGAAAAGCCGCGCGTAAGCCGAGCTAACCAACGATCTTTAGAGTTGCATGTTCCCCTTTGACTTGTAACTATCCCGGGAGTTGAAATTCACATGGCTTGGAATATGAATGCCCGATCATCAGCAGTGCGAAAATGTTTGGGATGTTATGGGCACCGCAGATCAGACCCAGGATCAGGTCAATGGGCTTGCCTCCGGTCACTTGCCTTCAAGGCTAATATTTGCGTTCGTTCTCTGGCTGAAATGGGTGCTTCCGCCAGAACCTTGCTGGTGGGGATTTCATAGTCATGTTCGAACTGCGAGGCGATTGACCAGTCGCGCGCTCTCGGCGGTGCGAAGCGCTGCGCTTCGTCCACTCCAGGCACCGCGTTATGCCTAGGATAATACCTCGCCTGAAAATAGAGACGGCCCTCGAAAAGATATTAGAATCAGTCTACTGCGGTTCTCAGTCTTCAACGAGAAAGCGATCGATGATGTCGAACAGCAGATTGATCGCGTTTTGGATACTTCTTGTCTTCACCGGGTCGCCCGCGCTCGCGCAATCGACGGATCCAAGCAATGTCACGCCGAAATCGTTCGCGCCGGTTCAGCGACATCAGGGCGGCGGCATGACGCTCGGGGCGACAGAGCCGGGCAATGTGCCGGACGGTGCTGAAAAATATACCGTCCTGATCGCCTCGTCTTCGGTCGAAGGCGGCCTGCCGCAGCTGAAATCCCGAACCGACGCCGTGCTCGCCCGGATCAACGGCAAGACGGTTAGCGTTGAGACGCTCTATGCGGCAGCGACGGAGATCGAGGCGGCCTACGCGCAAGCGGGCTTTGTTCTGGCTCGTGTGATCGTCCCACCTCAGGAATTGGTCGATGGTGGTGTGTTCAAGCTCATCGTACTCGATGGCTTCATCGAGTCCGTCGATGCGTCAGGCGTACCGGAGCGCGTGCGCGATGTCGTCCGCGACCGGGTCGCATCGCTGATTGGGGCAAGCGGCCTGACGATAGGCGAGATCGAGCGACGACTGTTGCTGGCGGGTGAAGTGCCGGGTTTGCAGCTGGCGAGTGCCGTCATGCGCGGCGAGAAGATCGGCGGTGCGAAGCTGGTGCTTCAGGCTGACTGGCGTCCGGTTACGGCTTCTATTGGCGTCGACAACAAGGTCGGTAGCCTTTACCGGGACGCTGAATTTCCAGTAACGGTTTCGCTCAACAGCGTTTTTGGCTTCGGCGAGACGATCTATGCATCGCTGATTACCGGGCCGGACGTCGATACCGTGTTTTCAGGCCTGCCATCTCGCCAGATCGCTGCGGCAGGCGTCATCCTGCCTGTCGGCATCGATGGCTGGACCATCAATCCGGAGTACGCCCGCTCGGACACCAATCCTCGGCTCGGCCCTACGGCTATGCGAAGCACCGGCGTCTTCGAGCGCTGGGCGTTTCGCTCGCTCTATCCGCTCATCAAGACGCGTCAGACGACCCTAACGTTAACCGGTTCGTTTGAAATCACCGATGAGAAACAGACAGCTCCTGATTTCGGGGTGACAACGAGCCTTGATCGCCTGCGCGTCTTCACGGCCGGTTTTGAGGGATCGCACAGCCTCGACTGGAATGCGATTGTCTCTGGCGGTGTCCTCGTCACGCAGGGCACCGATTGGTTCGGCGCACGGACAGCAGTCGATGCCGCGGCGTCGGGCGTTCCGCTGTCACGACAGGGCTCTCGCCCGGATTACACCAAGATCGAGGCGGACCTACGGTATGAACAGGTGCTCCCTGGTGACTTCACTGGTGCGGCTATCCTGCACGCACAACAGGCGATTTCCGGCCCTATGCCCGCAGGGGGCCAGTTTTCGCTGCAAGGTGACGACGCGCTGTCGGCATTCGACGCAGGCACCCTGATGGCCGACACGGGCATCAGTGTGCGAGGCGAGCTTGGGCGCGTGTTCAGCCTGGCCGATTTGGGTCTCACGGCGACCGCTTCGCCCTATCTCTTCGGCGCTGCTGGAGTCGGAAAGATCAAGGCCCCGACTGCGGTCGAGACATCCCGTCTGACCGCCACGTCATTCGGCGCCGGCCTCCGCTTCAATTTCAATTCAGCCGTAACCGGGCTTTGGTCGTTCGCCACGATTGAACTGGGCCGGGGAAATTCCTCTATTGCCGGCAATGATGACACCCGGATAACAGCAAGTTGGAACATAAAATATTGATCGGGACGACAATCCGACGACGCGTGCCTACCTGCAAGACCATTTTAATCAAGTTCAGGATTCAGTATTCAATATGATCTGCTTTTTTCGCAGGGATAAATTGCTCAGATCGGCAAGCCTGATCGCCTATATGGCGGTCGCCGCGCCGTTCACCTTACGGGCTGACGATATCCTGCCAGCCAACGGCACCGTCGCCAGCGGCAGCGCGAAAATTGGCGCTCCGACACAGGGCGCTTTGACAGTCCAGCAACAGTCAGACCGTGCCGTCATCGACTGGGGATCCTTCAGCATAGGGGCCGGAAATTCGGTTCAGTTCATACAGCCCGATGCGTCCTCGGCGACGTTGAACCGGGTGACGGGATCCACAACCTCGACGATCGCGGGATCGCTGACCTCGAACGGCAGCGTCTTCCTGATCAACCCGAACGGCATCCAGGTCACGCCAACCGGCGTCATCTCCGTCGAGCGCGGCTTTGTCGCGTCGACGCTTGATGTCAGCAATGACGACTTCATGGCTGGCAAAGATAGGTTTCTGGGGACCGGCGCCTCGGCTTCCGTCAGTAATGCCGGGAGGATCACCACGGCATCGGGCGGCTTCGTCGCGCTCCTCGGCGGCATGGTCGACAATTCCGGCATGATTTCTGCGCCGCTCGGTCAGATCGGCCTTGGTTCGGGCGAACAAGCGACGTTCGATTTCACCGGCGACCAGTTCCTTCAGGTCGCGGTCCCGACCAATGCCACGGATGCAGCTGGCACGCCGCTCATCAGTAACTCTGGTGAGATCAAGGCCTCAGGCGGACAGGTCGTGCTGACTGCCGCGACCGCGCGAAAGGCCGTGCGCGATGCCATCAATATCCCTGGCTCGATTGAGGCCTCCTCGATATCAGGTAAAAATGGTAAGATCGTGCTTGGCGGCGGAGACGGAGGCAATGTCAAGGTTTCCGGTCGACTCACATCGGCTTCAGGCAAAATCGCGATCTCGGGCAACAGCGTTGCCCTGAACAAGGCACGCGTCAGCGTTGCCTCGAAGGAAAAAGCCGGCGGCACGGTAACGACCACGGCGACGACCCACGTTGATCTCACCGGCACGACGGTTGATGCGTCCGGCACGACCGGCGGCACGGTGCTGGTCGGCGGAGGCCCGCTGGGTCTCGGCCCACTGGCGCATGCGCAGTCCGTCACGATGGACGTGGCCTCGACCATCACGGCCAATGGGATCGGTACAGGCAACGGCGGCCAGATCGTTCTTTGGTCGGACGGACTGACGAAAGCCCATGGCACGATGACGGCCGAAGGCGGCTCGATCTCTGGCAATGGCGGCTTGGTCGAGACCTCTGGAAAGAGCGTCGATTTCACCGGAGTGCGGGTCAATACCTCGGCTTCGGTCGGCACCACGGGTCTATGGCTGACCGACCCCTATGACATCACCGTCGGGTCTTCGGATGCAACGACGATCGCCAATAATCTCGCGAGCACCAACGTCACGCTCCAGACGACGGCGAGCAGCGCGACCGGCACAGGAACGGTCAACCCTGCCGGTGCCGGCGATATCAACATTACCTCCGCCATCACATGGGCAAGCAGCAACACACTGACGCTGGACGCCTACCACAGCATCGCCATCACTGCGCCGATCACTGTGACCGGCTCGGGTGGGGTGGTCCTCACCACGAATAATGGCGGTTCGGGCGGAACTCTCGGCTTCGGCATGGGGGCGAGCAGCTTTGCGGGCTCTCTCGATTACACGGGGGCCGGCGGCGCGCTGACCATCAACGGAAATAGCTATACGCTTATCAAGTCGATGGCCGATATTGCCGCCATCAACAATTCGGCATCATCCCTCATCGGCCATTACGCGCTCGCGAATTCCATCGCAGATGCATCGTCGACGACGAACTGGGTGCCGATCGGCACAGATGGCAACGGCAGTCTGATCCCCGGCTCGAACGGTTTCAGCGGTAAGTTTGAGGGCCTCGGCCACACAATCGCGAACCTTTCGATCAACCACACCAACGCCCAGTTCACAGGGCTCTTTGGCTACACGACGAATGCGACGGTGCAGAATCTCGGGCTGACCGGTGGCACGATTGCGGGCCAGAACTACGTCGGCTCATTGATCGGCTTCGCAAACGCGTCTGGCCGTGTCACCAACGTCTTCACCACGGATGCGGTGAGCGGCAACTACCGAACCGGCGGCCTCATCGGCAATAGCCAGGTCACTATCAGCAATGCGCATTCGTCCGGCACGGTCTCCGGCTCCGGTGACTGGACCGGCGGGTTGGTCGGCTTCTCCGAAGGCAATGGATCGATCGATCAGTCCTATTCGACGAGCACCGTCAATGCCTCTCACTATGCCGGCGGCCTCGTCGGTGCGAACTGGGGACAGTTCACCACGAACAGCTACGCGACCGGCAATGTGACTGGCGGCTATCGCCTCGGCGGCCTGGTCGGCGACAACAGGAGCACGCTTTCGAACGTCTATGCGACCGGTACGGTACTCAGTAACGGCAGCGACGAGATCGGCGGCTTGATTGGCCGCAATTATTCGAACGTCAGCAACGCCTATGCGACGGGCACAGTCACCGGCAACAGCAATGTCGGCGGGCTCATTGGCATCAACGAAGGCGCGGTCAATACAGCCCATGCGACGGGGTCGGTGAACGGCCGTTACCACTATATCGGCGGTCTGATCGGCGTAAACTACAATACCGCGAACACCGTCTATGCGACCGGTAATGTCAGTGGCATGAATTTTGTTGGCGGCATCGCCGGCTTTTCCAATAACAGCATCTCGTCGGCCTATGCCACGGGCACGGTCAGCTACTCGTCCACATACGGAAATGGTGGCGACCAGTTTGGTGGCCTCGTCGGCCGGTTGGAAGGGAACGGCTCGCTTACCAACAGCTACTACTATGGCACCTCGGTCACCGGTCTCACCAATGTCGGCGGGCTCGTCGGCTACATGCTCCCCGGCGTACGGATCACCAATTCCCACTACGATATCGATCAGACGGCGATCAACGGCGTAAACATGATCACCGCCGGAGGCATCTACGACGCGCAATTCCAGAGCTGGCTGCCGACAAAGTCGTTGACGGCATCGACCTATTTCGGCGCTGCCGACGCAAACGGCTATTACTCGCTGTCGACGATCCAGAACCTCAAGGATCTCCTGGGCTTTGCAGAGGATTCCACGCTCAAATGGAAGCTCGTGAACGATATCAGCCTCGCCTCCATACCGGGCCAAGTGATCCCCTATTTCTCCGGCACGTTCGATGGCGGAAATTTCACGATTAGCGATCTTTCGGTCAATCAGTTGAACAGCAATCTCGGCCTGTTCGGATACGCGCGCGACGCGGCAATCGCCAATCTGACGGTCACCGGTTCGGTCGAGGGTCTAGATTATGTCGGCGGCGTCATCGGAGCGATGTATAACTCGTCCAACTCGGCTATCGCGGCTTCGAATGTGGCTTCCAGCGTCAACGTCACCAGTCGGCAATATGGCGGCACCCAGACCGGTAGCGGCTTTTACACAGGTGGGCTTGCCGGCTACTTCATGGGCTCGGCAACGACGGTCTCGGCGAGCGGGACGATTGTCGGCGGACGGCATTATACCGGCGGCCTTATCGGCCACAGCCTCAACGGAACGATCACCGACGCAAGTGCCACAGGCAGCGTGACGGCCTATGGCGACCAAACCGGTGGCCTCATCGGCCGTAACAGCACAGCTCTCGTCAACGCCCGGGCAACCGGAACCGTCACTGCGACCAACGGAAACTGGACGGGCGGCCTCGCTGGCCATTCCGACAATTCCATCACCGCGTCATGGTCGTCGAGCGCGGTCTATGCGGGGAACTACGCTGGCGGTTTGGTCGGTTGCAATTGCGGCGGCACGATCAACAATAGCTACGCGACCGGCTGGATCAGTGGCGGCTATCGCATCGGCGGCCTGATCGGTCAGAACCAGTCGATGGTAACCAATTCCTATTCCACCAAGACTGTCACCGCGACATCCGACGAGGTCGGCGGCCTGATCGGACGAAACTATGCCAGTGTCGCCATCTCGTACGCGACCGGTGCCGTCAGCGGCCATAACAATGTCGGGGGGTTCGTCGGCTATAACGAAAGCGCGATTAACAACTCGTACAGCTCCGGCGCTGTCACGGCAACCGGCAGCCAGATCGGCGGTTTCGCCGGCGGCAGCAATGGCGCCATGACGACTGTTTACGCCACCGGCAACGTCTCAGGCACAACGGCCGGCAGTTCGCAGATAGCCGGTTTGATCGGCCGTATGGACGGTAGCGCGACGCTGACGGACAGCTATTCCACGGGCAATGTCACGGGCACGTTTTCGCTCGGTGGGATGATCGGGTATCTCACCAACGGCGCGCAGGTCAGAAATTCGCACTACGACCAAGGTACGGTCCTGGTCAACTCTGCTGCGCTATGGAGCATCGGCGGCATCAGCAATAGTCAATATACGTCATGGATAAACAATGGCCGGTCGCTCTCGCTGGCGGCCTATGGTTTCACGCCTGACGGCAACGGCGCCTTTAGCATCTCCTCGGTGCAGGACTTCATCAATTTCCAGGGGTTTGCCGGAACTGCAGGCCTCCGTTGGAAGCTGACGAGTGATCTCGACCTCACATCGACGCCGGGTCTCTTCACACCCTATTTCAGCGGTACCTCATTCGATGGCGGCAGCCATACGATCAGCAATCTCGCGCTCGACCAGCACTCGGCCAATCTCGGCCTCTTCGGCGTCGTCAACAATGCCAATATATCCAACCTTACTCTTAGCGGCTCGGTTGCGGCGTCGACGTGGTCCGGTGGCGCAACAGCCGAAAATTATATTGGCGGCCTTGCCGGCATCTTTTACACGACCGGCAGCAATACGATCAGCAATGTGGTCTCTAGCGTCGCAGTCTCCGGCAACTCGCAGATCGGCGGTCTCGTCGGCTGGTCGAATGGTAGCATTGCGAACGCAACTGTATCGGGCACCGTCACCGGTCTCAGCGATGCGGTCGGTGGCCTTATCGGCAATATGGCTGGCGGCTCGATCAGCCAGTCCAACTCTTCCGGCAACGTCATCGGCGCCCACTATACTGGCGGCCTCGTCGGTATCACGCAGAACAACACGATCAATCTCAGTTTCGCAACGGGCAATGTGACTGGCCGCAGCCGCGTCGGCGGGCTCGTCGGTCAGAACCAGGGCACGATAACCAACAGCTATTCGTCGGGCGCGACCGTCACCGGCAACGGTGACGGTGTCGGCGGTTTCGTGGGTTGGGATTATGGCTCAATCGGCTCGGGGCAATATTCGACCAATACCGTCATCAGTACGGGCGGCAATTTTACCGGTGGTTTCGTCGGGATCGCACAGGGCGGCGCCCTGAACAATGTCTGGGCGACCGGCACCGTCACCGGCATCAGCCGCGTCGGTGGGCTCGTCGGCCAGAACCAGAGCACAATCACCAACAGCTATACGACCGGCGCGAGCGTGACCGGCAACGGTGAAGGTGTCGGTGGTTTCGTTGGCTGGGACTATGGCGCAATCGGCTCAGGGCAGTATTCGACGGCGACCGTCATAAACGCCGGCGGCAATTATACCGGTGGCTTTGTCGGCGTCGAGCAGGGCAATGGGCTGACCAGTGTATGGGCTACGGGCAATGTCACCGGCGGCGGTCGTACCGGCGGTCTCGTCGGCCATAACGACCGCACGATTTCCAACAGCTATGCGACCGGTAATGTCACCGGCACGGGCGATGCCACAGGCGGCTTCGTTGGGCAGCACAACAGCAATTCGATCAACAATTCCTATGCGACAGGCACGGTCACCGGTGTCAATTACACCGGTGGGTTTGCCGGCCTGCAATACGCCCAGGCAAATCAGACTTACGCCACAGGTGCGGTTACCGGCAATTCGATGGTCGGCGGCTATGCCGGGCAGAGCCAGAGCAGTACCACCACGAACTCCTACGCGACCGGCACGGTCTACGGGGCAAGCAATGTGGTCGGCGGCTTCGTCGGCCTTGAATATTATGCAACGATGACCGGCAACTTCGCGACAGGTTCGGTGAAAAGCCTGGGCAGTCAGGTCGGCGGTTTCGCGGGCCGGATCGAGGGCGGCAGTGTAACCTCCGGTTTCGCGACAGGTGCTGTGGTCGGTGTCAATCAGGTCGGTGGCTTCTCAGGCTTCCTGCTCAATACGAACAACACGGCGAATGTCTATGCAATGGGGGCCGTTACTGGCAATGATCAGGTCGGTGGCTTGGCTGGCTACATGCAGAACGCGACGCTGACGAATGCTTTTGCCATTGGCAATGTGACTGCTTCGACCGGCAATGTCGGTGGCCTCGTCGGTAGCGTCAACACCATCAATGACACTATTACCAACGGTGTTTGGAATACCCAGACATCGGCCCAAGCCGCAGGCGTCGGCCCATCCAACGGCATCTATAGCGGCTCCTATCTCGGGGTGACGGCCAAGACCACGAGCCAGTTGATCGGCGCACTGCCGACAGGGTTCGACACCTCCGCCTGGGCTGCTGGAGCCGGGCTCTATCCGTATCTAACGGCGATTTTCTCGACGTTGCCGCAGTCCATTTCCGGCCACGCCTACACGAGCACGGGTAACGTTGCTGTCGGCGGTCAGGTCGGCTTCTACAAGTCCGGCGCATTGCTCGGCTATGGTACGGCCTCGGTCGGCGCTGACGGCTCATACTATCAAGTGTTCGCCGGCGGCTCCGTCAATACCACGAGCGGCCTTGGCGTGACACTGACGCCATCAGGCGCCAATGCGCTCAGCGCCAGAACCTACAGCGACCAGCGAACATTGACTTCGGGCAATGTCGCATTGCCTGATATCACGTCCGGCGAACACAACCTGACGACCTCAGCGCCAAGCCTTTCCATCCTTGAAGCCAATCTCGCATCCACCTTCGGATCATCAGTCGAAGCCGCGATCAAGGCCAGTCTCACCGCCGTTCCGAACAATATCCTGTCAACAGCATCGGGCGGATTCACGATCGATACGGCCCTCAGCCGAACCGGCGGCATTCAGATCCGGACAGCGGGCGCCATGACGGTCAGCGCCGGTGGCTCGCTGTCTTCGGCGGCCAGCGGCGATGCGATCGTCCTTGCGGTGAACGGAGCCTTCGTCAACAATGCTGGTACGGCACCAATCTCTACCGCCAACGGCCGCTGGCTGATCTACACTCAGGCGACGGGCTCATCGGGCGCTGCCGCGGTCGGCAACGATTTCACCGGATTGACTGGCCTCAGTTATTACGGCAATGCCTATGACTTCACGACGGGAACCTTTGCCGCCACCACGAACAACGGTGACCGTTTCGTCTACGGCTATCAGCCGACGCTGACCGTCACGGCCACCACGCAATCGCTCGTCTATAACGGGAATACCCAATCCGGCAGCTATTCCGTCGGCGGCTTGCTCAACGGCGATACGCAGGCGCATGCGCTCGCTGGCACCGTAACCGGGTTGACGACCTCAAGCCGACACGTCGGCGACTACGTCCTGATACCAGGCGGGCTCAACAGCAATGATCTAAACTATCTGGTATCCTATGCGTCGGGTACGGTGTCGATCACACCCGCCTCCCTGACGATTACGGTAGCGAACCAGACCGCCACCTACGGCACTGCGCAGGCGCTCGATACATCGGCTGCAACCGGCTACACGGTCAGCGGCCTGCAGGGCAGCGACGCCATCACCGGCCTGACACAGACCATCAATGTCGGTGGCACACCGGTCTCATCGACGACGGCGACGACCGCCGCGGGTACCTATACGATTACGTCCTCGGCCGTGCAGGGGATCTCGACCTCGGACTACGCGCTCACCTATGCCACATCGGCGCTGACCATCGATTCGCTAGCCGTCATCCTCAGTGGCAGTCAGATCTACAGTGGATCGACCGCCGTTAATATCGGCAACCTTAGCGTCGCCAATCTTGTTGCCGGCGATAGCATGACAATCGGCGGCACGGCGACGATGGCTGGCAGCCATGTCCTATCCGGTGGCACGCACGCGATCATCTCGCTGGCCGGCCTGACGTTGTCGAACAGCAATTACACCGTCCTCGGCGGCAGCGGCGGGGTCAGCGTGACACCCGCCTCCCTGACGATCACGGCATCGAACCAGACAGCCACCTACGGCACTGCGCAAGCGCTCGATACATCGGCTGCAACGGGCTACACGGCTAGCGGCCTGCAGGGTAGCGACACCATCACCGGCCTGACACAGACCATCAACGTCGGGGGCACACCGGTCTCATCGACGACGGCGACGACCGCCGCCGGCACCTATACGATTACCTCCTCGGCCGTGCAGGGGATATCGACCTCGGACTACGCGATCACCTATGCCACTTCGGCGCTGACCATCGATTCGCTAGCCGTCATCCTGAGTGGCAGTCAGAGCTACACTGGATCGACCGCCGTCAATATCGGCAACCTTAGTGTCACCAATCTCGTTGCCGGCGATAGCATGACAATCGGCGGCACGGCGACGATGGCCGGCAGCCATGTCATATCCGGTGGTACACAGGCGATCACTTCGCTCGCAGGCCTGACGTTGTCGAACAGCAATTACACCGTCCTTGGCGGCAGCGGCGGGGTCAGCGTGACGCACGCCTCCCTGACGATCACGGCATCGAACCAGACCGCCACCTACGGCACGGCGCAGGCGCTCGATACATCGGCTGCAACCGGCTACACAGCCAGCGGCCTGCAGGGTAGCGACACCATCACCGGCCTGACACAGACCATCAATGTCGGCGGCACACCGGTCTCATCGACGACGGCGACGACCGCCGCGGGTACCTATACGATTACCTCCTCGGCCGTGCAGGGGATCTCGACCTCGGACTACGCTATCACCTATGCGACATCGGCAACGCTGACGATAAGTCCTCTGCCGGTTGACCTTGACGGCAATCAGAGCCACGCCGGATCGACGACAATACCGAGGCAACCGCTGGTGTATTCGGTCTTCATGCCCATCGGGAATTCAGCAACGCCTTCCCCCTTCATTTTCAAGAATCTGCTGTCGACCGGAACGACGATTCAAGAAGAGGACGGCCCACCGCTTACCCTCGGCTCCAGCAATTTATCGGTCTCATGTATGGCTCAAAACCAGAATGATACGGCGTCGGGCGCTGGCTCAGTCACCAGCGTTCAGTGCGCCTTGAATTGACGTTAAGCGGAAGGCAGGTGGAAATATTCAGGATCGCCGCAGCGCCGATGATCGGTGGCTTCCAATCCTTCAAAACAGTGCGACGAACCATGGTGGGTTTCGATGCGGTGCTATGTGGCTGAGGAAAGGTTTTGGCTCTTCCGGACGCTGGACTGTCAACGATCTGAACTACTCTCTTACGCGCCGCTTCGGACTGCAAAAAGTTTGAAAAGCATGAAAAGGAGAATGCTGAGGGGGGTAGTCGCGCATATGTTTGCGATAACCCCTGCTCTTTAAAAGCACGAAGCCCATTTGAACACATCCTGGGTTCGCGCCACTCTTCTGTTTTCTACGATGCCCACAGGTCACCGTGCACAGGGGAAGATCGACAGACGTATCCGCTTTACTTCACAAGGACCTGCACCCGGTCGAGCGCTGCCGAGAAGCCTTTGAGCGGCACGGTGAAGCCGATGTCATTGCCGCCGTCGGCCAGTGCCGTGGCTTTCAACGTTGTGCCCGTGCGCAGGCTGGACACGGTTGCCTTATCGAATGTTGCGCCGACCAGGCAGCCGACCGGCAGGCAGGTGCGGAATTTTAGCGCTTCGCCCTTGGCCTGATCGTCGATCTGCAGCGTCAAGCCGTTTTCAAGTGCCAGGCCAAACGGCAACACAAGCGTCGCACCGACCGTCCCCTGAGGGGTCGGCGACAGCTCTATGGCGAACATCAGCTGGCGGGTTTGCTGGTTGGTTTGCTGCTGAAGGAGCACGCAGCGCCTTTTTCCCTGCGCAACTGCGCAATTGACTGTCCAGTTTTCGAAAGTCTCGGTGAGCGCAGTCGCTCCACCTGGCAATTGTTCCGCAACTATACTTTCAGCCAACACCGATGATGCCGAACTGGCGGAGCACAACAGCGAGAAACCAAACAGTGCAGCCGTGACAGCGCCAGAGTAAGTCATAAAGTCTCCAATCTTAAATTCATTAAATATTATGGTTCGTTAAAGCGTTACGGCAATTGGCCCCTCAGGGCCAGAATTTTACCCTTCATCAAGCCATCGTTTTCCACACAGCGCGCCTGGCGTCTCAATTCTGCATCACGCTTTCTCCGGCGAGCCAGCTTTCTATCGGTAGTGCCAATTCGCCTTGAGGGCTCGCAAATGCAGCGCCGGTGTCTGCACACGCCATGTCGGATTTTTACAGTCTCGAGCTTGACCACTGGTGGAAGATGCTGGCGGTTTCGCCAAGCATGCGCAAGGGTACGAATGGCGACTGAAACGATATCAGGTTGTTCTCGACCAAGCATGTAACCATTCGCACCAGCAAGCGGCGCGCAATCAATCTTCAGGGAGAGTTAAGGACCAGTACACCCGTGTTGTTTCATATCAGGGAACAGGCGATCTCTGTCTTGGTTTCCTGACGGACACAAATTCATATTCATTGATTTCAAAATACAAAGGCTGCATTTTCTATGGCAACAGGTCTCATAGCGCTTCTCGATGATGTCGCGGCAATCGCAAAACTGGCTGCTGCGTCACTCGACGATGTTGCCGCGCAAACCGTCAAAGCCACTGGTAAGGCAGCAGGCGTCGTCATTGATGATGCTGCCGTCACGCCGCGATACGTCGTTGGCCTCAGTCCTGCCCGAGAGCTCCCCATCATTGCCCGCATCGCATTGGGTTCGTTGAAGAACAAACTCTTGTTTCTTCTGCCGGCCGCGCTTCTTCTTGGATTTTTTGCGCCTTGGGTCATCACGCCGCTGCTCATGGTCGGTGGTGTTTATCTTTGCTACGAAGGGGCCGAAAAGCTCTATGCGGTGTTCTTTCCGCATGCTGCGCACGGTCACGAAAAGCAGGTTCTGGGTGAGGAGCTTGATCCGGTCGCTCTTGAAAACCAGAAGGTCAGCGGAGCTGTTCGCACCGATTTCATCCTCTCAGCGGAAATCATGGCGCTGACGCTGGCCGAGGTTTCGCAGTCCAGTGTCTATGTGCAGGGCTTCGTGCTTGCGGCTGTCGGTATTTTGATCACGCTCGCTGTGTATGGTTTCGTCGCACTCATCGTGAAGGCAGATGACGTCGGCATCGCAATGGCGAAGACCTCGTCGTCGGTCTTACAGATCATCGGTCGCGGTCTCGTCTATGGCATGCCCATCTTCCTCAAAGTGCTCGCAGCCGTCGGCACCGCAGCGATGCTCTGGGTCGGAGGCAGCATTCTGGTTCACGGGTTTGCTCAGCTCGGTTATGCTGGTCCAGAACACCTCATCCACGATGTTTCCGCGGCTGTCGTTTCCGCCGTTTCACTGGCTCCATCCGTCGTCGGTTGGCTCGCGACGTCTGTCCAGCAGGCTGTGCTCGCCATCATCATTGGTGCGGTTGCCGTGGCTGCCATGGGAACTGTGATCGCGCCAATGTGGAGAAAGTTGCGCGGTCGCGATCATAGTTGAGGAAACGATTTCGAGGGTAACATTTCACCAATTGCGCTACAACTGGTGATGCCTGTTCGCGGATCAGCTCGCCAGATAGCAAATCGCGTCATCGCCACATCGCCAAGACGCTTCAGATGAACCAGCGCGGCCCAGAAAGGTGAATGCTTCCTGGGCTGCGACCCCACTTGGCTACTCGGGCGCTATGTCTTGATTTTGTCCCGGATCGTGTCGACTGATTTCTTGATCGCTCCTACGGTTTCGGCATCCAGTCCGACGGCTTCCTCGATACACCGCATGACATCGGCAGCGTTGGCTTGAAGGGCATGCCCTTTTTCCGTTAAGTGAATGAGCACCTCCCGCTCGTCCGTGGGGTTTCGGGTCTTGGTGACCAGCCCAGCCGCATTCAACCGCTTCAGGAGCGGTGTGAGCGTACTGGAGTCCAGAAACAGGGTGTTACCCAGCTCCTTCACGTTCTGACCGTCGCGATTCCACAGTGTGACCATAACCAGATACTGCGGATAAGTGAGGCCGAGTTTGTCGAGCAGCGGCCTGTAGAGCTGTGTGAATGCGTGGCCTGCTGAGTAGAGAGAAAAACACAGCATGCCGTTGACGTCGGACAAGCCGTTGTCGGTGCCAGATGGGGCGTTTGTCATAACGTTCTCCTTTCCCCTTAAATAATTTGTACGCAATCTAATTGCAAGCGATTGACAAGCGGCAAAAGATTCGACATATAGATCGCACACAAACTAATCGCTCACAAATTAAAACAAAATAGGAGAACAAGATGTCGATTTTCACCACCACCGACGGTACGCGCCTCTTTTACAAGGACTGGGGAGCAGGCCAGCCTATCCTCTTTGCCCATGGCTGGCCGCTGTCGTCCGATGCCTGGGACCAGCAGATGCTGTTCTTCAGCCAGAACGGCTTCCGCGTGATCGCCCATGATCGCCGCAGCCACGGCCGCTCAGATCAGACATTCGACGGCAACAATATGGACCAGTATGCCGACGATCTTGCCGAATTGATCAATGCACTCGACCTGTCAGACCTGATCCTGGTTGGCCACTCGACCGGTGGCGGAGAAGTCTCGCATTATATCGGCCGTCATGGCACCGCTCGTGTTGCTAAGGTGGTTCTGGTGGGTGCGGTTCCGCCGCTGATGCTGAAGACCGCCGACAACCCGAACGGCACGCCGATGGAGGTTTTCGACAGCATTCGTGAGAACACCGCGAAGAACCGTTCGCAGTTCTTCTTTGATCTGACGGTGCCCTTCTACGGATTTAACCGGGACGGTGTCGCGACCAATGACGGCTTGCGGGAGAACTTCCGCCGTATCGGTCTGCAGGGCGGCATCAAGGGTCAGTACGATTGCATCCGGGAGTTCTCGGAGGTCGATTACACCCGGGATCTGAAGAGCATCGATCGCCCGACGCTGATCATCCATGGCGATGACGACCAGATCGTGCCCATCGACGCCTCTGCCCATCGGGCTGCTGATCTCGTAGCCGATGCCACGCTGAAAATCTATTCGGGCGGCTCTCACGGACTGGCTGAGACCGAGGCTGATCGTTTTAACGCCGACGTGCTCGCTTTCATCCGCGGCTGAACATCGGCAGCCTCGTCGACCTCAATATCCCACATCAACTCATCTTTGAGAAAAGGAACTACCATGTCCAAGTTTGTTGCAAGCCTTGCAGTTGCCGGCGCTCTGCTCTCGGGTAACGCGGTTGCCCAGCCTTCCAAGCCCACCGTTGTTCTCGTTCATGGCGCATTTGCCGATTCCTCGAGCTGGAACGGTGTCACCCGGATCCTGCAGAAGGATGGCTACCGTGTCGTTGCTGCCGCCAATCCGTTGCGCAGCGTCTCATCTGACGCTGCCTACATCTCCGATGTGGTTGCGAGTATCAGCGGCCCCGTCGTTCTCGTCGGCCATTCCTATGGCGGTCAGGTGATCACGACCGCTGCCAATGGAAAGGATAACGTCAAGTCACTGGTCTATGTGGCGGCCTTTGCGCCAGATGAAGGTGAAGCTGCGGCCGATCTTGCTGGAAAATTTCCGGGTGGCACGCTTGGGCAGGCGCTTGCGGCTCCGGTCAAACTTGCCGATGGCGGTACCGATCTCTCCATCGACCAGAAGAAGTTCCATGACCAGTTTGCACATGACGTGGGCGTCGACGACGCTGCCCTCATGGCGGCCGGTCAGCGGCCGATCACGGAGATGGCGTTGACCGAAAAGTCAGGCAAGCCGGCCTGGAAGGCGCTGCCGTCTTACTTTGTCTATGGTGACGGCGACAAGAATATTCCTGCCAAGGCGCTCGGCTTCATGGCTGAGCGGGCAGGATCGAAACGAACTGTTGTCGTTGAAGGAGCGTCGCATGTGGTGATGGTTTCGCAGCCACAGGCAGTCGCAGACCTTATCGAAGAAGCGGCGCAATAAGCGCCTTTTGAATCCAGACCCCGCTGCCGTATTCCTCTAGGGGGAACAGCCTGACCAAGAAATCTTCGCTTCCCCATCACAAATGGTGGGGAAGCAGATCCATTTGCAGTTCCCGGAGGCTACCGCCCGGTACGAAATAAAGCCTTGGTGATGGTGCTGTCCGAAACGAGTTTGTCGTCCGGTTACAGCTTCCGGGGCTTGGCGCCGCCGCGCATATTTTACTCGCCTTCATGCACCTCATGAAGGATTCCTAGCCCGCAACAAGCGCCGAGATTTAATGCTGCGGGGTAAACGAAAGTGGAGTTAAATACATAGCAATTACGATATGATATGGCATTTAATAAGTTTCGATGGGTCGCTTCGAGAATCAGCCGCCCTGTCCACCATCCCCCGAACAAAAATTCCGAAATTGCTCAGAGCGCGAAGCGTGCTCACCCCGCCGTTTCCTTGAACAGCACGTTCTGGTCCAGCAGGTAGCGTGAGAAGAGCGGCAGGCTTGCGCCGCCGATGGCGCGGGCCTGGCTGCCGACGGAGCCTTCCATGATTTCGGGGACCGATACGCCCTGAAGATCGTGCAATTCCAGTGCCTTCTTGGTGGCGGAGGTGATGCGTTGGCGCACCCATGCGGGAAAGCCTCCATCGATGATGACGGATGCGAAATCGATAATCGAGGCGGCCGCGAGTACGGCTTGTGCCAGCGCTGCTGCGGTGTTTTGAATCCACAGTTCCAGCGGCTCACCGAAATCCACCCATTCATCGGGAGAAAACCAGAGCGGCTTGGGGTCTATATTGTTTTCGCGCAGCATGTCTTCCAGAACGAAGATCGAGGCGATCTTGAGCAGGGGTACGGTGGAGCCATCCCGGCCTTGAACGGGCAGGGGCCCGATGGCACCGGCTGCACCCGTTCGCCCGGAAAACAGCGCCGAATTCAACACCACGCCGCCGCCGATGAAGGAACCGATGAAGACATAGAGAAAATCGGGATATTGCTGGCCCAGACCAAAGACGAGTTCGGCACCGCAGGCGCTTGTCGCGTCATTCTGCAGGAAAACGGGATAGCTGACCTTGGCGGCAATTTCGGCGCGCAGATCGAACCCGCGCCAGCGGTCCATTTCCTGTTGCGGCGCACCCACCTCTGCCGCCCAACTCCACATTTCAAAGGGTGCGGCGATGCCGATGCCCGCAATTCGTTCGCGCATTTCAGGTGTCAGCCGCGCTTCCAGCTCTGCCATGCCATTGATGACAAACGGCAGGATCCATTCCGGCATGGGGTAGGGGTAGGTGTTGCGCAGCTTGAGCCGGATGCGCCCGACAAAATCCATCAGCACGAGATCGACACTGCGACGACCGATTTTCACGCCAAAGGAAAGCACCGCATCGGGGTTAAGCCGCATGGGCGTCGATGGCTGGCCAACCTTGCCGCGTAGGGGCTCGCCGCGAATAAGAAGCCCGTCGCTTTCCAGCGAGCGCATGATGACGGAAACGGTCTGAGCCGACAGGCCGCTGCGGCGCGCAATCTCGGCCTTCGACATGCCGCTGTGTCGGCGCACCAGCGACAGGACCAGGCGTTCATTATAGGCGCGCACACGGACCTGATTGGCACCTCCGCTCAAATCCGGTGCAGTTGCTGCTGGTTGCTGCAGCGGCTCGCTTTCGCGTTTCATGTGGCATTCCCTCCCGGCCGGCAATGGTTTTTCGCCGGCTGCATATGCTCTCCACATCCTTGTTTTTGCCGGAAATAAGGTGTCCTCCCACCAAATCTTCCTAGATGCGGAATTCATAAAATGCCACAAAGAATTAATAATTCAATTGGATTTATTTATTGACAGGGCATTGTTTTGGTGTTTCCATCTGTCGCAGTGGCCCCGCTCTTGGAGGAGAAGGGTCGCAACAGTCGCTTCAACAGGAAGCACTTGTCTCATCATCGGGAGGACTACATGAAAAGCACTGTTTCCGCCATTCTCGGCGCGCTCGCGCTCGGCGTTTCCTTTGGCTCAGTCGCTTCGGCTGCCGATACGTCGGTTTGCCTGATCACAAAAACAGATACGAACCCCTTCTTCGTCAAGATGAAGGAAGGCGCAACGGCCAAGGCCAAGGAAGTTGGCGTGAAGCTGAAGTCCTACGCCGGCAAGATCGATGGTGACTCCGAAAGCCAGGTTGCTGCTATCGAATCCTGCATCGCCGATGGCGCCAAGGGCATTCTCATCACCGCATCCGACACCAAGGGCATTGTGCCGACCATCAAGAAAGCCCGCGAAGCTGGCCTTCTCGTGATCGCGCTCGACACACCACTTGATCCTGTCGATTCCGCTGACGCGACATTCGCAACCGACAACCTGCTTGCCGGAAAGCTGATTGGCCAGTGGGCCAAGGGCACCATGGGCGACAAGGCAAAGGACGCCAAGGTTGGCTTCCTCGATTTGACGCCTGACCAGCCAAGCGTTGACGTTCTGCGCGACCAGGGCTTCATGATGGGCTTCGGTATCGATCCGAAGGACGCGAGCAAGATCGGTGACGAAAACGATCCACGCATCGTTGGCCACGACGTGACCAACGGCAATGAAGAAGGCGGCCGCAAGGCCATGGAAAACCTTCTCCAGAAGGATCCAGGCATCAACGTTATCCACACCATCAATGAACCGGCTGCTGTCGGTGCCTACCAGGCACTCAAGGCTGTTGGTATGGAAGGTAACGTGCTAATCGTTTCCGTCGACGGCGGTTGCCCAGGCGTGAAGTCTGTTCAGGATGGCGTTATCGGCGCAACATCGCAGCAGTACCCACTGATGATGGCAGCGCTTGGCGTGGAAGCGATCAAGAAGTTCGCTGACACCGGCGTTAAGCCAAAGCCAACCGAAGGCAAGTCTTTCTTCGACACGGGCGTTTCGCTCGTAACCGACAAGCCGGTTGAAGGCGTACCTTCGATCAGCGTCAAGGAAGGCCTTGCGAAGTGCTGGGGCTGATCCCTTAACCCTTGACAAAACCAGGCCAGCCGGAACCCGGGTTCCGGCTGGCTTTCCCATAAGTTTTCGCAGTCAGATTATCCGACTAAGGATCGAGCCCCGCAGCGGGCGGACGCTGGCGAGCGGGAGGAGGAAACATGAGCGGAATACAGGAATTCGAGCGAGTGCTTGATGGCAGCGACAAGAATGTCGCGTCGTTCGAACAGCAAAAAATTTCACCTTTGAAACGCGCGCAGCATTTTCTGCATTCGACGCCTGCGGCTGTGCCGCTGATCGTTCTGGTGATGTCGATCGCCATTTTCGGTCTGACCATCGGCGGACGTTTCTTTTCATCCTACACGTTGACGCTGATCCTGCAGCAGATTGCCGTCGTCGGCATTCTCGGCTCAGCCCAGACGCTGATCATTCTGACCGCCGGTATCGATCTCTCGATCGGCGTTGTCATGGTGATCTCATCGGTCGTGATGGGCAATGTAGCCGTAAACTACGGACTGCCGAGCGGCGTTGCCGTTCTTGCAGGCTTCGTGGTTGGCGGTTTGTGCGGCTTCTTCAACGGCTTTCTGGTCTCCGTGGTCAAGTTGCCGCCGTTCATCGTGACGCTGGGCTCATGGAACATCGTTATGGCGACGAATTTCATCTATTCGGCCAACGAGACCATCCGCGATACGGATGTTGCGGCGAATGCACCGCTTCTCCAGATTTTCGCCACCAATTTCCGCATCGGCAGCGCCATTCTGACGCTCGGCGTCATCGCCATGGTCCTGCTGGTTGCTCTGCTCTGGTATATTCTCAACCACACCGCTTGGGGCCGCCACGTCTATGCCGTGGGTGATGATCCCGAAGCGGCAAAGCTGTCTGGTATTCAGACCCGCAAAGTCTTTCTCAGCGTCTACACGGTTGCCGGCATTATCGCAGCCTTTGCTGCGTGGGTGGCCATTGGCCGTAACGGCTCGATTTCGCCATCCGCTGCCGTGACCGACTATAATCTCCAAGCCATCACGGCAACGGTGATTGGCGGCATCTCGCTGTTTGGCGGGCGTGGCTCCATTCTCGGCACGCTGTTTGGCGCGATGCTGGTGGGTGTAGTGTCCATGGGCCTGAATATGCTGGGTGCAGACCCCCAATGGAAAGTCATGTTGACAGGCTGGCTGATTATCGCCGCCGTCGCAATTGACCAGTGGATCCGAAAGGCAGGCGTGTGATGACCGTTGATTACAAAAGGAAACCCATTCTTTCCGCTCATGGTCTCGTCAAGCGTTATGGCCGCGTGACCGCCCTCGACCATGCGGATTTCGATCTCTATCCGGGCGAGATCCTGGCCGTGATCGGCGATAACGGCGCGGGCAAGTCCTCGCTGATCAAGGCTCTTTCAGGCGCGGTGCGCGCGGACGAAGGCGAGATCAGGCTGGATGGCGAAGTCGTTCAGTTCAAGACGCCGCTCGAAGCCCGCGATGCCGGTATCGAGACCGTCTATCAGAACCTTGCCCTTTCGCCCGCTCTGTCGATTACCGACAACATGTTCCTGGGACGTGAGCTGAGAAAGCCCGGCATCTTGGGCTCGGTGTTCCGCAAGCTCGACCATGCTGCCATGGACAAGTTTGCCCGCAGCAAGCTGTCTGAACTTGGCCTGATGACCATTCAGAACATCAACCAGTCGGTGGAAACCCTGTCTGGTGGCCAGCGTCAGGGCGTTGCCGTGGCAAGAGCGGCAGCCTTCGGCTCCAAGGTCGTCATTCTCGACGAACCAACGGCGGCGCTGGGTGTGAAGGAAAGCCGTCGCGTGCTGGAGCTTATTCTCGATGTCCGCTCGCGCGGAATGCCGATCGTGCTCATCTCCCACAATATGCCGCATGTGTTCGAGGTCGCAGACCGCATTCACATCCACCGGCTTGGCAAGCGCCTGTGCGTCATCAACCCGAAGGAATACACAATGTCCGACGCGGTTGCCTTCATGACAGGCGCGAAAGAACCGCCGAAAGAGATACTTGCCGCATGACGATGACACTTGATGCGCTGGCTGATGAGATCATCCAGCGCGCGTCAGACGCATCCCGTTTCATGGTTGCCATTGCCGGTCCCCCAGGGGCCGGCAAGTCCACGCTGGCCGATGCGCTCCATGGCGAATTGATCCGACGCGGCGAAAAAGCCGAAGTTCTGCCCATGGACGGGTTCCATATGGATAACGGCATTCTGCAACATCGCGGATTGCTGGCCCGCAAGGGCGCGCCCGAAACATTCGATGTTCGCGGCTTCTCCGACATTCTGGCAGCGGTTCGCAAGGCCGATCAGGAAGTTCTGGTTCCGGTGTTTGACCGTTCGCGGGAAATCGCCATCGCGTCAGCCAGGGCCGTTTCGCCTGAAACGCGGTTCATTCTGGTGGAAGGCAATTATCTCCTCCTCAATGAAGAGCCTTGGGCAAAGCTGAAAGACAGCTACGATTTTTCCATTTTCGTCGGCCCCACCGTCGAGGTTCTGGAGCAGCGTCTGCGCGACCGCTGGGTCGGCTACGGGCTTGATGAGGCGGGAATACAGGCCAAGCTCTATGATAACGACCTGCCAAACGGCAAGCGCGTGGTTGAGAATTCGACCACCGCTGATATCAGCATCGATATCTGGGAATAGTCGCGCCAAAACCTGCAGCAATATGCGGTTTGTCTGAAAATCCATTCCGATTTTAAGCCGCATGTTGTAGGTCATGATCCCATGACGATTCTGGATGCGGCATGACTGCCAAGGTTTTCCTCTCCCGGCTGACACTGACCGAGTTTCGCAATTACGCGGAGGTCTCGCTGCGCCTTGATGACCGGCATGTGGTGCTGACGGGCGACAATGGCTCGGGCAAGACCAATCTTCTGGAAGCCATCTCCTTTCTGTCGCCGGGCCGTGGATTGCGCCGTGCCACCCTTTCCGATGTCACGCGGGTGGGCGCGCAGAGCCCAGGCTTTTCCATTTTTGCCGAGGTGAGCGGAATGGATGGCGAGGTGGCCATTGGCACCGGGCTGGAAGGCGAAGGGGAGGCGCTGGCGCGCCGCCTGCGTTTGAACGGGACATCAGTCAGATCCGTTGACGAGTTGACCGACCATCTGCGCGTGCTGTGGCTCACACCCTCCATGGATGGGCTGTTTACCGGCTCCTCATCCGACCGCCGCCGCTTTTTAGACCGGCTGGTGCTGTCGCTAGACCCCGGCCATGGCCGAAGGGCCAGCGATTTTGAAAAAGCCATGCGCGGCCGCAACCGGCTTCTGTCGGATGGCCGGTTTGATCCGGTCTGGCTGGAGGGCATCGAAAAACAGATGGCGGAGCTGGGCATTTCCATGGCCGTGGCCCGCCACGAGATGCTGGGGCTGCTGAAGGCGTTGATCGACAGCCGCAGCGATGACACGAATTTCCCGACTGCATCGCTGACGCTGTCAGGCTTCATGGATGGACAATTTCACCGTCCGGCGGTTGATCTGGAAGATGAGTATCTGGCGGCTCTGAAGGACAATCGTTACCGCGATGCTAGCGCCGGACGTACGCTGGAAGGGCCGCACCGGGCCGATCTGTTCGTGCGCCATGCGGAAAAAGATATGGATGCGGGACGCTGCTCGACAGGCGAGCAGAAGGCGCTTCTCGTTGGTCTTGTTCTCGCCCATGCGCAACTCACCGCCAACATGACCGGCCATGCGCCGGTGCTGCTGCTGGATGAAATTGCCGCGCATCTGGATGAGGGACGGCGCACCGCGCTGTTTGATCTTATTCACGCGCTGGGCGGGCAAAGCTTCATGACCGGCACCGATGCGGCCATGTTTGCAGGGCTTGGCGACCGGGCACAGTTTTTCGATGTTTCCCATGGGCGCATCGGGTGATAGGTCTTGCACCCTGTTGAGATTGCCGGGAGACGACACTTTGGACCCCCTGACACCAGATGAAATCGAACGTTACAAGCGCCATATCCTACTGCCGGAAATCGGCGGCGTCGGCCAGCAGCGCCTGAAAGCGGCAAAAGTGCTTGTCATCGGCGCGGGCGGTCTTGGCGCGCCTGTGCTCTATTATCTGGCGGCTGCGGGCGTGGGAACGCTCGGCATCATCGATGACGATGTGGTGTCTCTGTCCAACCTCCAGCGTCAGGTCATCCACGACACCGGCACGCTGGGAGACCTGAAGACAGAAAGCGCCCGCCAATCCATAGCGCGGCTGAACCCGCATGTCCGAACCCTCAGTTTCGAGGAACGCTTTTCGCTCGTCTGGGCGCATGACCATCTGAAAAGCTTCGATCTGGTCATTGATGGCTCCGACAATTTCGATACGCGCTATGCGGCAGCGGATGCGGCAGAAACCGCAGAAATTCCTCTGGTCACAGGTGCTGTCGGGCGTTTCGATGGTTCGGTGACGGTTCTGAAACCCTATGAAGCCGGTGCCGACGGCATCTTGTTTCCGCGCTACCGTGATCTCTTCCCAATGCCGCCGCCGCAGGGCGTCGTTCCGTCCTGCGCAGAAGTGGGTGTGATTGGGGCCCTGACCGGCGTGATTGGCACCATCATGGCGATGGAGGCCATCAAGATGATCACAGGAACCGGCGAGCCGTTGATTGGCCGGTTGCTGCTCTATGATTCGCTTTCAGCGCGGTTCGATACGATGCGATACAAACGCAGGGCAAGCAAAGCATGATCGAGATTATCAGGATCGATGACAGTTTTTCACGCCATGAGGATCTGCTGGCACTGATCCTCTCCTCCTTTGCCTATATGGATGGGGTGATCGATCCGCCTTCTTCGGCCCATCGGCTGACGTTGGATAATCTGGTGCAGAAAACCCGAGACGAAATCGCCTTCATCGCGCTGGATGGGGAAGATTTGCAGGGCTGCATATTCTGCAAGCCGGAAGCGACAAGCCTCTATGTCGGCAAGCTTGCCGTTTCACCCTCGTCGCAGGGCAAAGGCGTGGGCGCGGCACTGCTGGGACAAGCTGAGGAGGTTGCCCGTGATCTTCAGCTTCCGGCGCTGCGGCTGGAAACCCGCATCGAGCTGACGCAAAACCATCGCCGCTTCGCTGCCTGGGGCTTTGTGCGCACGGCAGAAAACTCCCATCCCGGCTACACCAGAGTGACCTCCATCGAGATGATGAAGGTCTTGACTGAAACCGTTTAGCTTCGTCCCGGCAAAACGCGGTTTGGTGGGCGGTGGCCATCATAGAAGGCGCGGATGTTGATGATGACCTTGTCACCCATGTCGATGCGGCCTTCGATGGTGGCAGAGCTCATATGCGGCAACAGCACGACCTTGCCCTCTTTGGCGAGCTTGATGAGCTTGGGGTTCACGACCGGTTCGTTTTCAAAAACATCGAGCCCCGCACCGGCAATCTTGCCCTCCATCAGGCACCGGATCAAAGCTGGCTCGTCGATAATATCGCCACGCGCTGTGTTGACGATGTAGCTCGTGGGCTGCATCAGCGCCAGATGCCGGGCGGAAATCAGATGATAGGTCGCAGGCGTTGACGGGCAATTGACCGAGACGATATCGACCCGCGCCAGCATCTGGTCGAGGCTGTCCCAATAGGTTGCTTCCAGCTCCGCTTCAGTAGCAGGGTTGACGCGCTTGCGGTTGTGATAATGGATCGACAGGCCAAACGCCTTGGCGCGGCGGGCGACGGCGGTGCCGATGCGGCCCATGCCGACAATGCCGATGCGCTTGCCCGAGAGGCGACGCCCCAGCATCCATGTGGGCGACCAGCCGCGCCATTCATCCGAGCCATTGGCAAGAACGCGTGTCCCCTCCACCAGCCGGCGCGGTACGGCCAGAACCAGAGCCATGGTCATATCGGCGCTGTCTTCGGTCAGAACATTGGGTGTGTTCGTGACGGTGATGCCCTTGCGGGCCGCTGCGTCCACATCGATATGGTCTATGCCGTTTGAAAATCCGGCGATCAGTTTCAGTTGAGGACCGGCCTGCTCGATCATCTCGGCGGTGATGCGATCCGTGACGGTCGGCACCAGCACGTCCACCTTCTGCATGGCGGCAATCAGCTCTGCCATGCTGCGGGGCGCGTCTTCGATGTTCAATTCCGCATCGAACAGCTCACGCATGCGGGTTTCGACCAGATCCGGCAACTTGCGTGTCAAATAGACGCTCGGTCTCTTCTTATTCGTCATTGTCAGCAGGTACCTTGTTCAGAGGTCGTTAACCAAAAAGAGCGATAATTTCGTTTGTCACGGGCGTTTCTACCAGACCCACCGGCGAAGACAAACAAATCTCGCATGTTGCTGGTGTCGACTTTCATAATGGTCGTCTCGTTCGTCTGCTTGATTATTGAACTGCTAGGAAACGGAAACCGGCATGCGTAGCGTTGTCTTTACTGTCTGCATTGCATTGTCGCTGGGTTTTCTCGACGCTGCAAGCGCGCCCGTTTTGGCACAAGGTGCCGCCAAGGGTGCGAGCGGTCTGCCCCTGCCACGCTTCGTCAGCCTCAAATCAAGACGCGTCAACATGCGCATCGGCCCCAGCACCGATTACGCGGTATCGTGGATGTATATGAAGTCCGGCATGCCTGTGGAAATCATTCAGGAATATGAGAACTGGAGGCGCATTCGCGATGCCGACGGCACGGAAGGCTGGGTCAACCAGGCGCTGCTCTCTGGCGAGAGAACGGCCCTTGCAGCACCGTGGATGCGTGGCAAAGGCAAGGATGTCTATGTGAACATGCGCCGCGAGTCACAGTCGGGCGCGCCTGTGGTTGCCAAGCTGGAGCCCGGCGTCCAGATCAGCATTGGCGAATGCAATGGCGACTGGTGCAAGGCGCAGGCCGGTCAGGTGACCGGCTGGGTGTCTCAGGGGGAAATATGGGGCGCTTACCCAGGAGAAGCCTTCAAGTAGCTGAAGGCTCTCCTTTAACTGCCTTTAGATAAGGCCGTGCTTTTCTGCCAGCGCCTTCAATGAAGACATGGGGCGCGGGCCGATCTGCTGGATGACGGCTGCGGCCGCGAGGCATCCAAGCTTGCCACTATCTTCCAGCGAACGGCCCTGCGTGTAACCATAAAGAAAGCCCGAAGCAAAAAGATCGCCTGCACCCGTCGTGTCCACCACGTCGAAGACAGGATAGGCCTCAACCTTCACGCGCTCGCTGCCGCGAACAATGGTGGCGCCTTCTTCGCTCATGGTCACAGCCGCGATCTTGCAATCGGCAGCGATCTTGGTCAGCGCCAGCTCGAAATCGTCCGTTTCATAGAGCGAGAGCGCTTCCTGCTTGTTGGCGAAGACGATATCGACGGTGCCGGAGCGCATCAGCTCCAGAAATTCCTCGCGGTAACGGCCAACGCAGAAACTGTCAGAGAGTGTCATGGACACTTCGCGGCCATTTTCGTGGGCAATACGGGCGCAATCACGGATTGCATCCTTGGCGCGTGGCGGATCCCACAGATAACCCTCGAAATAGGTGACCTGAGATTCCGCAACGACGGATGGCTCCACATCTTCAGGGCCAAGTTCGACGCAGGCGCCGAGATAGGTGTTCATCGAGCGCTCGCCATCTTCGGTCACGAAGATCATTGAGCGGGCAGTGGGCGGGAATGTGCCCTGCGGCTTGGTTTCGAAGTGGACGCCCTGGGCGCGGATATCGTGCTGGAAAATCTCGCCAAGCTGATCTTCGGCCACCTTGCCGAAATAGGCGGCGCGTCCGCCGAAATTGGCAATGCCCGCTGCCGTGTTCCCGGCGCTGCCGCCGGATGCTTCAAGCGCTGGTCCCATGAGGGAATAGAGCAGTTCGGCACGCTCGGCGTCGATGAGGTTCATCGCGCCCTTGGTGATTGCGTTCTCATTGAGAAACCCATCATCACAGCGGGAAATGATATCCACAATGGCATTGCCAACTGTCAGTACGTCGAATTTTGTCATGGGCCTCTTGTCCGGGATGGATCTTTGGATGCGTTATATACCATCCGGTCTTAAAGAATTTTACCGTCAAGAAAAGCCAAAACGGCGCGCCATCATCTTAAGCAAAAAAGATCACGCGTCATGTGTCTGTCATAGTGAATTGTTATGGAATGCGTATTGCGTCACCACGGATGTACTGGTGGGGCAAGCGGATGAAAGCGGGGCTGACCCCGCTTTTTTCTTTTGTGCAGACCGCTGGCGTTGTTAGCTTACGACAGATGCGCTAGACCGGAAGCCTTCTGTAAGGGCCTGCGAAAGTACCTCCGCAATGTATGCTGTCGCCATCAATGTCGCGCCAATCTTTCTTCTCATTCTCATTGGCTGGATGACGGTGAAGGCAAAGCTGTTCAAGGCGGAGGCGAGCGATGTTCTGAGTGACTTAGTGTTCAAGATCGCCGTTCCCACACTGATCTTTCGAACTCTTGCCACGGCGGATTTTCACGGCGCATCACCCTTCAAACTCTGGATTACGTATTTCTTCGGCGTTGCCATTACCTGGGCGGCAGGGCAGCTGATAACGCGCCACGTTTTCAAACAGGATCTGCGGATCAGTGTGATTGCCGGGATTTCATCGGCCTTTGCCAACAATATCTTCATCGGCCTGCCGCTGGTCGGTCGCTCCATCGGCAGCGATGGCATCGTGGCAATCTCCATCCTCCTCGTCGTGCATCTGCCGATCATGATGATTGCCGGGACGATTCTCATGGAAAACGCCACCCACAAGGTGACCGGTGGCGAAAAGCGCAGTGCATTGGCCGTGCTCAAGCAGGTCGGGCGAAACCTCGCGCAGAACCCGCTGGTCATCGCGCTTGTGCTGGGCCTCAGCTTCAATATGACCGGCTTTGCCATGCCTGAGGTGATGACGACGGTGATCGATCAGATTGCCGGTATGGCAGGGCCTGCGGCGTTGATTTCGCTGGGCATGGCGCTGACGAAATACCCCATTCGCGGCAATCTGCGCATTGCGGTGGCGATGACCGCTCTCAAGCTGATCCTGATGCCAGCCTGCGTGTGGCTGATGGCCCATGCGCTGGGCCTGAGCCCCGCATGGACTGCGGCGCTGGTTCTGACTTCCTGCGTGCCAACTGGCATCAATTCTTGGCTGCTGGCCAACCGCTTTGGCATTGGCCACAGCATTGCCGCCTCCACGATCAGCATTTCCACCCTGTTTGGTGTGCTGACCGTGTCGTTCTGGGCGTGGCTCTTGAGCTGATTACTTCTGTGCGCTCAGGACCTTGAAACGTGAATTGCGGCAGACTTCCTGGCTGGAACGGAACTCCGTGGAGAGGACAGTCTCGTAAGGCATGCCGCGATTGGCAACCATCAGCAGCTTTCCGCCGCTGCGAAGGGCCGTGGCCGCAGTCTTGATCATAGCCTGGCCGAGAGCTGGCTCTGACGCCTGCCCATTGGCATGGAAGGGCGGGTTCATGATGATGAGATCGTATTTTTCCTTCGGCGGCTCTGCCACCAGATCCTGCCAGAAGAAGCGCGTTGTGAGGCGCGGGCAATTTTCCAGCATGTTGGTCTTGGCAAATTCCAGCGCGTTCCAGTCGGCTTCGAAGAGATCGATGCGGGCCGTGCGTGGGGATTTTTCAGCCAGCATGACGGAGAGATAGCCCCAGCCTGCGCCGAAATCGGCCGCGTTGCCATCGAAATCCGTTGGCATCCGCGATGCCAGAAGCTCCGAGCCGCCATCGATGCGATCATGCGAGAACATGCCGGGCATGGCTGTGAAGCGACCATCGACGGTGACAGCACCCTGCTGGAGCTTGGCAACAGCCGAAGTCACATCTTCAGGGCGGCGGAACCAGATGGCAACGCCATGATACTTCGGTGTGGATTCCGCTTCGATGCCGAGCTTCGACAAGGTCTTGCGAAGCGTAACGATGCCGTCTTCCTTGGAACCGGCTGCGACGATGAGGCCACCGGCCTTCACGCGGGTCAGAGCCTGCGCCAGACGGTTTTCGTTTTCGCCACGGTGCTTGCCACCGATCAGAAGTGCGACATCATAATCTTCGCCGGAAATGTCAGGAGTGACCTCGACGCCTTGCGCATGCAGTGCGCGGTAGAGCGGGCGAAGGTTTTGAACGGCAGTGATACTGGCCTCAAACCCTTCCACACGCGGCGCATCCGCTTCTGCGCCCAGAAACAGGACGCGCTCGCCCGCTTTCGGGATCGCCAGCATGTCTGCGGCAAAGGGATGGAACAGGGTTTTGACAGCGTCACGGCTCATGGGGTCGGTCCTAAGTTCAAATAGAAAAAAGGCGCGGGGAGATGCCCCGCGCCTCGATATCGGTCAGCGCATGCGGCCTTACTCGGCAGCTTCGCCTTCGCTCTTCTTTTCAGTGGCTTCCTTGCCGGTTGCCTGATCGACAACCTTCATGGACAGGCGAACCTTGCCGCGCTCGTCAAAGCCCATCAGCTTGACCCAGACCTTGTCGCCTTCCTTGACGACGTCGGAGGTCTTGGCAACGCGATCGGCTGCCAGCTGCGATATGTGAACCAGACCGTCACGGGCGCCGAAGAAGTTAACGAATGCGCCGAAGTCAGCGGTCTTCACGACCGTGCCTTCGTAGATCATGCCAACTTCAGGCTCTGCCACGATGGAGTGGATCCACTTGCGAGCTGCTTCGATTTCCTTGCCGGAAGAGGAAGCGATCTTGACGGTGCCATCGTCTTCAATGTTGATCTTGGCGCCTGTCTTTTCAACGATTTCGCGGATGACCTTGCCGCCGGAGCCGATGACTTCACGGATCTTGTCGACCGGAATGTTCATGACTTCGATGCGCGGTGCAAACTCGCCGAGCTGAGAACGTCCTTCGGTGATGGCATTGGCCATTTCGCCGAGAATGTGCGTGCGACCGCCCTTTGCCTGCTCCAGAGCGACCTTCATGATCTCTTCGGTGATACCGGCGATCTTGATGTCCATCTGCAGCGAGGTGATGCCGTCAGCTGTACCGGCAACCTTGAAGTCCATATCGCCGAGGTGATCTTCATCACCCAGGATGTCGGACAGAACGGCGAAGCGTTCGCCTTCAAGGATGAGGCCCATGGCAATACCGGCCACTGGCTTGGCAAGCGGAACGCCTGCATCCATCAGCGCGAGCGATGTGCCGCAAACGGTTGCCATCGAGGACGAGCCGTTGGACTCGGTGATCTCGGAGACGACGCGCAGCGTGTAAGGGAACTGTTCGACCGATGGCAGCATCGGGCGGATAGCGCGCCATGCGAGCTTGCCGTGACCGATTTCGCGGCGGCCTGGGGAGCCCATGCGGCCTGTTTCACCAACCGAGTAGGGAGGGAAGTTGTAATGCAGAAGGAAGCGTTCCTTGTACATGCCCGTCAGGCTGTCGACATACTGCTCGTCTTCGCCGGTGCCGAGTGTGGCAACAACGATGGCCTGTGTTTCGCCGCGTGTGAACAGCGCAGAACCGTGGGTGCGTGGCAGCAAGCCGACTTCAGAAACGATCGGGCGAACCGTGGACAGGTCGCGGCCGTCGATGCGGCTCTTGGTGTCCAGAATGTTCCAGCGAACGATCTTCGCCTGCAGGTGCTTGAAGACAGCGCCGATCACTTCGTTGGTGTACTTTGGCTCTTCGCCTTCTGGGAAGAAGTGAGCCTTGACCTTGCCCTTGACGACGTCAACAGCTGCGTAACGGGCAGCCTTTTCAGTGATCTTGTAGGCATCGCGCAGTTCAGCTTCGGCAAGGCCCAGCATTTCAGCTTCGAGAGCGGAGAAATCTTCCGGTTCGAATTCGCGTGGTTCCTTGGCAGCAACTTCAGCCAGCTTGATGATGGCATCGATGACCGGCTGGAAACCGCGATGACCGAACATCACAGCGCCGAGCATGATTTCTTCGTTGAGTTCCTTGGCTTCGGATTCCACCATCAGGACGGCGTCCTGCGTACCGGCAACAACCAGATCCAGAACCGACTCGTCCATCTCGTCGAGATGCGGGTTCAGAACATATTCGCCGTTGATGTAGCCAACGCGCGCGCCGCCGACGGGGCCCATGAAAGGAACGCCCGACAATGTCAGGGCAGCAGAAGCTGCAACCATCGACAGAACGTCCGGGTCATTTTCGAGATCGTGCTGAATGACAGTGACGACAACCTGTGTGTCGTTCTTGTAGCCTTCAGGAAACAGCGGGCGGATCGGGCGGTCGATCAGGCGGGAAACCAGAGTTTCCTTTTCAGAAGGACGACCTTCGCGCTTGAAATAGCCACCGGGGATCTTGCCGGCTGCATATGTTTTTTCCTGGTAGTTGACGGTCAGCGGGAAGAAGTCCTGACCGGGCTTAGGAGACTTTGCAGAAACAACGGTCGCAAGAACCATGGTCTCGCCGTAGGTTGCGATAACCGCACCATCAGCCTGACGGGCAACTTTGCCTGTTTCAAGTCTAAGCGGGCGGCCTGCCCACTCGATTTCGACGGAATGTTGATTGAACATTTCTTGTCCTCAAATGTAGCCTCGGTTCTCACAGCAAAGGAAAACGCGGCGGCTTTAACACGTCACGGGCAAGACAGCGGGAGGCTTGAACGCGCATGTCTTTGAAGACATGCGGCAACGCAGCAAGCGCTGCATAAGCATCCGGCAATCCTGCCCCATGACAGGTCATCGGTTTGTTTCAGACGGCACCGGCCCATCCGGCCCATCTTCGTTTTGGCGTCCGTGAAGAACAGCCTTAAAGAAAAACCGGCGGGATTTTCTTCTCGAAACCCGCCGGTGTCAGTTTTTAGCGGCGGATGCCGAGTGCGGTGATCAGCTTGGTGTAACGGCCTTCATCCTTCTTCTTGACGTAGTCGAGAAGCGAACGGCGGCTGGAAACCAGGGTCAGAAGGCCACGACGCGAGTGGTTGTCCTTCTTGTGATCCTTGAAGTGGCCTGTCAGGTTGTTGATCCGTTCGGTCAAAATTGCGACCTGAACTTCCGGCGAACCGGTATCACCTTCCTTGATGGCGTATTCCTTGATGAGGGCGGCTTTGCGCTCTGCAGTAATCGACATCGGACGATCCTTTCTATTTTAAGGAAAAACGGGACGCCAAGCGCCGGGATGTCGTCCAGCACTGGCCATGTATAGCGCGGGCGCTGCCCAAGCTGCCCCGCCTATAAACCAATTGCACCATAAAGGAAAGAGGCGATTAAAACCGCCTCTTTCAGGATGACACGCATTGAGCTGATGGGGCGCGGCAGGGCCTAGCCGAAAACGCGCTTGGGGCGAAACTCGCCTTCGGCAATCTCGCCAATGGCAATCAGCTTGCCACGGGCCGTGGCATAGGCTTCCATTTCCGCCGTAGGGGCATCGCGCCCGCGCAGCAGAATGGCGTTGCCCATCTTCAGACGATGTGCCTGATCATCATTGATGATGAGATGGGGCAGGGATGACAGCGCCTCAGACGTATCGATCAGATAGGCATCCAGTGCGGCCAGTCGCTCATCACGGTCTTCAATGGCTTCTAACTCGATCAGCTTGGCCAGCGGCACCATGGCGTCTTCGGCAAACGGCGCAACCATGGAGCGGCGAAGCTCAGAAATAAAGCCGTAGCAGCCGAGATCGCGGCCAAAATCGCGGGCCAGCGCGCGCACATAGGTGCCCTTGCCGCATTCGACCTCGAAATGCGCCGTATTGGCATCCGGGCAGGCCAGAAGCGTGATGCGGTGAATCTCGACTTCACGTGCAGGGATTTCCACGACCTCGCCACCGCGGGCAATATCATAGGCGCGCTCGCCAGCGATCTTGATGGCGGAAAACTGCGGCGGGATCTGCATGATCGTGCCGGTATAGTTGGGCAGGATATCGCGGATTGCCTGCTCGTCCGGCCGGTTGGGCGATGTGTTGAGCACTTCGCCTTCCATATCGTCGGTCGTGCGCTCTTCGCCCCAGGAGACGGTGAATTCATAGATCTTTCGGCCATCCATAACATAAGGGACGGTCTTGGTCGCATCACCCAGCGCAATTGGCAGCATGCCGGATGCTAAGGGATCGAGCGTGCCAGCGTGGCCAGCCTTCTGGGCGTTGAAGAGCCATTTGATCTTGGAGACGGCCTCTGTCGAGCCGAAATCGAAGGGTTTATCGAGAATAAGCCAGCCGGAAATGTCCCGGCCTTTCGGCTTGCGGTGCTGCTGTTTGCGTGGTTTGGACATGCTTCAGTTCTGCTCGTCGTCTTTATCGGTTGAAGGTCCCAAATCGCGCAGGACCTCCGGGGAGCGCAAAAGCGCGTCGATCTTCTTGTAATTGTCGAAGCTGGTATCGTCGCGGAAACGCAGTTCCGGCACATATTTCAGCTGCCGAATATGCGGGCCGAGGCGGCCACGCAGAAACTTGGCGTGACGGTTCAGCGCCGCAATCGTATCTGTGTGGTCGTCAACACCGATAGGGGTCACAAAGGCGGTCGCGATCTTGAGATCGGTCGACATGCGCACTTCCGAGATGGAAATCACGGTCTTTTCAATCAGGTCGTCGCGCACTTCGCCACGCTGCAGGATCTGTGTCACCGCTGCGCGAACCTGTTCGGCAACACGAAGCATGCGTTGTGTGGGCGCGGATGATGATGCTTTTGCCATTTTGTCTTAGCCTCAAACAAAGCAGCGCCGGTTAGAAAATTTCCAATGAACAGGAAACATCTAAGCCGGCGGCCGCAAGTTTTATTTTGTGTACGGCAAAACGCTTAGAGCGTTCTGGTGATGTGCTCTACGCGGAAGCACTCGATGGTGTCGCCAGCGCGGATGTCTTCGTAGTTTTCGAATGCCATGCCACACTCCTGACCAACCGGCACTTCGCCGACTTCGTCCTTGAAGCGCTTGAGCGTCTTGAGCTTGCCTTCGTGGATAACGACGTTGTCGCGCACCAGACGTACACCTGCACCACGTTCCACCTTGCCTTCGACGACACGGCAACCGGCAACCTTGCCGACCTTGGTGATGTTGAAGACTTCCAGAATTTCGGCGTTGCCCAGGAAGGTTTCGCGGCGTTCCGGAGACAGAAGGCCCGACATTGCAGACTTCACGTCATCCACCAGATCGTAGATGATGTTGTAGTAGCGAATTTCGATGCCAGCGCGCTCGGAAGCCTGACGGGCCTGAGCATTTGCACGAACGTTGAAGCCGATGATGGCCGCGTTCGACGCTTCTGCCAGCGAGATGTCAGACTCGGTGATACCACCGGCGCCCGAATGGATGATGCGTGCACGAACTTCATCTGTTCCAAGCTTGTCCAGCGATGCGATGATCGCTTCGACAGAACCCTGCACGTCAGCCTTGATGAGCAGCGGGAAGTCCTTGCGGCCTGTCGCCTGCAACTGCGTCATCATCTGCTCCAGCGAGCCGCGCTGGCCAGTCTGACGGGCAACGGCCTTGTCACGGGCCAGACGCTGACGGTACTCGGAAATTTCACGAGCGCGACCTTCGTTTTCGACAACCGCGAAGCGGTCACCGGCAGATGGTGTGCCCGAAAGACCGAGAACCTCGACCGGCATGGCAGGACCAGCTTCCTTGACGTGTTCACCCTTGTCGTTGACAAGCGCGCGCACACGGCCCCACTGGTCGCCAGCCACGATGATCTGGCCCGGACGCAGCACGCCCTTCTGAACTAGGATCGTTGCCACGGCACCACGGCCACGGTCGAGTTCGGCTTCGATGACCGTACCTTCCGCGGTGCGGTTGAGGTTTGCCTTCAGGTCGAGAATTTCAGCCTGGAGCAGGACGGCTTCGAGAAGCTTGTCGAGGTTGATCTTGCTCTTGGCGGAGACTTCCACGTCAAGAACTTCACCACCCATCGATTCCACGAAGACTTCGTGCTGCAGAAGCTGCTGGCGAACCTTTTCAGGGTTTGCCTCGTGCTTGTCGATCTTGTTGATCGCGACGATGATCGGAACACCCGCTGCCTTGGCATGGTTGATCGATTCAATCGTCTGCGGCATCACGCTGTCATCGGCTGCGACCACCAGAATGGCGATGTCGGTGGCCTGTGCACCACGGGCACGCATGGCCGTAAAGGCGGCGTGGCCGGGGGTGTCGATGAAGGTGATCTTGTGACCGTTCTTCTCGACCTGATAGGCACCGATATGCTGGGTGATGCCACCGGCTTCACCGGAAACAACACTCGTCTGACGGATAGCGTCGAGCAGCGAAGTCTTGCCGTGGTCGACGTGACCCATGATGGTAACAACAGGAGGACGCGAAACCAGTTCGCCGCCATCATCGTCGGAGACGTTGAAGATACCTTCTTCAATGTCGGATTCCGATACGCGCTTGACGGTATGGCCGAAGTCCACTGCGATGATTTCAGCCAGATCGGCGTCGATGACGTCGCCGGGCTTCATCATCTGGCCTTCCTTCATCAGGTACTTGATCACATCGACAGCCCGTTCGGACATACGCTGAGAAAGTTCCTGAATGGTGATGGTCTCAGGCAGAGTGACTTCGCGCAGCACCTTTTCGCGCGTTTCCTGCATCTGGCCGCGACGAAACTTCTCCTGACGGCGACGCATGGCAGACAGCGAACGACCGCGAGCCTGACCGTCTTCTTCCAGATTGGAGGTAACCGTCAGCTTGCCGCGACGACGCTCTTCTTCTGTCTTGAGGCGAGCAGCAGGCTTGGCAGGAACGGGAGCCGTTACCTTGCCGCGAACCGGCACGCCGCCGCGACGTGCGCCACGATCATCACTTTCTTCCTCACCACCGGGACGACGGCCGCGAGGACCGGCATTGTCGATGGGCGTAGGAACAGCGGCGGGTATTGTGCGTGTCGTCGTCTGTGAACGTGTATCGCCACGACCGGCGCCAGCAGGAGACCTGGCGGCAACAGGAGCGGGCGCTGCTTCGACCGGAGCCGGCGTTGGAGCAGGGGCAGGCGCGGACTTCGCGGCCAGAGCCTCTTCGGCGGCGCGGCGCGCAGCTTCTTCCTTCTCGGCGATGGCGCGAGCTTCTTCTTCTACCTTGCGGCGTGCCTCATCTTCGGCGCGCTGTTTGGCTTCGATGATATCGCGAGCCTGAGCTTCTGCCAGAGCGCGGCGACGCGCGTCCATTTCGCCAGCCGAAAGGTCATGCAGAACGGCACCACGTGGGCGGTCTGGCTGACGCGAAGGCTGCGATGGCGCAGAACGGTTCTGATTGTTGTTCTGGTTGCCAGACTGGTAAGGGCGCTGGCCCTGTGGCTGCTGACGCGGGGCAGGCACTGCCGGTGCGGCAGGTCTTGCCGCCTGCGGTGCAGCCGCTGGTGTAGCAGTCGCAGCAGGTGTTACAGGTGTGATGGGCTTCTCGTCTTCTGGACGCAATGGGCGGCGCTTGCGGGTTTCCACCACAACCGCGTTGGTGCGACCACGACCCATATCCTGACGCACAGTACCCTGAGACGCTCCACTGGGCTTCAGTGTCAGGGTCTTCTTGGGCTGTGCGTTGAGTGTCTTGTCGTCGTTGTTATCGGTCATTCCGTTCCCGTTCCTTCAAACGAGAGCCGGATGACATTCATCTGGCCTCGTCTTTAACTAGCTGCATCCGTACGCGGCGGCGGATATTGTCCGATGACCGCGTCATTGTTCTGTCCGGGCAGCGTCTAAATCCACTTGAGGTCTATCGCCATGGCGATACCGCTCGAGCATCTTTGCGCGCTTCACTACACCCTCACCCGCCTGTCCTGCAAGCGCGCAGGCATGGATAAAAGCATTCTGGCCCATCAGTTCGTCCATTTCCTGCTCACTGAAGAGCTGGAAAGCTGGTATTTCGCTCTCGGCTCCAGAGCCGAGCGTCCAGGCCTTGCGGGCCTGGCTTATCTTTCTCACGCCATCTGGCGCTGCATCGGTTGCGTGAAAAACCGCAAGCACCTGGCCAGACCGGACCGACGCATCGACTTTCGTCGCGCCGGAAATGAACTGGCCCGCCTTGCGCGCCATGTTCATCATTCCTGTCAGGTTCAGCGCCATCAACCGGTCCATCGTATCCAGAAGGTCCGGTCCGGCTTTCACATCCGTCTTCAAGGCGCGTGCAAAGAGCTTCTTCGCAATTGCCTTTTCTATCAGGGCGCGCTCGGGTGTAACCCAGCAACCGCGCCCCGGTAATTGGCGTTTCAGGTCCGGAACAACGCTCTGGTCCGGGCCTGCGACAAAACGGATCAACTCATCCGGTGTTCCGATTTGTCGTGTCACAATGCACATCCGCTCGCTGGCGGTACCTTCGAACGGCTCGTCGTCGAGCAGCTCTTCGGGCTCATGCGCCTGCGATGTCATTCCTGATCGGCGGTATCCGCCTCCTCGGCCGCTGCAGCTTCCTGCTGGGCAGCAAGATCCTCAGCGGTGATCCAGCCAGCCAGAAGGCGGGCCTGAACGATCATGTTTTCAGCTTCAACACGAGAAACGTCGAGCTTGGAGAAAGTTCCCTCGAATTTCTTCGTCTCGCCGTCCTTGCGCTCGCTCCAGCCAACGAGATCGTCGGCGGCGCAGCCTGCAAAGTCTTCGATGGTCTTGACGCCTTCTTCACCCAGCGCAACCAGCATCTGCGATGTCAGGCCTTCGATCTGGCGCAGCTCGTCGGCGACACCGAGTTCCTTGCGCTTGGCGTCCATTTCGGTCTCGATACGCTCGAGATATTCCTTGGCACGGGTCTGGATTTCAACAGCCGTGTCTTCATCGAAACCGTCGATGGACGAGATTTCGCTGAGGTCCACATAAGCCAGTTCCTCGACCTGGGCGAAGCCTTCGGATGCGAGCACCTGACCGACCATTTCGTCCACATCCAGCGCTTCCATGAAGATGCCGGTGCGTTCGTTGAATTCCTTCTGACGGCGCTCGGACTCTTCGGCTTCCGTCATGATGTCGATGTCCCAGCCGGTCAGCTGTGAAGCAAGGCGCACGTTCTGACCGCGACGACCGATGGCGAGCGACAGCTGCTCATCCGGCACGACGACTTCGATGCGCTCGGCTTCTTCATCCAGAACCACCTTGGCGACTTCAGCAGGCTGAAGAGCGTTGACGATGAAGGATGCCGGGTCCTGCGACCACGGAATGATGTCGATCTTTTCGCCCTGAAGTTCGGCGACGACGGCCTGAACACGGCTACCGCGCATACCGACGCAGGCACCGACCGGATCAATCGAGCTGTCATTGGAAATAACAGCGATCTTGGCGCGCGAACCTGGGTCACGGGCAACCGACTTGATCTGGATGATGCCGTCGTAGATTTCGGGCACTTCCATGGTGAAAAGCTTGACCATGAACTGCGGATGGGTACGCGACAGGAAAATCTGCGGGCCACGCTGTTCGCGGCGCACATCGTAAACGAAGGCGCGAACGCGGTCGCCATAGCGCAGGTTTTCGCGAGGAATCATCTCGTCGCGACGGATGATGCCTTCGCCGCGGCCGAGATCGACGATGACGTTGCCATATTCGACGCGCTTGACAGTGCCGTTGATGATTTCGCCGATGCGGTCCTTGAACTCGTCAAACTGGCGATCACGCTCGGCTTCACGAACCTTTTGAACGATGACCTGCTTGGCGGACTGGGCAGCGATACGGCCAAAATCCATCGGTGGCAGTGGATCGGCAATGTAATCGCCAATCTTTGCATCGACGTTGCGGTCGCGTGCCAATTCCAGAGGGATCTGCGTGCCGTAATCTTCGGCCTTCTCGACAACTTCGAGCAGACGCTGCAAGCGGATTTCGCCGGTCTTGGAGTTGATGTCGGCGCGGATGTTGCTTTCGGAACCGTAACGCGAGCGGGCAGCCTTCTGGATGGCGTCGGCCATCGCGGCGAGCACGATTTCGCGGTCGATGACCTTTTCGCGCGCCACAGCATCGGCGATCTGCAGAAGCTCAAGCCGGTTAGCACTTACTGCCATTTTTATGTCTCCGTAAGTCGTTTTGCCCGCGTATCAGGGCTTACGTTGGGAATTAGTCTTCGTCTGCTTCTTCGTTCTGATTGGCGGCAGCGGCCTTGGCCTGCTTGTCCGCCTTCAGTGCCTCGCGAATCAGATCATCGGTCAGGATCAGCTTCGCGTCGGAAAGGGTATTGAATGGGATCATCACCACAGGCTCTTCACCATAGGCGATCTGGTCACGTTCCAGTCTGAAGCCGTCCTCTTCGACACTGGCGATCTTGCCGCGGAAACGCTTGCGGTTATCCACCAGAATGGATGTCTCGACTTTGACAATATGGCCCTGCCAGCGGACAAAATCCACCTTGCGCACCATCGGCCTGTCAATGCCGGGCGATGACACTTCAAGATGATACGCCGTTTGAACGGGATCTTCTACATCCAGAACCGGAGAAATGGCGAGCGACACCGCTTCGCAGTCCTGAACGGTCATGGTTCCGTCTTCACGCTCGGCCATGACCTGCAAGGTCGAGCCGTTCTGGTTGGACAGGCGAACCCGCACCAGAAGATAGCCCATGCCTGTCAGCACCGGCTCGATAATTTCGGCGATGCGCTGGTCAACGCCTGTTTCGGTTATCAGTCTTGGTTCGGCTTCTGCCATTGTGGCCTTCCGGTCTCATGTCCAAACCGGCTTTTGGTCCGGTTTTCAGGGCGCCTAACGAAAAAGAGCGGAGCCTTTCGGCCCCACTCTTCATCAGACGATCAAGAATTTGAATGTCCGTATAGACCCTTATCTGCAATATTGCAAGGATGCGGCGTAAAACGAGCAAAATTGCCCGCCGTCACAATTTTACCGTCCAATCGCTTGAAACAGTAGCATCCTCTCAAACGGCGTCTATAGTGTCAGCCGGATGAGCCATTGCATCAATTGGACTGCCCGTGCCTGATAGAAAATCCCCACTGCTGCCATTGCGCCACCAGACATACAGAACGATCTGGTTTGCGAGTATCGCGTCGAATTTCGGCGGGCTTATTCAGGCCGTGGGCGCGGCATGGATGATGACGGCACTGTCGTCGTCTGAAAACATGATCGCGCTTGTGCAGGCATCGACCTCGCTTCCCATCATGCTGTTTTCGCTGGTGTCTGGCGCATTGGCCGACAGTTTCGATCGTCGCCGCATCATGATCTCGGCGCAGTTGCTGATGCTGACGGCCTCCGTCATGCTGACGGTTTTTGCGTGGTTCGGCTGGCTCTCGCCATGGCTCTTGCTGTTCTTCACCTTCATGATCGGCTGTGGAACGGCGCTCAACAACCCGTCATGGCAGGCATCCGTGGGAGAAATGGTGCCGCGTGAGGATCTGCCCGCAGCCGTGACGCTGAACAGCGTCGGCTTTAATATTACCCGCAGCGTCGGCCCGGCCATTGGCGGCGTCATCGTGGCGGTTGGCGGCGCGGCGGCGGCGTTTCTGGTCAACACATTCAGCTATTTTGCATTGATCTACGCATTGGTGAAATGGCAGCCGCCGAAAAGCACATCGACCCTGCCGCGCGAGCAACTGTTTGCGGCGATTTCCGCTGGCATGCGCTACGTGGCGATGTCACCCAATATCGGCAAGGTGCTGGTGCGCGGCTTTCTGTTTGGCCTGTCAGCCAGCGCGATTCTGGCGCTGATGCCGCTGGTTGCGCGGGATCTGGTGCAGGGCGGGCCGTTGACCTATGGCATTATGCTGGGCGCTTTCGGTGTGGGGGCCGTGGGCGGTGCCCTGATCAGTGCGCGTCTTCGCGAAACATTGAGCAGTGAGTGGATCGTGCGCGTCGCCTTTCTCGGCTTTGCGCTGAGTGCCGGTGTGACGGCCATCAGCACCAATGCAATTGTGACGGCGCTTTTCCTCACCATCGCCGGCGCGAGCTGGGTGCTGGCGCTGTCGCTGTTCAACACCATCGTGCAACTGTCCACGCCGCGCTGGGTGGTGGGGCGTGCTTTGTCGCTCTACCAGACGCTGACCTTTGGCGGCATCGCGCTGGGCAGTTGGCTGTGGGGATCGCTGGCCGAAAATTATGGCTTAAGCTATTCGCTTCTCTGTTCGTGCTTACTGATGCTGCTGGGTGTTATCGTCGGTTTCAAGCTGACGATGCCAGCCTTCGCCTCGCTCAATCTCGATCCGCTCAACCGCTTCGTGGAGCCGAACCTGTTGCTCGACGTCAAGCCTCGTAGCGGCCCGATTGCCATTCTCGTGGATTACGAGATCGACGATTCTGACCTTGCGGAGTTCATGACCATCATGGTCGAGCGCCGACGCATTCGCCTGCGCGATGGCGCACAGAACTGGACCTTGATGCGCGATCTCGAGAACCCCGATATCTGGACGGAAATCTACCACGTGCCGACATGGGTCGAATATGTCCGGCACAACCAGCGCCGCACTCAGGCGGATGCGGAAAGCTGGGACAGCATTCTAAAGCTGCACCGTGGCGCGACCCGCCCTCGCGTGCACCGGATGATCGAACGTCAGGCGATACCGCCTCAGGACGATATTTTCCACAAGGCGCATATCGATCCGCATTGATGGGACATCGCGGATGCTAACCGCGAAGTGCCTCGGCAGGTGACTGGCGATAGGCAAGCCATGCCGGAAGAACGGCAAGAGCTGCCGCAACGGCGAGCAGCACCGCCGCCTGCGTTACATCCGCCTGTGCAAATTCCACCGGCATGACGACGCCACTTTTGGCGACAAGCATGCCGGTGATGACTTTAGCCGCTGCAAAACCAATGGCGAAGCCAAGTGCGATACCCGTTGCAAACAGCGCAAACAGCTCCGTCCAGACGATCAGCGAGATGGACGAGCGGGGCGCACCGAAAGCCCTCAAGGCACCGATCTGTTTTCGCCGCTGCACGATATGGGTCAGGGTGACGAGAATAAGCGATGCGCCCACCAGACCCTGCGCTCCGATGGCGACAACAGACAGCACCTGACGTGCGTCACCCAGCGTGGCATAGAGCTTTGTAAGGACCTCACCGGGAAACACCGCAAGCGTGTTGCCCTGCCGGTATTCCTGCCGCAGCTTATAGGCATCGGCGATTGTCTTTGGCTTCACCAGAATAGCCGGAACACCGGGCGTTTCGGTCGTGAAGGTTTCGTCCAGTCCGCCTTCTTCGTGGGCATGGGCGTCATGGTCATGTGCCTCATGATTGTGTGCATCGTGATCGTGCGGTTCGGACGCATGCGCCGCATGGCCCTCGGCTGCATGCTCATGCCCTTCATGATCGTGTGCATGCTCTCCGGCTTCCATGCCGTGAATGTGCCAGACGGAGCTGATGGGCACCAGAATGGCGCGATCCCACGGCGTGCCCGTTGGCTTCAGACGCCCCTGAACGTGATAGACGATTTCCGTATGGGTATGGCCGCCTTCTTCCGCTGAGCCATGCATCGGCTTGATCTCTGCGCCAATAGGCAAATCCACGGCAGAACCGATCACGGCATCTTCACCATCGGCAAAACCCTGGCCTTCCGTCAGACCGCCTGACGTGTTGTCGATGAGCGCGGTGGTCGTTCCGACAATCGGATAGCCGGCAAAGGAATCACCAAAGCCGACCGGCCCGGCCCATGAGACGCGGGGATCCTTGGCCAGCTTTGCCAATGTCTCACCACCGACGAGCGGCAAGGGTGCAGCCTGTAGAAAGACCGAGGAAAGTACGAGTTGCGTTTCGCTACCGGCAGCGCCGATGACGAGATCGAACTTATCGGCCGCGCGGGCGGTTCCCAGCCGAAGCGCGCGCTCCTGCAGGGTCACGGTCACGCCGAGCGCCGTCGCGAGCGAAACAAGAAGCACGACGACGAGAGAACCGGCCCAGAGGCGCTTCAGATCGGAGAGAATAAAACGGATCATATCAAGGGTTCCCGGCGGTGTCGGTCAGGATACGGCCATTGGCGAGTTCCAGACGGCGGTCGAGGCGGTCTGCCAGAAGCCTGTCATGGGTGATGACAACAAGTGTGGCGCCTTCCGCCCGGGCCAGATCGACCAGCAGGCGGCCGATGGCCTCGGCATGATCAGGGTCAAGGCTTGCGGTGGGCTCATCGGCAACTATGACGCCGGGCTTTCGCAACAGCGCACGCGCAATCGCCACGCGCTGCATCTCGCCGCGCGACATGGTGTCGATGGACTGGTCCGGTCGTTTCAAGCCGGTCTTTTTCAGCAGCTTTGCTGCCCGCTTGCCGTAATCTCTCGACATTGCGCGGCTGAGGCGAACGGGCAGAAGCACGTTTTCGATGGCCGACAGGCCCGGCAGCAAATGAAAATCCTGCATGACGAGGCCGACATTCTGGCCGCGCCACTGGTCTCGTCTGGTTTCGGTCAATCCGGCAATGTCATCATCGCTCCAGACCACCTTGCCTTGGCAAACCCGCTCCAGCCCGGTGATGATATTAACGAAGGTGCTTTTGCCCGAACCGGATGCACCCGAGATGGCCACCATCTCACCAGCAGCAATGCTCAGCGTATCAATGTGAAGGACGGGTTTGGCAAGGCCGGGATAGGAAACGGCAAGGTCTGTTATGGTGAGGGATAGCATGGTCAGGACACCGCATATTGTGCGTCACGAATGCGCACGAGGCTGACGAAACCCGTTTCCGGATCGGTCCAGGAGCCGTGTTCAAGGATGCCGGTGACATCGATCGTGGTGCTGGGCTGCACGAAGGTCTGTTTTTCCGAGAGGTAGACGACGACGATATTGTCCGGCCAGTCAGAATCCGACGAGCAAAACGGGCAGAGCGCCATGGGAATTTCCGTCAGCACGAAGAAGGCAGCTTCCGCCTTCAAGGGCGGCGCCATGAAGCCCTTCATGCGGATTTCCTTGCCGCTCAACTGTTTCAGCTTTTCGGAAAATTCCAGGCCCAGCACACCGATCTTGCCATACATCTCATCGAAGGTGAGCGGCGACGGTGCCGCGAGAGACGGCCCTGCCCAAAGGGAAAAACCCGCCAGACCGGCGAACTGAAGCGACTGCCTGCGTGTGAGCGGTGGGGAGGGGTGCGCCATGGCGATCTCCGATCTGACCTGTGCAGTTATTCTTAAACGAGATGATCCGGCCCGCAGGCTGCGAGCCGGATCCTGATCAGCAAAAGCGGTGATTACTGCGTCTGCTTGGTGCCGAGGGCGAATGCATCGGCCAGCACGCGGTAAACGTCGCTCTGTTCCATGTAGCCCTTGAACTCTTCCGAGCCGGGGCCTGTGGACTGAAGAACGATATCGTCTACGGCGTGAACGCCGCTATCGCCATCCTTGGGAATGTTGCCCTGAACGAAGACAGCGCCTGGAACGTTCTTGTAGGCTTCGTTGGCGATGTATTCCTTCTTCTCGTTCTGGATTGCCGGAACGAAAGGACCATCCATCTTCGGACGGAATGTTTCATAATGGTCTGGACCATTATTGGCATTCAGGAACAGGCGGCGGGTCACGTCGATCCGGTCTGGATAACCGTCATTATCCTTGTCTTCGTAGTTCGGGAAACCGGCTTCGGCATAGGTGCCGACCTTGGCGCGCATTTCATCGCCCGGCTTTTCGTCATCAACGGTGCCGATGATGGAAACGCCATGGGTGTGGTCGCCGGTCACGACGATCAGCGTGTCAGGGTTCTTGGCAGCGAATTCACGCGCAACGCCGACGGCCTTGTCGAATTCGATGGTTTCCATGACGGCGCGGTCCCAATCCAGCGGGTGGGACATCTTGTCGATATTAGCTGCTTCGACCATCAGGAAGAAGCCGTCCGGGTTCTTGGACAGTTCACCGAGTGCTGCCTCGGTCATATCGACCAGGCCGGGCTGGTTTGGAAACTTGTCGACAGTGCCCTTCTTGAGGAAGTTGCGGTCAAGCACGGTATCCATGTTGCTTGTGTGGAACAGGCCAAGAAGCTTGCCGGAGTTGGAGCCTTCAGCCTTTTCAAGCTCGGCCTTGTCGGTTGCCAGCGTGTAGCCTGCATCCTTGAACAGCTTGATATAGTCCTTGTCGTCCTTGCGCTTGGAGCCGGGTGTTTCCTTGCCGAGGAAATAGGCGGAACCGCCACCGAGAACTACGTCTGGCTTCACATCCAGCATCATGCCGGTGATTTCGGCCTTGTCGGCGCGCTTGCGGGTGTGGGAAACGATGGCCGCAGGCGTCGCATCCTGCAATTCGGATGTGGTCACGATGCCGATGGACTTCTTCGTCTGGCGGCGCAGAGCCTCACCCATCGTCTCAACTTTTGGGTCGTCAAGGCTGGAGGGCGTGCGGTCACCATAAACGCCAAGAGCGTTCACAGGAGCCTTGTGGCCGGTCATGTAGGCAGACATGGTGTTGGCGCTATCGGTCGCGATGGCTTCCGTGGACGATGTGCCGATGAAGGCCATGCGGTCCATCTCATCCATGTTGAGACGACCGTTCGCCTTTCCTTCCGTCATGCCCTTGGACATGATGCGGGCAGCGGTGCGGTGCGCAACAGACAGGCCATCACCCAGAAGGAAAATGATGTTCTTGGCCTTTGGTGCTTCCGGCGTGCCGTAAACAGTCCAGGTGACGTTCTTGGTTTCCGAACCGGCAGAAACTTCCACCTTGTAATCGCCAGCCTTGGCAATCTTGAGACCACGAAGCGTTACCGCCGAACCAAGGATCTTGTCTTCCTTGCCCTTTTCTTCCGCAACAAATGTCACGTCAGCGCCGAACACAGCCTTGTAATCCTGACCATTGACCATGATCTTGATGTCATCGGTCTTGACCACGCTCTTGAACTCGACCTTGAAGTCGAACGGCGAGCCGGTCAGGATCGTGGCACGATCAAGGGGGTAGACAGTCGCGGCCTGGGCAGCACCGGCAAGAACGGTGGTTGCAACAAGCATGGCGAGAAATTGGCGCATGAGAACCTCGCGGTATGGGTGTTTCGTTGAAGATGTACACGCCTATAGGCAAGGTGCATGACAACGGCGTGACGGTTCTGGCCATATTGCGTCGAGCGCTGAAAGGGCGAAGATTTCGGCATTGCGATGCGGTGCGCCGGTACGGGGGTGCCTCAATTGGTTATGAAGGCTTCATTTCTTCATTTTTGCGCCCCTCAGCAGCGGTATCGCCTTGCAGGCAGAAAAATCGCTCCTTATATACCACGCAGACCAGCAGAAATGCTGCCCAAACCGGAAGACCATCCAAGTCAAGGAGTTGTCAGTGGAATGCCTCCCGGGGTTCCGACAATTCGCTTCAAGGAGAGAAGAAAAATGGCAAAAGTAATCGGTATCGACCTTGGCACGACCAATTCCTGCGTTGCAGTGATGGACGGCAAGGACACCAAAGTTATTGAAAACGCAGAAGGTGCACGCACGACCCCTTCCATGGTTGCATTCAGCGACGATGGCGAGCGTCTGGTCGGCCAGCCTGCGAAGCGTCAGGCTGTCACCAACCCAACCAACACTCTCTTTGCCGTAAAGCGCCTTATCGGTCGCCGTTACGAAGATCCGACCGTTGAAAAGGACAAGGGCCTCGTTCCGTTCGATATCGTCCGGGGTGACAATGGCGACGCCTGGGTACAGGCACAGGGCAAGGGTTATTCCCCTTCGCAGATCTCTGCCATGATTCTTCAGAAGATGAAGGAAACGGCTGAATCCTACCTCGGCGAAAAGGTCGAGAAGGCCGTCATCACCGTTCCTGCCTACTTCAACGACGCGCAGCGCCAGGCAACCAAGGATGCAGGCCGCATCGCCGGTCTTGAAGTTCTGCGCATCATCAACGAGCCAACGGCTGCCGCATTGGCCTATGGCCTCGACAAGACCGAAGGCAAGACCATTGCCGTATACGACTTGGGCGGCGGTACCTTCGATATTTCCGTTCTGGAAATCGGCGACGGCGTCTTCGAAGTGAAGTCCACCAACGGCGATACATTCCTTGGCGGTGAAGACTTTGACATGCGTCTGGTCGAGTATCTGGCTGGCGAATTCAAGAAGGATCAGGGCATTGACCTCAAGGGCGACAAGCTTGCGCTTCAGCGCCTGAAGGAAGCCGCTGAAAAGGCAAAGATCGAGCTGTCTTCTTCGCAGCAGACAGAAATCAACCTGCCCTTCATCACCGCAGACGCAACAGGTCCAAAGCACCTGACGCTGAAGCTGACACGCGCCAAGTTCGAAAACCTGGTCGATGACCTGGTTCAGCGCACTGTTGCGCCGTGCAAGGCAGCGTTGAAGGATGCAGGCGTAACGGCTGCTGAAATCGACGAAGTCGTGCTGGTTGGCGGCATGAGCCGCATGCCGAAGGTTCAGGAAATCGTCAAGCAGCTGTTTGGCAAGGAGCCACATAAGGGCGTGAACCCTGACGAAGTTGTTGCCATGGGCGCGGCCATTCAGGCCGGCGTTCTGCAGGGTGACGTCAAGGATGTTCTGCTTCTCGACGTGACGCCTCTGTCGCTCGGCATCGAAACACTGGGTGGCGTCTTCACACGTCTGATCGACCGCAACACGACGATCCCGACGAAGAAGAGCCAGACCTTCTCGACCGCCGAAGACAACCAGTCTGCCGTGACCATTCGCGTCAGCCAGGGCGAGCGCGAAATGGCGCAGGACAACAAGCTTCTCGGCCAGTTCGACCTCGTTGGCCTGCCACCATCGCCACGCGGCGTTCCGCAGATCGAAGTTACCTTCGATATCGACGCCAACGGCATCGTGCAGGTTTCCGCCAAGGACAAGGGCACCGGCAAGGAGCAGCAGATCCGTATCCAAGCATCTGGTGGTCTGTCTGACGCCGACATCGACAAGATGGTGAAGGACGCCGAAGCTAATGCTGAGGCCGACAAGAAGCGTCGCGCCGGTGTGGAAGCCAAGAACCAGGCCGAAAGCCTGATCCACTCCTCCGAGAAGTCGGTGAAGGAATATGGCGACAAGGTTTCCGAAACGGACCGCAAGGCCATCGAAGATGCCATCGCTGCGCTGAAGGTGTCTGTCGAAGCGTCCGAGCCGGATGCCGATGACATTCAGGCCAAGACCCAGACCCTCATGGAAGTTTCCATGAAGCTCGGTCAGGCTGTCTACGAAGCCCAGCAGGCTGAAGGCGGCGAAGGCGCTGGCGAAGGCCATAAGGACGACGTCGTTGACGCAGACTACGAGGAAATCAAGGACGACAAGAAGTCCGCATAAGCAGCGGCTTTTGAAATCCAATTGATGCTTGACTGAAATCCGGCTGCCTCGTGCAGCCGGAAATCCATTTCCCGGGGCTTGTTAATTAATGGCGAAACCAGACTTTTACGAAACACTCGGCGTTGGCAGAACAGCTGACGAAAAAGAGCTGAAAAGCGCCTTCCGCAAACTCGCGATGAAGTATCATCCCGACAAGAATCCTGGCGACGCTGAATCCGAGAGAAAATTCAAAGAACTCAACGAAGCCTATGAGACACTGAAAGACCCGCAGAAGCGCGCGGCCTATGACCGCTTCGGTCACGCGGCCTTCGAGCAGGGCGGCATGGGCAATGCTGGCGGCGGCTTTGGCGGTGGTGCCAGCGGCGGGTTCTCCGACATCTTCGAAGACATTTTCGGCGAGATGATGGGCGGCGGGCGTGCGCGTCGTTCCAGCGGTGGCCGTGAACGCGGTGCCGATCTTCGCTACAACATGGAAATATCGCTGGAAGAAGCCTTTGCGGGCAAGACAGCGCAGATCCGTGTGCCGACATCCATCACCTGTGACGTTTGCACCGGCTCCGGCGCAAAGCCCGGAACGCAGCCGAAAACCTGCGGCACCTGCCAGGGTTCAGGCCGTGTGCGTGCAGCGCAGGGTTTCTTCTCGGTCGAGCGCACCTGCCCGACCTGCCACGGTCGCGGCCAGACGATCACCGACCCCTGCACCAAGTGCAACGGTCAGGGCCGTGTGACGGAAGAGCGGTCTCTCTCGGTCAATATTCCCTCGGGCATCGAAGACGGCACCCGCATTCGTCTTCAGGGTGAAGGCGAGGCCGGTATGCGCGGTGGCCCATCGGGCGACCTCTATATTTTCCTGTCGGTACGTCCGCATGAGTTCTTCCAGCGCGACGGTGCCGATCTCTATTGCGCGGTTCCGATCTCCATGACGACGGCAGCACTGGGCGGCACGTTCGATGTAACGACGCTCGACAATACCAAGTCGCGGGTGACGGTGCCGGAAGGCACGCAGGCCGGAAAGCAGTTCCGTCTGAAGGGTAAGGGCATGCCTGTGCTGCGTTCCGCGCAGCAGGGTGATCTCTATATCCAGATCCAGATCGAGACACCGCAGAAGCTGACGAAACGCCAGCGCGAATTGCTGCAGGAATTCGAGACGCTGTCATCCAAGGAAAATAACCCCGAATCCGCAGGCTTCTTTGCCCGGATGAAGGAATTCTTCGACGGCTGATGGCTAGGGCCGATTACGTTCAAAAAACCGCGCATTCGAAAGGATGCGCGGTTTTTTTATGCCATGGCCCTGAGTGATGCGGTGGCAAGAACGGCGGCAAAGACGAGCAGACACGCGGCGGCAATGCGCTGGATGGCTCGCGGCTGTACGCGAGCGACTTTGCCCTTCGATAGACAATGGCCAAGGGTGATCCAGCCAGATGCCGCAAACAGCACAAGGCCAGTGAACAGTGCAAGCCACGGAAACAGATCAACAAAATGTCCGTGCGGCATGATGACGATGGCGATCATCAGCGCTTTGGGATTGAGCATGGTCGTTACCATGACATCTCTTGCCGTCACCTCGGCTGCGTTTTGCTCTGCCACGCCCTTGAACCATAGTCGATAGCTTAAATAGAGCACCCAGAGGCTGGCACAGATCTTGGCGGCAAGCAGAAGGGCCGGGTGGTCGGCGAGAAAAGGCGCGGCCAGAACGGCGACGGGTATGATGATGGTGAGATAGCCGGCGCATTCGGCTGTTATCAACGGCAGAGCCCGGGCGATGCCACGGGAATAGCCCGCAAGCGCCATCAGTGTGTTGGTGGGGCCGGGCGTCAGCAACAGCAGCAGAATCGCACCGGTAAATTCCAGAATTGTCGACATGTCATGCTCCAGATGAGAGTTGAGACATAGCCGGATCAGGGCACAGGTGGTTTGATTTCAGTCAAGTTTTCTCAGCCGGAAAACCCGCCTTCTTCCAGAAAGATGCGCTCTTCCTCAGTGCTCTCTCGCAAAAGAATATCATTGCGATGGGGGAAGCGGCCGAAGCGTTCGATGATGTTCCGGTGCTCGATGGCAAAGGGCATGTAGCGCTCGCCAAGAGGCTCACACAGCTTGCAGCACAATTGCTGATCTTCCAGCCCTTCCGAATGCATGAGCGGAAGATAGAAGAAAATCCGAAGCTCGGGATCTATCGTCATGTCGTGGCCGCGGCGAAGCGTACCTTGTGTATAGAGCCTCGCGAGCGGATCGGTGGCATACATATGCGCGGTGCCGCGAAAGCAGTTGCGCGGAAACTGATCCAGCAGCAGGAGAAGCGCAAGACTACTCTCGGGGCCCTCAAGCCATGGTTCCAGATTGCGTCTGGCGGCAGCAAAATGGGCATCGCGAAAACGGTCATGGAAGGTTGCGTCGAACTGCGCGTCCTTGTCGAACCATTTCTCCGGTCCGGCCTCTTTCCAGAATGTCATGATATCGGAAACAAGCGTCTCGGAGCGATCAAGAGGCACGGCGCTTTCCTTAGTAATGCGGGGGCTTGGTGATGGCGGGGGCTTCGAGCGATTGCTCCTCAAGGTTCAGGAACCTGTCGGTCAACAGATCCAGCTTGGCGCGGGTCTGCTCGACGACTTTCCACTGTTCGGTCAGCTGATCGGAAAGCTCTTCAATGGTTTTCGCCTGATGCGCCACGGTTTCTTCGAGCGCAATAATACGGTTTTCGCTGTCGTCAGCCATGATCACCTCTTGAGTTACGCATTGCTTTGCCAGCTTTGTGCCCCGCAGACAAGACAAAGGCCGGACGCGATGCCCGGCCTTTGTGTGTTTCAGACAATCGGTGAGCGATCAGTCTTCTTCCTGGAAGACCTCTTCGCGCTTCTTCTTGACGCTCGGCAGGAAGACGACGACGAGTACGGCCACGGCAATCAGCAGCAGCGTTGCGCTGATGGGGCGCGTGACGAAGGTCGTCGCATCGCCACGCGACAGGATCATCGCTCGCCGCAGGTTTTCTTCCAGAAGCGGCCCCAGCACGAAGCCGAGCAGAAGCGGTGCCGGTTCGCAGCGCAGCTTCACCAGCGCATAGCCGATCAACCCGAAGAAGGCGACGGCATAGAGGTCATAGACGTTGGAATTGACGCTGTAGACCCCGATGGCGCAGAAGGCCATGATGATCGGGAACAATACATAGTATGGTATGGTCAGCAGCTTCACCCATAGCCCGATGAGCGGCAGGTTGAGAATGACCAGCATCAGGTTGCCGATCCACATGGAGGCGATGATGCCCCAGAACAGCGCGGGCTGCTCGGTGGCGACATTGGGACCGGGAACGATGCCCTGAATGATCATCGCACCAATCATCAGCGCCATGACGGGGTTGGCAGGAATGCCGAGCGTGAGCAGCGGAATGAAGGATGTCTGCGCCCCCGCATTGTTGGCGGATTCTGGCCCAGCCACACCGGCAATCGCGCCATGGCCGAATTCTTCCGGGTGCTTGGATACACGCTTTTCGACGGTATAGGATGCAAAAGCCGCAAGAATGGCACCACCACCCGGCAGGATGCCAAGCGCCGAACCAATGGCAGTGCCGCGCAGAACGGGGCCGACCATTTGCTTGAACTCTTCCTTGCTGGGCAGAAGGCCGCTGACCTTTGCCATCAAGACCGAGCGGGTCTTTTCACTTTCGAGGTTGCGCAGAATTTCGGCAATACCGAACACGCCAACGGCGACCGCCACGAAGTTCAGGCCATCGGCATATTCGCGGATGCCCAGCGTGAAGCGTGGCGTGCCGCTATAGATATCCGTGCCGACAAGGCCCAGCAGCAGGCCGAGAACCACCATGGCCAGAGCCTTGATGATGGAGCCATGGGCTAGCGCAATGGAGGAAACGAGACCCACGACCATCAGCGAGAAATATTCGGCGGCACCGAAATTAAGCGCGATGGCGGTGAGCGGTGGAGCGAAGATCGCAACGAGAAAAGTCGACACCGTGCCAGCAAAGAAGGAGCCAAGGGCTGCGACGGACAGAGCGACGCCTGCCTTGCCCTTGCGCGCCATCTGGTAGCCATCGATGGCGGTCACGGCAGACGAGGATTCGCCCGGCATGTTGATGAGGATCGCGGTGGTCGAGCCGCCATATTGCGCACCGTAATAGATACCGGCGAGCATGATGAGGGACGAGACCGGTTCCAGCTGGAAGGTGATGGGCAGCAGCATGGCAATGGTTGCCGTGGCACCGATGCCCGGCAAAACGCCGATCAATGTTCCCAGAATGACGCCGATAAAGCAGAAGAACAGGTTGTCGAGAGAAGTAGCGGTGGAAAAACCAAGCGCGAGATTATTGAACAGTTCCATCATGCACCTCAGAAATTGAGCCAGGGGCCGAAGCGCTGGAAGGGCAGACCAAGACCGTAGTCGAAGACTGCGACGGAAAAGACGGTGATGCCGACCGACAGGATGAGCGCCATCAAGGGGTTCATCTTATGCGATGCAAAGGATGCGATCAGCGCGCTGATGAAAAGGGCAGGCACGAAGCCGAGGCCGCGCACGGTCATGCCGAAGATGATCGGCGCAGGCAGAATGAGGAAGATGCCGCGCCACGCGATGGGGCCCAGTGGCTCGCCCTGCACCTTGCCCGCCCGCACGAGAATGAGTGTGCCGAGCCCGACGAGAATGAGCGACAGCACCAGCGGGAAATATCCCGGGCCCATGCGAAAGGCTGTTCCCAGCTCAAGCCCATAGGATTGCCAGGCAAAGAAAATGCCGAGCACTATGAAGAAGGCGCCACAGACCGCCTCTGTTGCATCGAAAGAAAGTGATTTCATGTTTTGGTCCCCCCGCTGACGAGTGAAAACCGGTGGCTTTTGCGGCCACCGGTTGGGTGCTTGAGAGCAGGCTTAGTCGGCGTACTGGCCAGCGGCTTCGATGACCGTCTTCCAGCGCGTGATCTCGCTTTCAAGCTTTGCCTTCAGCGCCGCAGGCGTGCCATCTGCCGCCGAAGACGGCGTGGTGCCGAGTTCAGCAAAGCGTGCTGCGACATTCGGGTCTTTCAGGGCGACCTGAAGCGACTTGGACAGGCGCTCATTGACATCGGCAGGTGTGCCCTTTGGCGTGTAAACGCCATGCCAGACACCCACTTCGAAGTTCGGCAGACCGGCTTCAGCCGAGGTCGGCACATTTGGCAGCACGTCCAGACGCTTCGGCGTGGTGACGGCGTAAGCTTTGACCGTGCCGCCCTGGATCTGCTTAGTGGTGTTGGTCGTCTGGTCGCACATGATATCGACCTGACCGCCGAGAAGATCGGTCATGGCAGGGCCGGTGCCCTTGTAAGGCACTGTCACGAGCGGGGTCTGAATGGCGCTCATGAACAGCATGCCGCACAGATGCGACGCTGCGCCGATGCCCGCATTGGCAACGGTGACCTTGTCCTTGTTGGCCTTGGCGTATTCGATGAGGCCCTTGAGGTCTGTGGTCTCAAGTGTCTTGCGAGACAGAATGGTCATCGGCACTTCGGTAACGAGGCCGACATATTCGAAGGCTTCGAGCGTGTTATAGGCCAGCTTTCGGTAAAGCGTGGCGCTGGTGGCCATGCCGATATGGTGGAGCAGAACGGTGTAGCCATCCGGATCAGCGGCTGCAACGCGGCCTGCACCCAGCGTGCCACCGGCACCGCCAACATTTTCCACGACGATCTGCTGTCCAAGATCCTTGGACATGGATTCAGCCACAAGGCGGGCAACCGTATCCGTCGGGCCACCTGCGGCGAAGGGAACGACCATGGTAATGTTGCGCTGCGGGTAAGTCTGGGCAGCGGCGGACAAGGCAAACAGCGATACGGCAGCAAGAGCCACGGCACCTGTGACGGTCTTGAGAATTTTCATCTTTTCCTCCCGATGAAATATGGCCTCATCGACCGGCGCACTCCTATTGCGGTCGGTCGGGGTGACACACTTTGAAATGGGTGCTTGCGCACACGCAATGGCGGCGCAGGACAACCGTCACAAAAGGCGTCTTATTTCGGCCCCAATGGGTGGAAATCGAAACATTAGACATGGTGCATGGGTGGAAATCCGCCCATGGTCTGAACCGCTGCCGTCAAGACAGGGTTTTCAGGTCTTCGCCAAGGGCACCATGTTTGGTCAGCGCATATTTCTGCATTTTCTCGTAGAGCGTTTTGCGCGATATTCCGAGCGTCTCATAGACGGCTTTCAGATTGCCGCGATGCGCTGTGATGGCCCGCGCCAGAATGGATTTTTCGAACTCGGCGACCTTGGCCGAGAGGCTTGCCGGGTTTTCCGACAGTGTCTGCGGCCCGTCCGAGATGCTGCCATCCAGCCCCAGCACAAGCCGGTCTGCCGCATTTCGAAGCTCGCGCACATTGCCGGGCCAATCGCGCATGGAAAGGCTCGAGACAATATCGGAGGGGACATCGAGATCATCCCGGCCATAGCGGGCGGCGGCTTCGCGCACCAGCTGGAGAAACAGCAGCGGAATATCGGCGCGGCGTTGCGCAAGCGATGGCACATGCACGGTTGCGACATTGAGCCGATAGAGCAGATCCTGCCGAAAGCGACCTGCCAGCGCCTCCTCAGCCAAATCCGCCTTGCTGGTGGCGATGAAGCGCACATCGAGCTCCACGGTCTCGTTGGAGCCGAGGCGGGTTATCGTACGCTCCTGCAACACCCGCAACAGCTTGCCCTGCATGTCGAACGGCATCGAGCCGATTTCATCCAGCAAAACGGTGCCGCCACGGGCATGTTCAAACTTGCCATAGCGAGGCCGAAGCGCGCCGGGAAATGCGCCTGCCTCATGGCCGAACAATTCGCTTTCGATGAGGTGCTGCGGCAGCGCTGCGCAGTTGATGGCAACGAAGGGTTTATCTGCCCGGGCGCTGACATCGTGAAGCGCACGGGCAACGACCTCCTTGCCGGCGCCGGTATCGCCGATGATGAGCGTATCGGCATCGGCAGCACCAATGGCCCGGATGCGATAGCGCAGATCCACCATGACCTGCGTGCGACCCGGCAGGCGGGTTTCCAGATCATCGCGCTTGCCAGCGACGGCCCGCAGGCGGCGATTTTCCAGAACCAGCGAACGACGGTCTATCGCCCGCTTGATGATGCCAGCCAGATATTGAACGCTGAACGGCTTTTCGATGAAGTCATAGGCGCCGTTGCGCATGGCGCTGACCGCAAGCTGCACATCGCCATGGCCGGTGACGAGAATGACGGGAATTTCCGCATCCAGCTCCCGCACCTTTTGCAACAGCGTCATGCCATCCATGCCCGGCATTCTAATATCGCTGACGATGATGCCATCGAAACTGTAGCCGATCAGCTCGAATACATGGTCGGCATTATCGACGGTGACGACATCCAGACCGGCAAGCTCCAGCGCCTGCGCGGTCGAAAGCCGCAAATCCTCTTCATCATCGATCAGCAAAACGCGGGACGTGGTCATTCGGCAGCAATCTCCATCGGCACTTCGGCATCCAGCTCGATATCGAACCGCGCACCACCTTCAGGCAGGTTTGTGACACTCAGACGCCCGCCGAAATCCTTGACGATATTGTAGGAGATGGAAAGCCCAAGGCCCAACCCCTTGCCCACGCCCTTGGTAGAAAAGAACGGATCGAAAATGCGCTCCATGATCGCGGCTGGTACGCCGGGGCCGTGATCGGAAACGGAGAGGATGACCTTGGCACCCTCCTGACGGGCGACAAGATCGATGCGGCGGTCCTCAAGTCCTTCCACGGCATCGGCGGCGTTGGAAATGATGTTGACCAGCACCTGCTGAAGCCGCACGGGACCGGCTTTCACCTGAAGAGGCACCGGTCCTAAATCAACGCTCAAATCCGCATCCGCTGCCTTTAGTCGCGCATTAACGATCTCCAGCGTGTCGCTGATCACGGCATCAAGCGGCATGGGGCCGAGCTTTTCGTTGGGCTTGCGCGCGAAATTGCGCAGATGCTTGCCGATGGCGGCCATGCGATCAATCAGCACCGAGATGCGCTTCAGATTATCCGAGGCTTCGCTGACCCTGCCGCGCTCGATCAGCAGGGAGGCGCTTTCCGCATAGGTCTTGGCGGCAGCCAGAGGCTGGTTGAACTCATGGGAGAGGGCTGCCGACATCTGCCCCAGTGCAGCCAGCTTGCCCGCCTGGATCAGATCCTTCTGGGTTTTGCGAAGCCGCTTTTCGGTCTGACGCCGCTCGGCAATTTCATGCTTGATGTCGACATTGACGCGGGCAAGATCGGCGGTGCGCTCTTCCACCCGCCGCTCCAGTTCAGCCTGCGCTTCTGCCTGGTGGACCAGCCGGTCCTGAAGCCGCTCGCGCCGTTGCAGCATGGCGGCGATGACAGCGCCTGCAAGGCAGAGGCACAGCATGATGGCGATCATGGTCGTCTGCACCTGCGTGCGCACGGAGCTGGTGTCCATCAGCACATTCACCGTCCAGCCAGCGTCGGGCATCGGCTGGGAAAGGAAGATATACTCGCGCTCGGATTGGCCTTCGCGGATGGTCATCAGGTCGTGGGTGCCGAAGGTGCTGCGAGTCAGGTCAAGCTGCGTGAGGTTGGCATCGGCATAGCGGCGCGAGCCTTCCGTGCGGGCTATCCGGTCCGGCGTCAGTGGCTGGATGGCAGCGTAGAGCCATTCCGGCGTTCCCGTCATGAAGATGATGCCCTCGGGATCATTGACGAAAATGCGGTTCTCGCCATTGCCGAAGGATGCCTCGATGCCTTCGATGTCCACTTTGAAGACAATGACACCCTTGATCTCTCCCTTGAAGAGAATGGGAGAGGCGAAATAATAGCCGCGCTTGTGCGAGGTGGTGCCCAGCGCGAAGAACTTGGATTGCTGGCCTTTCGCGGCATCCTGAAAATACGGACGATAACTGAAATTCTGGCCGACAAAGCTTGCCGGACCATCATAATTGCTGGCGGCAATCGTCTCTCCATCCAGCGTCATGATGTAGATATCGGAGGATTTCAGCAGGTCGTTGATGGATTTCAGGTAGATATTGGCGCGCAGCCGCAAGGCCTGATCCTGCGGATGGGCGACAAGCTCCTCGATATCGTCACGATCCGCCATCAATGCTGGCAGCGGCTCATAGCGGCTGAGATGCCCGCCAAGTGCTGAGACTGCCAGTCGCAACGTCGTGCCGCCCTGTGCCGCCACTTCATCGAAATAGCTTTCTGCAACCAGATCGCTTCCCCGGGTCAAGGCAATGCCGCCTAGGCTGAGGCACACAAGCACAATGCCGATCCAGCGATATTTCACCGGTCTATTCCCTCCACATCCAGACTTATCGAGCCTGCTCCCATGGAGAAGTCTAGAGCCATTCAGGCGCAAATGGAAACATCAGGCCGCGCATATTTTCGTTGGCGCGAGAGAGGCAGGTGCCTGAAACAAAAAAGCCGACCCAAAGGCCGGCTTTCTCGAAAACGGTAGAATGCGCAGAAATTATGCGCTTTCCTTTGGTGTCAGAACCTGACGGCCACGGTACATGCCTGTCTTCAGGTCGATGTGGTGTGGGCGGCGAAGTTCGCCGGAGTTCTTGTCTTCAACGTAGGTTGCGGACTTCAGGCCATCGGCCGAACGACGCATGCCGCGCTTGGACGGGCTTGTTTTTCTCTTAGGTACTGCCATTTGTGTAACTCCAATTCAGCGGCGAAACACGCGAACCAGCCAGAACAAGGGCCTGATGTCATGTTTCTTTATTCGGAAATTTTGCGCGCTTATACATGCCTCCCGGAGCTTTGACCAGCCCCGGCGCATAATTTTTCAAAAATGCCTGATTCGAGACGATGGATCCCTGCGACGGATTTCACTCCATAGCATCACCCCGGTTCAAAAACCATCAATTCCTCAAAATGCTTCATATCGTCGAATTCACAAAATGCCGGTGGCCGCATCTCAAGAACGGGCACTTCGGAGCGCAGCTCCTCAAGGCATTCATCCAGTGTTCTTTGCCACATGGGCAGGCTGGCCGGATCGAACCAGCGGATGACATAGGCGAAGGTGATATGAAATTCGTAAGTGTCGTGATCGGGATGCCGGTAGCCGAAGACCTCGGCAAAGGCATTGCGCCACGCGGCGATGATCCTGTCATCTTCGGCGGTTGCTCCGCAAAGCGTCAGCCCGTTCGGCGTGACGGCCTTGACCTGCATGGCGAAGGCCGGAAGCCTTGCAAAGCCCTCGAGCTTTTCGAGATAATACTCCGTCATCTGGGTGATGGATGCCGTGGCAGGCATTTCCCTTGGCCAGAAGGGCCAGTCGCGGCGATACTCGATAATGCCCTGAAACACCGTCATATGGAGGCTGGAAACAGGGGTAAAGGCCAGATGGCTTGAGGCCTGCGGCATGTCCAGAATGCGCTGACGGGCCTTGACGATGGCATGCTGCGTTCGCGACCCTTCCACCAGATGGCACACGACCGTATTGCCGGGCTCATGCAGGAACGTGCCGCTCATATCGAACCGGGTGCCGAGATGGCGTGGTGGCAGATCGTTATGGGCGGTGGAGAAGATGGTCAGCGCGGGTGAAACGAACGGTGCGTGCATGATGCTTGAAGCTCCCTGGGGGTAAGGCAGCTTCACCTACGCCCGGCACGCGACACGCCGATGACACCCTCTGGATCAGTGTGCCTCGTCCCAGTTCGTAGCAGCGCGGGCATCGACCTTCAGAGGCACGCGCATGTCGATGGCGGGCATGGCGGCGTTTTCCATGATGGAGACCACGAGCGGCAGCGTCTTGTCGATTTCGCCGTCCTCGACTTCGAAGATCAATTCGTCATGCACCTGCAAAAGCATGCGCGCCGAGAGATTGGCCTTTTCCAGCGCCGGTTCGATGCGGATCATGGCCCGCCTGATGATATCGGCAGCCGAGCCCTGAATGGGCGCGTTGATGGCCGCACGCTCGTTGAAGGAGCGCACCGACGGGTTGGATGACCGGATCTCGGGGTAATGAATGCGGCGACCGAAGATGGTTTCGACATAACCCATGTCGCGGGCATAGGTCTTGGTGCTGTCCATATAATCGCGGATGCCGGGGAAGCGCTCGAAATATTTCTTGATGTAATCGCCAGCCTCGCCACGGCCAATGCCCAGCTGGTTGGCAAGGCCGAAGGCCGAAATGCCGTAAATGATGCCGAAGTTGATGGCTTTTGCGCGCCTGCGCACATCTGATGGCATGCCTTCCACAGGAACGCCGAACATTTCCGACGCCGTCATCGCATGAATGTCGATGCCCTCGGCAAAAGCGTTTCGCAGCTGAGGAATATCGGCGACATGCGCCAGGACCCGAAGCTCGATCTGGCTGTAATCGGCAGACAGGAGCTTGTGATCGGGCGTCGAGATGAAGGCGGTGCGGATCTTGCGGCCTTCCGCTGTTCGCACCGGAATATTCTGCAAATTCGGTTCTGACGATGAAAGGCGGCCCGTGGTGGTGGACGCCAGCGAATAGGAGGTGTGCACACGCTTGGTTTCGGGATGCACATAGCCGGGAAGGGCATCCGTATAGGTGGATTTCAGCTTGGTCAGCTGACGCCAGTCCACGATCTTGCGGGGAAATTCAGCACCTTCGGCGGCGAGATCTTCCAGCACCTGCGCCGAGGTGGACCATTGCCCGGTCTTGGTCTTGGAACCGCCGGGCAGGCCCATCTTGCCGAACAGAATATCGCCCAGCTGCTTGGGAGAGCCGACATTGAATTTCTCGCCAGCAAGCTCGTAAATCTCGTCCTCATAGGCCGCTGCCTTCTGCGCAAGCTCGCCCGAGAGACGCGACAGGATCTGCCGGTCAACGGTAATGCCACGTTCTTCCATGGCGGCCAGAACCGGAAGCAGCGGGCGCTCCAGCCGCTCATAGACCGTCGTCAACCTATCAGCGACAAGGCGCGGCTTCAGCACCATCCACAGCCGCAGGGTCACATCTGCATCTTCGGCGGCATAGGCGGTGGCCTTGTCGATATCGACAAAGTCGAAGGTCACGCCGGACTTGCCGGAACCGGCCACATCCTTGTAGGCAATCGGCGTGTGGCCCAGCCACCGCTCCGACAGGGCATCCATGCCGTGCAGGCCCTTGCCCGCTTCCAGCACGTAGGACATGAGCATCGTATCATCAAAGCTCTGCATGGTGATGCCAAGGCGCTTCACCAGCAGATAGTCATACTTCAAATTCTGCGCGACCTTGAGGATAGAAGCGTCTTCCAGCAGCAGCTTCAACCGGTCAAGCGCATCGTTGAACGGGATCTGGTCCGGGGCAAGCTTGATGCCATCGCTGAAAAGATCGCCCCCGGAGCCGGTCTTGTGGCTTATCGGCACATAGGCGGCGATGATGTTGGCGCCGCTGGCATCCTTGCCATTATCGGCAAAGGCCAGGGAAAAGCCGACCAGCTGCGCCTGCATGGGATCAAGCGATGTGGTTTCCGTGTCAAAGGCCACGACGCCGGTTTCCCGCGCCATTGCAATCCAGCGGTCCAGCTCCTCAACCGTGCGAATGGTCTGGTAGGAGGTCGTATCGATCTTGGATGCGGAGAAGATCGCTTCGCGTGAGGAAGCGAGGCCCGCAGGCGAAGTACCTTCCATTTTCGATGCGATGCCGGGTATGCCGACGGCACTTTCATCCAGCGAAATCGGCTGGTCAGTCGAGGCCGCGCCTGCGGCATCCAGATCAGGGCCGCGAGCAAGCGCTCCGCGCTCGACAGCCACATGGGCGGCGTCGATGATGGCTGCATCCGCGCCCGTTGCTTCCGCAACGCGCCGTGTCAGAGTGGTAAATTCCATGGCCTTCAGGAAGGCGATGAGCTTGGGGCCATCCTGTGGTTCCAGCGTCAGGGCATCCAGCGCCATTTCCAGCGGCACATCGGTGCGCAGAGCCACGAGCTGGCGTGACAATCTGGCCAGTTCGGCATTGGCGATGATGTTTTCGCGGCGTTTCTGCTGCTTGATTTCGCCAGCGCGTGCCAGAAGCGTATCGAGATCGCCGTATTCCTCCAGCAATTGCGCCGCCGTCTTCGGGCCGATGCCGGGAATGCCGGGAATGTTATCGGTGGAATCACCCGTCATCGCTTGCAGGTCGATCATCTTTTCGGGCGCCACGCCCCACTTCTCGATGACATCGGGAACGCCGATCTGCTTGTCCTTCATCGCGTCATACATATGCACATTGGCGCTGACGAGCTGCATCAGGTCCTTGTCCGACGAGATGATCGTAACGTCAGCCCCGATGGCTTCTGCCTGACGGGCGTAAGTTGCGATGATGTCGTCCGCCTCGAAACCTTCGGTCTCGATGCAGGGCAGGTTGAAGGCGCGGGTCGCCTGGCGGATCAGGCCGAATTGCGGCACCAGATCTTCCGGCGGGGCCGAGCGGTTGGCCTTGTAGAGATCGTAAAGCTCGTTGCGGAACGTCTTCGAGGAATAGTCGAAAATGACAGCGAAATGGGTCGGTGTGACCCCCACATCTGTGTTACGGGCATCCTTCAACAGCTTCCACAACATGTTGCAGAAACCTGAGACGGCATTGACCGGCAGGCCATCCGATTTGCGGTTGAGCGCGGGGATGGCATGGAACGCCCGGAAAATGAAACCGGAGCCGTCTACGAGGAAGAGGTGATCGCCTTTTTTCATGGGAAGCATGGATAGCGTGGGCCATGGGTGCCGTCCAGACAAAGTTAACCTTTTAGACCGGCAACCCACTGTTTCCGAGCACCCTGAAACCGAACGACATCTTCACCAGAACGTTACAAATTTGTAATCCTGGCTTCCCTTGAAAAGCCTCATTTGGAGCCTCATTTCTTTAACGACGGCGACTGATCACGCCGTAGTCTGATTGCAGGCTCGTCCCCCGCCGCGTCAGACCGGACAAAGGCCTATCCCCCCTCTCCGGGCCTTTGTCCTTCAACATAAACGCCATGGCTGTCCCCTCCCGGCCATGGCGTTTTTTTGTGCCACCGTTCAGGCGGGGTCTGCGCACATGTTTCGCGAAAGCCTGCGCATTTACCATGGGGAAATGGACATTGTGGATGACTGCCGTCTGCGACCCCGGAAACGAAGATATGCGTTTTTCACGAAACGATTCAGCCACCTATCTTTCGGCTCAATTGGCAAAGACCTTTTCGTCGGCGCTGAATGCACGTGCCCGGACGCTTGGTTTCTCCCGGGGGCAATTTCCCGTTTTGCTGGAGCTGTGGAGCGAAGACGGGCTGACGCAGCGGCAATTGCTGGACCGTGTCGATGTGGAGCAGGCAACGCTTGCCAACACGCTGGCGCGCATGGAACGCGACGGGCTGATCGAGCGAAAGCCACACCCGCGTGACCGCCGCGCCCAGATCATAGAGCTGACGGCCAAGGGGCGGGCGCTGGAAGAAACCGCCATTTCCGCCTCCATGGCAACCGACGATGCGGTCCTTGCAGGCTTTCTGAGGTTCGAGCGTCACCTTCTTCTGGAATATATGAGCCGGGCCATCAAGGCTGGGAAAGCGCCAGACGCGAAAGCATGAAAAAACGCGATGGCATGAAATGATTTTCCGGCTCGATCCATGGGCCGCTTTGCTTTATCCTGCGCCGATCTTCGCATGACAGGATCGCGTAATGACAGACATATCCCCCGTTCTCTCGGCGGTTGACGACAATCTCACAGCCAGCCTCGACAGACTTTTCGAACTCGTTCGTCTGAAGTCGATTTCGACAGACCCAAGCTACAAGGCTGAATGCCGCAAGGCCGCCGAATGGCTGGTGCGTGATCTGACGACGATCGGTTTCGATGCCTCGATCAGAGATACCGCTGGCCATCCCATGGTCGTTGCCCATCATGATGGCGCGCAACCAGATGCGCCGCATGTGCTGTTTTACGGCCATTATGATGTCCAGCCCGTAGACCCGATCGAGCTATGGGAGAACGACCCGTTCGAACCCGCACTGAAAGACATTGGCGGCGGCCGCAAGGTCATGACCGGCCGTGGCACATCCGACGACAAGGGTCAGTTGATGACCTTCGTAGAAGCATGCAGGGCTTACAAGCAGGTGCACGGCTCCCTGCCGCTGCGCATCACCATCCTGTTCGAGGGTGAGGAAGAATCTGGCTCGCCATCGCTGAAGCCATTCCTTGACGCCAATGCCGACGAGCTGAAGGCGGAATATGCGCTGGTGTGCGATACCAGCATGTGGAACACGGAAACGCCCGCCATTGCTGCGGCTCTGCGCGGTCTGGTCGGCGAGGAAATCGTCGTCACCGCCGCCGATCGTGATCTCCACTCCGGTCTGTTCGGTGGTGCGGCTGCCAACCCGATCCACATTCTGACGAAAATCCTCGCCGGATTGCACGACGAGACCGGCAAGGTCACGCTTGCAGGTTTCTACGATGGTGTCGAAGAAACACCGTCCAACATCAAGGCATCCTGGGACAATCTCGGCCTGACGGCGGAAGGCTTTCTGGGCGGCGTCGGCCTGTCCGTTCCTGCAGGCGAAAAGGGCCGGTCGGTTCTGGAACTGACATGGGCACGCCCGACGGCTGAGGTGAACGGCATCACCGGCGGTTACACCGGAGAGGGCTTCAAGACGGTGATCGCGGCCAAGGCTTCCGCCAAGGTCTCCTTCCGCCTCGTTGGCAGCCAGGACCCGGCAGCCATCCGCGAAAGCTTCCGCGCCTATGTCCGCTCGCAAATTCCGGCCGACTGCTCGGTGGATTTTCACGAGCATGGCGGCTCGCCCGCAATCCAGCTTTCCTATGATTCGCCAGCACTGACGAAGGCCAAGAACGCGCTTTCGGATGAATGGGCAAAGCCCGCCGTCGTTATCGGCATGGGTGGGTCCATTCCGATTGTGGGCGATTTCCAGACCATGCTGGGCATGGATTCGCTGATGATTGGCTTCGGCCTGACCGATGACCGTATCCACTCGCCAAACGAAAAATACGATCTGCAATCCTTCCACAAGGGCATCCGCTCCTGGGTGCGGATCCTGTCGGCGCTGAGCGTGAAGTAACAAAAAAGGCGCCGCCCCGAAACAAGGGTGGCGCCTTTATAGAGATGAAGTCTCTTGAAAACAAAAAGGCCGGGCAAGCCCGACCTTTCATTCCGTTTTTTGCTTCAGTGCCAGTACATCCGTGGTCAAAGTGCAAGAAACGGCTTGGTGTTTCAGCGCGGCGACAACACTTGGTTGTCTCTCGCGTCTTCCTATACATGTTTGCGCTGCTTCGGTTAAGTTTTAGTTAACGCGTGAACTGCAAACATGCGATCTGTGACCAGACATTCAGAATATTCTGAAACGCTCATGAAGCTGTATATCGGAAGGCATCACACGGATTACAAGGCCGCCATCGAAAATTTCCTCTACGGATCACCGCGCAGGGCGAGGATGAGGTCAGGCCGAAATAGAAAAAGGCCGGGAAAACCCGGCCTTTAAAGTCTGCATCATCGGTCTCACGACCGATGAAAGCTCCAATTAGGAAGCAACGATGCTGTCAGCAGACATCTTGCCAGAGCGGCGATCCTGAACCAGTTCGTAGGTGATCTTCTGACCATCCTTGAGGCCGTTCAGGCCAGCGCGCTCAACAGCAGAAATGTGTACGAACACGTCCTGTGCGCCATCATCAGGCTGAATGAAGCCGTAGCCCTTGGTTGCGTTGAACCACTTTACTGTACCAGTCGCCATAACGATGTTCCTTCCGTTGGCAAATTACTCGTGCACTGAACGTCAGTGCGGGTGTTCTCGATTTTGAAGGAAAGATCGTCGTATGCGCCTATAAAGACACCGAAGCTCTGGTCGTCAAACAAATATCGATGGCGAAACACCTAAAATGACGAAGCGGATAAGTCAAGTTTGTTTGACACGCATGAGAACGAGAAAAAGCAGGCTTTACCGCCTTTTAAGCGAAGCCTGTGGGGTCGCATTGCGCGACAGGACTGAATGAATGCCAGAAAGCAAAAACCCGGCGCGGGAGGAGGTGCGCCGGGTTCTTGATACTGACTGACAACTGGGAGGAGGAGTGCTGTCAGTCCAATCTAGCGACGCTGGGAGGAGGAGTGCGTCGCTTCGATGGTTTGAAGATACAATAATTTTTGACGGAGAACAGACCTTACATTGCAGCGCAGCATTGCGCGATTTGCATAGCTTTCTTTAGAATACTTGATTTTAAGAGCGGTAACGCCTAAAGATTGCGCATGACGATTGCATCCGTTCGAGACTATTTCGCGGCATACGCGCCTGATATCAGCGTCATCGAGACGGATGAGAGCTCCGCCACGGTGGAATTGGCCGCGTTGGCACACAAGGTGGAGCCGGATCAGATTGCCAAGACGATTTGCCTGCGAGCCGGCGACACCATTCTTCTCCTCGTCACCGCTGGCACGAGAAGGCTCGACAACCGGAAATTCCGGGACCATTTCGGCGCCAAGCCTCGCATGCTGGCCGGTGAAGAGGTGGTTGAAGTGACCAGCCATCCGATTGGCGGCGTCTGCCCTTTCGGACTGCCAACGGCACTGCCGATCTATTGCGATGTGTCATTGAAGAACCATGCCAAGGTCGTGCCTGCGGCAGGAGCAACCAATTCAGCTGTCGTGATCACGCCCGAGCGCATGGCGGAGCTGACGGGTGCACAATGGGTTGATGTCTGCCAGTAATGGCGGTGTTCCGGCGTTAGCCGGACTTAACCCCACCTTAAATCGCCGCATTTAAGCTTCATCTCGATAGAACCAACACCCGCAACCGCGCATATGGCGCGCCTCTCGTTCACGGAGCAATTTCCCGCATATGGCAGGACCCGGTAAATCAGGCCAGCGTGTAGAACCTTCTTTCGGAGATTTTCACGAGTCCGGTGATGACCTCCGCTTGAACGAAGGCGACCGGATCAATGGTGCCAAGGGCGGTGGTAAAAAGGCATCCGGTTCTGGTCCTGAGAAACCGCAAAAGCGTGAGCGGGCGAAACCGCGTCGGGAAAGAGGTAGCGCACGTGCATCGCGTAGCGGCGGCATCACCCGCTTCATCCGCTCTTTCACCTATTGGTGCATCGTGCTCGGCATATGGGGTGGCATCGGTGTAGCCGGTATCGTTGCCTATTATGCGGCGCGCATGCCCAGCGCCAGCAGTTGGACCATTCCCGAGCGTCCGCCCAATCTGAAAATCGTGGCGGTGGATGGCTCGGTTCTTGCCAATCGTGGAACGACGGGCGGTGAGGCGCTGGCGCTTGAGGATATGTCGCCTTACCTGCCGCAAGCCGTGATGGCGATTGAAGACCGGCGCTTCTATTCGCATTTCGGCATCGACCCGCTGGGGCTTGGCCGCGCCATCATCACCAATATTCTGAGCGGTCGCACCGTGCAGGGCGGCTCGACGCTGACGCAGCAGCTGGCGAAAAACCTCTTCCTGTCTCCAGACCGCACGCTTGAACGCAAGATCCAGGAAGTCCTGCTCGCCTTCTGGCTGGAGCAGAAATACACCAAGGATCAGATCATGGCGATGTATCTGAACCGCGTCTATTTCGGCTCCAATGCTTACGGCGTGGAAGCGGCGTCGCGCCGCTACTTCAACAAGTCTGCCCGGGACGTCAATCTGGGCGAAGCCGCATTGCTGGCGGGCTTGCTGAAAGCGCCATCGCGCCTTTCGCCCGCCCGTGATCCGCAGGCCGCCGAGGAGCGTGCGCAGGTCGTGCTGCAATCCATGCAGGATGTCGGCTTTATCACCGAAGACGAAATCAAGACGGCCATGTCGCAGCCGCCGACAAAGGCCAAGCGTTTCTGGTCCGGGGCAGAGCATTACGCTGCCGATATGGTGCTGGACGAAGTCCGCATGCTGGTCGGTGACGTGAAGCAGGATCTGGTGGTGGACACGACCATTGATCTCGATCTGGAGAAGGAAGCCGAGAAGGCGCTGTCCAATGTGCTGAGCACCGAAGGCAAGAAGCTTGGCGCATCACAGGCGGCGCTCGCCTCCATCGATGGCACGGGCGCAATCCGGGCCATTGTCGGCGGTGCCGATTACTCAAAGAGCCAGTTCAACCGCGCCGCCAAGGCCAAGCGCCAGCCCGGTTCGGCCTTCAAGCCCTTCGTCTATATTGCGGCGCTGGAAAATGGGCTGACCCCGAACTCTGTGCGCAACGACGCGCCGGTCAAGATCGGCAAATGGACACCGGAAAATTACGATCAGAAATATCGCGGTGAAGTCACGCTCGCGACGGCGCTGGCCAATTCGCTGAACACCATCGCCGCCCAGTTGGTGATGGAAGTCGGCCCGGATCGCGTTGCCCAAGTGGCGCACCGCATGGGCATTGAATCGGACCTGCAAGCCAATGCCTCCATTGCGCTCGGCACATCGGAAGTGTCTCTTCTGGAGCTGACTTCGGCCTATGCGCCGATGATGAATGGCGGCTTCAAGGCGACGCCGCACATCGTCAAGCGAATCACAGATGCGGACGGCAAGGTTCTCTATGAGAACAAATACGACAATCCGCCGCGGGTGCTGAGCGAAGCGATTGCCGCGACCATGAACGGCATGCTGACCGGGGTCATCAACGAAGGCACGGGCAAGGCCGCGAAGTTGAAGGGCTGGCAGGCGGCAGGCAAGTCCGGCACCACACAATCCTTCCGCGACGCTCTGTTTGTGGGCTATACGAGCACGCTCACCACAGGTGTCTGGTTCGGCAACGACGACGGCACCTCGATGAAAAAGGTGACGGGTGGCGGTCTGCCAGCCAAAGCGTGGAAGGAATTCATGACGGCGGCCCATTCCGGCCTCTCGCCATCTCCGCTCTTTGGTCTCGGCACCTATGGTGAACCCGAACTTGGCCAGCCCATGGTCAACGCGCCGGAAGCCCTGCCACAAACGCTGACCGATATGATCTCCAATGCATTGGGTGGCAGTCAGGCGCCGGTGCCGCCAGACTATCCGGCAGCCCCTGTCGGGCGCGACCAGACAGCCTCCAACCCACAATATCCGCCGGTCGATGCGCCATCCCAGCAGTTTCCCCGGCAGCAGCCCTATGATGGCGGACCGGTACCGCCAGCCGATATTGGCGGCGGCGGTGGGCAGCAAAGGGAGGCTGCACCCAAGCAGACGACCCTGTTCGATATCCTGATGGGCAACTGATCCAGGAAATATTGACAATGCCTCCGCCGGACAGTCTTGATCGTACCGGAAACAGAGGCATGGGGATTATCGATGATAGTGGGTGACTGCCGTGTTTTCGCAATCGAAAGCGGGATCACTGAAGCTACAGAAAGTCTTTCCCAATTAGCATTGGGTTTTTTCGTGGTCTATGTCGGCGGGCGAGCTTTCGGGGTCAGGCGGCCCGATGCGTCAATGCTTGCATGCTCATTCAACGAAGTTGAACGTAGGTTGGGGCGGCGCGGCACGCATGTGTCTCCTATTCCGCCCGAAGTTCCAGCGCCTGAGGTTGCTGCAGCATACCTTGATGCTTTCTATCGAGATGACGCCCGGATTGATTACTTTGGACTTTCGCATCAGCAATTCGTCGATGGCTTGCTAGCCAACGGGTCGATATGGGCCCCGGATGGGGACGAGGCCTTCGATGATGGAAGTCACATTCTGCAATTCGATATGGGTGATCGCGTGCGCATTATCGCATTTTTGAATACACAAGCGCCCGACGATTTTGCTCAAACCATCTGCGAAGAATGGATGAATGCCGACCTTTTCTACGCCATTGTTTCTGGCTGGAAGACATTATTCGCCATGGAGCGAACAGGTCTGCTGGAGGCGAAAGCCACTCGCTCGCCTGCTGTTGGACGTTGGCTTCTCGAACCGAAAGAAGAATGACTCAACGCTGTTTTTGAATGCGACGCGACCTGACTTTAACAACCGCACCGGAACATCTCCATTCAACAACGAAACGCTTTAGCCGTTGCGAAACAATCATCCAGTCAGCAAAAAGCCCGGTCGAACCGGGCTTTTCTTGTATCAGTTGATGACTTCAGGTGCCGCATTCGGATCCGGCAACGGGGCCGGGCTGGCAGAGAGCGTTCTCAGATAGGCGATGAGATCGGCGCGCTCTGTTTCCTTCTTGATACCTGCAAAGCCCATGGCCGTGCCTGCAACATGCTTCTTGGGTGCTTCGATGAAGTAGCTGAGGTGGTCATAATCCCACTTCACGGTGCCGCCCTTGGAGAAATCCTTCATAGCTGCCGAGTAGCTGAAGCCTTCGTGGCTGGCGATGGGGCGATTAACAATCTCGAAGAGATTAGGGCCGACTTTATTGGGGCCGCCGCTCTCCCCGGTGTGACAGCTCGCACATTTCTTGAAGACGGTTTCGCCCTTGGCAGCGTCGGCGCTGGCCAGCAACTTGGCAATCGGAGTGGCAGCAGCCGCAGGTTCACCGGCAGCGCTATCAGCGCTCGTTTCGGCAACAATGGCGAAGCCTTCCTTTTCCGGTGCCGGCGCGTGGAAAATCCCCTCGGACGCGATCGATACCGACATCAGGACGAAGATCGTGCCCAAGAGGGCGCCGACCGCCATGTTAACACGTGAATTCATTGATTTGCGCTCCCTCACACCGTTCGCATAAAACGGACATCTTGAAATTGCTCGAAAGCTATGGCTTTTGCACAGCGCGTGCAACTTGAATATGCTCCCCGCACCGTGACCTATTGCCACTTTTTCGCCGGGATTTGAAGGGTGTTGGATGAATAATCGGAATTTTGAAAAGGCAGTCGTGTTGATTCCGGCTCGAATGGCCTCCACACGCCTGCCTGGCAAGCCTCTGGCCGATATTGGCGGCCACCCGATGATCGTTCAGGTTGCCATGCGCGCACGCGAAGCCGGTGCCCAGCGAATCGTCGTCGCCGTGGATGACGAGCGTGTGTTCGAGGCTGTCAAGAACGCTGGTTTTGACGTGACCATGACCCGCGACGATCACCAGTCCGGCTCCGACCGCATCTTTGAAGCCCTGCAAAAAGCAGATCCCGACGGCAATGCCGAGTTCATCATCAATGTTCAGGGCGATCTGCCCACCATCGAGCCGGAAACCATCCGCGCATCGCTTCGCCCGATGGAAAACCCATCGACCGATATTGCGACGCTGACCGTTGAAATTACCGATGAGGACGAAAAGACGAACCCGAGCATCGTCAAGATCGTCGGAAGCCCGATTTCCCCATCACGGCTGCGCGCCCTTTATTTTACCCGTGCGACAGCGCCTTACGGTCAGGGGCCGCTTTATCACCACATCGGGCTTTACACATATCGCCGCGCCGCGCTGGAGAAGTTCGTGTCGCTCAAGCCATCGACGCTGGAGCTGCGCGAAAGCCTCGAACAGTTGAGAGCGCTCGAAGCGGGCATGCGCATCGATGCGGAAATCGTCAACTCGGTTCCGCTGGGTGTCGATACCCAGGCGCAACTCGATAAGGCCCGCGAAATCCTCGCCAACAGATAGATTGATCATCATGAGCAGCAACCGCATTGCCTTTCAGGGCGACTTTGGCGCAAATTCCGACATGGCTTGCCGTGACGTATTTCCGGATATGGAGCCGCTGCCATGCCCCACTTTCGAAGATGCGTTCAACGCGCTGGAAAATGGTGAGGCCGATCTCGCCATGATCCCGATCGAAAACACGCTTGCCGGGCGCGTTGCCGATATTCACCACCTTCTGCCCGAATCGCGCCTCCACATCGTCGGTGAGTATTTCATGCCGATCCGCTTTCAGCTGATGGTGTTGCCGGGCGTTGAAAAGCACGAGATCAAGACGGTCCACAGCCACATCCATGCGCTTGGCCAATGCCGCAAGATCATTCGTTCCAATGGCTGGAAGCCTGTCGTGGCGGGCGATACCGCCGGTGCTGCAAAGCTGGTTGCGGAGCTGGGCGACCGCAGCATGGCGGCCCTTGCGCCAAGGCTTGCGTCCGATCTCTACGGTCTCGACATCCTGGCCGAGAATGTCGAGGATTCGGAAAACAACGTCACCCGCTTCGTTGTGCTGTCTCGGGATGAGAGCTGGGTGAAGCGGACAGCACCGGATGAGGTGATCGTCACCACATTCGTCTTCAATGTCCGCAACATTCCAGCAGCGCTCTACAAGGCCATGGGTGGCTTTGCGACGAACGGCATCAACATGACCAAGCTGGAAAGCTACCAACTGGGCGGGAAATTCGTGGCGACGCAGTTTTACGCCGATATTGAAGGCCATCCTGAAGACGGCTCCGTGCGCCATGCGCTGGACGAGTTGCGGTTCTTCTCGGAGAAGGTCCGCATTCTCGGTGTCTACAAGGGCCACGCGATGCGCCGCAAGCTCAATTTCGCCTGACGTCAGTCAGGTTGCTCGACGACTTTGCCCCAATCGATCCAGTCGCGCATCAACCGTTGCGCGATGGCACCGCGCGGCGGCGGTAAACGGCCATCGGCAGACGTTGCGTTCAACAGCGCTTCCGTCTCCTCACGGGTAAACCAGCGGCAATCCTCAAGTTCGGCTTCGTCACGGGTGATGTCGCGGCTCAGCGCCTCGGCATAGCAGCCAATCATCAGCGTGTGCGGCATCGGCCATGGCTGCGAGGCGTGGTAGCGCACCCGGCCGACCTCGATATTGGCCTCCTCGCGGGTTTCACGGCGCACGGCATTTTCGATGGTTTCGCCCGGCTCCACAAAACCGGCGAGGCAGGAATACATGCCGGGCGCAAAATGCGGGCCTCGGCCCAAAAGGCACAATTCCCGCTCGATATCGATGGTCAGCATGATGACAACAGGGTCGGTGCGCGGAAAGATGGTGTGTTCGCAGGCCGCACAGATGCGCTTGTAACCGCCGATGCGGGTTTCCATGATGCCGCCGCAGCGCCCGCAGAAACGGTTGTCTTTGTTCCAATTGATCAGCGCAACGGCCTGCGCCACCTCTCCCAGAAGCTCGTCCCCGATCAATTGATCGCGGTAAAGGGTGCGGGCATCCACCGCCTTGTAATGGCTGGCGAGAGCATCCGGCGCAATGCCGACAGGCACGGCGATGCGCGGCTCACCATTATCCTTGTGACCTAGGAGGATGGCGTCATCGAAGGAAGGCTCAAGCTCTGCCAGTTCATAGGCCGCAAACAGGGGGTCGAGCACCTGATCGTCATGTTTCAGGATCAGCTTTGCGCCCGAAAACGCCAGAAGATGCGTGCCTTCCACCTTCAGGGCATCGATAACGCAATCTTCCGTGCGCTTTTCCGCCAGACGGTCGAGACCGTTCTGGGAAAATGCTGTCATCGTGCTGGGTTCGGGATGGGGAGCGTTGGTGGTGAAAATGCTGCTTGATGTCATCAGAGTGCGCCGGCGAGTTTTTTCATGAAATCGTGTCTGTCATTGTCGGAGTAGGGCTCAGGCGTGCCTTGCCCCCAGATGGGACCTGGCCAGCATGGATCACCCTCGGTGCGGGCAATGATATGAACATGGAGTTGCCGCACGATGTTGCCAAGTGCGCCGACATTGATTTTGGTCGCGCCGGTCAGTTCTTTTAGGGCGGACGCTACCTGATTGGTTTCGAAAGACAGCATGGCCTGATCGAGCGGGGTGAGTTCAAACAGTTCGCTCACATCGTTTCGCTGCGGCACGAGAACCAGCCACGGCCAGCGTTTATCGTTTTGAATGCGCAATTGGCACAGGCCCAGCTTGGTAATCAGTTCGCTGTCGCGAGCCAGTCTCTCGTCAAGCCGGAATGTGTGCAAGGCGTCCTCCCAATTTGTTTTGGTCGTGATAGCAGTTTTTTATCAGCTTGGCTTGCATTTGGTTTTATTATTGCCGATATGTGCCTCCGGGAGGTTGGTGGTGGACGAGCCACTCGCCAACCGGGTCAGGTCCGGAAGGAAGCAGCCCTAACGAGCCAGGCACGGGTCGCCGTGCCAGCCTCCCACCTTTTTCTTTTTGAAGACGTGCTCAGGTATCGCCGGGCCAGTTCGGCCACTTAGCGGGCAGCACCCAATCACTGGCGAGGCGATGAGCGAAACCGGAACCAATATGCCCCAGACCAAAGAGCAGGGTACAGGTTACCGGGTTCTCGCGCGCAAATACCGCCCGAAAGACTTTTCCGATCTGATGGTTGGCCAGGAGCCGATGGTTCGCACGCTGACCAACGCGTTCGAGACCGGTCGCATTGCGCAAGCCTATATGCTGACGGGAGTCAGAGGTGTGGGCAAGACCACGACGGCGCGCATTCTCGCGCGTGCGCTCAACTACAAGACCGATGAAATCGACAAGCCGACGATTGATCTGCGCATTCCCGGCGAGCATTGTCAGGCCATCATGGAAGGCCGCCATGTTGATGTGATCGAGATGGACGCCGCCTCTCATACGGGTATCGATGATATCAGAGAGATCATCGAACAGGTGCGCTACCGTCCCGTCTCGGCTCGCTATAAAGTCTACATCATCGACGAAGTGCACATGCTGTCCACGCAGGCCTTCAACGGTCTTTTGAAGACGTTGGAAGAGCCGCCGGAGCATGTGAAATTCATTTTCGCGACCACCGAAATTCGCAAGGTGCCGATCACGGTCCTGTCGCGCTGCCAGCGGTTCGATCTGCGCCGCATCAGCGCTGCCGATCTCGTGGGCCTGTTTACCGCCATTGCATCCAAGGAAGGCTTTGAGGCCGAGCCGCAGGCGCTGGCGATGATTGCCCGTGCGGCTGAGGGATCTGCCCGTGACGGTCTGTCGCTATTGGATCAGGCCATTGCGCATGGGGCAGGGCGGGTCGAGGCGGACGCCGTTCGTGGCATGCTGGGCCTTGCCGATCGCGCCCGCATCGTTGACCTGTTCCACCACGTGGTGAAGGGCGATGTCTCCTCGGCGCTGGAAGAATTTACCGGGCAATATGAGGCAGGTGCCAATCCGGTCGTTGTCCTGAACGATCTTGCGGATTTCACCCATCTTGTGACGCGCATGAAATATGTGCCCGACGCGGCAGACGACCCATCCCTGTCTGAGGTGGAGCGCACACGCGGTGCCGACTTTGCCGATACGATTGCGGTGTCCACCCTATCGCGCATCTGGCAGATGCTATTGAAGGGTATTCCCGAGACAGAAAATGCCTCCCGCCCCGCCGGTGCCGCTGAAATGGTGCTGATAAGGCTCTCCCACGCTGCCAATCTGCCCGCGCCTGAAGATGCGGCCCGTCGCCTCCTAGAGCTTTCCAGTGGTGAAGGCGGTGGCTCCGGCAGTGGAGCGCCGTCCGGCTCTGGCAATGGTGGCGGTGCACGCGCTTATTCATCGACGCAAGCGGTTGCGACGGCTCATGCGTCTCCGCAGAGGCAAGCCACGCCGCAGCCGACCGCCATGCTGCGCGCCGTGCCGGATAGCCGCCCGCAGGATATGCAGGTAGCCGCTCCAAAGACGGAAGAACGGCCAGAGCCTAAGGTTCCGGTCAATGTCCTTCAGGATGTGGTCGATCTTTGCACGAAGAACCGCGATCCCCGCATGAAGGCGCTGGTGCGCAATTTCGTGCGGCTCGTGCGGCTTGAACCCGGCCGGATGGATATGCGGCTGGCCGAGGGCGCGCCGGGCTCACTGCCGGGCGAGCTTGGTGTGAAGCTGAAAGAATGGACCGGTATCCACTGGCTCATCAGCCTCAGCAAGGAACAGGGCGAAGCCACACTCGTTGAGGCCGAAGGCAATGCGCGCGACGCACGTCTGGTCGATGCCCGGCAGGACCCTGATGTTGCCGCGATCATGGCGCAGTTTCCGGGTGCGAAGATCACCGATGTGCGCATCAGGACACCGGTGCCTGATGATATCGAGGAAATTGCGCCGCCATCCGTTGCGGAGTCGAGCGAAGGCGACATTCTTCCCGGCGACGACATAGAATTCTAGAAAATTACAGGAGTTTCGTATGCGTGACATCATGGGCATGATGGGCAAGGTCAAGGAAATGCAGGCCAAGATGGAGAAGATGCAGGAGGAGATTTCTGCGCTTGAAGTCGAAGGCAAATCCGGTGGCGGTCTGGTGACAGTGAAGATGAGCGGCAAAGGCTCGCTGCTCGGCGTGAAGATCGACCCGTCCCTGCTGAAAGAAGACGAAGTCGAAATTCTGGAAGATCTGCTGGTCGCAGCCCACAATGATGCCAAGCAGCGCGCCGAAGCCGTCACTGCCGAAAAGACCCGCGAAATCACAGCCGGTCTGCCAATTCCGCCCGGCATGAAGCTGCCGTTCTAGTCGCTCTCAGCCTTCCAGCATGGCCCGGAAACGGCTGGCAAGCGGTGTGGTGAGATAAGCCTCGCGTTCCGCTTGCGACAGCCTTTGCGGCCTGAACCGTTGAAGGATGACGGGGATGGGCAGTTGGATGCCTTTATAGGGCGTCAACGTGACCGTCTCCTCAGGCGCGATCATGCCGCCTTTCAACACACGGCAATAGAAGCCGGGTTGTCCCGCCTTTTTGAAGCGGGGCGCAAAATAGGCATCACCGACCCTTGCAGACAGCGTTGCGCAGGGAATGCGGGCAGCGGTGACTTCCAGCGCCACTTCGGCCGCCGTCAGCTGGTCGCCCACATTCATCTTGGCGCTGTCGAGACCTTCGATGACGAGGTTCTCGCCAAAAAAGCCGGGCTCAACGGCAAAACCGAGTTCGCGTGACCAGAAATCGAGATCGACAGAGCCCATCACATAGATGGCCTGATCCGGCCCGCCATGATGTTTCTTGTTCAGCACGGCATCACTGACGATTCCCGCCTGATCGATGAGAACCGCACCCTGCACCGGGTGTTTGAAAATTCCGGTCTTTGAGGTTTTTCCGGGCAGGACTTCTGCATCGCCCCGGCAGACTGCGCGTATTTTCATGGAATGCCTTCTGCTTATGATTCCCGTTATGACATTTATGCAGTAGAAAGCGCTTATGGCAAAACGAGTCACCGGCCCCGAAATCGAAAAACTCATTCAGCTTCTGGCAAAAGTGCCGGGGCTTGGTCCCCGTTCGGCGCGCCGCGCCGCACTTCACCTGATCAAGAAGAAAGAGCAGCTGCTTGGGCCGCTGGGTCATGCCATGGGCGATGCCTATGACAAGGTGAAGGTCTGTTCCCGCTGCGGCAATGTCGACACCATGGACCCCTGCACCGTGTGCACCGACGACCGGCGTGACCAGACGGTCATCATCGTTGTCGAGGACGTGTCCGATCTCTGGGCGCTGGAACGCTCGGGCGCAATGAACACCGCCTACCACGTTCTGGGCGGTACGCTTTCGCCGCTTGATGGGGTGGGGCCGGAAGATCTCAATATCAAAGGTTTGATCGAACGTGTGAGCGAAGGCGGTATCCAGGAGCTCATCATCGCGGTAAACGCAACGGTGGAGGGCCAGGCGACGGCCCATTACATCACCGACCGGCTGAACGATCTCGGCGTCAGGATCACCCGGCTGGCGCATGGCGTTCCGGTTGGCGGAGAGCTCGACTATCTGGACGAGGGCACGCTGACCGCCGCATTGCGCGCCCGCACCCTTATCTGAGAAGAGGAAAACCCATGCGCTCACGGTTTATCGGCGCGGCCCTTGCCGCGGTCCTCTGCGCTTTGTCCGCAGGCCCATCTTTGTCGCAAACGGTGCCAACCGGTGCTGCCGCTGCCAGATATGATGCGCAGTTCAATGCGTGGCTGAAGCAGGAAATCTGGCCCGAGGCGCGCAAGGCAGGTATTTCGCAGAACACGATCGAGACGGCACTTTCAGGCCTTTCCATCAACTGGAAACTGCCTGATCTCGTCATTCCCGGCCAGAAGCCACCGAAGGAACAAGCCCAAAGCCAAGCGGAATTTTCCTCGCCCGGCGCCTATTTTTCCGAGCAGCGTTTGCAGGGTCTGGCAGCAACTGGGCGCTCGCTGGCGGCCACCCATGCCGCAACGTTGAAGCGCATCGAGGCAAAATATGGCGTTCCCGGCAATATTCTGATCGCTGTCTGGGGTCGTGAATCCGGTTTCGGGCGGGCAAAGCTGCCCAATGCCGTGATCGATGTGCTGGCCACCAAAGCCTATACATCTACCCGCAAGGACATGTTCCGCGTCGAGCTGATCGACGCCCTGAAGATCGTGGAGCGCGGCGATATTCCAGCCTCCAAGATGATGGGTTCATGGGCAGGCGCACTCGGCCAGCCGCAATTCATGCCCTCAAGCTATTTGAAATATGCGGTTGATTTCGATGGGGATGGCCGTCGCGATATCTGGAACTCCGTGCCGGATACTCTGGCATCCATCGCCAACTATCTTTCTACACGCGGCTGGCAGCGCAATCGCGACTGGGGCTTTGAAGTTTCCATACCTGACGCTGTATCCTGTGCGCAGGAAGGGCCGGATCTTGCCCGCCCGGTGGCAGAATGGGCCAAGCTCGGCATTAGCAGAATCTCTGGAAAAGCGTTTCCGGCCAATGACTTGGATGCAGATGGCATGATGCTTGTGCCTGCCGGGCGCAATGGACCTGAATTCGTGGTGACGCCGAATTTCTACGTCATCAAGGAGTATAACAACTCCGATCTCTACGCGCTCTTCATCGGCAATCTGGCAGATCGCATCGCCTATAATGCCGGGCCGTTCCAGGCAAAATGGGGCGATGTTGGTTCCATGTTGCGCTCCGACGTGCTGTCCATGCAAAAAGCGCTGGTCGCCAAGGGCTATGATGTGGGTAAGGCGGATGGCTTGGCGGGCTTCAAGACGCGCCGTTCCCTCGGCGACTGGCAGGCAAAGAACGGGCTGCGCCCGACCTGCTTCCCGGATGCATCCTTGAAGACGAAGCTCAGATAGAGCTTCGCTTCCTTAACTTATCCTGATGGCGATATTGAGCAGCGTGAGCGCGATGACCCAGAGTGCGGCGCGTCCCCATTTTGTGTGGCGCGCTTCCGCCTTGCCAATGGCTTCCGCCGTGCTGGCATCGAAACGCAGGCCGTGTTCGCTCATATAGACCAGATCGGCATGCAGCTTTTCCGTCTTTGCGGCGATCTCGGGGGCGGCTTCGGCAAGCTTGACGGCGGCTTTCAGCCCATCCTTGATGTCGGTTACGATGCGCTTTGGTCCGAGATTGTCTCTGATCCATGCGCTGACGACAGGGTCTGCCGCCTTCCACATGTTAAAGCGCGGATTGAGAATGCGTGACACGCCTTCGACCACGACCATGGTCTTTTGCAGCATGACGAGTTCTGGTCGCGTTTCCATGTCGAAAAGCTCTGTAACTTCAAACAGAAGCGTCAGCAACTTGCCCATGGAGATGGTTTCTGCCGGTTGCCCATGGATCGGTTCGCCGATGGCGCGGATCGCCTGCGCAAAGCTTGCCATGTCGTGGTGGCCGGGCACATAGCCCGCTTCGAAATGGACTTCCGCCACGCGCATGTAATCGCGAGTGATGAAGCCATAGAGAATTTCGGCCAGAAACCGGCGTTCCTTTTTGCCCAGCCGCCCGGCAATGCCCATATCCACGGCAACGATCATACCCTGCGGGTCTACGAACAGGTTGCCGGGGTGCATATCGGCATGAAAAAAGCCGTCGCGCAGGGTATGGCGCAGGAAGGACTGAATGAGCGTATCGGCCAGTGCGTCGAGATCGTGACCGGCAGCCCTCAGGCCTTCCACGTCAGACATCTTGACGCCATCGATCCACTCCATGGTGACGACATCGCGGCCCGTGCGCTCCCAATCCACTTCCGGCACGCGAAAGCCGGGATCGTTTTTGGTGTTCTCAGCGATTTCGGAGAGCGCTGCGGCCTCAAGCCGCAAATCCATCTCGATCTTCGTCGTCTGTTCCAGCGCGCGAGTTACTTCCACAGGGCGCAGACGCCGGGCGGAGCGAATAAACCGCTGCTGCAGATCGGCAATCAGATACATGGCCTCCAGATCATTCTGGAAACGCTGGCGTACGCCGGGGCGAATGACCTTGACGGCCACTTTTTTCTGGCCGTTCGGAGTGCGCACCATGGCCGGGTGAACCTGCGCTATGGAGGCGGCAGCAATCGGCTCACCAAATTCGAGATAAAGATCCGCCATCGGACGCCCGAGCGAGCCCTCAATATTGGCTCTTGCCGCAGCATTCGGGAAGAAGGCCATGCGGTCCTGCAAGCGCGAGAGGTCTTCGGCAAAATCGGCGCCGACTACATCCGGGCGGGTGGCCAGAAACTGGCCCATCTTCACATAGGACGGCCCCAGCCGCTCGACAGCCGTCGCCAGCCGGTCGCGGCGTTCCGTGTGCTTGGCGCGGTTGCGGGCAAAGGGCTTGAGCAGCGCTTTGGCAAACTTCGCCGTTGCGGGTAGATCGTCCGAAGGCAGGGCAAGCACCACGCCTTCGCGCACCAGAACCCAGCCAACCTTGGCCAAGCGAAAATATGCACCGGGCGTGCTCATGCGAATGCCTTCTTCCTGCTGCCAGCCATCATGTCGATTAAAGTTTCCAGCCGGAATGCAGCGCGGCAATGCCGCCTGTGTAATTGGTATAGGTGACGCGTGAAAAACCCGCCGTACGGATCATGGCCGCGAAATCATCCTGATTGGGGAATTTGCGGATCGATTCCACCAGATACTGGTAGGGCTCGGCATCGCCGGTAATCATCTTGCCAAATTTCGGAATGGCATTGAACGACCAGGCATCATAGACCTTGTCGAGAAGCGGCATGTCCACCTCGGAAAACTCCAGCACCAGAAGGCGTCCGCCACGCTTCAAAACCCGGTGCGCTTCTTTCAGCGCCACATCAATGCGCGGCACGTTGCGAATGCCGAAGGCAACCGTATAGGCGTCAAAGCTTTTATCCTCGAAGGGAAGTTCTTCGGCATTCGCTTCCACAAAGGTCACATTGTCGGACAGCTTCTTCTTGGCGGCGCGCTCCTCGCCCACCGCAAGCATCGAGCCGTTAATGTCGAGCACGGTAGAATGGGCAAGCCGGTTGGAGGCTTCGACGATGCGGAAGGCGATATCACCCGTGCCACCTGCCACATCCAGCGTCTTGTAGGTGGGATCCTTGCGCGGGTTGAGCGCGGCAATCATGGCGTCTTTCCACAAGCGGTGCATGCCCGCCGACATCACGTCATTCATGATATCGTAGCGTTTGGCGACCTTGTGGAAGACCTCGTTGACCATGCCCTGCTTTTGGCCTTCTTCAACCTTGTGAAAACCGTAGGACGTTTCCATGCCGCCATTGGCGGTTGTGCGGGCTTCGGTCATCGGCGGTCTCCATCTTTAATTACGGGGCGGACCATAGCGGAAACAGGAATGCGACGCTATCTGTTGCGGCAGTTTATGCCTGCGACATGTATGTCCGCAGGATTTAGATCGCAAGACCGTCGCGATAAACATGTGAGTTGAGCAGATGCCAGAATTGCCCGAAGTGGAAACCGTCAGACGCGGCCTTGCGCCGACCATGGAAGGTGCGCGCCTTGAAAAGCTTGTTCTGGGTCGCCCGGACCTGCGCTTTCCCTTCCCGGAAGGGTTTGCTGAGCTGGTGGAGGGCAAACGCATCATCTCCCTGGGGCGACGGGCGAAATATCTGCTGATCGAGCTGGAGGACGGGCTGACGATCGTTTCGCATCTCGGCATGTCCGGCTCCTTCCGCATCGATGATGAGGTGCAGGAGACGGATGCACCCGGCGTGTTCCATCATCCGCGCTCCAAGGATGGCAAGCACGACCATGTCATCTTCCATCTGCAAAGAGACGGAAGGCATGCGCAGGTCATCTATAATGACCCACGCCGTTTTGGCTTCATGCATCTGGTGGAGCGATCCAACATTGATCTTTACCCCGCCTTTGCAGATCTTGGCCCGGAGCCAACCGGAAACGCGCTGAGCGCCGATTATCTGGCGCGCCGCTTTGCCGGAAAGAACCAACCGCTCAAAAGCACGCTGCTGGACCAGAAGGTGATTGCGGGGCTGGGCAATATCTATGTCTGCGAAGCGCTGTGGCGTGCCCACCTCTCTCCGTTAAGAGCCGCTGGCACGCTGGTTACGAAAACGGACAAGCCGAGGGCATCCCTCATCGATCTCACGGAGAAAATCCGCGAGGTGATTGCCGATGCCATCGCCGCCGGTGGCTCGTCCCTGCGCGATCATATCCAGACAGATGGTACGCTTGGCTATTTCCAGCATTCCTTCTCGGTCTATGATCGGGAGGGCCATGCTTGCCCCACACCCGGTTGCGGGGGTACGGTTGAGCGGATTGTACAGGCGGGGCGCTCGACATTCTATTGTGCCGCCTGCCAGAAATGACGCCAGTAAAAACGGGAGAGGACCCTCACCATGGATTATGAAACGCTGATCGTTGAGAAGCGCGACAATGTCGGCGTCATCACGCTCAATCGCCCGCAGGCGCTGAACGCGCTGAATGCCGCCCTGCTGAAAGAGCTGCGGCACATATTGGCGTCGTTCTCGACGGATGATTCCATCGGCGCGATTGTCATAACGGGTTCGCAAAAGGCCTTTGCGGCGGGCGCCGATATCAAGGAGATGCAGTCGCTTGATTTCGTCGATGCCTATCTCGGCGATTTTCTGGGCGGCTGGGACGATGTGGCCGCAAGCCGCAAGCCTGTCATTGCGGCCGTATCCGGCTTTGCGCTGGGCGGCGGCTGCGAGCTTGCCATGATGTGCGATTTCATCATTGCCTCGGACAGCGCGAAATTCGGACAGCCTGAGATCACGCTGGGCATCATCCCGGGCATGGGCGGCTCTCAGCGCCTCACGCGCGCCGTGGGAAAGGCCAAGGCCATGGACATGGTGCTGACGGGCCGCAAGATGGATGCGCAGGAGGCAGAGCGTGCAGGGCTTGTTTCCCGCATCGTGCCACAGGAACGACTGATGGATGAGGCTGTGGAAGCCGCTGGCGTCATCGCGTCGCTGTCTCGCGCCTCGGTGCTGATGGCAAAGGAAAGCGTCAATCGATCCTTCGAGGGCACGTTGAGCGAAGGTCTGCGGTTCGAGCGTCGCCTGTTCCAGTCGCTCTTTGCTACGCAGGATCAGAAGGAAGGCATGGCGGCTTTTGCGGAGAAGAGAAAACCCGTCTTCAGAAATCGCTAGGTGAAACCACCTGCGATGCTCTAGAGAACTTCATGTGTTTTGAGTCCGCTTCGCTCCAAGGATTCGGAATATCAGCGTTTTTACTGCAAATGCGCGTTGACGGGCAGCTGCTTTAAGGCTATATGCCCGCCCACGGTTAGGAAAAGCCATCCGGCTTATTCCAATTACTCCCGCACTCTTTGGAACGCGAGGTCTTTGAAGGACCTGATCCTGTGGTTGCGGATTTTGGTTTGAATTCGAAGAGAGGCATACATGGCCAATACAACTTCGGCGAAAAAGGCGACTCGCAAGATCGCTCGCCGTACTGAAGTCAACAAGGCTCGTCGTTCGCGCGTTCGTGGTTTCATTCGCAAGGTCGAAGAAGCCATTGCAACAGGTGATCTGGCAGTTGCAACAGAAGCGCTGAAGGTAGCGCAGCCTGAGATCCAGCGCGCTGCTACTCGCGGCGTTATGCCTGGCAACACGGCAGACCGTAAGGTGTCCCGTCTTGCACAGCGCGTGAAGGCACTGATGGCCTAATCCGGCTAACACATTTTCATCCAAAAAAAGCCCGGTCTCGCGACCGGGCTTTTTTTCGTTTGTCATAGATCTTTAACGATCATCGCAAAAACATGATGCTTCTGCGTCAATGAGATGACGGAAAAGTACCTTATAAATCAATGGCTTGTGAAAGGTAATGAAAATACGATCTTCTTTACGTAGGGGAAGACGAGGCAAAGATTGTGTCAAGAGAATTTTTATTTTTCTCCCAAATCGGCCCTTAAAAAAGACAGGAAATTGAATCTCATTGATTCATAAGAGATTCTCCAGACGGGCATGAAGGCGATGCAAAACGGCCCCTGTGAGTCAATGGTCGATCTTCCGAATCAAAGAAATATCGGCATTGATCTCCCACCCTGATCCTGCCTAAATGGATCTCGACAAGGGGCAAGGATTTCTATCCACAAGCTATCTCGATCCTTGAGTATCGAAGGCACATGCTTCTTGCGGACGAATTCTGTTTGGGTTCGTTTTTTCAAGTATTGGGGTCGTTTTGGTCGCAATCCTATAGGTTGTGGAAATGCGAAACCGCGCCTCGGCGTTTGATTAATGTGTGTTGCAGGAGTTCGTATATGAGTAATCGCAGGCCTCTCCATGATGTAGAGGATAATGGGATAACCGGCTCGCGGTGAGATAAGTGGCTCAAGGACATACTTTCGAGGGGGATGTCTGAGAGAGAATAAGAACGAGGGGTATCCCTGACGGGCGTTGGTTCGTCAGGCTATGATTGGCAATTTGAAAGGCGGCAATATGCAAATGAATTTGATGGGTGCGGTATCGAACGGGGACCGCACACCGAAGGCATGTGATGCAGCTGAGACTGATGCGGCAGGGGACAAGCAAGCTATGAAGCATGACGCGCTGTTCGAACGTTTTAGCGCGCGCCTCAAGGCACAGGTTGGACCGGAAGTATATGCAAGCTGGTTCGCACGTCTGAAACTTCACTCGGTTTCAAAAAGCGTCGTGCGTTTTACGGTTCCGACGACATTTTTGAAGTCATGGATCAACAATCGCTACATCGATCTCATCACCACGCTCGTCCAGAGCGAGGATGCCGATGTCTTGAAGGTCGAAATTCTGGTTCGCTCGGCCAGCCGCCCGGCACGGCCAGTAGCCGTTGAGGAAGATGCGCAGCCTGCATCCGAGATCAGCACATCGATACAGAGGGCAAAGCCCTTCCTGCCGCCACAGCCACCTGCAGCAAATGTGCAGATGTCTGGCGCCTCTGCAACGCTCACGCGCCATTCAGGCTCCGGTCCATTGTTCGGATCGCCGCTCGACAGCCGTTTCACCTTCGATACTTTTGTCGAGGGATCGTCAAACCGCGTGGCACTCGCAGCAGCCAAGACCATTGCTGAGGCCGGTGCCGGTGCGGTTCGGTTCAACCCGCTCTTCATCCATGCGGGTGTTGGCCTTGGAAAGACGCATCTTCTGCAGGCGATTGCCAATGCCGCTATCGATAGCCCGCGCAACCCGCGCGTCGTCTATCTGACGGCTGAATATTTCATGTGGCGTTTCGCGACCGCGATCCGCGACAATGATGCGCTGACGCTGAAGGACACGCTGCGCAATATCGATCTTCTCGTCATCGATGACATGCAGTTCCTGCAGGGCAAGATGATCCAGCACGAATTCTGCCATCTGCTTAACATGCTGCTCGACAGTGCAAAGCAGGTTGTCGTGGCTGCAGACCGTGCGCCATGGGAACTGGAATCGCTCGACCCACGTGTTCGCTCGCGTCTTCAGGGCGGCATGGCCATCGAGGTCGAAGGTCCTGACTACGAGATGCGTCACGAGATGCTGACCCAGCGCATCGCGGTCGCCCGTCAGGAAGATCCAGGCTTCGATATTTCCGAAGAAATCGTCTCCCACGTGGCTCGCAGCGTAACAGCCAGCGGCCGTGAACTGGAAGGCGCTTTCAACCAGCTGATCTTCCGCCGCTCCTTCGAGCCGAACCTTTCGGTCGAGCGTGTGGATGAGCTTCTGGCCCATCTGGTGGGTTCGGGCGAGCCAAAGCGTGTTCGCATCGAAGACATCCAGCGCATTGTGGCCAGACATTACAATGTCTCGCGCCAGGAGCTGGTGTCGAACCGCCGGACGCGCGTCATCGTCAAGCCGCGCCAGATCGCCATGTATCTTGCCAAGATGCTGACACCCCGCTCTTTCCCTGAAATCGGCCGTCGCTTTGGCGGACGCGATCACACAACCGTTCTCCATGCTGTGCGCAAGATCGAGGAACTAATCGGCGGCGACACGAAGCTCGGCCACGAGGTTGAGCTGCTGAAGCGCCTGATCAACGAAAACAACGCATAAAGACGCCGGCCGGGAAACCGGCCCCGCCTGAATATCTGCCCGTCACATCAAGACCGGCCCTCGCTCCAATAGCGGCGGCCGGTCTTTCTTCTTGTAACTGTGGATTGCGCATGATTATCTAATAATCGGAAGCAGTGTTTATATCGCTCTCACCTGCAATGCTGTGATATCAGCGTGCGTTAAATGCGGTTTGAAATCTGTTATCGTGATTTGAAGAGATGGAAGGGAATGGCTTGGGAAGTTCGTCGTATTGGCACTGGATCATCATCCTAGTCCTCATTTTCTTCCCACTGATTTTCGTTTTTAGGCCACCGCCATCTGGTCCCAACAGGTTTGGGGCGGCGCCCACGCCGATGAGTTTCGGTGAGGCCATTGCCAGTTTTTTCAGAAACCTTGTCAACTTCCAGGGCAGGGCGGCGCGCTCGGAATATTGGTTCTCATTCCTGTTCGTTTTCTGCAGTTCCATTGTCGTCGAGATCATTGATAATAGCGGGATTATCAGCCTGATCTGGTCGCTCATCCTGTTTTTACCGTCGATTGCAGTCGCTGCCCGCCGCCTTCACGATATCAACCGCAGCGGCTGGCATCAGCTTCTCTATTGTTTCGCCCCGGTCGGGCTCATCGTTGTCATCGTCTGGTACTGCACGCCGGGTCGCGACGAGACCTGATGGATGACGGCACTGTGCGATCTGCGCATCGCTACCCACAGATGGGTGATGGGGATGAGCAGCGTGCTGCCTGACGATGGACTTTGTGGAATGTCTGTGCAGGCCTCAACAGGCCAGATCGGCGACGACCGAATCCAGAATGAGCATGCCGGATGGCGTGCAGCGCAGGCGTGAATTTCCCAGGCGCTCTATGAAGCCATGCTTCAGTAAAAACTCTTCCTTGTCCGGGTCCAGATCGCGGCCGGAAAGGTCGCTCCAGCGGGCAAGATCAACGCCTTCGCGCAGGCGCAGGCCCATGAGCAGCAGCTCGTCGGACTGTTCTTCAACGCCCAGAAGCTCCTGATCCAGAATGCCGTGGCCATCACGCTCGACGGTTTCGAGCCATGTTTCCGGATGACGTTCGGTCGCCGTCGCCAGTTTGGATCCGCCGGTGGTGAGACGCCCGTGGGCGCCGGGGCCGATACCGGCATAATCGCCATAGCGCCAATAGGTCAGATTATGACGGCTTTCTGCGCCGGGCCTTGCGTGGTTGGACACCTCATAGGCGGGCATGCCGTGGCGGGCGGTGATCTCCTGCGTTGCCTCGTAAAGCAGCGCGGATTGGTCGCCATCCGGCACGATCAGCTTGCCAGCCTTGTGCAGACCGTAAAAGGCGGTGCCTTCCTCGATGGTCAACTGGTAGAGCGACAGGTGATCAACGGCATAGGAAATCGCTTCGACAAGCTCCTTCTCCCACTCGTCCACCGTCTGGTTCGGGCGGGCATAGATCAGGTCGAAGGACATGCGTGGGAAAATCTCGCGGGCCAGCCGGATGGCTTTCAGTGCGTCGGCCACATCATGCAGGCGGCCCAGAAATTTAAGGTCACGGTCATTCAGTGCCTGTACGCCCATGGAGACGCGATTGACACCGGCTGCCCTGTAGCCGCGAAACCGTTCCGCTTCCACGCTGGAAGGGTTGGCTTCCATGGTGATCTCGATACCATCAGGCACATGCCAGAAACGGGCAATGCCATCCAGTATGGCACCCACGGTCTGCGGGTCCATCAGTGAGGGCGTGCCGCCACCGAGGAATACGCTGGAGACGACTTTTGCGCCGCTTAGTTGCCGCATGGTTTCCATCTCGCGAAGGAAAGCGGAGACGAACCGATCCTGATCCACCGGCTTGTGGCGGACATGGCTGTTGAAATCGCAATAGGGGCATTTGGCCGCGCAGAAGGGCCAATGCACGTAAATGCCGAAACCGGGCTCGCCGGTATCGGGCAACATCGTCACATCAGGGGCAGGGGAGAACCTGCTCCCAAGATCGATCATCATGCGTCCAGACAGGTTTCGACAAATATCTTGAAGGCGCGGGCGCGGTGGGATAGCGCCTGCGCATCGCCGGGCTTCCAGCCATGCTTCTCATCGGATGTCATCTCGCCGAAGGTCGTTTCATAGCCTTCCGGCTGGAAGATGGGGTCGTAACCGAAGCCGCTTGCGCCACGGGGTGGCCATGCGACAGTGCCTTCGATCTCGCCGCGGAAAAACTCCGTGTGGCCATCCGGCCAGGCGAGGCACAGCACGCTGACGAAGCGGCATGTGCGGGCGGAAGCATCCGTCGCACCCTGCTTCTGAAGGGCGTCTTCCACCTTCTGCATGGCCATGGCGAAATCGCGCGTGCCGTCAGCCGTTTCCGCCCAGTTGGCGGTGTAGACGCCGGGCGCACCGTCAAGCGCATTGATCACCAGACCACTATCGTCGGAAAGCGATGGCAAGCCAGAGGCCTTGGCAGAGGCAAGCGCCTTGATGGCCGCGTTTTCCTCGAATGTCGTGCCTGTCTCGTCGGGTTCGGCGAAATTCAGCTCAGCGGCGGATTTCGCGGAAAAGCCGAGCGGACCGATCAGATCGGAAATCTCGGCAATCTTGCCCTTGTTGTGGCTGGCAACGACAATGGTTCTGGTGTCGAGTTTGCGCATGGTTTTAACGTCCTTGATCAGGCAATCGCCTGCTTCTGCATCTCAACGAGTTCCGCGCAGCCGGTTTTGGCAAGGCCCAGCAGCGTGAGAAATTCCGTTTCGCTGAAGGGTGCGCCTTCGGCGGTGCCCTGAATTTCGACGATGCCGCCGGAGCCGGTCATGACGAAGTTCGCGTCTGTTTCGGCAGAGGAATCTTCCAGATAGTCCAGATCGATCACTGGCTGGCTGGCAAAGATACCGCAGGAAATGGCGGCGATATGGTCTTTCAAGACCTTCTCCACCTTGATCATGTTGCGGGTTTCCATCCACTTCAAGCAGTCATGCAAGGCAATCCAAGCGCCGGTGATGGAGGCTGTGCGCGTGCCGCCATCTGCCTGGATCACATCGCAGTCGATGCTGATCTGGCGCTCACCCAGCGCCTGAAGATCAACCACCGCCCGCAGCGAGCGGCCGATGAGACGCTGGATTTCCTGTGTGCGACCACCCTGCTTGCCGGTAGACGCCTCGCGGCGCATCCGCTCGTGGGTGGAGCGCGGCAGCATGCCGTATTCTGCGGTAACCCAGCCCTTGCCGCTGTTGCGCAGCCATGGTGGCGTCTTTTCTTCGAGGCTGGCCGTGACGAGCACATGCGTATCGCCGAATTTCACCAGACAGGAACCCTCGGCGTGTTTGGAGAAATTGCGCTCGAAAGAAACTTTGCGCATCTGATCGGTTTTTCTGCCTGAAGGCCGCATAGGGGTCGTCTCCGTTTTAATCTCCGCGTCTTAAGGCCGTGATACCGGTTTTGCAAAGGAAAAGCGGGCCATGGCTTTGGCATATGCAATTTCCATTGTCACTTAACGACGCGAACGACTATATTCCATGTGTTACTGACAGAACGAAGAGTTGAGTGAATGGGCGTTTCTCATCCGAGCGGAAAAGAACCGGGCGCGCTGCTGGATGATCGCTCACGCGAGATTTTCCGCCGCATCGTGGAAGGCTATCTCGAAAACGGTGAGCCGCTGGGTTCGCGCAGCCTCTCGCGCCTGTTGCCCATGTCGCTATCGCCCGCATCCGTGCGCAATGTGATGAGCGATCTTGAGGAGCTTGGCCTCATCTACTCACCGCATATCAGCGCCGGGCGATTGCCGACGCAGACGGGCCTACGCTTTTTCGTGGATGCCTTCATGCAGGTGGGGGATTTGCCGGAAGAACAGCGCGCCAGCATCGACCGGCAGATCGGCCCGGTATCCGGGCGTGAGCAGCCCATCGAGGGCCTGCTGACCGAGGCTAGCCGAATGCTGTCAGGCATGTCGCGCGGCGCTGGCCTTGTTCTGACGACCAAAAGCGATGCTGTGCTGAAACATGTCGAATTCATCAGGCTGGAACCAACCAAGGGCCTCGCCATTCTGGTGGGAGACAACAACCAGGTTGAAAACCGCATCATTGAGCTGCCGGCTGGGATCACCTCCTCGCAACTCACCGAGGCCGCCAATTTCATCAATGCGCATCTGGCCGGGCAAACATTGCCGGAACTGCGCACGCAGCTTTTGCAGCAGAAGGATGCCTTGCAGACGGCGCTGAGCACATTGGCGCAGGATCTTGTCGAGCGCGGTCTAGCCGTCTGGTCTGGCGACAATGAAGAGGGCAAGCTGGGTCGTCTGATCGTGCGCGGACGCTCCAACCTGCTGGAAGGTCTGGCCGGTGAAGAGGACATCGATCGTGTGCGTTTGCTGTTTGACGATCTTGAGCGCAAGGACAATCTGATCGAGGTTCTCAATCTGGCCGAAACGGGATCGGGCGTCAGGATTTTTATCGGTTCGGAAAACAAGCTGTTTTCCCTGTCCGGTTCCTCGCTCATTGTTGCGCCTTACCGGGATGATGAAAACCGGGTGGTGGGCGCCGTGGGTGTCATTGGGCCAACGCGGCTGAATTACTCGCGGATCGTGCCAATGGTCGATTACACCGCCCAGATCATGGCTCGGTTGTCCAGCAAACGACGTTGATTGTGAAAACCTGCTGGCGAATAGGAGATGGTTTGCCTGCAAGCCTTGATTTTTGCTTGGCAAAGCTCGATATCGGGCACAACCCATAACAGATCTAAAGCTGGAGAACGTCATGACCGATGACACGAACAAGAACGGACCCGACGCAGACGTCGTCGACGAGGCACTTGAGGCGCTGGAAATCGATAATGATGCGCCTGAGCAGGGCGAGCCTGATCCGATTGATGTGCTGAAGGCGGAAAATTCCGAGCTGCGCGACAAGTTCCTGCGCCTGGCCGCTGAGATGGACAATCTTCGTCGCCGCACAGAGCGTGAAGTCAAGGATGCCAAGGCCTATTCCGTGGCAGGCTTTGCCCGCGACATGCTGGCCGTATCCGACAATCTGCGCCGCGCGCTCGACACCATTCCCGAGGAGTTGAAGACAAACTCCGAAGCTGGCATTGCCGGGCTGATTGAAGGCGTCGATATGACCGAACGCTCGATGCTCTCAGCACTGGAGCGTCACGGCGTGCGCAAGATGGACGCTGAAGGCCAGAAATTCGACCCGAATTTCCATCAGGCCATGTTCGAGATCCCCAATACGGCCGTTGCCAACAATACGGTCGTGCAGGTCGTTCAGGCTGGTTTCACCATTGGTGATCGCGTCCTGCGTCCCGCCATGGTGGGCGTTGCTAAGGGTGGACCGAAGGGCGATGTGCCGACCACAGCTGAGCCAGGCACTTCAAGCGTCAACGAAAAAGACGCGTGATATATCTGGCCATCTCCATGTGAGGTGGCCGAGCCATCTTTAATGGTCATCAGCCCCGCCAAACCGGCGGGGTTTTTTGTGGTTGCTTGTGGAGATGTTGGGGTGGTGCAAGGTCCCGAACCAGCGTGTCAGGCCGCGTTGGCCTGTTCCTGGTTGAGGAAGGTGTAGATCGCGGTATCCGAATCCGTTGCGCGCAGTTTTGCCACCAACTCGGGATCACGCAGCACGCGGGCGATGCGCGAAAGCGCCTTGAGGTGATCTGCACCGGCACCTTCTGGCGCCAGCAGCAGAAAGACCAGATCGACGGGCTGATCGTCCAGCGCTTCGAAATCAACGGCGTTTTCAAGGCGTGCGAAAACACCGACGATCGTATCGATACTGGCGAGCTTGCCGTGGGGAATGGCGATGCCGTGGCCGACGCCGGTCGAGCCCAGTCGCTCGCGCTGCAGGATAACGTCGAACACTTCCCGTTCTGCCACACCCGTTATTCTGGATGCTCTCGCCGCCAGTTCCTGAAGCAGTTGCTTCTTGGAATTGACTCGGAGGGCGGGAATAATCGCATCGAGTTGCAGCAAATCTGCCAACGCCATTCTGTTTATCCTTCATGCGATCGAGGCGGGTCGGGAGTGCTGCCAAACGGCTGCGCCCCCGACGCCTTTATCAGACTGTTCAGTTCTTGATCGTTGCTGCGTCGATCCAGCCGATGTTTCCATCGGTGCGACGATACACGATATTCAGTTCCTTGGCTGGGCTGCGGAACAGCAGCACCGGCTCATCCGTCATGTCGAGTGCCATGACAGCACTTGCGACCGTCATGGTTTTGACCTGCTTGGACGTTTCGGCAACAATCGTTGGCGCGAAATCTTCCGGCAGTTCCTCGTCCTCATCGGGCACGGCATCCATCACGGTATATGGAAATTCTTCCATCATGCCATTGGCCGAAGCACCGTTGTGGTGGTGGTCCTTCAATTTTCTCTTATATCTGCGAAGCCGCTTTTCGATGCGCTGGGCTGCAGCATCGAAGCTGGCCTGCGGGTCGTTGGCTTGCCCGGCTGCGTGCAGGACCACCCCGGTATCGAGATGGATCTTGCAATCGGCCGAGAAACCCGCGCCGGATTTCTCTACAGTAACTTGACCAGAATACCCCCCATCAAAGTATTTGGTAATCGCCAGGCTAATGTTGTCCTCGATCCTCTGACGGAACGATTCGCCGATATCCATATGTTTACCAGATACACGCACACTCATGGAATTTTTCCTTTTTCAGTGATTTGCGCATACCAGCTTACGTCAAGGAAGACGCTCATCCAAGCGTTTCGAAACACTTTAAGTGTCATTCCGGACTGGCGCCCCAGCGACGTGGTCAATTTAGCGTTGATGGGCCCTCAGCCATCTGTGCGGCGAGCTTCTAGCCGTGGTGGGGGCAAGAGTCAAACAACATTATTAACATTTTGAAATATATGAATATTTCGTTACGCCGTCGCAACTTTTGCCATGGCTTTTTTCTCTCTTCGCCTCTGGACGGAGGAGGGAATATTCATCGCTTCACGATATTTTGCGACCGTTCGCCGCGCCAGTTCGACGCCGGTTTTCTTGAGATTGTCGACAATATCATCATCTGAAAGAACACTGTCGGGCGCTTCCTGCGCAATCATGATCTTGATGCGATGGCGCACTGCCTCGGCCGAATGGCTATCTCCACCCTCGACCGCGCCAATTGAAACGCTGAAGAAATATTTGAGCTCGAAAAGGCCACGCGGCGTCAGCATGTATTTGCGCGATGTGACGCGGCTGACGGTGGACTCATGCATCTTGATCGCATCGGCAACCTGCTTGAGGTTGAGCGGGCGAAGATGATCGACGCCATGGAGCAGAAAAGCATCCTGCTGGCGCACGATTTCGTTGGCGACCTTCATGATGGTTCTGGCGCGCTGGTCCAGGCTGCGGGTCAGCCAGCTGGCCGTCTGCATGCATTCTGACAGAAACTCCTCGTCTTCGCCCTTGCGCGCCTTGACCTTGGACACCTCAGAAAAATAGGTGTGATTGACCAGCACACGCGGCAAGGTTTCCGGATTGAGTTCAATCAACCAGCCGCCATCGCTTGAGGGACGCACGATGATGTCAGGGACGATCGTATCGGCGTTACCCGTTTCGAAGCCAGCACCGGGACGCGGATTGAGCGATCTTATCTCGGCCAGCATGTCGAGAAGATCGTCTTCGCCGACGCCGCACAGGCGCTTCAGCGACACGAAATCGCGTTTGGCGAGAAGCTCGAGATTGCCGACAAATGCTTTCATCGCCGGGTCGAGACGATCCTGCTGGGCCAGCTGGATGGAAAGGCACTCGCTGAGGGAGCGCGCAAAAACACCGGGCGGATCAAGAGTTTGCAGCGCCTTCAGCACCGTCTCGATCTCGACCCTGGATGTGTTCAGGCGCTCTGAAATATCGTCAAGCGCATCGGCTGCGAGATAGCCGGTCTCATCGAGATAATCGAGCAGCGCATCGGCAATGATCCGCTCCCGCGGGAGCGATACGGTAAAGGGAAGCTGTTGGCCGATATGGTCGCGCAGGCTTGGTTTGCTTGCGACGAAATCATCCAGATCGAAGGATTCGCCCGCTTCGGCGCCCGGCATGGACTTCCACTGGCCGACAAGCTCTGGCGCATCAGCCTTGGCAGGGGCGGTGTCATCCTGAAAGACGTTTTCGAAATTGGTATCGAGCTGTTCATTCATCGTGCTGGCGCGATCGCCATACCATTCCTCCGTGTCCTGGGAGGCGTCGGAGACCGGCTCGGGCGGTTCAGGATGACGATCAAAGCCATCATCGGGTGCGGCAGTGACCATATCCGTGTCATTTGCCACTATTTCGAGCAGGGGGTTTTTTTCGGCTTCCTGGGCGATGAATTGAGTCAGCTCAATATGCGTCATCTGAAGCAGTTGAATGGACTGCATCAGTTGTGGGGTCATGACCAGAGACTGGTTTTGACGCAACAAAAGACTGGCGGACAAGGCCATGGTGGACGCTAAACTCCCATAAACCCCTTCGTCACCGACTTTTTTGCAAAAGTTTGGGCAGCGAAGTCTGACTTGGCCCAAAAATTGCTTTTTATTCTTGTTTGGTCAAGCTCAGTTGGGGGTGGGGATAAAGAATCTTTGGGCCGGTGACGCTGGCGGCGTCACTTTTATGGGCCTATCCGTCAAAGGCTGAAGTTATTGCCAAGATAGAGGCGGCGTACTTCCGCGTTGTCGACGATTTCCGAGGCCCGGCCATGGGTCAGAACCTCACCCGCATGAATGATATAGGCGCGGTCAATCAGGCCGAGCGTCTCGCGTACATTGTGGTCGGTGATGAGAACGCCGATGCCACGAGCCGTGAGGTGGCGCACGAGATTCTGAATATCGCTGACCGAAATCGGATCGACGCCGGCAAAGGGCTCATCCAGCAGCATGAAGGTCGGGTCTGTCGCCAGAGCTCTGGCGATTTCAAGACGGCGTCGCTCACCGCCGGACAAGGCAACGGCTGGAGACTTGCGCAGGTTCGAGATGTGAAACTCTTCCAGGAGTTCGTCGAGCTTGCGATTGCGCTTCGTCTCGTCGCGCTCATGCACTTCAAGAACCGCACGGATATTGTCTTCGACGCTCAAGCCACGAAAGATCGACGCTTCTTGCGGAAGGTAGCCAACACCCAGACGCGAGCGGCGATACATCGGCATAGACGTCACGTCATTGCCATTGATGGCGATCTTGCCCGCATCAACAGGAACGAGGCCGGTTATCATGTAGAAGCATGTGGTCTTGCCAGCACCGTTGGGACCAAGAAGGCCGACCGCTTCTCCTCGACGCACGACAAGAGACACGCCGTTGACAACGCGGCGCGTATTATAGGTCTTGGTCAGGCCCTGGGCAATCAATGTGCCCTCATAGCGCGCCTTGTCTGCGGACATGCTGTCCGTTTCCGATGCGCGCGCAGAGCCTGCGCCAAAAAGCTTTGAGATGGACTGGATTTTCACGGGGTAAAGACTACTGCTTTTTCTGTGATTTGGGATCGAGCATAATTCGAACCGGTCCGCCACAGCTTTCCAGCTTCGCTTCGCCTGTGTTCATCAGCACCGTCAGCTTGCAGCCGGTAAACACGTTCGTGTCCTGCGACAGAACCACCTGCTTGCCCGACAGAATAAACGTCTGTGCTGCCATGTCGAACTCGCCCTTGTCGGCAGTCGCTTTTTGCGTGCCAGACGTCAGGTATACGGAGTTGTCGACGAAAATCTTATCGATATCTGCACCACCGCTGGTGATGGAAGAGCTTGCAGCCGCGCCCTCTGACTGGCTCTTGTAGAGCACGGTCATCTTGCCAGCCTGCAGGGTCGTCGTGCCCTGCACAACCTTAACATTGCCCGTGAAATAAGCCTTGCGCTCCTGGTCCCGAACTTCAAGCTGGTCGCTTTCGATGGCGATTGGCTGATCGTTGGAAAGCTTCAGGCCTTCCATGTTGGTCGCGGTCTGTGCGGCTGCGGTGCCAGCAAGGCATGAAAGAGCAACGGCTGCGAAGCAGGCAACGTTGGTGTAGCGGGTTGTGCGCAAAATCTGCATCATTTGTGTCGGGCTCTCACTTGCCGGCGTTCTGAATGGTCGATGCAGCTATACGAGCTCGTACCTGCCCCGTAAATGTAATCGTTTTACCATTATCTGCAATGCGTAAACTTTCCGCATTGATCGACCCTTCCTTGGTCTTGATGGCGACAGGTTTGTCCGTTTCCATCGTTCCGGCCTTCAGGTCGACATTTGCAGACTGGAATTTCGCTTGTAATCCATTGCTCAGATTGATGTCAAAGGGGGCCGTCATTTGCAACCGGTTCGTTGCGCGGTCAAACAGGCCTTCCTGCGCCACCACCTGCGCCACGATGTCATTCATTGGCACTGCCGCCAGCACTTTTTCAAGCGTCATGAGGTTAGGGCTGGTAATATCCTGCAGCGCTCTTTCGGCATTCATTGAATAATCGAAGCCTTGGTTGTTGCGGCCTGCAAGGGCTGGCTTTTCCATGACAATCTTGCCGTCCTCGACCTTCGAGCTTTCAAGCGTCACCTCGTCCGGCACCCAGGTGCGGATCAGAGAAACCGCAATGAAGGTCAGCGATATGATGGCCGCACCCAGAGGCAGAATAATCTTGAGCCTTCGCACCCGCGCAGAGTGGCGCACCGCCTTGATATAGGCGTTCTGCTGTCCATGGGACAGCGCAAGGCTGGGGCTGGGTTGGCTTAGTCGCTCAAGCATTCTAAAGGATCCGGGGGTCAATACGTCGCATCATCAGGTTGAAGCGACCTTACTCACTCTAACATTGGGTCTGGCGCGAGGCCATGCCCTGCCAATATGGTTTTTCTCTGCAGTATCGCAAGGGTTACGTTATTTTTCTCAAAAGGATGCTTTCCCGTTTGTTTCCTTGCAAGAGGTGGCTACAAGGCTCATATGGCGAAGTTGAAGCGCTGTGGCGAGTGTTGGGCGAAAGGAAGCACATGGATCAGATGGCAATCGCAGATCGCAGACAATTGCGGCGCAAGCTGACCTTCTGGCGCGTTGCTGCCGTTTTCCTTCTCGTGGTCGGTGCCTTTGCACTCTATCGTTTCGCCCTGACGCCACCGCAGCAGAGCGCCCGCCCGCACCTTGCGCGCATCGAGATTACAGGCCTGATCCAGGACGATACCGAGTTGCTGGAGCGGCTGAAAAAGATTGAAGAGAGCGACAGCGCCAAGGGACTGATCGTTTCCATCTCCTCGCCCGGCGGCACGACCTATGGCGGCGAGCGCATTTTCAAGGCGATCCGCGCCATCGCAGACAAGAAGCCAGTCGTTTCGGATGTACGCACTCTGGCCGCCTCCGCTGGCTATATGATTGCGGCGGCTGGCGATACGATCATCGCGGGTGACACCTCGATCACCGGCTCCATCGGCGTCATCTTCCAATATCCGCAGGTCGGCCCATTGCTCGAAAAGCTTGGTGTGTCGCTGCAGGAAATCAAATCCTCGCCGATGAAGGCTGAACCATCGCCATTCCACGAGCCGCCGGAAGAATCCAAGGCCATGATCCGCAACATGGTTATGGATAGCTATGGCTGGTTCGTCGATCTGGTGGCTGACCGCCGCAAGCTGCCGCGCGATGAGGTTTTGAAGCTTGCGGATGGCTCTATCTTCACCGGACGACAGGCCCTTGCCGTCAAACTCATCGACACATTGGGCGGCGAAAAGGAAATTCGCGCCTATTTCGATGGTCGCGATATTGCCAAGGATCTGCCCATCGTCGAATGGACAGCGCCTTCGCAGCGTTCGCCATTGGCGCTCTTCAGCATCGCTGGCCTTGCAAAAATGCTGGGCTATGATGAATTTCTGCCATTTAACGTGCCGCGCCAACTGGGAGCCGACAAGTTGTTTCTTGACGGTCTTGTCTCTGTTTGGCAGGTTAGAGAACGTTAAAAATCCAATCCTTTCAGGGGGCAACCGTGATTAAGTCTGAACTGGTGCAGATCGTGGCTGCGCACAACCCGCACCTTTACCATCGCGACGTCGAAAATATCGTCAACGCCGTTCTGGATGAAATCACGGATGCGCTCGCTGCCGGCAACCGCGTGGAGCTTCGCGGCTTCGGCGCTTTTTCCGTCAAGAACCGCCCTTCACGCTCAGGCCGCAATCCGCGCACAGGTGAATCGGTTTTCGTTGAGGAAAAGTGGGTTCCATTCTTCAAGACCGGCAAGGAACTGCGTGAGCGGCTCAATCCGGGCATGAGCGACGTCGAAGACGAAGACTGAGACCAAGCTTGCGGTGCAAGTGTTGAACAACGGTTGCGACTGGGCGTTTAGCCTCCTATGTGACGCCCATAGCGGTTTGTCTGAAGGCCCCCAAAGACGGAGTATCGTTGGATGCCCAAAAAGATCATCAACCTTCTGGTTCTCGTGCCGCTCGCCATCATTCTGGTGGTTTTGTGTGTGGCCAACCGGCAATCTGTGACGCTGGCGCTCAATCCCTTCAAAACGGATGATGCGCTGATGTCATTTTCGGCTCCGTTTTTCGTGTTCATCTTCCTGTCGCTTATTCTGGGTGTGGTGCTGGGTTCTCTGGTCACCTGGTTTTCTCAGGGCAAGTACCGCAAGCGGGCGCGCACCGAAGCCAAGGAAGCGGTGCGCTGGCACGATGAGGCCAATCGTCACAAGGCGGCTGCCAATGCGGTTGTTGTCAGCGCGCCAACCAGCGCGCAGATCGCCGCCAAGTAAAATTCCGCGTGAAGCGATACGGGTTTCAGCCGCAGCCCTTTGATAATGGCGCGCCTTGATGATATTCGCTGTCGCATGAGATGCGGTCAGACCTGGAAAGAACCCCGTTGAAGAAAAAAGAAAACCGCCCGGGCGCCAAGCAGCGCGCGGGGCAGGAACCTCGAAACAAAAGTGCTGCCAAGCCCGCTCGGCCCAAAAATGCCGAAACGAGGACGCGCACGCCTGATTACGTTCGCTCGGCCGGAGCCCCGCCGATGAAGGCTGGCCCACGGGACGCGCCGAAGGATTCCTCAAAGCCAAAGGCCAGACCGCAGGCGAGCGAGGCCGAACAGGTTCCGCCGCGTCCCCTGAAGGACCGCACCGGCGCTCTGCCCGCAGAAAATGTACCCGTTATTCTGGAATCGCTTGGCGCAGGTGATTTTCACCTGATCGACAGCGGCAATGCGCTCAAGCTCGAGCAATATGGCCAGTACCGGATCGTGCGGCCGGAAGCGCAGGCCTTGTGGCGACCAACCTTGCCGCAGCGTGTGTGGGACAACGCCGATTCCATCTTCTCCGGTGATACGGATGAGGACGGCATGGGACGGTGGCGCTTTCCCAAAGAGCCGCTTGGAGAAACATGGCCGCTGTCCCTTCTCGGCGTGAATTTTCTGGGCCGCTTTACCGCCTTCCGCCATGTAGGTGTCTTCCCGGAACAGATCGTTCACTGGGAATGGCTGAAGGCTAAGATTGAAGCATCTGACCGGCCGTTGAAGGTGCTCAACCTGTTTGGCTATACGGGCGTCGCCTCGCTGGTGGCGGCTGCTGCCGGTGCCGAGGTCACCCATGTGGATGCCTCCAAGAAGGCGATTGGCTGGGCGCGTGAAAATCAGGCGCTGGCCGGGCTCGAAAACGCACCGATCCGCTGGATCTGCGAAGATGCGATGAAGTTTATTCTGCGCGAAGAACGGCGCGGCAACACCTACGACATCATTCTCACCGATCCGCCGAAATTCGGTCGCGGAACCCATGGCGAGATCTGGGAACTGTTCGACCACCTCCCGCTGATGCTGGATGTGTGCCGCGAAATTCTGTCGCCAAATGCTTTGGGCCTTGTGCTGACCGCCTATTCCATCCGCGCCAGTTTCTATTCCATGCATGAACTGATGCGCGAAACCATGCGCGGCGCGGGCGGTGAAGTCTCCTCCGGCGAACTCGTGATCCGCGAAGCTGGCCTTGATGGCAAGACGCAAGGGCGCGCCCTTTCCACCTCACTCTTTAGCCGTTGGGTGCCAAAATGAACGATGAGCGCCGTGAAAACAGACCGGGCCGGGTAGGGCAGGTCAAGGAGGTCACCAGCCTCTCCAATCCCATTATTAAGGACATCAAGAACCTGACCCAAAAAAAGGGGCGGGAAGAAACTGGCACCTTCATGGCCGAAGGTCTGAAGCTGGTGATCGATGCGCTGGAACTGGGCTGGACGATCCGCACGCTGGTTTACGCAAAGAATGCCAAGGGCAAGGCGCTGGTCGAGCAGGTCGCGACAAAGACCGTCGCCTCCGGCGGCCTCGTGCTTGAGGTCACCGAAAAGATCCTGTCTTCAATCACCCGTCGCGACAATCCGCAGATGGTGGTGGGGATTTTCGATCAGAAATGGACTGACCTCAGGGATATCCAGCCGGAAAGCGGCCAGACCTATATCGCGCTGGATCGAGTACGCGATCCCGGCAATCTCGGCACTATCATCCGCACGGCTGATGCGGCAGGCGCTTCCGGCGTGATCCTGATAGGCGATTGCACCGATCCGTTTTCGCTGGAAACAGTGCGCGCCACCATGGGCTCGGTCTTTGCGATTTCGGTGGCGCATGCAACCGTCGAGGAATTTCTGAGCTGGAAGAAATCAGCCGGTGTCAGCGTGGTGGCGACCCATCTGGCTGGTTCAGTTGATTACAGAACCATCGATTATAAAAAGAAGCCGACGGTGCTTTTGATGGGCAATGAGCAGGGCGGCCTGCCGCCGGAGCTTGCCTCGAAAGCAGATCAGCTGGCGCGCATCCCCCAGCAGGGCCGTGCCGATTCGCTCAATCTGGCGATTGCGACCGGTGTCATGCTGTTTGAAGCTCGCCGCCACCTTCTCGAACTTGCACCGGTGACATGATGGAAATAACAAAGCCCGCTTTGTTCTCAAGACTGGTTCCGGCTGTGTCGCTGATTGTTATCGCGCTGATCCTTGATCAGGTCATCAAGATTATGGTCGAAACCTATCTCCCATTGCAGGAGATGGTGCCTGTGATGCCGTTTCTGGCGCTATACCGCACCTATAATCTCGGCGTTGCCTTCTCGATGCTGGCCGACATGGAAGGCTGGTTCATCGTCACCATGCGGCTTGTCATCGTTGGCTTCGTGATTTGGCTTTGGCGCAAGACTGACGCCGACCGCACCTTTGCCCATCTCGGTTTCGCGCTGATCATTGCAGGCGCAGCGGGCAATATCTTTGACCGTTTTCTCTATGGCCACGTGATCGATTATATCCTGTTTCACACGCAGACATGGTCCTTTGCTGTGTTCAATCTGGCGGACTCTTTCATCACCATCGGCGCTGGCTGCGTTATTCTGGATGAAATTCTTCACGCCCGGGCGAAGAAAAGCTAAAACTTTAATCTTCCTGCCAAGCCAATCCAAACAGCTTCCATGTTAGCACCGTTTGCATGAGCGAATTGGCGATACTGAAAGACCGGCTTTCCGAAACATTCGCTTCCGTTGAGGCGGATGAGGGACTGACCATAGCGTCGGCCGTTCCCGCCCGTGCGGAACGTCTGAGATCACCCCTTTATATCCGGTTGCTCCGCGCCATGACGCTGTTCACAGCCGGTTGCGGTTTTGCGTTCGCAAGCGCCGTCTATCTCGGCGGCAACGCTGCGCTTTACATGGCGGCGGTCTCGGTTGCGATCTGCGTGTTCTGCGCCGTCTACATGATGGTCCGCTCTTCCATGCTGCGCCAGGCATCCATGCAGCACGCCAATCTCCTCGATGCGCGCCACCGCCAGAACGCTGCCTTGATGGCGGAAATCCATGAGGCGATGGGCGATATTGTCGTGACACGCGATATGGACCGGCGCATCGTCAACGCCAATGCCGCCTTTTGCGAAATGACCGGCTGCGCGGAACCCTACGGTAAGACCTGTGAGGAAATCGGCATCGCATTTCGCCCCGGTGGAAAAGCCCATTGTTATGATGTGGAAATAGCCACGCCCTACGGCCAGCGTATCTTCACTTGGCATGATGTGGTGGCCAATGATCCGGCCAGCAGCCGTCTGGTCATTTCCAGCCTTGCCCGGGATGTGACCGATGAGCGCGCAGCGCTCAGAACCCGCGAAGACGCAAGATTGCGGGCTGAAAACGCCAATGCCGCCAAGGGACGGCTTCTGGCCACTGTCAGCCATGAAATTCGCCTGCCATTATCGGGCATTCTCGGCATGAACCATCTGCTGTCGCAAACGAAGCTGACGCAGGAGCAGCGCAATTATCTGGATGGCATGCGCCAATCGGGCCAATCATTGGTGCAACTGGTCGAAGACCTGCTTGATTTTTCGACCATGGAGGCCGGGCGCTTCAGGCTCAATCCGAGAGCGGAAAACCTGCGCCAGTTGATCGAGAGTGTGGTGGAAATGCTGGCTCACCGCGCCCATGAAAAAGGCATCGAGATCGCCTCCATCATCGCGGCAGACGTGCCGGATTGCCTCGATTTCGATCCCGCGCGGCTGCGCCAGGTGCTGTTCAATCTCATCGGAAATGCGGTGAAGTTTACGACCAAAGGCGGCGTGCTGGTGCGCGCCTCGATGAGCGGCGAGACGCTGTCCATTGGGGTGCAGGATACGGGCCCCGGCATCGGCAAGGCCGAACAGGCGCGCATTTTTGGAGAGTTCGAACAGGCGGGCTCCAGATCTCAGAAAAATGCTGGCACGGGCCTGGGACTTGCCATATCCGCCCGCATTATCAGAGAGTTTGGCGGCGCACTGACGGTGAAGAGCAGGAAGGGTGAAGGCAGCGTCTTTACCGCCACATTCAAGCCCGCCTCTGCACCTGTGCTCGATATGGCGCCCGGCCGTACGGCGGCGCTTGCCAGATCCAACGTTCTTCTGCTTGCGCCGGCAGGCGTTGCGGCTGTGGCGACAGTGGATGTAATCCGAGCGCTAGGAGGCACCTGCACTTTGCTCTCGACACCCCGACAGTTGAAGGCGCACAGGCTGCAAGCGCCTGAAGAACTCTCCGACATCACTGACATCATCATCGACCACCGTGTGGCCGTGTCGTTCCGCGAGGTTTTGAAAAACTGGCCGTCAAGACCTGATCGGCCCGTGCGCCAGATTCTGCTCGTCAACCCGGAAGAGCGTGCCTCTCAGCCCAAGGAAGATTTCGATGCCTGGTTGATCCGTCCGCTGCGGGAAAAGTCTCTGGTCGATGTTCTCTGTGGTCGCCTGCGTGGTGTGGAGCGACGCGATGCCATCAATGACAACCAGCATCCTGGCTTCGGTTTTTCATCCGCGCTCGATAAAACATCCTACGAGCTTGATGTGCTCATAGCGGAGGACGATCCCGTCAATGCCCGTATCCTGCGGGCTGTGCTGGAAAAATCCGGCTGCCGCGTGCGCATGGTCAGCGATTTCGAAGCCTTGACCAACGCTTTGACCGTTGAAAGCGCCTCCTTGCCCGATCTGATCATTTCCGATCTTCACATGCCCTTTGGCGATGGGCTGGAGGTGCTGCCGCGACTCAGGGCATCCTTGAACAGTCAAAAGCGCTTGCCCATCATGGTTCTGAGCGGCGATACGACGCCGGATACACAATCATTTTTGCTGGGCGCGGGAATTGCTGCCGTGCTTGCCAAACCGGTGGAACCCAAGCGCCTGATCGAAGAAATGCTGCGACTGTTTCCTCAAAATCGCACCGGTGTTTTTTAGACCGGAACTGTTGCCTGTTACGCGGCTAACTGTCACTGTTTTGTCGTCAAGAAGTGATTTATGACAGCCAGAACAAACACGGTGGTGGGGCGATTCTCCATGGTCACGGAAATTCTTGAACACGACATTCGCGAACGCAATGTCATCGGAAATATCGGGCCGGTTTCGCCACCGCGCAACGACGACGTCTTCGGGCGCATTGGTCCGCTGGAGACCCGGCTTGCCAGGAACGAACGCGAGATCGATGCGGCGCAACATGTTCGCTTCCGGGTCTTTGTGGAAGAAATGGGTGCGCGGCTTCCCGCAGACGCCATGCGCCGCAACCGCGATATCGATGCGTTCGATTCGGTGTGCGACCACCTTCTGGTGCTGGACAATTCGATAGAGGGTGACCCGGAAGACCAGATCGTGGGAACCTACCGGCTGCTGCGCCAGGAAACGGCCTTTGCCTATAATGGTTTTTATTCGGCCAGCGAATTCGATATCGAAGGCCTGATCGCCCGCCATCCCGGCAAACGCTTCATGGAACTGGGCCGCTCCTGCGTGCTGCCGCAATATCGCACCAAGCGAACCGTTGAATTGCTGTGGCAGGGCAACTGGGCCTATGCCGTGCGCCACCGCATGGATGCGATGATTGGCTGCGCCTCCTTTCCCGGTGTCCAGCCGGAAGCCCATGCATTGGCCTTGTCCTTCCTGCACCACACCTGCGGTGCCAAGGGCGATTGGGCGGCGCAGGCGCTGCCGGGGCTTTACCGCGAGATGGATATGATGCCGGTTGAGGCGATCAACCCGCGCAAGGCGCTTGTTGGGATGCCGCCGCTCATCAAGGGTTACATGCGTCTTGGTGCCATGTTCGGCTCCGGTGCCGTGGTCGACCATGCCTTCAACACGACGGATGTTCTCGTCATCCTGCCTGTTTCATCGATTGCGGGTCGCTACATCAACTATTACGGCGGCGAAGCCTATCGCTTCAACGGGTAAGATTTGAACCTTCCTGTGGGCAGGCGGCTTGAGTGTGTTGTGGTGAAGGGGTGGGACCGCTAGTCTCTGCGCTCGTTTTCCCTAGACAACAGCGATATTGTAAAGCCATTGACGGACGTTCATTCCACCGCCTCGCTCGTTTCACCGGAAAGCCGCGCCTCGGCTACGCCGATGATGGAGCAATATATCGAGATCAAAGCGAACAACCCCGGTTCGCTGCTGTTCTATCGCATGGGTGATTTCTACGAGTTGTTCTTCGATGATGCGGCGGAAGCGTCCCGCGCGCTCGGCATCACGCTGACGAAACGCGGCCAGCATCTGGGACAGGACATCCCCATGTGCGGCGTGCCGGTTCATGCTGCCGATGACTATTTGCAAAAGCTCATCCTGCGTGGATATCGCGTTGCTGTCTGTGAGCAGACGGAAGATCCGGCAGAAGCCAAAAAGCGCGGTTCAAAATCCGTGGTGCGCCGCGATGTTGTGCGTCTGGTCACGCCGGGAACGCTGACGGAAGAAAAGCTGCTTTCGCCGGAGGAATCCAATTATCTGATGGCGCTTGCGCGGATCAGGGGCAGTTCCGAGGCGCAGTTTGCGCTGGCGTGGATTGATATTTCCACTGGCGTCTTTCGTCTGGCCGAGACAACGCTGACGCGGCTTCTGGCCGATATCTGGCGCATCGATCCGCGCGAGCTGATCGTTGCCGACAGCCTGTTTCATGATGACGAGCTGAAAGCCGTTTTCGATGTGCTGGGCCGTGTGGCGGTGCCGCAGCCGGCGGTGCTGTTCGATAGTGCCACGGCGGAAGGCCGGGTTGCCCGTTATTTCGGTGTGACCACGCTGGATGGTTTCGGCACCTTTTCCCGCGTCGAGATGGCGGCGGCCGCCGCTGCCGTTGCCTATGTCGAAAAAACCCAGATTGCCGAACGCCCGCCTCTGGCCGCGCCTGAGCGGGAAAGTGCAGCCTCCACGCTCTTCATCGACCCCGCCACACGCGCCAATCTGGAACTGACCAAGACGCTGTCGGGCGACCGGGACGGATCGCTGCTCCACGCCATCAACCGTACGGTGACCGGTGGCGGAGCGCGTTTGCTTGCGGAGCGGCTGATGTCGCCGCTGACGGATGCCGACAAGATCAACGCAAGGCTGGACGCTATCGGCTATCTGCTGGATGATGTGTCTCTATCCGATGGTTTGCGTGAGGCGCTGAAACAGGTGGCCGATATGCCGCGTGCGCTGTCGCGGCTGGCGCTGGATCGCGGCGGGCCGCGGGATCTTGGCGCTATCCGGCTGGGCCTATCTGCCGCAGCCAACGTTGCCGACCTTCTGGATCAGGGCCTGTTGCCGGATGAGCTGGCCGAGGCGCTTGAGGCGCTGAAGGCGCTGCCGGCAACGCTTGAGGGCATGTTGAGCGCCATGCTTGCCGAAGAGTTGCCCTTGCTGAAACGCGATGGTGGTTTCGTCCGGGAGGGCTCCAACGGCGAACTGGACGATATCCGGGCGCTGCGCGACCAGTCCCGCCGGGTGATTGCCGGTCTGCAACTGCAATATGCCGAAGAGACGGGCATCAAGTCGCTGAAGATCAAGCACAACAATGTGCTGGGATATTTCATCGAGGTAACGGCGGGCAATGCCGATGTGATGATGACGGGAGATGAGGCCAAGGCGCGCTTCATCCACCGCCAGACCATGGCAGGCGCCATGCGCTTTACCACCACCGAGCTTGCCGACCTGGAAAGCCGCATCGCCAATGCCGCCTCGCAGGTGCTCACCATCGAATTGCAGGCCTTCGAGCAGATGGTGCAGGCCGTGGTGTCCAATGCGGAGGCCATCAAGGCAGGCGCTTTGGCGCTTGCCAGGATCGACGTTGCCACAAGTCTTGCGCATCTGGCCGCCGAACAGGCCTATTGCCGCCCCGTGGTCGATGGCTCGATGATGTTTGATATCAAGGGCGGACGCCACCCGGTGGTGGAACAGGCCCTGCGCCGCCAGTCTTCGGGCCCGTTTATTGCCAATCATTGCGATCTCTCGGCTGTAAACGGCAATCGCAACGGCGCGATTTGGCTGCTGACCGGCCCGAATATGGGCGGTAAATCAACCTTCCTGCGTCAGAACGCGCTGATCGCCATTCTGGCCCAGATCGGCTCCTTCGTTCCGGCGAAAGCGGCGCATATCGGCATTGTCGACCGCCTGTTTTCCCGTGTGGGTGCCTCTGATGATCTGGCTCGAGGCCGCTCCACATTCATGGTGGAAATGGTGGAAACGGCTGCCATCCTCAACCAGGCCACAGACCGCTCGCTGGTTATTCTCGATGAGATCGGGCGCGGAACGGCAACCTTTGATGGCTTGTCCATCGCATGGGCGGCGGTGGAGCATCTGCATGAGGTGAACCGTTGCCGTGGATTGTTTGCCACCCATTTCCATGAATTGACGGTGCTGTCTGAAAAGCTGGGGCGTCTGTCCAATGCGACCATGAAAGTGCGCGAGTGGGAAGGTGACGTGATCTTTCTGCACGAGGTGGGCCCCGGTGCGGCCGATCGCTCCTATGGTATTCAGGTGGCAAAGCTTGCTGGCCTTCCGGCGTCGGTTGTCGAGCGGGCGCGGGCGGTTCTCAACCAGCTTGAAGATGCAGACCGTAAGAACCCGGCAAGCCAGTTGATCGATGATCTGCCGCTGTTTCAGATTGCCGTGCGGCGCGAGGAAAGCCGCAGCAATGGCAATTCCAAAGTGGATGAGGCGTTAAACGCGCTCAACCCGGATGAGATGACCCCCCGTGAGGCGCTGGATGCGCTTTATGCGCTCAAGAAACAACTTGGCAAGGCTTGAGCCTTAGAATGCTGTCCATCACGCCTTAAAATCGCTATAGGCCTATGCCGAATGCATAGACCGGATGAAATGGATATCGGCATCAATGGCCATGAAAGACCTGGATTTCTCATCGATACTGGATGTTGATGCGCTGAAGCGGGAATGCCAACGCGTTTTTCAGGGCGATGGGCAGCGCGTTTCCGATGTGCGCGCCGACCTGTTGCCGATCTTCAAGAAAGCCAGCGCGCAAGGTCGCGAAAAGGCCCGTGAATTGCTGGATACGGAAGGCGGCGGTATCGATTGCGCGCGCCGGATTTCATGGCTTCAGGACCGCTTGATCGAAGTGCTGTTTGACCTTGCCTGTGAGCATGTCTACCCCAATGATGCGTGCCAGATCGCAATCACCGCCGTTGGCGGCTATGGCCGTGGAACGCTGGCTCCGGGCTCCGATATCGACCTTCTGTTCCTGTTGCCCTCCAAAAACACACCTGAAATGACCAAGGCCATAGAGTTCGTTCTCTATATTCTGTGGGATATCGGCTTCAAGGTTGGCCACGCCACGCGCACGGTGGATGAGTGCATCCGCCTGTCCAAGGCCGATATGACGATCCGCACCGCCATTCTTGAAATGCGCGCCATCTGCGGCAAGCAATCGCTGGCCGATGAGCTGGAGCGGCGTTTCGAAACCGAAGTCGCGGCCAGCAGCGGACCGGAATTCATTGCCGCGAAGCTTGCCGAGCGCGACCAGCGCCACCGCAAGGCAGGCGATACGCGCTATCTGGTCGAGCCGAATGTGAAGGAAGGCAAGGGCGGCCTACGCGACCTGCACACGCTGTTCTGGATTGCCAAATATTACTATCACGTCCGCGACACGGCAGAACTCGTCAAGCTGGGCGTCATTTCAAAGCGTGAGCTAAAACTCTTCGAAAAGGCCGATGACTTTCTCTGGACCGTGCGCTGCCAGATGCATTTCATCACCGGCAAGGCGGAAGAGCGCCTGTCATTCGACATTCAGCGTGAGATTTCAGCCGCGCTGAATTACCAGCCGCGCCCCGGTCTGTCGGCGGTTGAACGCTTCATGAAGCACTACTTCCTTGTGGCGAAGGACGTGGGAGACCTGACCCGCATTCTGTGTGCGGCACTGGAAGACAGGCAGGCCAAGGATGTGCCCGGCCTTTCGGGCGTCTTCAGCCGTTTTGCCCACCGGCTGCGCAAGATACCCGGCTCCGATCAGTTCGTGGAAGATCGTGGCCGCATTGCGCTGGCCAATGCCGATGTGTTTCGCAACGATCCTGTCAGCATCATCAGGCTGTTCCATGTGGCTGACATCAACAATCTGGAACTACACCCGGATGCCTTGCGTGTCGTTACCCGTTCCATGGCCTTGATCAACCATGAACTGCGCGAAAGCGAAGAGGCCAACCGTCTGTTTCTGTCCATCCTGACATCGAGGCGGGACCCCGCGCTGACGCTGCGGCGCATGAACGAGGCGGGTGTTCTGGGCAAGTTCATGCCGGAATTTGGCAAGATCGTCGCGATGATGCAGTTCAACATGTATCATCACTATACGGTGGACGAGCACCTGATCCGCTCTGTGGCCGTGCTGTCGGAAATCGAAAAGGGGCATGCGGTCGATACCCACCCGCTCGTCAACCAGCTGATGCCGGCGATTGAAGACCGCGAGGTGCTCTATGTGGCTGTGTTGCTGCATGATGTGGCCAAGGGTCGGCAGGAGGATCACTCCATTGCCGGTGCGCGGGTGGCGCGCAAGCTTTGCCAGCGCTTCCGCCTTTCCAGCAAGCAGACCGAAACGGTGGTCTGGCTCATCGAGCAGCATCTGCTGATGTCGATGGTGGCGCAGACACGTGACTTGCACGACCGCAAGACGATCACCGACTTTTCCGACAAGGTGCAATCGATGGAGCGGCTCAAAATGCTGCTGATCCTCACCGTTTGCGATATCAGGGCCGTGGGGCCTGATGTGTGGAACGGCTGGAAGGGCCAGCTTTTGCGCACGCTCTATTATGAAACCGAGCTGTTGCTGTCAGGTGGCTTTTCGGAAACATCGCGCAAGGAGCGTGCCAAGGTCGCCCGCCAGGCGCTTTACGATTCGCTGACCGATTGGGGCCAGAAGGCACGGCGCAAATATACCGGCCTGCATTATGAGCCCTACCTTCTGTCTGTCGATCTTGACGACCAGATCCGCCACACGCGCTTTCTGCGCGAGACCGACAAGCAGGAAAAAGCACTGTCGACCATGGTGCGGACCCACTCGTTCCACGCCATCACCGAAATCACCGTTCTGGCTCCCGACCATCCACGCCTTCTGTCCATCATAACAGGGGCCTGTGCCGCTGCCGGTGCCAACATTGCCGATGCGCAGATCTTCACCACCTCGGATGGGCGTGCGCTTGATACGATCCTCATCAACCGCGAATTCCCCATCGATGAGGATGAGACCCGCCGCGCCAACACGATCGGCAAGATGATCGAAGAGGTTCTGGCGGGCAAAAAGGGCATTCCGGAAATCATCGCCACGCGCACCAAGAGCCGCAAGAAGAGCAAGACCTTCAACATTCCGCCCTCAGTCACCATCTCCAACGGCCTTTCCAACAAGTTTTCGGTGATTGAGGTGGAATGCCTCGACAGGCCGGGCCTGTTGGCGGATATGACGGCGGTTCTGGCCGATCTGTCGCTCGACATCACCTCTGCCCGCATCACCACCTTTGGCGAGAAGGTCATCGATACGTTCTATGTGACCGATCTCTTCGGCCAGAAGGTGATGACCGACAACCGCCAGGCCAGCATCGCTTCACGCCTGAAAGCCGTTATGGCCGAGCAGGAAGACGAACTGCGCGACCGTATGCCATCGGGCATCATCGCCCATCCCGATGTCGCGGCTCTGCCCGCTGCACGCACCGCGAAGGCTTGACGACACAATGGGATTGATCGCGAAATTCGCAACCGTCGGCTTTGCCACACTCGGTAGCCGCCTATTTGGCTTCGGGCGTGAGATGCTGATGGCCGCAGCCGTGGGCACGGGGCCTGTGGCAGATGCCTTCAATGCGGCATTCCGTTTTCCCAACACGTTCCGTCGTCTCTTTGCCGAGGGCGCCTTCAACTCCGCCTTCGTGCCACTCTTTGCCAAGGAAATTGAAGCAAACGGGATGGAAGGCGCGAAGCGCTTTTCGGAAGAGGTTTTCGGCGTTCTCTTTACCGTGTTGATGGTGCTGACCATCCTGATGGAAGTGTCGATGCCCTTCATCGTGCGCACAGTGATTGCGCCGGGCTTTGTCGATGATCCCACGAAATTCGATAACACCGTTCGCCTTGCAACGATCATGTTCCCCTATCTTGCCTGCATGTCGCTGGCGGCGATGATGGGCGGAATGCTGAACTCTCTGCATCGTTATTTCGCCGCGGCCATTGCGCCTGTTTTCCTCAATATCATTCTTATCGGCGTGCTGGGTTTTGCCTGGTGGAAGAATTATGACCCGTTGCAGGTGGGCTTCGCGCTCTCCTGGGGCGTTATGGCGGCTGGTTTCGTGCAATTGGCCATCGTCTGGATTGCGGTGCGTAACGCCGGTATCAAGATCGGCTTTCGGCGTCCGCGAATGACCGGCAACGTCAAGCGCCTGCTGGTGCTGGCCTTTCCTGCCGCGATCACCGGCGGCATCACGCAGATCAACCTGTTGATCAACACCAACATCGCTTCTGGCAAGGACGGCGTCATCTCGTCAATGGCCTATGCGGACCGCATCTATCAGCTGCCATTGGGTGTGGTCGGCATTGCCGTGGCAACGGTGCTGCTGCCGGAGCTTGCCCGCGCACTGCGCGGGGGACATCAGGTAGAAGCGGCCAATCTGCAAAACCGCTCCGTCGAATTCGTGATGTTCCTGACCCTTCCTGCCGCCGCTGCCCTGCTGGTCATGGCTGAGCCCATCGTGCGCTTCCTCTATGAGCGCGGTAACTTCTCCGCATCCGCAACAGGAACCGTGGCTGAAATCCTCGGGATCTATGGCCTTGGCCTTCCCGCCTTCGTGCTGATCAAGGCCTTCATTCCGGGCTTCTTCGCCCGTGAAGACACCCGTACACCGATGATCTTTGCTGCCATCTCGGTTGCCGTGAATGTCTCGATGGCGCTTACCCTGTTTCCGACCTATGGCGGCCCTGGAATTGCGACAGCTGAAATCACCGCTGGCTGGGTGAATGCGGCTCTGCTGTTCGGCATGCTTCTGTGGCGCGGCCATTGGAAAGTCGACCTTCCGCTTTTGACCCGCATTCCCCGGCTTCTGATTGCCGCGGGACTCATGGCCTTGGCCATCCACTACGCGCTTGCCTATTTCGCATTCGAGTTGTCATCCGCCGCCTCCATACCGGTCAGAGCCGGAACGCTTCTCGGCCTCGTTTTTGTCGCCGCAGTCCTTTATTTCGGACTGGCCTTTCTCTCGGGTGGCGCAAGCCTTGGCATGGTCAAGCGGGGATTGAAACGCAAACCGAAGACCGTGGTCGAAGACAAGGAGACTTGATGGCCAGTTTTGTGTCGTCCAGACATCTCGCTTTGGTCACGCTCGTCGTTGATGACTACGACAGGGCGAAGGCTTTCTATTGCGATCTGCTGGGCTTCGACTGCGTGTCCGATGAGCCGCTTCCCGACGGAAAGCGTTGGGTGGTGGTGACACCGAGGGAAAGCCTTGGATTTGGGCTGCTGCTGGCGCAGGCCGATGGCCCACAACAAGATGCGGCCATCGGCAACCAGACGGGCGAGCGTGTCGCCTTCTTTCTTCACACCGATGATTTTGCTGGTGATTTTGCGCTCATGACGGCAAGGGGCATCCAGTTTCTGGAGGAGCCACGCTACGAGGCATATGGCTCTGTGGCCGTCTTCGTCGATATCTACGGCAACAAATGGGATCTGTTGCAGCCAGCGCGCTGAATTCACCGAAACTCCTTGATTACAGGCTGTTGCGGGTGCATAAGCGCGGCCAATTTGAAACATGAGGCAAGGCCCTCCACAAGCCTTTTCGAGGACGATCATGAACGCATTCAAGCCTTTGGTTTTCTCAGGCGTCCAGCCAACCGGAAATCTCCACCTCGGCAATTATCTCGGCGCGATCCGCAAATTCGTGGCGCTGCAGGAAGACAATGACTGCATCTATTGCGTTGTCGATATGCACGCGATTACCGCACAACTGGTCCACAGCGATCTGAAGGCGCAGACGCGCTCGATTGCTGCCGCTTTCATCGCGGCGGGTATCGATCCGGTCAAGCATATCGTCTTCAACCAGTCTGCCGTTCCGCAGCATGCGGAACTTGCCTGGGTGTTCAACTGCGTAGCGCGCATCGGCTGGATGGAGCGCATGACGCAGTTCAAGGACAAGTCGGGCAAGAATGCCGAACAGGTCTCGCTCGGTCTGCTCGCCTATCCAAGTCTGATGGCCGCTGACATTCTGGTCTATCGCGCCACCCACGTTCCCGTGGGCGATGACCAGAAACAGCATCTTGAACTGGCCCGCGACATCGCCCAGAAGTTCAATATCGATTTTGGCGCCAACATCAAAAATGCGAACCTCGGCATCGACATTACCGTCGGTAACGAGCCGGTCCACGCCTATTTCCCAATGGTTGAGCCGCTCATCGGTGGTCCGGCCCCGCGTGTTATGTCGCTCAAGGACGGCACAAAGAAAATGTCGAAGTCCGATCCGTCGGACCTGTCGCGCATCAACCTGATGGATGATGTCGACACGCTTTCGCGCAAGATCAAGAAGGCGAAGACGGACCCGGACGCGTTGCCGAGCGAAGTCGAGGGCCTGAAAGGCCGTGCGGAGGCCGAGAACCTTGTCGGTATCTATGCAGCCCTGTCCGACAAGACGAAGGCTGATGTCCTCACCGAATTTGCCGGGCAGCAATTTTCGGCCTTCAAGCCGGCGCTTGTCGATCTGGCCGTGAACGTACTCGCCCCGATCAACAGCGAGATGCGCCGCCTTCTGGATGATGTCAGCCATATCGACGCGATCCTCAAGCAGGGTGGCGAACGGGCAGGGGTCATTGCAGAAAAGACGATGAATGAAGTGCGCGACATCATCGGCTTCCTTCGCTAAGGCGAGGATCATTTCCCGTCTGACGAAGCATTTTTAATCGCGGGAATTTGATATAAAGTCCGCCCGGGGCGTCGGGCGGCTTTGCCGTGACGGGGGAAACAGGAGTAGGCAATGGTATCGAAACGGCTTTCGCGTCTCGAAGGACACCGCCGGAAATTTCTGGTGGTCATCGACGGGACGCCAGAATGCGAAAGGGCCGTCCATTATGCCGGTCGCCGCGCAAAGAATTCCAACGGCGCTCTGGTGCTTCTCTATGTGATCCCGGAAGGTGATTTCCAGCAGTGGCTCGGCGTAGAGCAGATCATGCGCGCCGAGGCCCGTGAGGAAGCCGAGGCATCGCTGGCGAAAGTTGCGCAGAAGGTGCGCGAAAATGTGGGGCTGGAGCCCGAAGCCGTGATTCGCGAGGGTAGTGCGGCCGAACAGATCCACGGGCTGATCGAGGAGGATCGCGATATCGCCATCCTGGTTCTGGCATCAGGTTCAACAAAGGAAGGCCCAGGACCGCTGGTTTCGTCCATTGCCGGGCGTGGAACGGCGTTCCCTATTCCTGTCACGGTTCTGCCGGATAGTTTGACGGATGAGGAAATCGACGCGCTTTGCTGAGAAAGAGCGCGCCAGCCTGAAACAAGAGATGCTTATTTCTTGAATGGGTTTATCATGTCAGGACTTGAAGTCAGGCTTCGTCCGGCATACTTTGGAAGTATTCTAAATTCCGGGATGGCCAACGCCTGTCCCGTAGGAGATCGACATGTTCATTCAAACGGAATCCACACCGAACCCAGCCACCTTGAAGTTTCTTCCGGGCAAGGTTGTTCTTGAAAGCGGGACGGCGGAATTCCTGAATGCCGCGCAGGCGCAAGCCTCGCCGCTGGCCTCGGTGCTGTTTGAAATTCCGGGCGTGACCGGCGTCTATTACGGCTTCGACTTCATCACCGTCAGCAAGGATGGTGCCGAGTGGCAGCATCTGAAGCCAGCGATCCTCGGTTCAATCATGGAGCACTTCATGTCCGGTCGCCCATTGATGGGCACGGCGGTTGCGGCTGAGATTTCCGATGAGGAAGAAGAATTCTTCGAGGCTGGCGATGAAACCATTGTCGCCACGATCAAGGAACTGCTGGAAACACGCGTGCGCCCTGCCGTTGCGCAGGATGGTGGCGATATCACCTTCCGCGGTTTCCGCGATGGCACGGTATTCCTTAATATGAAGGGTGCATGCTCCGGTTGCCCGTCCTCCACGGCAACATTGAAGCACGGCGTTCAGAACCTGCTGCGCCACTTTGTTCCTGAGGTGCAAGAGGTCGAGGCCGTCTGACCAGAGGCGGCTTTCAAGATGATCGTTCTTTCCATCGACACATCAGGTGTGGATTGCTCTGCCTGTCTTTATGACAGCGCTGGCGAAGTCGTGCTGGGTGAAGTGACCCAAAATATCGGCAAGGGCCATGCGGAGCTGTTGATGGGCATCATCAACGATGCTTTAGGCCAGGCGTCGCTGACGCTTGATGCCGTGGAAAAGATCGGCGTGACCATCGGGCCGGGTTCGTTCACCGGCATTCGCGTGGGTGTCGCCGCAGCACGTGGCTTTGCCCTGTCACTTGGCGTTGAGGCCGTGGGCGTGACGACGCTGGAAACGCTGGCGGCCCGTCATCTGCAAGACAATCCCGGTCGAGCCGTGGCCGTTGGGCTCGATGCCAAGCGGAATGAAGCCTATCTCCAGATGTTTGATGCGGATGGGCAGCCCTTGGGCGATGCCGCCCTTCTGGGGCTGGATGAGGCAAAAGCCGTGCTTGCCGATTTCAAGGGCGATATTATTGGTTCGGCCGCGCCGCTTTTTGTCGGTGGTGAAATCGGCTCCGGGCCTGATCATTTCGATATCGTGACGGTGGCACGCATTGCAGCGCGCAAACCCCAAGGCATGCCCAAACCAGCGCCGCTTTATCTGCGCGGACCCGATGCCAAGCCGCAGACCGGATTTGCACTGGAACGTCGCCCGGTAGCCTGATACGGGCAATTCATGTGTAGCCGCGGATGAAACCCTGACATGTTTGACGACTATCTCAGCTGGAAACCCTATTTCGAAATTCTGGCCATGGAGCACGCCGATTGCCCTGACGTGGCCTTGCTTCATCAGGAACGCTTCCCGCGTCCGTGGAGTGACGCGGAGTTCTCTGGCCTTCTGGGCCAATCCAGTGTGTTCGGCATGGTGGCGCGCCAGACCAATGCGTTTTTCAGCAAGCCGCTCGGCGGTTTCGTTCTGTGCCGCGAGGCGGCAGGCGAGGCGGAAATCCTGACGCTTGCTGTCAGCGAGAAGTTCGGTCGTTCTGGCCTGGGCTGGCGGCTGATGCAGTCTGTCATGCGTGAGGCGATGATGCGCGGTGCCGAAACCATGTTTCTGGAGGTTGATGGTGGCAATGTCTCGGCCATCGGCCTTTACAGGAAACTCGGTTTCAAAACGGTGGCCGAAAGACCGGCCTATTACACGGCAAAAGATGGGACGAAATCGACGGCGCTTGTCATGCAGTGTGATCTTCGCTAGTTCGTGTAAGGATTGAACGCAGCGCGCAAGCGCCATCCGAACGGAAGCATCTGAAAGCCAGACGACGTGATAGACCTTTCCAAAACCCTGGAAGAATTATGTGCCGAGCGCGGTATGCGCATGACCGATCAGCGTCGTGTGATTGCGCGCGTGATCCAGGACGCTGACGATCATCCCGATGTCGAGGAACTCTATCGCCGCTCGTCAGCGGTCGATCCCCGCATTTCGATTTCCACCGTCTATCGCACCGTCAAACTGTTCGAAGATGCCGGCATTATTGAGCGGCATGACTTCCGTGATGGCCGCTCGCGCTATGAAACCATGCCGGAAGAGCATCACGATCATCTGATCGACCTCAAGCATGGCGTGGTGATCGAGTTTCATTCGCCAGAGATTGAAGCGCTTCAGGAAAAGATCGCGCGTGAACACGGTTTCAAGCTGGTGGATCACCGGCTGGAGCTTTATGGCGTTCCTCTCAAGCCCGACGAGCGCTGAAACCCGAGGGGACCACGAGCGGATGAAGCGATGAAGTGGTTGCGGCTTATTTACCTGATCGTCGTTCTGACGGTGGCCACGCTGTTTCTATTGCCGATTCAGCTGCTTGGCCTCTGCTTCGATTGGCCAATCCGGCGGCGTCTGCCAAGAACGTGGCACAGGATCGCTTGCCACGCGCTGGGCATCACGGTTCATACACACGGGTTTGTTGAGGCTTCAAAGCCGCTGCTTCTGGTGGTCAATCACGTCTCGTGGACAGATATCATGATACTGGGCAGCGTGGCCGATGTTGCCTTCATCGCAAAGACGGAAGTGCGGGATTGGCCGGTCTTCGGGCTTCTGGCACGGCTGCAGAAAACCATCTTCATCACGCGTGAGCAAAAGCGCAGCGCCGGTGCGCAGGTCAACGAGATTGCCCAGCGAATGGCGGATGATGAAATCGTCGTTCTGTTTCCCGAGGGAACCACGTCGGATGGCAACAGGCTGTTGCCGATCAAGTCCTCCCTCTTTGGTGCGGCATCGAGCGCCGCCGAGCAGGTGCCGGGGCAGATGGTCCATGTGCAGCCGGTGGCCATCGCCTATACCGGCATCAACGGCATGGCAATGGGGAGATACCACCGCAGCGTGATTGCCTGGCCGGGAACGATCGGACTGATCCCGTCGCTGTTTGCCTTGATGAAGGCGGGCGCTATCGATGTCGATGTTTCGTTTGGAGAGACCATTCCCTTCCATCGCGGCGATAATCGCAAGGTCTTGAGCGCAAGGACAACGGCGTCGCTGAGGGACCTGCTGAATTTCAGTTTGCGCGGCGGCTGGCGAAAGTCGCGGTGATCTCGCATTTTTCTGTTTAATGTAGCGGTTAAAATCATTAGATAACGGCCATGACCCAGGACATGATCGGCCTTGAGGCCGCCCCAAACACGCATTTCGACGGTACCAACAGCCGCAAGGTCTTCATCAAGACCTATGGCTGTCAGATGAACGTCTATGATTCCGTGCGCATGAGCGATGCTCTGACCAAAGACGGTTACGAGCCGACCGAGAACATTGACGAGGCGGATCTGGTGCTTCTCAACACCTGTCATATCCGTGAAAGGGCGGCGGAGAAGGTCTACTCCGCGCTCGGCCGTTTGCGCGATATGAAAAAATCACGCGAAGAGCAGGGCCGCGAATTCGTGATCGGCGTGGCCGGTTGCGTGGCCCAGGCTGAGGGCGAGGAAATTCTTCGCCGAGCACCTGCCGTGGATGTTGTGATCGGCCCGCAGACCTATCACCGTCTGCCTGAGGCCCTGCGCCGTGTGCGAGGTGGCGAGCGCGTGATCGAAACGGATTACGCCGTCGAGGATAAGTTCGAGCACCTGCCAGCGGCTGAACAGTCGAAGATCCGGGCGCGGGGCGTCACCGCCTTTTTGACTGTGCAGGAAGGCTGCGACAAGTTCTGTACCTTCTGCGTAGTGCCATACACGCGCGGATCGGAAGTATCGAGGCCGGTCCAGCAGATCGTCGATGAAGCCAAGCGACTGGCCGATTCCGGCGTGCGGGAAATCACGCTGCTTGGCCAGAACGTCAATGCGTGGCGATCCGCAGGACCTGACGGCCAGCAATGGGGCCTTGCCGAACTTCTCTATCGGCTGGCCGAAATTCCAGGTATTGCCCGCCTGCGCTACACCACCAGCCATCCGCGTGACATGGATGAGCGACTGATCGAGGCGCATCGCGACCTGCGCATCCTGATGCCTTATCTGCATCTTCCCGTGCAATCCGGCTCGGATCGAATTCTCAAGGCCATGAACCGTCGCCATACGGGCGATGAGTATATTAGGCTTATCGAAAAGATTCGAGGCGCCCGCCCTGATATTGCCATGTCTGGAGACTTTATTGTCGGCTTCCCCGGCGAGACGGATCGTGATTTCGAAGACACGCTGGCCATGGTGGAAGAGGTAAAATACGCGCAGGCCTTCTCGTTCAAATATTCGACACGCCCCGGCACGCCGGGTGCGGATTTGACCGATCAGGTGGCTGAAGATGTGAAGTCCGAGAGGCTAGAGCGCCTTCAGGCATTGCTCTTGAAGCAACAGCATGAGTTCGCTGGATCACTGGTTGGTAAAACCATGGATGTGCTGCTGGAAAAGCCGGGCCGCATGCCCGGTCAGTTGATCGGAAGATCTCCTTGGCTGCAATCTGTGAATCTTGATGCAAACGACATGAAAATCGGCGACATTATTCATGTACGAATCACCGCGACGGGTCCAAACAGCTTGTTTGCCGAGGTGGCATGAAGCTAGAGTGAGGGACCCACACTGATAAGAACGGGAGCCTGACCGCTTGAACGCAACCGAATTGGTATCACCCCCATCGCGCCAGCCACGCCCAGCCGCGACCGACGCCAATCACTTCGTCCTCACGTTCGAGAATAACAGGATAGCCGGAGAGCTATTCGGTCAGTTCGATCAGAACCTCAAATTGCTGGAACAGCGTTTGAACATCGACGCGCGCCCGCGTGGCAATTCGGTTGCCATCACGGGTGAGCTGGTGGCCACCAATCAGGCCCGGCGCGCACTGGATAGCCTTTACGAGCGCCTTCAAAAAGGCGGCACCGTTGAAGTGTCCGACGTCGAAGGCGCCATCCGCATGGCCATGGCAGCTGACGATCAGCTGACCCTGCCGACGATGGAGCGCAAGGCCAAGGTCTCCATGGCGCAGATTTCCACCCGCAAAAAGACCATCGCTGCCCGCACGCCGACGCAGGATGTCTATATGCGGGCGCTGGAACGGTCGGAGCTCGTCTTCGGTGTTGGCCCCGCAGGCACCGGCAAGACCTATCTCGCCGTGGCGCATGCGGCGCAATTGCTGGAACGCGGCGTTGTGGATCGCATCATTCTGTCCCGCCCGGCTGTTGAAGCCGGTGAGCGTCTGGGCTTTCTGCCCGGCGACATGAAGGAAAAGGTCGATCCCTATCTGCGCCCGCTTTATGACGCGCTTTACGACATGATGCCGGGTGACAAGGTGGAGCGTGCCATTCAGGCGGGTGTCATCGAAATCGCGCCGCTTGCCTTCATGCGTGGACGCACACTCGCCAATGCTGTCGTCATCCTTGATGAAGCGCAGAACACGACGACCATGCAGATGAAGATGTTTCTGACGCGTCTGGGCGAAAATGGTCGCATGATCGTAACCGGCGACCCAAGCCAGGTGGACTTGCCACGCGGCATGAAATCCGGCCTCGTTGATGCCCTTCAGATTCTGACTGACGTCGAAGGTGTTTCTGTCGTTCGCTTCAAGGATGTCGATGTTGTTCGCCACCCGATGGTCGCACGCATCGTCCGCGCCTACGAAGCGCAGACGGCTGTGCCGGATGAAAGCCTGCCGAGGGGCAACTGAAGCAAGACATGACGTCACTGGATATTCAGATCAGCGTCGAAGCTGAAAAATGGCCATCGGAAGAAGAGCTTTTTGCGTTCAGCAGCCGGGTCTTGGATCTGGCTGTTGATTTTCTGAAAGCTGAGGAAGAACAGCCGTTTCCGCCTGATACGACCGAATTGTCGCTCGTCTTTACCGATGATGCGTCAATCCGCGAGATCAATGCGGAATGGCGTGACATGGACAAGCCGACCAATGTGCTGTCTTTTCCGGCCTATCCCCTGGAACCGGGAGACATGCCCGGGCCGATGCTGGGCGATATCATCATCGCTTTTGAGACCGTTGAGCGTGAAGCACGCGATCTCGAAAAGAGTTTCGATGATCATTTAACGCACCTTCTGGTCCATGGATTCCTTCATCTTTTCGGCTACGACCACATCGAAACCGAAGACGCGGAAGAAATGGAAGAGCTTGAGACTCGCATTTTGGCCAAGCTTGGTCTATCTGATCCTTATGCGGGCCAGGAACCGCTTTGATTTAACAGTTTGGGACCATGAGCGAACATTCGGCACGACCGCCCCTCGAGGGCAAAGACACCGGGGAACAATCCTCATCGGAGGAAGGCAGTAGTCCCTTACGTCAGGACTATCAGCCAAAGCCCAGGGCAAGCATCTGGTCTCGCATCTCGCGGCTCTTGAAGCCATCGCAGGGCGAGCGTCTTCGTGAAGACATCACCGACGCATTGATGACCGACACCGAAATCGGTGCCGCCTTTACGCCTGAAGAACGGGCGATGCTCAACAATATCCTGCGTTTCCGGGAAGTGCGCGTCGAAGACATCATGATCCCGCGTGTGGATATTGATGGGCTTGATCAGGACATGACCGTTGGTGAAGCGATGATCCTGTTTGAGGAAACCGGTCGCTCGCGAATGCCTGTCTATGATGAGACACTGGATAATCCTAAGGGCATGATTCATATTCGCGACCTGCTGGCCTTTATTGGCAAGCAGGCCCGCAACAAGCGCCGCGTCGGCTCGCGCGCCGTTGCAAATGAGGGCGCACGGGTTGCAAAGTCTCCCCGCTCGAATTTTGACCTTGCCCGGGTCGATCTGGAAAAGACGCTGGCCGACGCCGGTCTAGTGCGCAAAATTCTCTTCGTGCCATCATCCATGCTGGCCTCCACCTTGCTGAAAACCATGCAGGCCCAGCGCACACAGCTGGCATTGGTCATCGACGAATATGGCGGCACGGACGGTCTCGTGAGCCATGAAGATATTGTCGAGATGGTGATTGGCGATATTGACGACGAGCACGACAAGGACGAGACGATGTTCTCGCGCCTGTCTGACGGTGTGTTTATCGCCGATGCGCGCGCTGAGTTGACCGAGCTTGCCGAGGCCATTGGGCATGATTTCGACGTGCGTGAGCATATCGAGGAAATCGATACGCTGGGCGGGCTGATCTTCTTTGCGCTTGGCCGAATTCCGGTGAAGGGTGAAGTGGTTCGTGCCGTTCCCGGTTTCGAATTCCACATTCTCGACGCTGATTCTCGCCGCATCAAGGGTGTTCGCATCGTGCGCAACCAGTCGTCCGAAGGTGAAGATGACCAGGCACCGGCCAATGCTGCAAGCCATGTTGTGCTGTCTTTGCCGTCACCGCAAAACCGCTCTGACAATGCGAGCGTCTGATCTCAGGCTTACATAGTTGGATCTTGGAAACCCCTGACTTGGCTTCGGGGTTTTCGCATGCCCGGTGCGGCAAGCCTTGGCCCTGACGAGACGGCACGCGGTGGACGGGCGCTTTTTTTTACATTACAGCCGTAGGCGAGCGGTGCGTTTTCCGTGGATCAACGCCTTGCGGCGCCTTCAGGCTTGGAGATGACATGGAACGGCTGGCGGGCAAGATCATGTTGAGCAATGGTTTTGGCCGGGTAGCCCTGACCATCGCCGCGGGTGCAATCGGCGCGCTGGCCTTTCCGCCCTTCGGGTTCTTCGCAGCTCTTTTTGTATCCTTCACGCTTCTTGTCTGGTTGATTGACGGTGCCACCGGAAACCCCGATGGCGGCGCGTGGTCCCGCGGCTGGAAGACATTCACAATCGGCTGGCTTTTCGGGCTGGGCTATTTCGTGGCTGGCCTGTGGTGGATGGGAAATGCGCTGCTTCTGGAAGCGGACGAATTTGCCTGGGCCTTGCCCCTTGCCATTCTTGGCCTGCCCGCCTGTCTTGCCATTTTTTACGGGTTTGCCGTCATGCTGGCCAATATGCTCTGGTCCGATGGTTGGGGCCGGATTGCCGCTCTTGCCGCAGCCTTCGGTCTGATCGAGTGGTTGCGCAGCTTTGTTCTGACCGGATTTCCCTGGAACAGCGTCGGATTTGGTTTGATGCCCGTTCCGCTGATGATGCAGACATCGAACCTGATCGGCATTTTCGGCATGTCGATGCTGGCAGTCTTCGTCTTCGCCAGCCCGGCACTTCTGGGCACCAAAAAAGGCATGATTCCCGGCCTCTGTATCGCCGTGGCAATGTTGGCCGCGCATCTGGGCTATGGCGCCTATCGATTGAACCAGCCGCTGGTCGCCGATAGCGATGCCTTGACGGTCAGAATCGTGCAGCCGGGGATCGACCAGTCCCGCAAGATGCTCAACGCCGACCGCACCGAGATCTTCAAGGAGCATCTGCGCCTCTCGGCACTGCCACCAACATCTGGCCAGAAAGTTCCTGACATCATTGTATGGCCCGAAACATCCGTCCCTTTTATTCTGACGCAGAACCCCGATGCCCTTCAGGAAATCGCAAAGACCCTGTCTGACGGACAGATTTTGCTGACGGGTGCCGTGCGGATGGAAGATGCAGGAGCTGGGCAGGAAACCCGCTACTACAATTCCGTCTACGCGATCGACAGCGAGGGCCAGATCATTGGCGCGACGGATAAGGTTCACCTCGTTCCCTTCGGTGAGTATGTTCCGTTTGAAAATATCCTGCGCCGTTTTGGCATCCAGAATTTGATCAACCTCCCCGGCGGGTTTTCATCGGCGGCGACGCGTGAGCCGATCACGCTGCCATCGGGCAAGAAACTCTATTCGTTCATTTGCTACGAGATCATTTTCCCCGGCGAAGTACCCAAGGATATCGCGACATCGACCGCCATTCTCAATGTCACGAATGACGGTTGGTTCGGAAATACGCCGGGACCTTATCAGCATTTGCAGCAGGCGCGCATCCGTGCCGTCGAGACAGGGCTGCCGGTGATTCGTGCCGCAAATACGGGTATTTCTGCCGCAATTGACGCAGTGGGGCGAATTGTCGCAGGACTTGACTATGGTCAAACAGGGATAATTGATTCCACTTTAAGTGGTGCCGCTACTGGTGTGCTTATTGACGATATGCGACAAATATACTTTTGGTTGTTCTTTGCAATATTGCTCGTAATATCAGTGTTTTCGCGGATAGGTTTGATGAAACGTAAGAATTGACCCAAAACCCCTAAAATTGCATAGTGAACTTGTCAGGTTGCACAACGCACATGATATATTGCGTGCGGTGACAATCCAGAAATTCAGGATTTGAACAGGCGTGTAGTCGATAAACCGAAGAACTGAATGTCAGGACCTTAATAAATGACAGAGAATAAGAAGAAGCCGAACCCAATCGACATTCATGTCGGAAGCCGTATCCGCCTTCGTCGGACCATGCTGGGTATGAGCCAGGAAAAACTCGGCGAAAGCCTCGGCATTACGTTCCAGCAAATTCAGAAATACGAAAAAGGAACGAACCGGGTTGGCGCGAGCCGTCTTCAGAATATTTCCGGTATCTTGAATGTGCCCGTGTCGTTCTTCTTTGAAGATGCGCCAGGCGATCAGGGTGTCACGCCAACCGGCATGGCGGAAGCCAGCAGTTCCAATTATGTCGTGGACTTCCTCTCCTCCTCGGAAGGCCTGCAGTTGAACCGCGCATTCGTGAAGATCACAGACCCGAAGGTGCGCCGCCGCATCGTCGATCTCGTCAAGGCCTTGGCGGCCGAAGGCGATGCCGAGTAAGATCATCGGCTCAGTTGTCGCATTTCAAACGGTCCTTCGGGGCCGTTTTTTATTGGGCGGTCCTGTTTCTGTTTAGGTAAGGATGATTTTAGGAATTCCGATATAAAGATATATTTATGTCGTTGTGTCCTTGTTTTTTCCACACAATTTGACTAACAAATCAGGACCGTTTCTTTGAGGGGAATCCCGCATGCGTGCCAACTACCTATTCACCAGCGAGTCCGTTGCTGAAGGTCACCCTGACAAGGTTTGTGACCGCATTTCCGATGAAATCGTTGATCTCATTTACCGCGAAGCCGCCAAGACCGGGGTTGATCCCTGGACTGTGCGCATCGCATGCGAGACGCTGGCCACAACCAACCGCGTTGTCATCGCCGGTGAAGTGCGTGTTCCCGATACACTTTTGAAGAAGGACAAGGACGGCAAGGTCGTCAATGACGCGAAGGGCCATCCGGTCATCAACCCTGCCAAGTTCAAGGCCGCAGCCCGCAAGGCCATCCGCGATATCGGTTACGAGCAGGAAGGCTTCCATTGGAAGACCGCAAAGATCGACGTTTTGCTGCACCCGCAGTCGGCTGATATTGCGCAGGGCGTGGATAACGCATCCGACAAGCAGGGTGATGAAGGCGCTGGCGACCAGGGCATCATGTTCGGTTACGCCTGCAAGGAAACGCCTGATCTGATGCCGGCGCCGATCTATTATTCGCACCGCATCCTTCAGCTTCTGGCCACGGCCCGTAAAAGCGGCGAAGGCGAAGCTGCAAAGCTTGGTCCTGACGCCAAGAGCCAGGTTACCGTGCGTTACGTCGATGGAAAGGCGTCCGAAGCCGTTTCCATCGTTCTGTCGACGCAGCATCTGGACGCAAGCTGGGACTCCAAGAAGGTTCGCTCCGTCGTTGAGCCCTATATCCGCGAAGCATTGGGTGATCTGAAGATTGCCGATGATTGCCAGTGGTACATCAACCCGACCGGCAAGTTCGTGATTGGCGGTCCTGATGGCGATGCGGGTCTGACCGGACGCAAGATCATCGTGGACACCTATGGTGGCGCAGCCCCCCATGGCGGCGGTGCGTTTTCCGGCAAGGACACCACAAAGGTTGACCGTTCGGCAGCCTATGCGGCGCGCTATATTGCCAAGAACGTTGTTGCAGCAGGACTGGCAGATCGTTGCACGATCCAGCTGTCTTACGCCATCGGCGTTGCTCAGCCTCTGTCCGTCTATGTTGATTTTCACCAGACTGGCACACTCAGCGAAGATGAAGTCGAAGCCGCGATCCGCAAGGTCATCGACCTCTCGCCATCGGGCATTCGTCGTCATCTTGACCTCAACAAGCCGATCTATGCCAAGACATCTTCCTACGGTCATTTCGGCCGCAAGGCTGGCCGTGACGGTTCCTTCTCCTGGGAGAAGCTCGATCTGGTCAAGCCGCTCAAGGATGCTTTGAAAGCCGCATAAGGCTTGTCAATCATCGCTGATTGAGAGATATGGTTTGAAAAATTTGAAACCCGCGCGGTGCCATGGAAGGCACGGTGCGGGTTCTCCATTTGCATGAGAGTGTGGAAATGACGGAAGAACGACGCTCACGCTCAACGGAAGCGTTTTTTGGTCGGCGCAAAGGCAAGCCTCTGCGCGAGCAGCAGGCTGATTCCATCGAGAACCTCTTGCCATTGCTGAAGCTCGACCTTGCGACGCCTCCACCCCAGACGCTTGCGGCACTGTTTCCGGCCGATGTGAAATCCATCCGGCTCGAAATCGGCTTTGGCGGAGGCGAGCATCTCATTCACCGCGCGGGTGAAAACCCAGGCACGGGGTTTATCGGCGTCGAGCCCTTCGTCAATTCCATGGCAAAATTGCTGGGCTCGGTCCGCGAGCGGGAACTGATGAACATCCGCCTTTATGATGATGACGCGACGCAGGTGCTGGACTGGTTGCCGGATGCGTCCATTGATCACATCGATCTTCTCTATCCGGACCCATGGCCAAAGAAGAAGCACTGGAAGCGCCGTTTCGTCTCGGACGTCAATCTAGCGCGGTTTCACCGTGTGCTGAAACCCGGCGCGAAGTTCTGTTTCGCCTCCGATATCGATACCTATCTCAACTGGACACTGCAGCATTGTGCGCGCCATGGCGGTTTTGAATGGACAGCGCAGACCTCTGCCGACTGGACAACGCCATTCGCAACATGGCCGGGCACACGCTACGAGAACAAGGCGAAGCGCGAGGGTCGCAGCTCCGCCTATCTCACCTTTATCCGTACCTGATTGCTGATCAGATGTTCGCGTCCACCTCGGATGCGACGGGGATGGATGGCTGTGCGCCTGGGCGAGTGCAGGCCAGTGAGCCAGCAACAGCAGCGCGGCGCAGTGCGGCTTCAAAATCGAGACCAGCATCAAGGCTGGCCGCGAGATAACCGCAGAACGTGTCGCCAGCGCCGACCGTATCCACGGGCTCAATCTTCAGGCCCTTTGCCTTGACCAGCTTTCCATTGCGAATGGCGATGACGCCTTCTGCACCCAGTGTGACGATGAGCGTCTGTCCGGTTTCATTGTGAAGAGAGACAAGCTCTTTTTCCCGCTGGTCGGCGGAGAGATTATCCTTCCCGATCAGCAGCTCGAACTCCGTCTCGTTGGCGATCACGATATCAGCCATGCGCGACAGGCGCTGCGCATGCGAAGTCAACGGTGCCGTGTTGATGATGGTCGTGACGCGTTTCGCCTTGGCGGCTTTGAGCGCGGCCTCGATGGCATCTGCAGGCACCTCGAACTGCAGCATCAGAATATCGCCTGCTGCCATTTCAGAGATTGCGCGGTCTGCATCTTCGGGCGAAACTTCGCCATTGGCGGCGGGAATGACCGAAATCATGTTTTCCCCGCCTTCGCCAATCAGGATAACGGCGGTTCCGGTTGGCACGGCCACGGTCTTGATGAGCGACAGATCCGCTCTCGCATCACGAAGAAGCGTCAAGGCGGGCGCGGCGAACGCATCATCACCAATGGCACCAGCCATTTTAACGGTAGCACCGGCCCGACGGGCGGCCAGCGCCTGATTGGCGCCCTTGCCACCGGCGGCGGTCGAGAAGGATTTGCCGGTCACGGTCTCGCCGGGCTTTGGCAGGCGGTCGGATATGGCGACGAGGTCCATGTTGATGGAGCCGAAAACTGTGATCATGCGGGTCATTCCAAAGGGGGTAAAAACGAAGTCGAAACAGACGGCGACTTTGCCGGGTGTATCACTCGTCGTCAACCACCCTCAGCTTGGCAGAACCGGCGCGAACCTCTGAAATGCGGCGCAGCTGCTCGGCTTCCAGATGAGCGATTTCCTTTTGCGAGGGCGCAAAATCCAGGCTCTCGATTTTGACACCGCGCGCCAGAACCTTGTCAGACGAGGTCAACATCATGTCCACGTCCTTTTGCACCAGCCCGAAATGCGACTGCAATTTGCGCGTCCGCTCATCCAGCCGCCGCACATCATCCATCAACAGGGCCACTTCACCCTGAATGAGGTGAGCCTGTTCGCGCATCCGCTGGTCCTTCAGCACCGATTGGATGACCTGCACGGACAGCATCAGGAGGGACGGGGAAACAATGACCACGCGGGAGCGGTGCGCACGCTGGACCAGATTTTCAAAATGTTGGTGAATATCGGCAAAGATCGATTCCGAGGGCACGAAGATAAAGGCGGTGTCCTGCGTTTCGCCCGAAATCAGATATTTGTCGGCGACATCACGAATATGCACTTCCATGTCGCGACGAAACTGCTGCGTGGCGGCCCGCTTTGCCTCAGGCGAATCATCGGCTTTCAGTGCATTCCAGGCTTCGAGCGGAAACTTTGCATCAATCACCAGCGGCGGTGCATTGTTGGGCATTCTGATGGTGCAATCGGGTCGAAATCCGTTAGAAAGCGTGGGCTGCAAGCTATAGGAGCCGGAGGGCAGGGCGTCGGCAATGAGGGCTTCCATACGCGCTTGGCCGAAGGCGCCGCGTGTCTGCTTGTTGGAAAGGATAGCCTGCAGACCGATCACATCCTTGGCCAGATCCTGAATATTGCCCTGCGCAGCATCGATGACCGCAAGTCTCTCCTGCAGCTTGCTGAGATTTTCATGGGTGGAGCGGGTCTGCTCCGTCAAGGTCGTGCCGATCCGCTGCGACATGCCGTCCAGACGGTCGTTCAGCGTCTGGCTCATTTCGTTTTGACGGGCGCTGAGGCTCTCCGTCATGGCGGCGATGCGGCCGTGCAATTCCGACTGGGTTCGCAAAAGTTCGGTGATTTCATCCCGTGACTGGTCTACCACCGGCGGCCTTCGGAAGATAAGGATCGCCGCGACAAGACACCCGACAAGGAGAAGGGCGAGCATTGCGCCAACCGATATGTCGTTGCCACCAAGACTGAAAGCTGTCGTACCAAGAGCGTTAAAATCAATGTTCATAAGCAAATCTAACAGATTTCCCGTGATTCGTCAGATCAAAGCATGAACATTTCCACGGCGTAAATGAGTCCGCTTTTTCGTCTTTCGGGCCGTGAATGGTGCCTTCTATTTTTTGTTTCCTCGAAAGAAGAGATGCGTTATGGGGAAGCCATGACGATCAAACCTCTTATTATTTTGCCTGATCCTTTGCTGCGCCAGCAATCCAAGCCCATCGAACAGGTGGATGCCGAGATCACGCGTCTGGCCGATGACATGCTGGAAACCATGTATGATGCGCCGGGCATTGGCCTTGCCGCCATTCAGATCGGCGTGCCGCGCCGCATGCTTGTCATCGATATCTCGCGCGAGGATGAAGACCGCAAGCCAATCGTTTTCATCAATCCTGAAATCCTCACCGTGTCGGATGATATTTCGACCTATGAGGAGGGTTGTCTTTCGATCCCGGATTATTACGCCGAGGTGGAGCGCCCAGCTGCCCTGACATTGGCTTATATCGACCGCGACGGCAAGAAGCAGACGCTTGAGGCTGACGGTTTGCTGGCAACCTGTCTGCAACACGAGATCGACCATCTGAACGGTGTGCTGTTCATCGACCACATTTCCCGATTGAAGCGGGAAATGGTCATCAAGAAATTCACCAAAGCGGCCCGCGCAAAATTCTGATCCGCCGATCTCTTTAGATCGACGGGTACATCTGCGGGACAGGGGGCATCCATGGCACTTCGCATCATTTTCATGGGTACACCGGACTTTTCCGTTCCCACCTTGCGCGCCCTTGTCGATGCAGGCCATGAGATCGTGGCGGTTTATACGCAGCCGCCGCGCCCCGGCGGACGTCGTGGCCTTGATCTCCAGAAGTCACCTGTCCATCAGGCCGCCGAATTGCTCGGCATTCCGGTTCTGACACCTCTCAATTTCAAGGCGGAAGAAGACCGGGCGACGTTCAGGGACTTCAATGCCGATGTGGCGGTTGTCGTGGCCTACGGCTTGCTATTGCCGGATGCCATTTTGAGCGGCACGCGCCTCGGCTGCTATAATGGCCATGCCTCACTCCTGCCGCGCTGGCGCGGTGCCGCCCCCATTCAGCGTGCCATCATGGCAGGTGATACGGAAACCGGCATTATGGTGATGCAGATGGAAAAGGGGCTGGACACCGGCCCCGTCGCACTCACAGCACGCATCACGATTACGGCTGACATGACAGCCGGCGCGCTGCATGACAGTCTCATGCTGGCGGGTGCGCGGCTGATGCGCGAGGCGATGCTGAAGCTCGAAGATGGCGATCTGCCTGTCACGCCGCAGCCGGAGGAGGGTGTGGTCTACGCGGCCAAGATCGACAAGGGTGAAACCCGCATCGATTTTTCCCGCTCCAGTCAGGATGTGCACAACCACATCAGGGGCCTTTCGCCCTTTCCCGGCGCATGGTTCGAAATGGATATAGGCGGCAAGGCCGAGCGCGTGAAGGTGCTGGAATCGCAGGTTGCGAGCGGCATGGGCGAGGCGGGGTCGGTTTTGGATGATGCCCTGACAGTTGCCTGTGGCAGCGGTGCAGTTCGCCTTTTGCGCCTGCAAAAGGCCGGCGGCAAGCCCATGCTGGCGGATGATTTTCTGCGCGGCACCAAGGTCTCTGTCGGAACGAGGCTCGGCTGATGCCACGCTTTCGCATGACCGTCGAATATGATGGTTCTCCCTATTACGGTTGGCAGCGACAGACCAACGGCCCCTCCGTGCAGGGCGCGCTGGAGGCTGCCGTTCTGTCGCTGACAGAAGAAACCGTCAGCTTTCGCGGCGCTGGTCGCACCGATTCCGGTGTTCACGCCAAGGGGCAGGTCACCCATGTGGATCTGACGCGGGAGTGGGAACCCTACAAGCTGCGCAATGCGCTGAACGCCCATCTGGCCATGGCGGGCGAGGCGGTGTCGATTCTTGACGTCGCAGCGGTCACGCAGGATTTCGACGCACGCTTTTCAGCCCTTCGCCGCCATTATCTTTACCGCATCATCTGTCGCAAATCGCGGTTGGCGCTGGAACACAAGCGCGCATGGTGGGTATCCAAAGACCTTGACCATGAGGCCATGCACGCGGCAGCGCAGACGCTGGTCGGGCGACATGATTTCACGACATTCCGCTCCGTGCACTGTCAGGCAAACAGCCCGGTGCGCACGCTTGACCGGCTGGATGTGACACGCGATGGCGACCTGATCGAAATCCGCGCTACGGCGCAAAGCTTCCTGCACAATCAGATCCGCTCCTTTGCCGGCACTCTGAAACTGGCGGGGGATGGCGGCATGACAGTGGATGATGTGAAGGCGGCCCTTGAGGCCCGAGATCGCAAGGCCTGCGGCCCTGTTGCGCCGCCCGAGGGCCTCTATTTCATGCAGGTGGATTATCCCGATGTGATACCGCCGCGACAGCCAAGACCTGAGTTGGCGGCTGACGGTGACGATCTATCGTGATCGCATCGGCGGATCAGCTCGGATAGACGCCGAGAAACCGTTGCAACAGCTCTGAGAGAAGCATGCCGGGAATGAGCAGCGTCATGACGATCGCGGCCACTAGCAAGGGCTGTTCACGCACGAAAAACTTTACGATCCGCGAGAAGCTGAACACCAGCGTCAGCAGCAGCGAAAACCACAGGATCGCAATCAGTCCCTGCAAGGAGGGGACGAGCAGCGCGATGAGGATCAGCGCCGCATAGGCGTAGGAAAACGGCAGCGACAGCCAGTTGGCGACGACGATGAGGGCCGAAAACTTCTGCTTGGCGCCAAATGACATCAGCAAAAGCCCGATGAGGATCAAGGGCACCATCCAGCAGATTGCCTCGACCATGGCCAGCCGCACGAAGAACAGGCCGCCGGTGCCGACGCCCTTCGGCAAGACGGAAACATAGGCCTCATGCCACCAGTACCAGGACAGCGCCATGGATGGCAGGCAGAGAAGTGCGGCATAAAAGGACCGCGTCATTCCACGGTCGGAGAGGTCCAGCAGACGTCCCCCGGCTGGATCGCCCAGAAACAGCAGCCACAGGCCTCTCATATAGAGCGCGACTTCACTCCGCGATGGCATGGCTGAACCAGCGTTGCAGGAAGGTCTCATAGATGCGCGTCAGCGTTTCGAGATCGGCAACGGCCACGCGCTCGTCCACCATGTGCATGGTCTGGCCGACGAGGCCGAATTCCACCACCGGGCAATAATCCTTGATGAAACGCGCATCCGACGTGCCGCCGGTCGTCGATAGCTTGGGCTCATTGCCGGTGACTTCGGCCACAGCGCCTGAGAGCGATGAGATGAGCGCGTTGTTGCGCGTCAGGAAGACATGAGCTGGACGATCTGCCCAGACGATATCGTATTTGACCGGCGTGCGATCCGGGCGAAGCGCACCATCGGCGGCGGCTTCATCCAGACGGCGGATAATTTCGGCGCGCACGGTCTCCGCTGTCCACGTATCGTTGAAGCGGATATTGAAGGCAGCCGTCGCCTTGGCCGGAATGACGTTCGTTGCCGGGTTGCCGGTATCGATGGTCGTCACTTCCAGGTTGGATGGCTGGAAATTGTCGGTTCCCTGATCGAATGGCGGGTCCATCAGCGCGTGGGTGAGCTGCAGAAGGCCGCGAACGGGATTATCGGCCAGATGCGGATAGGCCGCGTGGCCCTGAACGCCATGGACGGTGATGCGACCGGACAGTGATCCGCGACGGCCGATCTTGATCATGTCGCCAAGGCGGTCGGGGTTGGTCGGTTCACCCACAATGCAGGCGTCCCATGTTTCGCCCTTGGCAGCGGCCCATTCCAACAGTTTGGATGTGCCGTTGATCGATGGCCCCTCCTCGTCACCGGTGATGAGGAAGGAGACCGACCCGTCAGGTGCACCGTGCTTTTCGATGTGGCGGGCAATGGCTGCGATGAAACAGGCGATACCGCCTTTCATGTCCACAGCACCTCGACCAAACATCTCACCATGAGCGATCTCTGCCGAGAAAGGTGGATGGCTCCAGGCCGCCTCATCGCCCACCGGCACCACATCGGTATGGCCCGCAAACATCAGATGCGGACCTTTCGTGCCGATGCGTGCATAGAGGTTTTCGACGTCAGGCGTACCCTCTTCCGTCGCCATTACGCGCTCCACGGCAAAGCCCAGCGGTGTCAGCAGCGTGTCGAGCAGCGTTAGTGCTCCACCTTCTACTGGCGTGACCGAAGGGCAACGGATGAGAGCGGCGAGATTGGCGACGGGATCGGGGGCATTCATGGGGTCAGTCTACTCTTGTCAGTCGCGCAGCAACTCGTTGATGCCGGTCTTGGAACGGGTCTTCTCATCGACGGTCTTGACGATGACGGCGCAATAGAGGCTTGGCCCCATCTCGCCATTGGGGAAGGGCTTGCCCGGCATGGTGCCAGCAACGACCACGGAGTAAGGCGGCACTTCGCCGTAGGTGATGGAGCCGGTGGCGCGATCGACGATCTTGGTGGACTGTCCGATATAGACGCCCATACCGAGAACCGCACCTTCGCGAATGATGCAGCCTTCGACCACTTCCGAGCGTGCACCGATGAAGCAATTGTCTTCGATGATGGTCGGTCCGGCCTGAAGAGGCTCCAGAACGCCACCAATGCCGACGCCGCCGGACAGGTGTACATGCTTCCCGATCTGCGCGCAGGAGCCGACGGTTGCCCATGTGTCAACCATCGTGCCTTCACCGACATGGGCGCCAAGATTGACGAAGGATGGCATCAGGACAACATTCTTGCCGATGTAGGCCGAGCGTCTCACGACAGCGTTTGGTACAGCGCGAAAGCCTGCTGCGCGGAACTGGTTTTCACCCCAGTTCTCGAATTTGGATGGCACCTTGTCCCACCAGGTGGATTCGCCCGGGCCGCCGGTCACGATGTCCATGTCGTTGAGGCGGAAAGACAAAAGCACGGCCTTTTTCAGCCACTGGTTCACGGTCCACTTGCCATCGGCCTGCCGTTCGGCAACACGCACCTGGCCGGCATCCAGCAGATTCAGGGAAGTCTCGACAGCATCGCGAATTTCGCCTTTGGTCGATATGTTGACGCTGTCACGATTATCGAATGCAGATTCGATGATTGTTTCAAGAGAGCCAAGATCCGAGATGCTCATGAGGATTCCTTAAACTTCGCTGACTATCGTCACATAAAGGGAATATCCGCACCGCTGGCCGGACATGGCCAATTGCTCTAAGCGAGTGTTTCAAGGGCGTCAATGTGATTTGGCGCAGGCAGACGAAAGGCATTGAGATGGCAAGACTGAAAAACGGCAAGTTGCGGCGTAAGGACGGCTCCTGGGACCCGTTGAAATCCAGTTCCGCTGACAAGCAGCAGGCGGAGGGCGTTCCCCAGACCCCGCAATCGGTCTCGCCAACCTACCGTCTTGCCTACGCCGACCCCGATTTTCTGTGCCGTGAAGAGTTGCGCCCCATCCGGCTGCAGCTGGAATTGATGAAGCCGGAAATGATCCTTTCTGAGCGCGGCATCAACTCCACCGTCGTTCTGTTTGGCGGCGCGCGTATTCCAGAACCCGGCGGCAATGCCTGGGCGGCCCGCAATGAAACCCAGCGCAAAAACCTCGAGGCTGCGTCCGTCTATTATGACGAGGCCCGCAAGTTCGCCAAGCTTTGCGCCAAGGAATCCGAAAAGCAGGATCACCGCGAATATGTCGTGATGACCGGCGGTGGCCCGGGTGTGATGGAGGCGGGCAATCGCGGTGCGGCGGAAGCCGGAGCGCCATCCATCGGCCTCAACATCCTGTTGCCGCATGAACAGGCACCCAATCCGCATGTGACCCCGGAACTCAGCTTCAACTTCCACTATTTCGCCATTCGCAAAATGCATTTCCTCATGCGCGCCAAGGCTGTGGTGGTGTTTCCGGGCGGCTTCGGCACGCTGGATGAGCTGTTTGAAACGCTGACCCTGATCCAGACCAAGCGCATGGCACCCATCCCGCTGATCCTGTTCGGTGAGGCCTTCTGGCGGTCCATCATCAATTTCGAGGCGCTTGCCGATTTCGGCACGATTGCACCCGATGATATGGATCTCCTGCATTTCGCCGAAACGGCCGAAGATGCCTGGAAGGTCATTGCGGATTTCTATGAGCTTTGACTGATGCTGCCAACAGGCACAGAATTCGTCATCCTCGGGCTTGACCCGAGGATCTAAAGAACCACAACATTGGCCGTGATTAGATCCTCGGGACAAGCCCTGATATGACGGCAGAAAGAGCGATTGGCTCTCTCCTTCCGATTTAAATCCGGGCGAAGCGCTCGGTCAGAAGTGCGAAGAAGCCGTCTGCATCCACATCGCGCATGACGCGGGTGTTCGGCTCGCGGCCTGTCACCTTCCACCAGTCGACCACGGTCATGCCGATGGTGAGTTCGGAATTGACCTCGATCTCGACGTTGCAATCGCGCCCATCGAAGAGTTCCGGCTTGATCAGATAGGCGATGACGCTCGGATCATGCAGCGGTCCGCCATCGGAGCCGTATTTTTCCACGTCGAAACGCTCGAAGAACTCCAGCATCTCCACCATGGCAATGGCAGGGCGCGTGCCGATTTCTCTGATGGCAGCAATGCGGGCCTTGGTGGTCAGCAGCTTGTGCGTCACATCGAGCGGCATCATGACCAGCGGAATGCCTGAGCGAAACACGATGTCTGCTGCATGCGGATCGACATAGATGTTGAATTCCGCCGCTGGCGTGATGTTGCCACCCTCAAAGAAGCCGCCGCCCATCAGCACCAGTTCCTTGATCCGTGGTGCAATGTCGGGCGCCTTCTGCAAGGCGGTTGCGATATTTGTCAGCGCGCCGAGGGTGCACAGCGTGATTGTGCCTTCCGGTTCACGGCGTATCGTTTCGATGATGAAGTCGATGGCGTTTTGGGATTGCGCGGCCAGAACTGGCTCCGGCAAGGTCGGGCCATCCAGCCCGGTGCTGCCATGCACGTGTTCGGCGGTAATGGGGTCGCGCACCAGCGGGCGCTCGCAGCCTTCGTAGACGGGAATGTCGGTGCGGTTGCACAGTTCCAGCATGATGCGAATGTTGCGGCTGGTCAGCTTCAGCGGCACATTGCCTGCAACGGCACAGAGGCCGAGAATTTCGATTTCCTCTGGGCTTGCCAACGCCAGCATGATGGCGGCTGCGTCGTCCTGTCCAGGGTCGGTGTCGATGATGATTTTTCTGCGCTCGGCCATGATTGTCCTGTTTCTTGTATGACATGCCTTTTCAAGCCTGTTTCGGAAGCTTGTCAAGCATGCGGAGGTTCAGACTTTTCCCGCCACGGCGTTCTTGCTTTGCAAACACCATATTACCATATGAAAGCATGCCGCCGTAAACGGGGCAGACGATCGTCGCTTGGGCACAAGGACTGAAGAGATATGAGCCGTATGACACCATTCACCCATCCGTTGATGCTGGGTTTCGACGCCATGGAAAAAACGCTGGAGCGGATGGCGAAGGCAAATGACGGTTACCCACCCTACAATATTGAACGGCTGGTGGCCGATGGAGCGAGCCCGGAGCGCCTGCGCATCACCATTGCGGTTGCCGGTTTTTCCGAGGATGAGCTGGAAGTCACCACGGCAGACAACCAACTGGTCATTCGCGGTCGCCAGCAAGAGCAGGATGCCAAGGACTATCTCTATCGCGGCATTGCCGCACGCCAGTTCCAGCGCGTCTTCGTGCTGGCGGATGGGATGCAGGTCAATGCTGCGCGCCTTCGCAACGGCCTTCTTTCCATTGATCTCACACGACCAGAAATCTCTAGTGTGGTGAAAAAAATTAACATTTCCGTTTCACAATAGGATTCTGCACGCCAAGCGACGCACCGCGGCGCGACGTCTGAAGAATATGGAGGCCGGATTATGCTCTTGAAAGAAGCGCATGCGCGTTTGACCCAGTCACAGCTCGCTCACATCGGTGCAGGAGAGGTTGGATATATCCGCAAGATACGCGCCGAGGAAGTGAACCGCTGCTTCCCTGAAGCGCCCAATATCGATCCCGGCCTTGATCTATGGGCCCTCTTTGGTGCGGATGGTACCCCAATCCTTCTGACAGACAATCGCTCCAGCACCTTCTTCAAGGCTGCGGAAGATGAATTACGCACCATCAGCGTGCACTGAGAATTTCAGATCTTTATTGATGAACTGTCTGAGGCGCCGAAAGGCGCCTTTTGCATTGAGGCGATGGGGAGACCTACATGACGTCTTCAGGCGGTCTGCCGGGGCGGGGATGGTAGCGCGGGAATGTCCAACCGAAAATCAGCGCGCCGCTTCTAATGGCAAAGGCGGTGAGCACGCCGACGGCAGACGCGACAAGAAGTGGCATGCCGATGGCGTGGGCGGCGGTGAACACGCAGGCACCCGCCAAGGCACAGCTGATATAGACCTCCGGCCTCAAAAGTACCGAGGGTTCGCCAGCCAGAATATCACGCAACAGACCCCCAAAGGTCGCGGTCATAGTGCCGGTCACGATGGCCACGGTGGGCGAGCCGGTAACGGCCAAGCCTTTAGCGGCTCCCATCACGCAATAGGCGGATAGGCCCACGGCATCCAGCCAGATCAAGAGACGGTAGCGAGATTCCAGCAGATGGGCTGTCAAATAGACGAGGGCTGCGATGACGGCACAGACCAGAATATAGGTGGGGTTGATAACCCAGAATACCGGAGCACGGCCAAGAACGAGATCGCGAAGCGTACCGCCGCCAATGCCTGTCACCGCCGCAAAAAACAGAAAGCCAATGAAATCCAGCTGCTTGCGGGAGGCCGCGAGCGCACCCGTTGCTGCGAAAACGGCAACGCCGGCATAATCGAGAAAGGCCAGAAGGGTCATGGAAAGGCGCTCCTCGAATGTTTGCGCGGTCAGTGTGACGCAAGGGCCGCCGGATAGAATCCACAGCCGGATCAAATATGACATGCCCCATGCCGCCGCATCCATAGCGGAAACAGACCCAAAGGAAAATGCCGTGAAACGCCTTCTCTTCGTTACGCTTCAAACGCTTGTGCTTCTGGCGTTTCCCATGATGGCGCAGGCCCAGCAGCAATTGGTCAGCGACCCCGAGATTTACGAGAAAGACCACTTTCGCACCGAGTGCAAAGTGGCGGAGTTCGGCCCCGGTTTTGTGACCCGCCTCGATATCAACAATGACGGGCTGATGGATGCACTGACCAACCGTGGCGAACTGACCTGCGACGGCGAAAAGGGACGCAGCTGCAACGAGGATGGCTGCCCCTATAATTTCTATGTGCAGGTCAAGGAAGGCGGCTATCTGATGATCGCGACCGCCACAATCTACGGTTATGACTTCATCATGCGTTTCGGCAACATGGTCTTCGAGTTGAAAATGCACCCGCGTTTTTGCGAGCGCACCGACACCGCGCCCTGCATCATGACCGTGCGTGTCCGGGGCACGAAATTCGTGACGATTTCCGCCAAATAGGCTTATTTCCGCCTGACGGTTCCGGTCATCACATTGGCCTGGAACCGGCGGCTCAGAGCGTGGGGCATGAGCAGGCTGGCGAGCGCGAGGGCAAAGATCAGCAAAGCGACAATCAAGAGTGCCTGAGCCTGAACGAAGGTCGCAAGAATTGCGCCTGAAATGGCCCCTGTCACCATGCCGATCCACGGCACGATCTGGATGGTCCAGTCCAGCTTGCGCTCACCCAGAATGAAACGCCCGATGCCGCGCCCGAAGCGGGAAAGCGCGCCGGTCACATAGGTGAGGCCAATCGGCAGGCCCTCGACATGTTCAACGGCAGCATTGATCATGCCCATGGCGAAAACAACGAGATAGAATGCCCCCAATGTCATGTCGCGGGTCTGCAACAGCGCGGCGCAGGCCATGGCAAGGCTGACCGAGCACAGAACGGTAAAAAGCCGCCGCTGCGAGGTTTGCGCGATAATGACGCCACCCGCATTGCCCGCCACGAAAATCAGAATCGCGAGCAGCAGGATCAGGCCATGGTCCGTATCGCCGGATTGCAGAGAGAGCGCTGCGCGGGTCGTGTTTCCGGTCATGAAGGATACGAAATCTCCCGACATGGTCACACCGATCGCATCCGTCATGCCCGCGATGAAGGAAATGGCGGCAACAAGCGCAATGCCAGCTGCCGTGCGCCTTGCGCGGATGATTGTGCGGCGTCTCTGTCGGGTCATGAGGTCTCGTATATCGTGTTCGGACCCTTGCGATCTGCGTGCCCGGAACAAGGGGAGTGTAAGCCCGCCGCCACTTGGTTTTCAACCGTGATGATGCTCCATATGGCTAAGCAGGTTGGGGGATGGTATCACCGCACGATGCAACAGGACGAGCGAACTTATGACTGACGCCCCTCGGGTTCAGGAAAAATCACTGCATGAGCGGATTATGGGCGATGTCGAAGGGCGTATTCTGTCCGGCGAATGGCCGCCCGGCCACCGCATTCCCTTCGAGCACGAACTGACGCTGGACTATGGCTGCTCACGGATGACCGTGAACAAGGCCTTGGGCGAGCTGGTGAAGAAAGGTCTGATCGAGCGCCGCCGCCGTTCCGGCTCCTTCGTGACGCAGCCGCATGCGCAATCGGCCGTTCTGGAAATTCAGGACATTCAACGTGAGGTGCAGGCGCTTGGGCTGATCTATGCTTACCGGCTTGATCGTCGCCAATTGCGGACATCGACCGCCGCCGACCAGGCCATGCTGGGTGTGGAAGCGGGTGCTTCGGTCCTCTCGTTGACCTGCCGCCACTTTGCCGCCGACGCGCCCTTTTGTCTTGAAGAGCGGGTCATCAACGTCTCAACCGTGCCCGAAGCAAAGGATGCCGATTTTTCCACGACAGGGCCGGGATCATGGCTGTTGCAGATGGTGCCCTGGAGTGCCGCCGAACATCGCATCCGTGCGATAGCGGCAGACAAGCGCGTGGCTGAAGCGCTGGCCATTCCCAACGGAACCGCCTGTTTGGTGATAGAACGCCGAACATCGAACGGACAGGCCTATATCACTCACGTAAAAGTGACTTATCCCGGAGATCGTCACGAGCTGGTGGCGCAATTCATGCCGTCGCAGCAGATCTAAGCCTTATCTCCCACAGTCTTTTTACATAAGGCGAGTTTGCGGATCATATTTTCCTGATCTATTAGTTGTCTTTCCCAGTCAACTTTGTTAGCGAGGCAAGCAGACACGATTGCATCCGAGATTTTTCGAGACATGCAGGTTGTGGCTTTCAAATCTTCGCTTTTACGAGATCCGGGATTATGATGATGGCACCTGATAGAATGACCTTTTTGTCAAACTCCACTGCTTTGTCGAAAAAACGGTGCAGGTCTGCTGTCATCACGCTATCTCTGGCTGCCGGTCTTTGCGCCGGTTCAGCCCTGGCCCAGACGCCACCCGCGCCACCGTCAACAGCGCCTGCGCCTGTTGTGCAGGACGCGGCGCCATCGACGCAAACACAGGTCAATCCCGCACCAGTAGAGCCCACCCCGGCACCTGCTGCGCCTACCCAGTCGGACGCCACGCCCGCGCAGCCACAGCCGCAGGCGGCACCTGCAGCCGCAAATGATGCGCCGCTTCAGCCGACGCTCGCCGATCCGCAAGCGCCTGCCGCAGCTGAGGCTCCGGCCACCGGCACAGCTGATGCACGCACGGATATTCCGCACAACCTGTCCCCATGGGGCATGTTCATGGCCGCCGACTGGGTGGTCAAGAGTGTGATGATCGGGCTAGCCATCGCATCGCTGATGACATGGACCGTCTGGATTGCAAAGACCATCGAGCTTGCCGGTGCAAGCATTCGCGCCAAGTCCACGCTCAAGATCGTTCACAAGTCGCGGACGCTCGCAGAAGCCACTGATGCGCTGGAGAAAAAGGGTGGTCCAGGCGCGCTCATGCTGCGCATGGCGACCCATGAAATGCAGCTTTCCGACGCTGTTGTGGAGCACACGGATGGCGGTGGCATCAAGGAGCGCGTCTCTTCCGTTCTCGGTCGCATCGAAACCCATGCAGGACGCCGCATGTCACGCGGAACGGGCGTTCTGGCGACCATCGGTTCGGTTTCACCTTTTGTCGGCCTGTTCGGAACGGTCTGGGGCATCATGAATTCGTTCATCAGCATCTCGGAATCGCAGACGACCAATCTCGCCGTCGTGGCACCCGGTATTGCCGAAGCCCTTCTGGCAACCGCCATCGGTCTGGTTGCCGCCATTCCGGCAGTGGTGATCTATAACGTCTTTGCCCGTTCCATCACCGGCTATCGCCACTTGCTGGCCGATGTCGCTGCCGGTGTCGAACGCCTCGTCAGCCGCGATCTTGATTTCCGCCGCATTCCGCCAGGCAGCTCTGCGCGGCCTGCCGTCTCGCTCGTGGGGCGCTGATCATGGCTGGCGGTATTCGGGAAGGCGGTGGAGACGAACTCTCCGAGAACCACGAGATTAACGTCACGCCCTTCATCGACGTGATGCTGGTTCTGCTGATCATCTTCATGGTGGCGGCACCTCTGGCAACTGTCGATGTGAATGTCGATCTGCCCGCATCCAGCGCAAAACCCGCGGAGCGTCCCGAAGAGCCGCTCTACCTCACGGTCAAGGATGACCTCTCGCTCAATCTTGGCAATGACGCTGTCTCAAAGGATGCGCTGGCTGCGAGCCTTGATGCGCGCACAGGCGGCAAGAAAGACACTCGTATTTTCCTGCGTGCCGACAAGGCGGTCGACTACGGCCACTTCATGGAGGTCATCAACATGCTGCGTGACAGCGGCTATCTCAAGATCGCGCTTGTGGGCCTAGAGGGCGCGGCGGCTGCAAGCCCGCCCGCAGCCGGACCTGCGCCTGCGCCCGGTGGAGCCACGCCATGAGTGACGGCTCCTTCCCCATTCCCGGACGCTCCCGGCTGGGAGAAGTTGCCCTCTGGGCGGTTGCCGGTCTGTTGACGCTTTCCGTCCATGCGGGCGGTGCCTACTACCTGATGCAGGAACCGGTCGAGCAGGAAGTCGATGGCGGCCCGCCAGCGGCCATCATGATTGAACTTGCTGCGCTTCCGGAAGCCGTGCAGACGGAAGAAACGGTTGAAACCAATGATGTGGAGGACGTTCAGGACGTCAAAAGTATAGTTTCCGAGCCGTTAGAGGATGTGCCTCCTCCCGAAATGCCACAGCCCATGCCAGAGCCAATCGTTCAGGAAACGCCGCCTGAGCCTGAGCCAATGCCGGAACCTCCGCAGGAGGTGGTCGAACCCTTGCCGGAAGAACCGCCAGAGCCGGTAGAAGAGATCGACCCGATACAGGAACAGCAGATGGCGGCGCTCGAAAACGTCGAAGTGCCGCTGCCGGTGTTGCGCCCGCCACCGCCGCCTGTTGCCGAGAAAAAGAAGGAAGAGGTCGAAAAGAAAAAGGTTGAACGCAAGTCAACCCCTGCACCTCCCGCATCCGCCGAGAAGACGGCCGCCAGGGTCGAAACGACAAAGTCGGACCGCACCGCAGCGGCCAAAACCAGCGCAGGTTTCTTCTCGTCTTCTGTTTCGCCCGCAAAGTGGAACTCAAGGGTCCGTTCCGCCGTCTCACGTCGCGTATCGCGTGAAGGCTCCAAAGGAATGGCCGTCACCGTCGCTTTTAACGTGAGCGGTGGTGGCTCCATCGGTGGCGTTCGCGTTCTAGGCTCCACAGGAGATACGACCGTGGACAGGAAGATTGCTGGTTCTATCGAGGGTATCACCGTACCCGAGCCGCCGCCGGGCTCTCAAACTGCATTCCAGGTAAGAATCGAAATCCAGTGAGACCCGCCCAGAGCGGGTCCACCTGTTTTCGCTGTTGCCATATGGCTTTCTGAAGCAGGAATGGGTTATGCCTGTTTCTTCATCGGGAAACAGTCATAGTCATGAAATTCAGCATTGAGCAGGCGGAAGAGCTGGTCTCTTCCATATTCGAGAAAAACGGCGTTCTGCCCCAAAATGCGCGATCTGTTGCCCGCGCCCTCATTGCAGCAGAGGCCGCAGGGCAGGGTGGGCACGGTATCCGCAGGCTTCCGGCCTATATCAGCCAGTTGCATGTCGGCAAGGTCGATGGAAAAGCCGAACCCGTTGTGACGCTGCTTCGTCCCGCCGTTCTGTCAGTGGATGCAGCTCACGGCTATGCTTACCCGGCTATCGACGCCGCCGTCGAGCGCCTTCCGGCGATTACCAAGGCGCAGGGGATTGCGCTTGCGGTGATTGGCCGGTCGCACCATGCGGGCGTCATGGCGCTAACGGTAGAGCGCTTCGCAGAATTGGGCCTTGTCGCTTTCATGGTCGCCAATGCACCGGCCTCCATGGCCCCCTGGGGTGGCATCAAGCCGCTTTATGGAACCAACCCAATAGCGTTTGCAGCCCCGATCGAGGGTGCCGATCCGCTGGTTATCGACCTCGCTCTGTCCAAGGTCGCGCGCGGCAAGATCATGGCTGCGCGTCAGAAGGGTGAGAGCATTCCCGATGATTGGGCGCTGGATGCCAACGGACGCCCGACCACTGACGCCGATGAAGCGATCAAAGGAACGATGGTGCCTGCGGGAGATGCCAAGGGTGCGGCACTTGCGCTGATGGTGGAGGTGATGGCCGCAGGACTGACGGGTGGCAACTTCGGTTTTGAAGCATCATCCTTGCTCGACGACACCGGCACAGCACCTTCGCTGGGTCACACCATCATCGCCATCGACCCGGCCATTGCGGGCGACTATATCTTCGCCCACCGGCTGGCCATGATGGCTGCCGAGATCGAGGGGCAGGACAATGTCCGGCTGCCGGGCCGCCGCAGCCAGGGCCTTCGCAGACAGTCGCTGGAGCAGGGCATCGTCATTGACGATGATATGATGACCCAGATCCGGGCGCTCTGATTATTGGCCGGAGCGGATGTGCTCATTCAGCAGCGCGGCGAAAGCCGCGCCTGATGTCTCCAGCGCGCCGCTATTGTCGATTGTCGTGACGTCGAAGTCACCGCAGACATCGAGCGAACTGCGCTGGAGCCGAAGAAGAATCTCTTCCCGGCTCTCGCGGCCCCGGCTTTCGAGCCGCGCGGCCAGAACATCCAGCCGTGCCACGACATTCACCACCTTCATAGTGGCGAAAACGGATTTGAACTGACCAAGGGCGGAGCGGGAACCGTTGGCAATAACGGTTTCGCCCCGCGCAAGCCTGTCGTTTACCGAGGCCGGTATGCCGTAGCTCAGGCCATGCGCCTGCCAGGATACGCAAAACTCTCTTGAAGCCAACCGGCGCGCAAATTCGGCCTCGCTGACAGCATCATGGTTTTCCCCACCCGCATCATGGCTTCGGGTAATGACGCGGCGGGCGAAATGGATGCCATCATGCGTTTCGAAACGGCGCGCGGCGAAGTCCATCAGCGTGTCTTTTCCCGCACCGCTCGGTCCGACCACGACAATCATGACGCCGGGGCGCTTGGAAATATTGCTCATGCAACGCGCCTGCCTTGCCGCCACACGCCTCTCACAACCGGCACATCTTCGTCGCGATGAACGCGGATGATATCGGCGCGCAGACCGGTGGCAATGCGGCCGCGATCTGATAGCCCAACCGTGCAGGCAGGCGTTGCCGTCACCATCGAAAGCGCCTTCGGAAGCGTCATGCCATCCACCTGATCGGCGAGAAGGAACGGCGCATAGAGAAGGCTGAAGGGCACATAGTCAGACGACAGAACGTCGAGAACGTCGAGTTCGGCCAGATCGCGAGCGGCAATATTGCCGGAATGGGATTTGCCGCGCACAATGTTGGGTGCGCCCATCAGCACGCTCATGCCTGCCCCATGCGATGCCTTGGCCGCTTCGACACTGGTCGGAAACTCGGCAAGCTTCACGCCGTGGCTGATCGCCTCATCGACATGGGCATGTGTTGCATCATCATGGCTGGCAATGGTGATGCCGCGCTTGAGGCATTGCTCAGAGAGATAGTCGCGATGTTTGCTGGAATATTTCGCCGATGCCGCGACGCGACGATCTATGAAGGCCTTGAAGACCTCATCGCTGAGGCCACGCTTCTTCTGATAAAAGACGATATACTGGTCCATGGTCTGGAACTGGCGCTGGCCCGGAGAGTGGTCCATGAGCGAAATCAGCTTCACCTGAGGGTCGTTTTCGAAGTCTTCGAAATGCTCAAGAACGTCTGATGAGGCGACCTCGCAGCGAAGGTGCAGAAGATGGTCGGCGCGCAGGCGGTTCTCGCTCTGCGCCTTTTCGATGGCATCGGCCATCTCGCGCATCTCGCCGCGTGCAAAGCCGCCATCCTCGTCGGAACCCAGGCGAAGGCAATCGAATACGGTGGTGATGCCGGATGATGCGACCTGCGCGTCATGGGCCTGAATAGCCGCCGTCTTGTTCCACGTCACACCCGGACGCGGCGAATAGTGCTGCTCCAGATGGTCGGTGTGTAGTTCCACAAGCCCGGCAATGAGGTAATCACCTTCGAAATTCTCACCAAGATGGGATGACCCAGCGCTGATATCGGAAATCAGCCCGTCTTTGACCAGCACGGAGCCTTCAATAATCTCGTTATCGAGCACGATGCGTGCATTGCTGAAAACCTGCTCGGTCATGGGAATACTTCTTTCTGGACGGAATTCTGGTGTTCATTAGCGTTCAAAAGCGGCAACCATGTGTGAACGCGGAACGGTTGGCCGCGTGCCGGTTCAACAAACAGGCCAAGGCCCGATATAGGCAGCAAACGATTGGTGAAATCGGAAAATTCGGCGTTGAGAACCTCAGACATATGCGCACGGTTCGATACGTCCACGGGTCCTGTCAGTGTCATGTGGAAGCGGAAATCGTCCATGACATGCGGATAGCCCCAATCCACCAGATTGCGCCTCTGGCTCTCGCTCAGATCCTGCGGCCTGCGCCTTGCGATATCAGCGTCGGAGAGGGGGGCGCGGAAGGACTCGAAATGCGTTACCACGTCAGCCGCAAAATTCTGGAGCGGCTGGTGCGTTTCGTCTGGCACGATTGCGAAGAATGGCCCGAGATTGCCGATGATGACCCTTGGGATATCGAAGGCATGACGGCTGCGGACAAAACTCTCCAGAGCTGCGAGAAGCTCATCCTCGTTGCGATCATCAGCAAGGGTAAACGGCGCTTTCAGCGTCGCGTGAAATCCATAGCGTCGCGGCTCTGCGGTTATTTCGGCATAGTCGCTGTGGTCGTTATGGATGGTGTCGGTAAAGGCATCACGCCCGAGCCAGCGGGAGGCTTTGCGGCTTAGCGCATCGTTTTCGGCGGGGGTAAAATAGATCGCGTAGCGCACTCAATCGCACTTTCAGCTATCCGCAGTGACGGAACTGTTGAGGTCATACGCCCTTGCCATGCAAGGCCGCAAGGGCCAACTAACCCTTTCGCGTGACGGAATGATGATGGGCTACCGGAATTTTCCACCTGCCAAGACGTTTGCTGGGGTCGAAATAGCGAGGAAACGCAACCGTTACCAGCATACATGCAACAGCGATGAAACTTCTTCAAGCTTTGCACGTTATATCTGCACAGTCATCACCAACCGAGGGAGTAAAGGCTAATGGAAATCGAAGTTATTATTGCGCTTTTCTTCGCTGTATTTGCCACGTCAAGCGTCGCGTGTGCTTATTGGTTTGGTGAACGTCGCGGTCTCTAAGCTCATGGATCGCAAAAATTATTTGGATCGTTAAAAGCGCTGGAACCTTGAAGGTCCAGCGCTTTTTTATTGGAATGGCTAGTGCGCTGCCGACATGTCGCCGAGAACTTCTTTCGAAGCAACTGTTGAATCTGCATTCAACTTGTAAACCATCGGCACGCCTGTCGCGAGATTGAGCTTCAGGATCTCTTCCTTGCTCAACTTGTCCAGCACCATCACCAACGAACGCAGAGAGTTTCCGTGAGCTGCTACCAGAACGGTTTCACCTCTCAAAACGCGGGGCAAAATCTCGGTCAGGTAATAAGGCCAAACGCGAGCGCCCGTGTCGCGCAGGCTTTCGCCGCCTGGAGGTGGAATGTCGTAGGACCGGCGCCAGATGTGAACCTGATCTTCGCCCCATTTTTCGCGGGCATCATCCTTGTTCAAACCGGAAAGATCGCCGTAATCACGCTCGTTCAGCGCTTCATCGCGAATGGTTTCGAGGCCGGACTGACCGACATTGTCGAGCACCATCTGGCAGGTTCTCTGGGCGCGGATCAGCGACGATGTATAGGCAACGTCGAATTTGATGCCGTAATCTGCAAGCGCCTTGCCGCCGGCATTGGCTTCCTGAACGCCGAGCTCCGTCAGGTCCGGGTCGCGCCAGCCGGTAAACAGGTTTTTCAGGTTCCAGTCACTTTGGCCGTGACGAACGAGGACGAGTGTTCCGCTCATATCGATTGCTCTCCCAGGGGTTGATTATGTGGCGTCAGCCAGACCGAGAACGTCCAGCATGGAGTAAAGGCCGGGCTTTTGATCCCTGGCCCAAAGGGCAGCGGAAACAGCGCCGCGTGCGAAAATGGACCGGTCGGCGGCGTGGTGGACGAGCGTAACCTGCTCACCTTCGCCTGCAAAAATAACGGAATGGTCACCGACGACAGAACCGCCGCGCAATGTTGCAAAACCGATTGTGCCGGTCTCGCGAGCGCCGGTATGGCCGTCACGAACGCGCACCGAGTTGGTCGAGAGGTCGATATCACGGCCTTGCGCTGCCGCCTCTCCCAAAAGGAGGGCTGTGCCGGAGGGAGCATCGACCTTATGCTTGTGGTGCATTTCCAGGATTTCGATATCCCAGTTTTTGCCATCGAGCGCCCGTGCAGCCTGCTTGGTCAAGACACCGAGCAGATTGACGCCAAGGCTCATATTGCCTGATTTGACCACTCTCGCATGACGAGCGGCGGCCTCGAAACGTGCCTCGTCCTCATTTGAGCAGCCTGTCGTTCCGATAACGTGGACAATGCGTGCCTGTGCGCTGAGCGTTGCAAATTCTACGCTGCTCTTTGGAGACGTGAAATCGATCACACCATCCGCATGGACGAAAGCCGCAAGCGCATCGCTTGTGACTGGAATACCGATAGGACCTAGCCCGGACAGTTCGCCCGCGTCGCGCCCAATGAAGGGCGAGCTTTCACGCTCGACGGCTGCGTGAAGTTCGACGCCCGGAGTTTCATGGATCACCCTTATAAGGGTCTGGCCCATGCGCCCGGCCGCGCCAACGACCACCAGTTTCATGACATTGTCGCTCATCGGGTCCTACCGTTGGTTCAAAGGGCGCGAACGCCCGTCGCCTGAAGATTGTTGAGACGTGCGTAAAGACCATCTTCCCGACGCGCAAGCGTCTCATGATCGCCCTCTTCCACGACAAGGCCTTCGTTCATCACGACGATCTTGTCAGCCTTGACTACGGTCGAAAGGCGGTGGGCAATGACAATGACCGTGCGACCGGACATTGCTGTGTCGAGGGCCTTCTGGACAACGGCCTCCGACTCGGTATCGAGCGCGGACGTGGCCTCATCCAGAAGAAGGATAGGGGCGTTACGCACCAGAGCACGCGCAATCGACAGACGCTGACGCTGGCCACCGGATAGCGACATGCCGTTTTCGCCAATGGGTGTGTCATAGCCCTGCGGCTGCGCCAGAATGAAGTCATGCGCATAGGCAAGCCTTGCCGCCTCTTCGATCTCGGCATCGGTCGCTTCAGGCCGTCCATAGCGAATGTTGTCGCGGATGCTTCCTTCGAAAAGGTAAGGTTGCTGCGAGACATAAGCGAGGTTCTGGCGCACCGAATGGGTCGTTACGTCAGCAATATCCTGCCCATCGACGAGGATCGAGCCGCTGCTTGGGTCATAAAACCGGGGAATAAGATTGATGATCGTCGATTTGCCAGCACCCGATGGTCCCACCAGAGCGGTCGTCTTGCCGCCTTCGGCAATAAAGCTGACGCCTTTCAGGATCGGCCCGCCTTCCTTGTAGGAAAATACGACATCCCGCAGTTCCACCGTCGCGACCGAGACCGCCAACGGCTGCGCGTTTGGCTTCTGTCTCTGGACAGGCTCCATGTCGAGAATTTCGTAGATCATCTGGGCGTTGACGACCGCACGTTCCAGCGAAATCTGCACACGGGCAAGACGACGTGCCGGGTCATAGGCCAGCAGAAGCGCCGTCACAAAGGCAAAGAAAGCGCCGGGGGGAACGTTATCGTAAATGGCGCGGTAGGCGGCATAGGCCAGAACGCCTGAGACGGCCAGACCGGCAATCGTTTCCGTCAAGGGCGCGCTTTTTTCGGTCAGCCGGGCAATGCGGTTGGCGCGCCATTCCGCCGAGTCGATCACCTTGTCGACGCGCTCTTCCAGCTGCTTTTCCATGGTGAAGGCTTTGACGATGGCGATGCCTTGCAGCGTTTCCTGCATGGCGCCCAAAACGCGGCTGTTGAGAACAACGGCATCACGCGTAACCTGTCGCAGACGCTTGGAAATATAGCGAAGCCCAAGAACGAGCGGTGGAACGATGAAGACGATGACGATGGACAGAACCGGGTCTTTGACGATCATCACGATTACGAGCGCAATGAAGGTCAGAAGGTCGCGGGCAACCGTTGTGACGGTGATGTTCATGACATCCCTGATACCACCGATATTCTGGCTGACCTGTGCTGCCAGATGGGCGGAGCGGGATTCGCTGAGATACCCAACCGACAACGTCATGAGGTGGGCATATAGCCGCTTCTGATAGCGCGCGACGATGTTGTTGCCGATTTTCGACAGCGCCACGGATTGGCCATATGTCGCAATGCCGCGAATGAAGAAGGCTGCGAAAATGGATGCGCAGATGATCCAGACCAAATCGGCCCGTCGGTTGACGAAGGCCTCGTTGATGATGGAATCCATGATCCAGGCGGTGAACGCTGTCGTGCCGGCAACGGTCAGCAGGCAGAAAATCGCAAATGCATAGCCCGGAATATGATCACGGGCATTTTCGGCAAAAATGCGCTTCAGGACTGATGTGATCGTATCGGTATCAACAAGTTGCCGTTTTTTGGCAGTCTTCAAGTGTTCATCCACCTTAAGCTGTTGCAGCGGACACGCCGCCTATTCAATCGGCGTCTATAGCCACTCAAGCCGGTTTTGACCAGTGCTGACGTTTTATCAGGCCTGCCAGCGCCTGCCGTCCAGTGTCAGACCAAAATCAGAGGGCGTGCGGGCATAGGCCGAAAGTCCCGCTAGCGCCGCCTGAGGATGGGTGACGACATGGGTGGGGATGCTGCGCATCAGCGCCTTGTGCGGTGCCTTGTCTTCGAATGCTGCGCGGAACGCCGGCAGTCTCAAGGCGGGAATGATCTTCTGCGATATGCCGCCGGCCAGATACACCCCGCCACGCGCCATGAAGATCAATGCCATATCGCCAGCGATGCGCCCAAGATAGGTGCTGAACAGCGAAAGCGTTTCCTGCGCTTGGCGGTCTTCGCCGCCGAGGCCCTTTGCAGTGACGTCCGCAGGATCGGAAAAGACGGGCGTGACGCCATCGGCAAGGCAGATAGCACGATAAAGATTGACGAGACCGCGACCACACAGGATCTGCTCACCCGCAATACGGCCTTCAATAGTGTCGAGATGCGGAAACACCTGATAGTCACGTGCGCTGCGTGGGCCGATATCCACATGGCCGCCTTCACCGGGGACGGGAAACCACATGTTACGGGCGTGGACCAGCCCCGCGACACCCAGGCCAGTGCCGGGTCCCAGAACGACGCGAGAGGCGATCATATCCGGACGCTGAGGCCCGATCGTTTCCCTGTCGTCGCTGCCCAAAGTCGCAATCGCCAAAGCCTGCGCTTCGAAATCATTGATAACAATAACATCTTTCAAGCCTAGATTGGCCAGCACCTCCTTGGGCTTCACAACCCAGTCACAATTGGTCAGCGGTATTTCGTCTGTCTCGATGGGGCCCGCGACGGCGAGGATTGCAGAGACGGGCAGCAATGATGTGTGATCCAGCACTGCGCTGCGGATGGCCTCGTCAATCGTCTTGAAATCGGCGGTCTTGACGCTGGTCAGCTGTGTCGGCTCGGATGTCGCATCCGGTACGATGCTGAAGCGCGCATTGGTGCCGCCGATGTCTCCGATGAGAATCGGAAAGGAAAGTGTGTCGGTCTGCGTGGACATCGCTGCTCCTGGGTCGCCGGCATTTTAGTGTTTTGAATGAAAATCGGTCAGCTGTTCGGCCGTGGCGCGGTTGAGGGCCATCGGAATATCATAGACGGTCGCAAGCCGCGTCAGAGCTTTTACGTCAACGTCATGGGGTTGGGAAGAGAGTGGGTCGATGAAGAAGATCAGCATATCCACATCGCCTGTCGCGATCATCGCGCCAATCTGCTGATCGCCACCCAGCGGGCCACTCTTCAGCCGCACCACGGACAATCCCGGACACGCATCCTGTATGCGCCCGCCGGTGGTACCCGTGGCGACAATTCTGAATTGCGAGAGTGCATCCTGATGCTGACGGGCAAAATCCGCCATGTCATCCTTCTTTTCGTCATGCGCGATCAAAGCGATACAGCGTTGCCCGGTCATTTGGTCTGCACCCCAGCCTTGGTCAGATGGCATCTTTAAATCGATTTGAAGCTTCTACAGCAACTTCGCACCGTTTGAAAAGCCGGAGGGTTCAATTCGATGAGGGCCGAGATGAAGGACGCGGGACATCAGCGGGCGGCACCGGTCCACCGGAGCCAAAACCTTGTGGAACGGCCTCCTGCAACTGCGGCTGAACGTAAGCGGGCGCGGGTGCGTTCTGGAGAGCACTGCTTGCCCTGCCAGCCGCAGGGGCTGCGGCGACGACCGCGCAGGCTTTCGGCAGATCAGAGACCATCATCGGGCGCGGCGGCTTTGGCGGCTTGGCGTTGGGGTCCTTCTTAGGGGCCGCCCAGGGTTCCTTGCTGAACCACCACGCCAAGGATTTATCGCAGCCTTCGCCCGCGCCCACGGGCGCCTGCGGCTTGCAGTTGGGCGCACCCGGCGGGCATTCCAGACGCACGTGGAAATGCTCATCATGTCCGTAGATCGGCCTGATCTTGCCCATGAATGTGCGGTCGCCCGTCCATGTCTGACACAGCTTCTGCTTGATGGCCGGGTTGACGAAGATGCGTTCCACCTGTGGATAGCTTGCCGCCATCATGACAAGTTTGGCATTGAGCGGCGACCATTTGCGATCATCCACAGTCAGGAATTTGCTTTTGTCGAGCATGGAAATGAAGGGGGTGCTCTCGCGCTGTTCGGCGCTCATGATCTGGTTTGGCATCTGCCGCCACCAAATATCGACATCAAGACCGATCTGATGTGAGGCATGACCCGTCAGCATCGGCCCGCCACGCGGCTGGGAAATGTCACCGATCAAAAGGCCCGGCCAACCGATCTTTTGTGCGTCCTGCGCGAAGCGTTCGATGAACGAGACCAATTGTGGTTGGCCCCAGCGGCGGTTGCGGGAAAGCCGCATGGCCTGAAAGCCTTGGCCCTCGGTTGGAAGCGCGACTGCCCCGGACTGGCAACCCTTGGCGTAGGAGCCGTAAGAGGCGGAGGGCCCGGCGGATGGCAGCGCCATATGGCCGAAAACCTGCTTGGCGGGTGCGTCCTGTGCAAAGGCGGAAACTGCATCCACTGCCATCATGGACATCGCCGTAAGTGCCAGGAGTGATGCCTTGCCCACGCCCCTTGAATGTTTTGCCATGTCGTCCGCCGCCTGCAATGCCTGAAATGATTCTCTTGGAAATATTACGCTGGAACGGGAATTTGGTGAAAGCATGTTTGCTGGATTTCGAAGCCATAAACCGCTTGTGAGGCAATCCCTCTATATTTTGCCAATGTTTGTCTTATTGTGCGCAGCAATGAAAAGTAAAAAGGACTGTCGCCCTATGGCATTGGCAAGGTTGAAATCCGGTTTGTTGGCTCTGGCTGCCCTGTCGTCCTTGGCTGCGCCGCTGTGCGCTGCAGCGCAGGACGGCGAAATTTGGCGCAGCGGGATTTCGACGGTTGGCGAGTTGAAACATCCCAAGGGCTTCAAACATTTCGACTATGTCAATCCTGATGCGCCCAAGAGTGGCACATTGCGTATGTCGGCCACCGGAACATTCGATACGCTCAATCCTCTTTTGGCCAAAGGTGAACTTGCAACCGGCGTCGGCGCTGTGTTCGAAACGCTGTTCAAATCCGCAGAAGAAGAGCTGTCTTCTTCCTATGGACTTTTGGCCGAAGGCGTGACGTTCCCCGAAGACATTTCCAAGGCGACGTTTCGCCTGAGGAAAGAAGCCACGTGGGCCGATGGCAAGCCCGTTACGCCCGCGGATGTCGTCTTCAGCTTCGAGAAGGCCAAGGATCTGAGCCCCCGGATGGCAACGATTTATGCGCATGTTTCCAAGGCTGAGGTGACGGGCGAACGCGATATCACCTTTTTCTTTGATGAAAAGGGCAATCGCGAGCTACCCCAGGTCGTCGGCCAACTGCTGATCGTGCCCAAGCATTGGTGGGAGGGCAATGGTCCCGATGGAAAGCCACGTGACATAACGCGCGGCACGCTGGAGCCGGTGATGGGCTCTGGTCCTTACAAGGTTTCAGCCCTCAATCCGGGCTCCACGATTTCCTTTGAACTGCGGGACGATTACTGGGGCAAGGACCTCAACGTCAATGTAGGTCAGAACAACTTCAAAACCATCACATACTCGTTTTTTGCCGATCAGGAAGTGCAGTTTCAGGCATTCAAATCTGGCAATATCGATTTCTGGCAGGAGCAATCATCCAGCCGTTGGGTCACCGGCTATGACATTCCCGCCGTCAAGGATGGGCGCATCAAGAAAGAACAGCTGCCCAACATCTACCGTTCTGTTGGCATCATGCAGGCCTTTGTGCCCAATGAGCGTCGCGAGAAGTTCCAAAACCCCAAGCTTCGTTTGGCGCTGAACTATGCGTTTGATTTCGAGGATCTGAACAAGACGCTGGCCTATGGCAGCTTTACGCGCATCAACAGCTTCTTCATGGGAAGCGAGCTTGCATCATCAGGACTTCCTGCTGGACGTGAACTGGAAATCCTGCAGGAGTTGAAGGATCAGGTTCCGCCAGAAGTCTTCACGCAGGAATATCGCAATCCAGTGGGCGGCGATCCGGCAAAACAGCGCGATAATCTGCGTGAGGCCGTCAAGCTCATGAAAGAGGCGGGCTATGAGCTGCGAGGCAATCGCATGGTCAACGCCAAGAACGGCCAGCAACTCGATATCGAGTTTTTGATCGCTTCCGCAGGCATGGAACGCACCATTCTCCCCTTTATCCAGAACCTGAAAAAGATCGGGGTCAATGCCACGATCCGCACAGTCGATGCGTCACAATTTACCAACCGTCAGCGCAGCTTCGATTATGATGTCGTTGTCAAGTTGTGGGCGACCTTACCCAACCCCGGAAACGAGCAGGCAGACTTTTGGGGATCGGCTGCTGCCGATCGCCAGGGCTCAAGCAATCTTGCCGGCATCAAAAACCCGGCGGTAGATGCGCTCGTGCGAAAGGTCATCTTCGCGCCCAATCGCGATGAACAGGTGGCGGCTGCCAGAGCGCTTGATCGGGTTCTGCTGTTCAACCACTATGTTATTCCACAATTCTACAAGGGCGAGTTGAACCTGGCCTACTGGAATACGATTGTTCGCCCGGAAAATCTCCCTGAGTACGGCATCGGTTTTCCCGATGCCTGGTGGTCTGCGACCGCGGCAAAATAATGCGGGCCTTGCTTTATAAGCCAAGCCTTGATTCACATGAGCCATTACGAATCACGCTGCCTGCGGTAGAGACCGCAGGCCCGAAAGGAAACGGTTTGACGAAGCCGATGACATCAAGACCTCGTGCCATGTCGGGACGCGCCTGATGGGAGCCTATATTCTGCGGCGTCTTGCCCTGATGATACCGACCATCATCGGCATCATGGGCATTTCCTTTCTCGTCATCCAGTTTGCGCCGGGTGGACCGGTGGAGCAGGTCGTTGCCCAGCTTTCGGGCTCCGGAGACAGCGCTTCCGACCGTCTGTCTGGCGGCGGCGACCTTATGGGGCAGGGCGGTCTGGATGAAAGCGGATCGAAATATCGCGGTGCGCAAGGGCTTGATCCGGAACTGATCGCCAAGCTCGAAAAGCAGTTCGGTTTCGACAAGCCGCCGCTGACCCGCTTCCTCGACATGATGTGGAATTACATCCGCTTTGATTTCGGCGACAGCTTCTTCCGCAATTCCTCCGTCATCGACCTCATCATCGACAAGCTGCCGGTCTCCATCTCGCTCGGTTTCTGGATCCTGATCATCTCCTACGCCATCTCCATCCCGCTCGGCATCAAGAAAGCCGTTTCCGATGGCTCAACATTCGATGTGTGGACATCGGGCATCGTGATCGTCGGCTATGCGGTGCCGAGCTTCCTGTTCGGCATTCTCCTGATCGTGGTGTTTGCGGGCGGCTCGTTCTTCGACTGGTTCCCGTTGCGCGGATTGACGTCTGATAATTTCGCCGAACTGTCATGGTGGCAGAAGATCATCGACTATTTCTGGCACTTAGCCCTGCCGCTGACGGCGCTTGTTCTCTCAGCCTTTGCGACAACGACACTTCTGACCAAGAACTCCTTCATCGATGAAATCAAGAAGCAATATGTGGTGACGGCGCGCGCCAAGGGCCTGTCGGAAAACAAGGTGCTGTACGGTCATGTCTTCCGCAATGCGATGCTGATCGTGATCGCCGGTTTCCCCGGCGCCTTCATCTCGGCCTTCTTCACCGGCTCGCTTCTGATCGAGAACATCTTCTCGCTCGATGGCTTGGGACGATTGGGCTATCTGTCCATCGTCAACCGGGATTATCCGATCGTGTTCGGAACGCTGTTCATCTTCTCGCTCATGGGTCTGGTGGTTAGCCTGATATCCGACATGATCTACACCTGGATCGACCCGCGCATCGATTTTGACCGGAGGGATGTGTGATGACCATTGCTGCTCCCGCCCCAGCCGATGCACCACAGAAGCGTCCCTTTTTCTCCCCGACGAGCGTGCGGCGCTGGCAGAATTTCAAGGCCAACCGTCGAGGTTACTGGTCGTTCTGGCTGTTCCTGCTGATATTCGGATTGAGCCTGTTTGCCGAGTTTCTGGCCAATGACAAGCCGATCATCGCCTCCTACAAGGGCGAGATTCTGGTGCCTGTGATGGTGGATTACCCGGAGGAGAAATTTGGCGGCTTTCTGGCCCAGACCGATTACAAATCATCCTTTATTCAGGATGAGATCAACGCCAATGGCTGGATGATCTGGCCGCCGATCCGCTATTCCTACCAGACCGTCAACTCCAATATTCCGCATTCGGCCCCGACGCCGCCCTTCTGGCTGATGGATGAGCAGCAGCGTTGCTCGGCCTATCCGCAAGGGGCAGCCGATCCCGGCTGTACGCTTGGCAATCTCAACTGGCTGGGCACGGACAATCAGGCGCGCGATGTGGCCGCCCGCGTGATCTATGGCTTCCGTATCTCGGTGCTGTTCGGGCTGGCGCTGACCATCGCTTCTGCCATTGTCGGTGTGACCGCCGGTGCCGTGCAGGGCTATTTCGGTGGCTGGACGGACCTTCTGATGCAGCGCTTCATCGAGATCTGGTCATCCATGCCGGTGCTTTACATTCTGCTCATCATCGCCGCCATTCTACCGCCCGGCTTCTTCATTCTGCTTGGCATCATGCTGTTGTTCTCATGGGTCGGTTTTGTGGGCATCGTGCGCGCCGAGTTTCTGCGCGCCCGAAACTTCGAATATGTCAATGCCGCACGCGCTTTGGGGGTTGGCAATGGCACCATCATGTATCGCCACCTTCTGCCCAATGCCATGGTGGCAACGCTGACCTTCCTGCCGTTTATCCTGTCCGGATCGATCACCACCCTGACCTCGCTCGATTTCCTGGGCTTTGGAATGCCGCCCGGCTCTCCATCGCTTGGCGAGTTGATTGCGCAGGGCAAGAACAACCTTCAGGCTCCATGGCTGGGCCTCACGGCCTTCTTCACCATGTCGATCATGCTGTCCCTGCTGATTTTCGTCGGCGAAGCCGTGCGTGATGCCTTCGATCCGCGAAAGACCTTCCGATGAGTGCCATGACGGACCAGATGACAACGCCGCTTCTTTCCGTCCGTGACCTTTCCGTCGCCTTCCATCAGGGCGGCAAGGAAACCGTGGCTGTTGATAACGTGTCGTTCGATATCATGCCCGGTGAAGTCGTGGCGTTGGTGGGTGAGTCGGGTTCCGGCAAATCGGTGACCGCGAACTCTATCCTGAAGCTGCTGCCTTACCCCGCCGCAAGCCATCCCTCCGGCGAGATATTGTTCGAAGGCAAGGATTTGCTGAACGCCTCGATGCGTGAGCTGCGCTCTGTGCGCGGCAACGACATCACTATGATCTTTCAGGAGCCGATGACCTCGCTCAATCCGCTTCACAGCATTGAGCGGCAGATCGGAGAGATCCTTGAGCTTCATCAGGCTCTATCGGGGGGCGAGGCGCGTAAACTCATTCTGGAACTGTTGTTGCAGGTCGGTATTCGTGAGCCGGAAAAGCGATTGAAGGCCTATCCGCACGAGCTTTCCGGCGGCCAGCGTCAGCGCGTGATGATTGCCATGGCACTCGCCAACCGCCCGAAGCTGCTGATTGCCGATGAGCCGACGACAGCACTCGACGTCACCGTGCAGGCCCAGATCCTCGAACTTCTGGGCAATCTGAAGAACCAGCATGGCATGTCCATGCTGTTCATCACCCATGATCTCGGCATTGTGCGAAAATTCGCAGACCGTGTCTGCGTCATGACCAAGGGTCAGATTGTGGAAACCGGCACGGTCGCGCAGGTCTTTAATGATCCGCAGCACGCCTATACGCGCCATCTTCTGGCAGCGGAGCCAAAGGGTGAGCCGCCGCATTCCGATAGCAGCAAGCCTGTTGTCATGCAGGGCGATGACATCAAGGTCTGGTTCCCGATCAAGGCGGGCCTGATGCGCAGGGTCGTGGATCACGTCAAGGCGGTGGATGGCATCGATATCACCCTGCGGGCAGGGCAGACGGTGGGCGTGGTTGGAGAATCCGGTTCGGGCAAGACAACGCTTGGTCTGGCTCTATCACGGCTGATTGCATCCAAGGGTCGCATCTCCTTTCTCGGCCAGTCCATCGAAGGCTATTCCTATTCGATGATGAAGCCACTCAGAAACCGGCTTCAGGTGGTGTTTCAAGACCCCTATGGCTCGCTCAGCCCACGCATGTCGGTGGGCGAAATCATTGCCGAAGGTCTGCGGGTACATGAGAAATCCCTGTCTGCGGATGAGCGGGACCGGCGCGTGGCGCAGGCTTTGGACGAGGTGGGGCTGGATACAGCAACACGCTGGCGCTTCCCGCATGAGTTTTCCGGCGGCCAGAGGCAGCGCATCGCCATTGCCCGCGCCATGGTGCTGAAACCCCGTTTCGTGATGCTGGACGAGCCGACATCGGCGCTCGACATGAGCGTGCAGGCGCAGGTGGTGGACCTGTTGCGTGACCTGCAGGCGAAACACGATCTGGCCTATCTTTTCATCAGCCACGACCTGAAGGTTGTGAAAGCCCTTGCCAACGACATGATTGTCATGCGCCACGGCAAGGTGGTGGAGAGCGGCCCGGCCAAGACCATCTTTGAGGCGCCAGCCCAAGACTACACCCGCGCACTGATGGCGGCTGCCTTCAATATCGAGGCGGTGGAGACGGCTGCGGTCAGCGAATAGGGATTTTCAAGAACAGGCTGGCCTTCTGCGCTCAGCCCACGTACGATGTGGTATCAACGTGGGAAACAATGAGGCGTAATGTCATCATGACGGCGCGATATCTTATTTATCAGCTTGTGGATGCTTTCCGTTAGCGACTTTGCCGCGAACCGAAGCCGAAACAAACAGCTGGTGAATAATGGTCGATATTGAATACGCGAAGAAGTTTTTCGAAGAAAATCCCGATATTGAAATTCTGGAAGCGTTCGTCATTGACGTCAATGGCGTGCCGCGTGGCAAATGGATACCGCGGGAGCGTGCCATCGATGTGCTGGAAAAAGGCATGGCGGTTCCGCGCTCGGTCTATGCGCTGGATATTTGGGGCCGCGACGTCAATGCCGCAGGTCTTGCCGAAGGCACTGGCGATCCTGATGGTCTCTGCGTTGCCGTCCCGGAAACGCTATCGCGTGTAACGTGGCTCGGCCGCCCCACCGCGCAGGTTCTGCTGGCCATGAAAGACCCTGATGGCAATGGCTTTTATGGAGATCCGCGCAATGTGCTGGCGCAGGTGCTGGCCGGTTTTACCCGGCGCGGCCTGACGCCTGTCGTTGCGACCGAACTGGAATTCTACCTGATCGATCCCGTTCGCTCCGCGCTGGACCCGGTGCGCCCGCCACGCAGCCGCGAGGGGCGCTGGCACACGGGTCAGACGCAGGTTCTCTCCATCTCTGAATTGCAGGATTTCGAAGGCGTTTTCCACGATATCTCAACCGCATGCCGTGCGCAGAATGTCGCTGCCGATACGACCCTTCGGGAAAACGGGCCGGGGCAATATGAAATCAACCTCAACCACGTGCCCGATGCCCTTCAGGCGGCAGATTATGCGGTGTTTCTGAAACGCATCGTCAAGGGCGTGGCGCGCAAGCATGACCTTGATGCCACCTTCATGGCCAAGCCCTACGGCATGCAGGCTGGCAACGGTATGCATGTGCATTTCTCCATGCTGGATGCCGAAGGTAACAACATCTATGCGAGCGAAAACGGACCTTCCGAAGCACTGATGCATTCCGTCGGGGGGCTTCTGGAAAATATGGGGGAGAGCATGGCGGTGTTTGCGCCCCATGCCAATTCCTACCGCCGTCTGCGCCCGAGCGAACACGCGCCGACCTACGCATCTTGGGGCATCGATAACAGATCCGCTGCGGTGCGCGTGATTGTGGCCAACAAGCACGCAACCCGCATCGAGCACCGCGTGGCGGGGGCAGATACCAATCCCTATCTGGTGCTTGCGATGATCCTCAGTGCCGCACTGGCCGGCATGAAGGAAAAGCGGCAGCCGGGCGGCGCGATCTCTGGCGATAGCCACGCGGTCAACCACGAGCCACTGCCGACAAACTGGGATTACGCGCTTCAGCGTTTCACCCGTTCCAGCTTTGCCTACGCAACCTTCGGGCAGAAATATCGAACGCTCTATTCGGCCTGCAAGCAGCAGGAATTGTCGGAATTTTCGCTCCGCGTGACCGACGTCGAATATGACGCATATATCAGGACGGTGTAACATGGCAGCTGTAACGACCACTCCCAATTCCGGCCACGCCCCCTCCTGGTACGCCGCGTCTGCCAACAGCAAGACCGTGCGCACCGCTTTGCAGGGCGATCAAGATGCCGATATCTGCATCATTGGCGCAGGGTTCACCGGCCTGTCCGCAGCACTGGAACTGGCGGAAAAGGGTTTCTCCGTCATTGTTCTGGAAGGCGAGCGCGTGGGCTTTGGTGCCTCGGGGCGCAATGGCGGGCAAATCGTCAATGGTTACAGCCGCGATCTCCACACGGTCGCAAGACGTTATGGCGCGCAGAAAGCCGCACAGCTGGGCGCAATGTCGCTTGAGGGCGGAAACATCATCCGCGAGCGGGTGGCGAAATACGGCATCGATTGCGACCTTGTCGATGGTGGCTTCTTCGCTGCCTTTACGCCCAAGCAGATCACCGAAATGGCGGCCAACAAGGCCAATTGGGAAAAGCACGGCCATACCGGTCTTGAAATGGTGTCCAAGGCCGAGGTCGGCAAATATGTGAAGTCGGATCGCTACGCGGGCGGCATGATCGACCGTTTCGGCGGCCATATCCACCCGCTGAACTATGTTCTGGGCGAAGCTGCCGCAATCGAGCGGCTCGGCGGGCGCATCTTTGAAAACTCCCGTGTCATCGCCGTCGAACAAGGTGCAAACCCGGTTGTGCGAACAGCGCAGGGCAAGGTCACGGCCAAATATGTTCTGGTCTGCGGTAACGCTTATCTCGGCGGTCTGCTGCCGGAAATCGGTGAGCGCATGATGCCGGTGTCAAGCCAGGTCATGGCAACGGAGCCATTGGATGCTGGCTTGATCGAGGAGCTTCTGCCTGCCAATTATTGCGTCGAGGACGCCAATTACATCCTCGATTATTATCGACGCACCTCCGACAACCGTCTGCTCTATGGCGGCGGCATTGGCTATGGCGGGACCGATCCTGATGATCTGACCAGCGTCATCCGCCCCAATATGCTGAAGACCTTCCCGCAATTGCAGAACACGAAGATTGAGTTCGCATGGAGCGGCAATTTCGCGCTGACGCTGACCCGCATTCCCCATATCGGGCAACTGTCTCCCAACGTCTACTTCTCCCACGGCGATAGTGGTCATGGCGTGACTACAACGCAATTGCTAGGCAAGATATTGGGCGAAGCGGTGGCCGGACATGCGGAGCGCTTCGATGTCTGGTCTTCCCTGCCGAACTACCCGTTCCCGGGCGGCAAGACCTTCCGCGTGCCGCTCACCATGCTCGGCGCATGGTGGTACGGCTTGCGCGACAGGCTGGGTGTGTAGCGGTTAAAGGGCAGCGAGACCCTTCAAGGCGTTCTCGGTGATTTCTTCTGGAGACGCGTCGATGCTGACGGTGACAACACCGGGTTCGCCGGTTGGCACTTCCAAGGTTGCGAGCTGTGTTTTCAACAGGGACAGCGGCATGAAGTGGCCGGTCCGGGCACCCATGCGCTCCGTCAGAAGCGCTTCGCTGCCATCAAGGTAGACAAAGGCAAGGGGACCGCCACAGGCATCCCGCAGACGTTCGCGGTAGCTCTTCTTCAGCGCCGAGCAGGAAATGACGATACCATCAGCCTCAGAACCCTTGCGCAGTTCCGCACCAACAAGATCCAGCCACGGCCAACGGTCATCATCATTCAACGGCGTTCCGGCAGCCATTTTCTCAACATTGGAGGCGGGGTGAAGCTTATCACCTTCCATGAAGGGAATACCGAGCTTTTCCGCCAGCGCCTCGCCAACGGTGGACTTGCCACAGCCGCTGACGCCCATGACGATGATTGCCTGTTTCATGAAGTTCTCCGCATTGTCGAAAGCATGTGGCTATCGCCTACAACATCCTAGCTGCGATGCCAAAACTTTTTCTGCACGTCCGGTTTGAGAGCCTTCGGTATCAATAGCCGGCACGGCGGGAGGCTTTCGCTTCCAACATGGAGAAGGCGCTGTGAATGAGCACGGCGAGTGCCGCGACAACAAGGCCACCTTGCAGGATGAACGCCAGATTGTTGGATTGCAGCCCGGCAATAATGACCTCACCCAGCGTTTTCGCGGCCACCGTTGAGCCGATGGTTGCAGTGGAGAGGCTGATGACGGCAGACAACCTGATGCCGGATAGAATGGCGGGCAGCGCCAGCGGTAATTCCACGCGCCGCAGGCGTTGAAATCCGGTCATGCCCGTTCCCCGTGCCGCCTCCATAATGGCAGGGGACAGAGTGGTGAGACCAGTCACCGTGTTTTCGAAAATCGGCAACAGTGCGTAGAGAAAAAGCGCAATCAATGTCGGCTTTTCGCCAAAGCCGATCATCGGCACGGCCAGCGCTAGAACGGCCACGGGCGGAAACGTCTGGCCGATATTCACGATGCTGCGTGAAAGGGGCAGAAACGCACGCCCGAAGGGCCGCGTCACCAGAATAGCAAGCGTTCCGGCAATCACGATGGCACCCGAAGTCGCGATTGCTACGGTTTGGAGATGGGACAGGGTCAAGGACAAAAGATTGGCCTGCTTGTAGATGGCCGGTGCGTTGGTCTGGACGAGGGGCCGGAAAACCGGCTCGAACGCTTCCGGCCAAACAAGAAATATGGCTAGAATGACAATCAGAGCCGCCAGAAGGATTGGTCCAATTCCAATCTTCATGCGGAGCCAGCAGCGTTTAGCAGGAGGGTCTCGCGCCGGATGCGGCCTGTGATGGTACCCGTTTCATCGGTGACCGGCAGAGTGTCGCGCCCGGCCCATAACATGGCAGACAGCGCATCGCGCTGGCTGGTTGACGAGGGTAAGGCCTCACCATCCGATTGACCCGGCTCGACAATGTCGCCGACCGTCGCGACGGATAGCAGGCGCAGGGGCCTTTCCCGCTCGCCGATCATCGTGCGCACGAAATCGGTCGCCGGCTTCAGCACCAGCTCGGCAGGCCGCCCATATTGCACGATCTTTCCCTTGTCCATCACGGCAATACGGTCTGCCAGATGAAAGGCCTCATCCATATCATGCGTCACAAGAACAATGGTGACGCCAAGCTTCTTCTGGATCGCCAGGAGATCATCCTGCGCCTTGGCGCGAATGATGGGATCGAGGGCGCCGAATGGCTCATCCATCAAGAGAATGTTGGGCTCGGCTGCCAGCGCCCGGGCAACGCCCACTCGCTGCTGCTGCCCGCCTGACAGTTCCGATGGGAAACGGTTGGCGTAAAGGGCGGGATCGAGCTGGAAGAGATCGAGAAGCTCGCCCACCTTGGCATCGATCCGCGCTTTGTCCCAGCCAAGTAATTCCGGCACGGTGGCGATGTTCTGCGCCACGGTTCTATGGGGAAAAAGTCCGTGGCCCTGAATTGCGTAGCCGATGCTGCGGCGAAGCTTGTAGCCGGGCATATCGAGAATATCCTGCCCGTCGATGCGGATGATGCCGGAGGATGGCTCCACCAGCCGGTTGATCATGCGCAGAAGCGTGGTCTTGCCAGATCCCGAGGTGCCGGCAATCACGGTTATGCTGCGTGCGGCGATGGTCAGCGAGACATCGTCAACCACGACCGTTCCGTCATATTCCTTGGTGAGATTGACGACCTCGATCATGCGCGGGATCTCCCGTTGAAGCTGTTGTGCTCGATGATGGCATCCAGCAGGATTGCGGCACTGAAGCCCAGGATGACCGTGGGAATGGTGCCGAGCAGAACGAGATCCATGGCCGTCTGGCCGATACCTTGAAAGACGAACACGCCAAAGCCACCGCCGCCGATCAGCGCCGCAATAGTGGCAAGCCCGATATTCTGGACCAGAACGATGCGAATGCCAGTGAGGATGATGGGAAGAGCCAGGGGGAAGTCGATTCTGAAAAGCCTCTGTGCAGCCGTCATTCCAAGACCTCGCGCCGCTTCGCGCACGGAATTCGAAACACCGTCCAGCCCAACCACCGTGTTGGAAACGACCGGCAGCAACGAATATAAAAACAGCGCGACAAAGGCCGGTGTCATGCCGATGCCGCGAATGCCGAGCGCCGATGCACCGGGGACATTGGCCGCAATCCACCCAAGCGGCGCAATCAACAGGCCGAACAAGGCGATAGAGGGAATGGTCTGGATGATATTGAGGCTGTTCAACACGCCGGTCCTCAACCGTGCTACCTTGTAGCAGAGAACGCCCAGCGGAATGCCCGCAAGTGTAGCGGCAACAAGAGAGCCGATGGCAAGCTGCACGTGCCGCCCAGCCTCTGTCCAGAAAATATCCTGTCGGCTTTGATATTCCTTGAGAATGGAAAGCGCGTCCCAATGTCCCGAAAGGAGTGTGCCAGCCATCACCCCCAGCGCCAGTAAGAGCAACATGACCTTCGTTGCAGGACGAGGGCGAAGGCGGGTTATGGCATCGGTTGCCATCAGGATCAGACCGGCGGCCAGAAGCCAGAAACCGCTGGCAGGCGAAACCCGCGCATAGCTGTTACCGGCGGGCGTGAGATGAGTGGCGGCAATCCCGATCGTGACGGCAAGAATGGCAAGGCTTGCCATCGCCACGCCAAGCCTCAAACGCGCGTCAGTTCGAAAAAACGCAGTCGCTATCGCAATGCTAATAACTGCCAACAGCAGGTAAGCCCATGCCAGCGGAATGGCCTCCAGAATGCCGCGCACTTCACCCTGAACGATCCGGTTGGCGCGGTACGTCGCAAACGGCAAAACGAACAGCACATAGACCAGAAGCGCCCCGATGAGCGCTCCGACCTTGTCCGGTTTGGAAATGGGCCAGTGTGCGGCGCGCTGCAACACGGCGCCTTATTTCACCAGGCCGTTTTTCGTCAGAAAGTCCAGCGCCACTGCCTTGGCCTGCTCGCCACCCACCTGCACACGACCGTTCAGGTCCTGAAGTGTTACAAGATCCAGCTTTTCGAAGACGGGCTTCAGCAGGGTTTCGATTTCGGGATGCTTCTTCAGCACCTCTTCGCGCACAATGGGCGCTGGCTGGTAGACCGGCTGAACATTTTTATCGTCTTCCAGCACAACAAGGCCTGATGGCGCGATGCCACTATCCGTGCCGTAGACCATCGCGGCATTGGCATTGTTGGTCTGGTTGGCGGCGGCGGAAATCGTGGCCGACGTATCGCCACCGGCGAGGGTGATCAGCTGATCGGCTTTCAGGGTGAAGCCATAGGTCTTCTGGAAAGCCGGAAGGGCTGCGGCTGAATTGACGAATTCCGACGAGGCCGCCAGCACGACCTGACCACCATCTGCAATATATTTGCCGAATTCGCTCAGCGTCTTCAGATTGTTCTTCTCGGCCACATCCTTGCGGATCGCGATGCCCCAGGTGTTGTTGGCAGGCGAGGGCGTCAGCCAGACGATTTTGTTGGCGTCGAAGTCCAGCGTCTTGGCTTCCTCATAGGCCTTGGCGGCATCCTTCCAGAGCGGGTCCTCGGCCTTTTCGAAAAAGAAGGCGGCGTTGCCGGTATATTCTGGATAAATGTCGATCTCGCCAGCCGTAATCGCCTTGCGGACAACAGGCGTTGCGCCCAGCTGGATGCGGTCGGTGGTCTGGATGTTGTTCTTGCTGAGAACTGTCATGATGATGTTGCCGAGGACGGAGCCCTCGGTATCGATCTTAGATCCGACGACGACCTGAGCCTGTGCGAGGGAAGCATAAAGTGCGAGGACAAGGCCCGCGCCGGTGAGTTTCATCAAACGCTTCATCCACATTCTCCATTTCAACGAGAGCTCAGGAGGGAAATTCATCCTCATGTCGATATGCAAGCGCACTTCCCCGGTCCGGCTTGAGAAACGAACGGCGCTCACAATAGTTGCATGGAATTTTAGTGAATTCAAACTTTTCAGGCTGCCATACTGAAACTTAGGCGGCGGGTTTCTTCCGCAAGACCCATGGCATTAGCACGGACAAAAACAGCAGGCGCAGAACGTGGTGAGAGCCGACATAGGCGGTATCGGCATGCATCATCACGGCCATGGCGGCCATAGTTTCCAGCCCGCCCGGCGCGAAGGCAATCATGACCGCGTTGATGGGTACGCCGGTCAGGTGCGAGACCAACAGAGCGACGATTGAGGCAAGCAGAACCACGGCGACGGTAACAACGCCGCCTGCCAGAAAAGCCTTGCGCATATCCCGAAGGGAAGCGCGGGAGAAGCGTGTGCCGATCAGGCTTCCCAGAACGATGTACGTCGGCTGGCTCAGCCAGTTAGGGACACCGCCACTGGCCAGGCCGGTAATATGAATGAAGATCGACACCGCAACGCCGCCCAGAAGCAATGCGGCAGGGAAGCGCCAGCGCATAAAGATCCATCCAACCGCCAGCGAGCCGAGAATGGTGAGGCCCAGAACAAGGGGTGGCATGGGTGAGATGAGAACAATAGGATCGATGCTGACAAGATCCAGATACTCGACCAGCAGCGGTACAGCGAGCGTCAGCGCCAGAACGCGAACGCTTTGAATGACGCTGACGCTGGCCAGATCGCTTTTTGTTTCTGCCGTGAGGCTGATGATATAGCTGAGGTGACCGGGCGAGGCGGCCAGCATGGCCGTGTTTCGGTCATATCCGAAGCCATGCTGCAGGATCCAGTAAGCGACATAGAGCAGGATGACCACGGTCACCAGCACGGCCAGAAAGCTGAGAGGCCATGTCTTTGCAGCGTCGATCACGTCAGGCGTGACGCTTGTTCCCATGGAAATGCCGACCACGACGAAGGTGGCATTGCGCAGCGATTTCGGCACGGAAAGCGTCAAGCCGCCAAGTCCAGCCGCCGTCACGGCAATCGCCGGACCGCACAGAAACGGCGCCGGAAGGCCGATCGCAAATGCGACCAGTGCGCCGAGACAGCCAATGATTGCGGTGAGAAAGAAGCTTTTGAGGTCTGGGCTGATGATCATTTCAAATTACAGAAGCAATGCTGGAAGACTGGTTTCGCTTAGCAGTTGCGCCTGTTTTGGCACTATCGTCAACCACCATCCGCGCAAAAATAAAACCCGCAAACAGTGTTTGCGGGTTTGGATGCGTCAAAGAGTGGGCTTCATGCCGCCGGTACGGCAGGGGCCGCAGCCTGGCCACCAACCGGGCGACGCTTCGCCATGGTTTCCTCAAGACCGAGCAGGAAGCTGATCTGTGGGCGTGCCTTGACCAGATCATCGATGGAATACTGTGTCAGCACTTCGAAAAACGCGTTCAGTGCCTTGCGAAGCGCGGAGTTCAATCCGCAGCTGTCTACCAATGGGCATTCAACGGCGCCATCCTCAAAACATTCCGCCATCGCGAAGCTGTCTTCGGTGACCTTGACGACATCGAACAGGCTGATCGTGTCCGCTGGCTTGCCAAGTCTAACGCCGCCATTGCGGCCGCGCACGGTTTCCACGAGGCCTGCCTTGTTCAAAGGCTGAAGGATTTTGAACAGAAAGAGTTCTGATACGCCGTAAGCCTGGGCAATCTCGGGTATGCGGCTGAGGTTGCCCTCATTGGCAGCGCAATACATCAACATGCGGACGGCGTAATTTGTTTGTTTGGTCAAACGCATGCTGATCTCCTGACACCTTCGAATGTGGAGTCATATAGTTGCTTTTTCACTTTAGAACAATTCCAGAATTAAAAAATTCTACATCAGCCATTTCGAACTGAAGAATTGCCCCGTTGACCGTTCGTCCGATTCATGAACAAACAACTCAACTATCTAATTTATCGGAGGCGCTGGCTGTGGCAAGATCGAAATTCCTGATTTGTGCAATGACATCGATGATTTCGGTTGTTGGCGGCGGAATGTCCACAGCTTTTGCGGGTGGGGAGGTCAATGTCTACTCCTACCGTCAGCCCGAACTGATCCAGCCACTGCTCGATGCCTTCACCAAGGAAACCGGAATCGAAGCCAATGTGCTGTTTCTGGATAAGGGTCTGGTGGAGCGCATTCAGGCCGAGGGCGTCAACTCGCCTGCCGATATTCTGTTGACTGTCGATATTGCCCGCCTTGTCGAGGCAAAAGAGGGCAAGGTCACGCAAGCGGTTCTCAACGATCCCATCATCGAGAAAGATATTCCGGCCAATCTGCGTGACCCTGAAGGCGAGTGGTTCGGGCTGACCACCCGTGGCCGGGTCGTCTACGCTTCCAAGGAGCGTGTGAGCCAGAAAGACATCACCTATGAGGAGCTTGCCGATCCCAAATGGAAGGGCAAGATCTGCATACGCGATGGCCAGCATTCCTATAACATCGCGCTTTTTGCATCGATGATTGCCCATCACGGTGTGGATTATACCCGCACATGGCTGACGGGCCTGAAAAACAATCTGGCCCGCAAGCCTGATGGCACGGACCGCAGCCAGGCGAAATCAATCTATTCGGGTGAGTGCGATATTGCGCTGGGCAACACCTATTATGTGGGTCTGATGCTGACCAACGAGCAGGAACCCGAGGAGAAAGTCTGGGGCAATGCGGTGAGGGTGATCTTCCCGAATGCGCAGGATAGAGGCACGCATGTCAATATTTCAGGCGTCGCCATGACCAAATATGCCCCCAACCGGGACAATGCGTTGAAGCTCATGGAATTCCTGGCGTCCGGTGAGGCGCAGGAAATCTATGCGCGGCAGGTTTTCGAATATCCTGTGCTTCCCGGCGCGCAGCCATCTGATGTTGTGAAGAATTTCGGGCCGATCAAGCCGGACACGCTTTCGCTGACCGAGATTGCGGCTCAGCGCAAAAAAGCATCAGAGCTTGTCGATGAGGTTGGTTTCAACGACGGCCCGTCGAACTAACTGATCGATGTCAGGATAGTCCATGCCACTCAGATGGCATGGCGGAGACGTCATCCGCGCTTGCGGCGAAGGCGGATGACCACGTCCACATGGGCGATTTCCATGCCCTCGGGTGGCTCCGGCAGGTTGCCGATTTCCAGATTGTTGACCGGAATATCGAGAACCTCGTTTTCACCTTCAACAAAGAAGTGATGGTGATCGGAGACATTCGTGTCGAAATAGGTTTTTGCGCCTTCCATGGCCAGCACCCGGATCAGGCCCGCTTCGGTAAACTGGTGCAGCGTGTTGTAAACGGTGGCAAGAGAGATCGGCACGCCGGCATTGACGGCTTCGTCGTGCAATTCCTCGACAGTCAGATGCCGGTCGCCCTTTGCAAACAGAAGATCGCCCAGCGCGACACGCTGACGCGTGGGGCGAAGGCCAAAACGGCGCAACCTGGTTCCTATATCTAATGTTGCGTCAAATGCCATGCAATCCGGCCTCAAATGCGATAAATTATTCCAATCCAAGTAGCATATAACTTTTACGCGCAATGCTTTCAATAGTTTCCGCCATCACGGACGCAGCAATTGGCGGCAAACAAGGGTATTTTGCAAATTTCCTCTGGTTCGGGCCTTACGCTTCCTGTATGCGGGCGCCATGTTAAGGCAGACTTCGGCACAAAACATGAGCTGTGACGGGTGCAAGCTGCCCTTGCAGCGCTTCATTTTGCGCCTAACTTGTTCTACAGAAGTCTTTCAACACGTGAAAACGGGGAAACGGATACAACATGGCAACGAGGCAATCGAGCTACAATTACGAGGAACTTCTGTCTTGCGGACGTGGCGAACTGTTCGGCCCCGGCAATGCGCAGCTTCCTCTGCCTCCCATGCTCATGGTTCACCGCATCACGGAAATTTCTGAAACCGGCGGTGCCCACGACAAGGGCTTCATTCGCGCGGAATATGATGTTTCGGCAGATGACTGGTATTTCCCATGCCACTTCCAGGGCAACCCCATCATGCCCGGCTGCCTTGGCCTTGATGGCATGTGGCAGCTGACCGGCTTTTTCCTGGGTTGGCTGGGTGAAGAAGGCCGCGGCATGGCGCTTTCCACTGGCGAAGTGAAGTTCAAGGGCATGGTTCGCCCGGAAACCAAGCTCCTGCAATATGGCATCGATTTCAAGCGCGTCATGCGCGGTCGCCTTGTCCTCGGCACGGCCGATGGCTGGTTGAAGGCCGATGGCGAAACCATCTACCAAGCGTCGGACCTGCGTGTCGGCCTGTCCAAAGAAAAGACCGCCTGATCTTTGATCGTTAGCGTCAGGTCGGCCAAGTCGGCCTGATGCGGCACACATCGCGCGGCAAACACAGAAAAGGTCAACTTCATGAGAAGAGTTGTAGTCACCGGCCTCGGTATCGTTTCATCCATCGGCAACGATGCTGCAGAAGTTACGGCGTCCTTGAGAGATGCGAAGTCGGGCATTTCATTCTCGCCGGATTTTGCCGAGCATGGCTTCAAGTGCCAGGTCTGGGGCAAGCCGTCGCTGGACCCGACCGAACTGGTTGACCGTCGCGCCATGCGCTTCCTGTCTCAGGGCGGTGCTTGGAACCATGTGGCCATGAAGCAGGCGATTGCCGATTCCGGTCTGGAAGAAAGCGTCATCAGCGGCAATGAGCGCACCGGCATCATCATGGGTTCGGGCGGTCCATCCACCCGCACCATCGTTGAAGCTGCCGACATTACGCTGAAGAACAACAGCCCCAAGCGCATTGGGCCCTTTGCCGTTCCAAAGGCAATGTCCTCGACTGCATCTGCCACGCTTGCCACCTGGTTCAAGATCCACGGCGTCAACTATTCCATCTCGTCAGCCTGCTCGACCTCAGCGCATTGCATCGGCAACGCTGCTGAAATGATCCAGTGGGGCAAGCAGGATGTTATGTTTGCCGGTGGCCATGAAGACCTCGACTGGTCGATGTCGAACCTCTTCGATGCCATGGGCGCCATGTCATCCAAATATAACGACACGCCATCCATTGCCTCGCGCGCCTATGACGCCAATCGTGACGGCTTCGTCATTGCTGGCGGCGCTGGCGTTCTGGTTCTAGAAGAGCTTGAACATGCCAAGGCGCGTGGCGCCAAGATCTATGCGGAAATCGTCGGTTACGGCGCAACGTCCGACGGTTACGACATGGTCGCACCATCGGGCGAAGGTGCTATCCGCTGCATGCGTCAGGCACTTGCCAATGTGCAGGGCGAAGTCGATTACATCAACACCCACGGCACATCCACGCCTGTGGGCGACAGCAAGGAAGTCGGCGCGATCCGCGAAGTCTTCGGCTCGAAAATCCCGCATGTCCAGTCCACCAAGTCGCTGACCGGCCACTCGCTGGGTGCCGCTGGCGTTCAGGAATCCATCTACGGCCTGTTGATGATGCAGGAGCGGTTCATCGGCGAAAGCGCCCATATCGAAACGCTGGATCCTGAATTCGAAGGCGTGCCTGTCGTTCGCAAGCGCATCGACAATGCCAAGATCGACACGGTTCTTTCCAACTCCTTTGGATTCGGCGGCACCAATGCCACGCTCGTCTTCCAGCGTTATAACGGATAATTGCCCATGAACGGCATCATGCAGGGTAAGCGCGGCCTCATCATGGGCGTCGCAAACAACCATTCCATCGCCTGGGGCATCTCCAAGGCATTGGCGGCTCAAGGCGCAGAACTGGCCTTCACCTATCAGGGTGAAGCCCTGGGTAAGCGCGTCAAGCCGCTGGCTGCCGAAGTCGGCTCAGACTTCATCGTTCCCTGCGACGTCGAGGATGTCGCCTCGGTTGATGCCCTGTTTGAAGCGGTGCGTGAGCGTTGGGGCTCTCTCGACTTCGTGGTTCATGCCATCGGCTTTTCCGACAAGAATGAACTGAAGGGTCTCTATGCAGACACCACGCGGGAAAACTTCAGCCGCACAATGGTGATTTCCTGCTTCTCATTCACGGAAATCGCAAAGCGCGCAGCAGCATTGATGAGCGATGGCGGTTCCATGCTGACGCTGACCTATAATGGGTCGCAGCGCGTCATCCCGAACTACAATGTCATGGGCGTGGCAAAGGCGGCTCTGGAAGCGTCTGTGCGCTATCTGGCTGCAGATTACGGTCCAAAGGGCATTCGCGTCAACGCCATCTCGGCTGGCCCTGTCCGCACATTGGCCGGTGCCGGCATCTCTGACGCGCGCGCCATCTTCTCCTGGAACCAGAAGAACGCGCCCCTGCGCCGCACGCCCGATATCGATGATATCGGCGGCTCGGCGCTTTATCTTCTGTCCAGCCTGTCGCGCGGCGTGACCGGCGAATGTCATTATGTCGATGGCGGTTTCAACATCACCTCGATCCCGACACTCGACGTGCTCTATAACGCCGATAGCGAATAGACTGAAAATCGCTAGAGAACTGAAAAAGCCCGGCCATGCCGGGCTTTTTGGTTTTTTGGCTTAGAGTGGATTGAAGCCGAAGAGTTGTTCAGGGTTGGTCACCAGCGCCTTCCGGCGCGCTTCATCGGAAGGCAGCCAGGATAGAACCGTGTCCAGCAGGTCTGCATCACTGGGGTATTCTTCCGTGGTCTTGGCGTTGTTGTGCGGCCAGTTGGTGCCCCAGATGATGCGATCCGGCGCATAGTTGGCGATATGGCGGGCCACAGCCGCAATATCCTCGAAATCAGGTCCGCCGACACGGCTGGATTCGTAGCAGCCAGCGAATTTGAACCAGCAATTGCCCTTGTCGATCAACCGCTTCAGAGCCGCAACCTGCTCGCTTTCAAGCGTCACGCCCGCAAAAAACTTGCCGTGGTGATCGAGGATCCAGCGGCTCTTGACGGCGGCCAGACGCGGTTCATGCTCCAGAATGTTGGAGCCATCGAACTGAATGGCAATGCACCAGCCGAGTTCCTGGGCGATGCTATCGATCTCCTCCAGGTGGGTGAGATCAACGGCACCACCGGGCAAATCCATGATGCGCGCGCCGACGACACCGATGCTGACCAGTTCTTCCAGCTCTTTGATCGGTGTCTCACGGGTAACGACCGCCACGCCACGCGCGACGCTGCCCATGTCCCGCAGGCATGCAATCAGATTGCCATTATCGCGTTGATGCGCATTGCCTTGGGTAATCACCACCCGCTCGATGCCGATCCATTTCATCATGCGGCGGTATTCATCTGGTCCCGGCGTGCCTTCCGGAATGGCGGGGCCACCCGCCTGCTGTGGAAAATCGGGCAGATACATGTGCATCTGCGTATCGATTGCCCCTTTCGGCATGGCGGTGCGGGGCTTCTGGCCCTCGAATGTTCTTGTGATGGTCATGAAATCCTCCTCGGCATCGCGCACTTTGATACCGCAACGGTCGCGGGGGTGCTCACGCACGGCCTTAGACCGGCGGTTGGAATTTCTAGCGATCAACCTGCCGAAGCATTGCGCGGTAGCGTTGCTGGCTGCCCTTCAGATGCAGGCGCATTGCTTCGCGTGCAGCCGATGCGTCTCCGTCGGAAATGGCCTGCACGATGACGTCGTGTTCCTTCTGGAGTTGCTGAAGGTAGGAGGCAGCTGATTTTTCCGATTGCGAGGACCGCAGAGCCGCACGGGGAATGATATTTTGCCCCATCACTTCCAGAAATTCGCGAAAGCGTGGATTGTTGGTGGCGTCAGCAATGGCCAGATGCAGTTTGAAATCCGCTTCGGCGGTCGGGTCGCCCTTGTCTATACAGGCCTGAACGGCTGAGAGACAGCGCATGATGGCTTCTTCCTGCGCAGGTGAGCGGCGAACAGCGGCAAGCTCTGCTGCTTCGGTCTCCACGGCTGCCCGCAATTCCAGAAGCTCGATGATCGACGAGATGCGGTCGTGGTCAACATCCTGAAACGGCTGCGGTTGCTGTGTAGGCAGTGTCAGCACGAAGATACCCGCGCCGTGACGTGCCTCCACCAGCTTATCGGCACGCAATGCCGCCACAGCTTCGCGCACAACGGTTCGGCTAACCTTGTAAAGCTCGGTCAGTCCCGCTTCGCTCGGTAGCTTGTCGCCCGGCTTGTACTCGCCCGAAAGAATGGCGTGACGCAAAGCATCTGCAGTCTGGCTCACAAGCGAGCCGCCGGAGCGGCCTGCTGGTGCCTGTTCTTTCACGCTGCTATCGGCGTTTTCGTTGACGCTGGCCAAAATTCACTCCGGGTCATGAGAGATATCGCGCAAGGCGCCATCTCGGCTAAGGATCTCTATGTGCAAATATTCCGCAAATGCGGGGAATTGGCAATATTTATATTATTTCTGCATTCATTGATATGATCTCCTGACGCAGGTGCCAAGCCCTGAAATCATCCCGATAGGGGAAATGCGAAGCTTTCGGGAAAGACAATTTAAACGAAGCCACGCTACAGTTCTATCGCATAAAGCTTTGCGGCAGACATGCTTTCCCGTCATGAAGATAGAAAAAGCTAAATGCGATCATTGGTATCAAAGGCAAAACTTGGTAAAAAGTTTTTGCGCTCCCGGGATGGCTCTGCTGCCATTGAGTTTGCCATTCTCGCAATTCCCTATTTCATGGTCGTTTTTGCCATCATCGAGACCTTTCTCGCGCTGGTTGGCGAACAGCTTGTGATAAACGCGACGGATACGATGGCGCGAAAGTTGCGCACGGGGCAAATTACCAGCACGATTACCAGGGAAGAGTTCAGAACGCAGTTCTGTGCGGAAGTCTCGATCCTGATCACCTGCTCTGCAGATGAGATCAGGACGCCGCAGAAACTCTATGTCGACCTGCGCCGCTTCAACGCTTTCGCCGATATTCCAAAGACGATACCGCTGACGCCGAATGGCGAGTATTTCGATCTTGATGTTTCGGCTTTCGGCTTTTCACCCGGCGGACCCAAGTCCATCAACATGCTGCGCGTCTATTACCGCTGGCAGGTGACCGCGGATCTGGTACGACCCTTCCTCACCAGAATCCGTCCGAAGGATGGTTCTATGCCATCTCATTTCCTGATCGTCGCGACGGATGCCTACCAGAATGAGCCGTACCAGTGAGCGCGACAACATGAAAAGACGATCACACACGATCTGGCGAGCGCTTGTAGAGACGTTGAAGCGTCTGAAACGCGACAAGCAGGGTGTGGGGGCTGTCGAATTTGCCATCATATTTCCGCTTCTGCTGGCGCTCTACATCACGGCTTTCGAACTGACGATCGGCTTCAGTGTCTATAAGCGCGCAACCCGTGCGGCTGGCGCTGTCGCAGACTTGGCCTCCCAGCCCCAGACCGTGAACAAGGCTTATCTCGGCTCCATGCGGGATGTGACTGCTGCGATTTTCGCGCCCTATTCGACAACAGGGCTGAAACTGAAAATCAGCGGCATCGAGGTGGATGCCAACAAGGTGGCGCGGATTAAGTGGTCATGGGATGAGGGTGATAAGCGACCTTACGTTTTAAACTCGATTGTCAGCATTCCCGATAATCTGAAGCAGCCCGGCGCGTTTCTGGTTCATTCCGAGTTGACGAAGCCCCATACGCTTTTGATGTTCATGTCATCCTTGTCATCAAACCTGACATCGATCACCATCGGTCGCGAGTATTACTTCGCAAAACGTGAGGCAGATGCCATCACCTGCTCGGACTGCTAAGGCTCGAAACAAAGCGTATTGCATAAAAAGCCGCTGGTGTCTTACGACCAGCGGCTTTTTCGTTAAGTTGCATCGCGGTGATTTACTCGGCCGGCATATCCAGCGTTCGGCTGAAGTAAAGTGCAATGAGTGTGCAGAGTGCGCCTGACAGCAGGTAGATGCCGACGGCAAACAGGCCGAACTTCGAGGAGAAGCCGAGTGCCACCAGCGGCGCAAAGCCAGCGCCGATCAGCCATGAGATATCCGAGGTCAGGGACGCCCCTGTATAGCGATATTCACGGCTAAAGCGCGATGCCAGCGCTCCGCCGGACTGGCCGAAGGACAGGCCAAGCAGCGAGAAGCCGATGAGCACGAAGAGGTAGCGACCAATGTCGCCCGATGACAGAAGCACCGGTGCCACGAAGCTGAAGACAGCAATCATGGCGGCGGCAATGCCCAGCAGCTTGCGGCGGCCGATCTTGTCTGAGAGGACGCCGGAGACGACAATCATGCCACCGGCAATGATGGCGCTGACGAACTGCACGAACAGGAAGTCGGAGACCTTCTGATCCGTATTGAGCGACACCCAGCTGAGCGGGAAAACGGTGACGAGGTGAAACAGCGCGAAGCTGGCAAGCGGAACGAACGCGCCCGTCAGAACCACGCGCGATTGTTTGCGCAGCATCTGGAACATGGGCTTGGGCTCCAGCTCATGCTGTTGCAGCATGGTCTGGAATTCGGGCGTTACGATCATGCGCAGGCGGGCAAACAGTGCCAGAACATTGAGCGCCAGTGCCACGAAGAACGGGAAGCGCCAGCCCCAGGCCAGAAACTCCGGGTTGGACAACTGCGTGGTGAAGATAATGAAGAATGCACTTGCCAGACCAAAGCCCATGGCCGCGCCAAGCTGCGGCATCATGGCATACCAGCCGCGCTGTTTTTCCGGTGCATTCATGGCCAGCAGGGAAACCAGTCCATCCCAAGCACCACCCAGGCCAATGCCCTGACCGATGCGGAAGACGGCCAGAAGAATAGGGGCAATCATGCCGGCTTCTGCATAAGATGGCAGAAAGCTGATCGCCATCGTTGAACCACAGAGGGTAAATAGCGCAGCGGCCAGTTTGACGGCACGCCCGAATTTGCGGTCGACCTGCAGGAAGATGAGCGAACCGATCGGACGGGCGATGAATGCCAGCGAGAACACGGCAAAGGAATAGAGCGTGGCTGTGAGGGGATCGACGAAGGAGAAGAAGACATGAGGAAACACCAGCGCAGAGGCAATGGCGTAGACGAAGAAGTCAAAAAACTCTGTCATTCTGGCCAGGATGACTGCGATGGTAATGCGGTCAGGATCGACAGCGATTGGCGCTGAAGCCTTGCCATTCGGTCCTCTGTGTTCGTGAAAGGCCGTATCAGTATAACTCATGAAAATTCCCTCCTGCGTAGGCGTAAGCCTTAGTTCAAACGCAGCGCCTCCTCTTGCGTTGCGTCCTATGCGGCGGATTGTCACACAGGGGTGTAAGGCCGTCAATTGGAGAATGCGGGGGAGGGCTTGCAGGGGCCAAAACATGTGCGATAATACGGCAATACCAGCATTTCGACGTGAATTGCCTGTGCCGCGATTGCTGCAGAAAATAATCCATGCTGCACCGCGACAAACTACCTCATGTCATTTATGACGTTTGCCAATTATACCCGACAATACAAGAAACAGTACGAGTATCAGAACGTGCGCACGCTCATGAAAATTCCATCTGCCCTCGTGGCCATTTCGTCTTTGCTTCTGCTCAGCGGCTGCAACCTCGTTGTGATGAACCCTGCGGGTGATATCGCTGTTCAGCAGCGTGACCTCATCATCACCTCGACGGTGCTGATGCTGCTCATCATCGTTCCGGTTCTCGCACTCACGCTGTTCTTTGCGTGGAAGTATCGTGCATCCGCCAAGGCGGAGGATTACGATCCAGAATGGCACCACTCCACGCGCCTTGAAATGGTTATCTGGTCCGCTCCTGTCGCCATCATCCTGATGCTTGGCACGGTGACATGGATCGCGACCCACCGTCTTGATCCCTATCGTCCGATCGAGCGTCTGGACGAGAACCGCGAAGTGACGGCTGATATGAAGCCTTTGACGGTTGAAGTCGTGGCTATGGACTGGAAGTGGCTGTTCTTCTATCCCGAGCTTGGCATTGGTAGCGTCAACGAATTCGCAGCGCCCGTTGATGTTCCAATCAACTTCAAGATCACCGGCACCACGGCCATGAACTCGTTCTTCGTACCTGCACTGGCCGGTCAGATTTACGCCATGGGCGGCATGCAGACGAAGCTTCACGCCGTGATCAACAAGCCCGGCGTCTATGATGGCTTCTCGGCTAACTTTTCCGGTCCCGGCTTCTCGCACATGCGCTTCAAGTTCCATGGTATGAGCCAGGAAGGCTTCGACCAGTGGGTTGCCAAGGCGAAGGATGGCGGTAAGGGCTTCGGCCGCATGGAGTATCTCGAATTCGCCAAGCCAAGTGAGCGCGAGCCCGTGCAGTATTTCGCCAGTGTTGACCCGCAGCTTTACGACGCGATCCTCAACCGTTGCGTCGAGCCTAACAAGCTTTGCATGCGTGACATGATGCATATCGATGCCAATGGCGGTGGCGGCAAGGAAGGCATTGATATTGCCAAGGCGCTGAACTCCGTGGTTTGCACACCGCTTTCGCCCTATGGCGTGGCGATGGGTCCACAGTCGACGCCTGCGGCTATCCAGGGCCAGACATTCGAGCCAGCAGCTTTGCCTGCTACGAAGGCCACTGCACCCAATGCCAGCAAGAGTGCTGGTTGATACGAGAGTTGCCTGCGGCGCGATTTCCGCGCTGCTCTGAACGCTTCGGTCTGTTCGAGGCGTAAATTCAATGACTTGGGAATGTCCGTCTCGTCCAATGGGACGAGCGGCATTCTAAAAATCGCAAGAGGCTAAAATGGTCGTCAATACCGATCAAACGTCATTTCTCTTCGGGAAGCTGACGTGGGACTCCATCCCCATCCATGAGCCCATTCTCATCGTGACCTTTGCGGTCGTGGCGCTGGGTGGCGCAGCCGTTCTGGGCGCGCTCACCTATTTCCGGCTCTGGGGTTATCTCTGGAAGGAATGGTTCACGAGTATCGATCACAAGAAGATCGGTATCATGTACATCATCCTGGCACTCGTCATGCTGATGCGCGGCTTTGCCGACGCCATCATGATGCGTATCCAGCAGGCCATAGCCTCTGGCGGTTCGGAAGGGTATCTGAACGCTCACCACTATGACCAGATTTTCACCGCGCACGGCGTCATCATGATCTTCTTCATGGCGATGCCGATGATCACGGGCTTGATGAACTACATCATACCGTTGCAGATCGGCGCCCGTGACGTCTCGTTCCCGTTCCTCAACAACTTCTCCTTCTGGATGACAACGGCCGGTGCCGTCATCACCATGATCTCGCTGTTCATTGGTGAATACGCACAGACCGGCTGGCTGGCCTATCCGCCACTATCAGGCATTCAGGGAAGCCCGAGCGTCGGTGTGGACTATTACATCTGGGGCCTGCAGATTGCCGGTGTGGGAACGACGTTGTCGGGTATCAACCTGATCGTTACCATCATCAAGATGCGCGCACCCGGCATGACAATGATGCGCCTGCCGATCTTTGTGTGGACCTCGCTGTGTTCCAACATCCTGATCGTGGCCTCGTTCCCGATCCTGACCGGTACGCTCGCACTTCTGACGCTTGACCGTTACGTTGGTACGAACTTCTTCACCAATGATCTTGGCGGCAACCCGATGATGTACGTCAACCTCATCTGGATCTGGGGTCACCCGGAAGTCTACATTCTCGTGCTACCAGCCTTTGGCATCTTCTCCGAGATCGTATCGACTTTCTCCAACAAGCGTCTCTTCGGTTACGCCTCTATGGTCTATGCGACCGTGGTCATCACCATTCTGGCCTATGTCGTTTGGTTGCACCACTTCTTCACCATGGGTTCCGGTGCCAGCGTCAATGCCTTCTTCGGCATCACGACGATGATCATCTCGATCCCGACAGGCGCGAAGATCTTCAACTGGCTGTTCACCATGTATAAGGGTCGCATCACCTTCGATGTGCCCATGCTGTGGGCAATCGGCTTCATGATCACCTTCGTCATCGGTGGCATGACCGGCGTTCTGCTGGCCGTTCCTCCAGCGGACTTCGTGCTGCACAACTCGCTGTTCCTGATCGCCCACTTCCACAACACGATCATTGGCGGCGTGGTATTCGGTGTGCTCGCCGGTATTGCCTACTGGTATCCAAAGGCCTTCGGCTATCGTCTGGACCCATTCTGGGGCAAGATGTCCTTCTGGTTCTGGTTCGTCGGCTTCTACTTCGCCTTCATGCCGCTCTACGTGCTTGGTCTGATGGGCATCACCCGCCGCCTCAGCCAGTTCGAGGACACATCGCTTCAGCCGTGGTTCCTCGTGGCAGCCTTCGGTGCATTCCTCATCGCATTGGGTATCGCATCCTTCATCATCCAGCTCGTCGTCAGCTTCCTGCGTCGCGAAGAACTGCGTGATACCTCGGGCGATCCCTATGGCGGTCGTACGCTGGAATGGTCTACGTCTTCTCCACCGCCTGCCTACAACTTCGCTTTCACGCCTGTCGTGCATGAAATCGATGCCTGGGCGCATATGAAAAAGCACGGCGCCGAGCGCCCCGTCGATGGCTTCATCCCGATCCACATGCCGAAGAATACCGGCACGGGTGTCATCATCAGCGCCATCTCCGTCGTGCTTGGGTTTGCACTGGTGTGGCACATCTGGTGGCTGGCAATTGTCTCTCTGGTGGCCATCATCGGGGTCTCCATTGCCCACACCTTCAACTACAATCGCGACTATTACATCCCCGCATCGGATGTGACGGAAGTCGAAGCAGAACGTACGAAGCTGCTGGCAACTCAGGCGTAAAAGAATGTCTCAAGCACCTGCCCAGAGCGCCAATGGCGCGGAAAAGCCGGTCTTCTACCTGAAGGAAGACCACCACACGGAAAACGGTACATCCATCGGTTTCTGGCTGTATCTGATGAGCGACTGCCTGATCTTCGCAACGCTCTTTGCAACCTATGCCGTTGTCGGCCGCAGCTATGCGGCCGGCCCATCCGGTGCCGATCTGTTCGACCTCAAGCTGGTGGCGATCAACACGGCATTCCTGCTGCTGTCGTCCATCACCTATGGCTTTGCCATGCTGGAAGCGCAGAAGAAGAAGATCAACTCCACGCTGATCTGGCTCGGCATCACCGGTCTCTTCGGCCTGGCGTTCCTCAGCCTGGAACTTTACGAGTTCTACCACCTCATTCATGAAGGTGCGACGCCACAGCGTTCTGCCTTCCTGTCTGCCTTCTTCGCGCTGGTCGGCACGCACGGTCTGCACGTCACCTTCGGCGTCATCTGGCTCGTCACGCTCATGGTGCAGATCAAGAAGTTCGGTCTGCATGGTGCAAATATGCGCCGCCTGACCTGCCTTTCCATGTTCTGGCACTTCCTGGACGTGATCTGGATCGGCGTCTTTTCCTTTGTTTACCTGGTTGGAGTTCTGTGATGGGTTCAAACACACACGAGCATAACCACGACCACGGTCATGACCACGCTCATGATCACGACCATCATGACAGCGGTGAAGATCATGGCTCGTTCAAGAGCTACATGATCGGCTTCATCCTCTCGGTCATCCTGACGGCGATCCCGTTCTGGCTGGTCATGGGCGATGTTCTCGAAAACCGCACGACAACCGTCATCGTCATCATGATCTTCGGCGTGATCCAGGTCTTCGTGCACATGATCTACTTCCTGCACATGAACACCAAGTCGCAGGGCGGCTGGACCTTCATGTCGCTGCTGTTCACGCTTGTGGTGGTCATGATCACACTCGTTGGCTCGCTCTGGGTCATGTACAACATGAACAAGAACATGATGCCGACCATGACGATGGAGCAGATGCGCAACATGCCGTAACCGGCGGCATCTGCCACGATCTAGCGGCCCGCGACAGCGGGCCGTTCCTCTCCGAGAGATACGAAAACCCCATGAATCGGAGAGCGGATTCATGGGGTTTTGTGTTGAGCGAGAAGCCAAATGACCATTCAAAACAAAGAAGCATCGGCTCGAAAGGGCATCCGCCCTGCGGCAATCGCCGTCATGGTCATGACCATCATCCTGACCGGGTGCCTGCTGGTGCTCGGTACATGGCAGGTCAACCGCTTGGCGTGGAAGAAGGATCTGGTTGCTCGCGTCGAAGAACGTGCGCACGCGAGCCCGGTCGAGGCGCCCGCCGCTTCCGAGTGGCCTGCGCTGACGGACCCCGCGCAATATGAATATCGCCGCGTGAAAGTCACCGGCACTTTCCGCCATCAGGATGAGGTTCAGGTCTATACCGTGACGGATCTCGGTCCCGGCTACTGGGTGCTGACGCCGTTGGATCGTCAGGACGGAACCCGGGTCATCATCAACAGAGGCTTTGTGCCAACCGACAAGCGTGATCCATCCACTCGCCCTCAAGCTGAGGTCGAGGGCACGATCGAGATTGTCGGACTGATGCGTGCGCCGGAAACAGGCGGGCTCTTCCTGCGCACCAACGATCCGCAAAATGATCGCTGGTATTCACGCAACATCGCGCAGATCACGGACGCAAAAAAGATCGAGAATGCCGCACCTTTCTACATCGATGCGGATGCGACCCCCAATCCCGGCGGCTTGCCGGTGGGCGGCAAGACCATGCTGACCTTCCCCAACAACCATCTCTCCTATGCCATCACATGGTATATTCTGGCTGGAATGATGGTTGCGGCGGGGTGGTATGTGACGCGCAATCTGAATGCACCAAAAGTGGGCGGTGAGTAACGAGGCGTCTGAACCCCGCCAGCCTCGTGCTTAAATAAAGCATTTCCCCTTTATGCGCTGGGTGATTATATCACCGTGTTGTGAGAGCGGCCGCAAGAGCCGCAGTTTTTGTGGTGATATATGGCACGCGCTTTTCTTCTGCTTCTCGATTCCTTTGGTGTGGGTGGCGCACCGGATGCTGAAGCCTATGGCGATCTGGGATCGAACACGCTTGGCCATATTGCCGAGTTCTGCGCCGCCGGTGCGGCGGATCGAGCAGGCCTGCGCGCTGGTCCGTTGAAGCTGCCAAACATGTCGGCGCTCGGGCTTCTGAATATTGCGCACCTTGCTAGCGGTGAACGCCCGGCGGGAATGGAGCCACCAGAGCGCATCTATGGCCTTCACGGTTGCGCCAGCGAGGTTTCCAAAGGCAAGGACACGCCATCGGGCCATTGGGAAATTGCCGGTACACCCGTTCGGTTCGATTGGGGTTATTTCCCAACTGAGGGCGATGCCTTTTCGCCGGAGCTGGTCGCAGCCATCTGCGCTGAGGGTGGCGTGCCCGGCATCCTCGGCAATTGCCACGCATCCGGCACAGATATTATCGCGCGTTTCGGCGCAGAGCATATCAAGACCGGAAAGCCGATCTGCTACACCTCATCGGACTCCGTGTTCCAGATTGCAGCCCATGAAGAGCATTTCGGCCTTGAGCGGCTAATTGCGTTCTGCCAGACCGTGAGAAAACTTGTCGATCCGCTCAATATCGGCCGGGTCATCGCCAGGCCCTTTACGGGCGAAACACCGGCGACATTCGAGCGAACCGGCAATCGACGCGATTTTTCAGTTCTGCCGCCAGAGCCGACGCTGCTGGACCGGCTTGTCGAGAAGGACCGCAAGGTGCTGGCCATCGGCAAGATCGGCGATATCTATGCCCACCAAGGCGTGTCCCGCGTCATCAAGGCCAATGGCAACGAGGCGCTGATGGATGCGACGCTTCAAGCCATGGACGAGGCGGAGGACGGCGATCTCGTTTTCACCAATTTCGTCGATTTCGACATGAATTATGGCCACCGCCGCGATGTCGCAGGCTATGCGGCGGCGCTCGAAGCCTTCGATGCGCGCCTGCCGGAAATTCATCGCAAGATGCAGCCCGGCGATCTCGCGATCATCACCGCCGACCATGGGTGCGACCCGACATGGCGCGGCACGGACCATACACGCGAGCGCGTGCCGATCATGGCCTTCGGCCCCGGCATCCGCGAACGCAGCATCGGCATCCGCTCGACCTTTGCCGATATTGGCGAGAGCATCGCCGCCCATCTCGATATACCGACCGGTCGCCACGGCAGGAGCTTCATGTGACATCGCACCTTCTGAAAGCCGAGATTCATTGCCATCTGGAAGGGGCTGCACCGCCCGCGCTGGTGGAGGAACAGGCACGGAAATACCGCATCGATACCAGTTCGTTTCTGCGCGATGGCGCTTATGTCTGGTCCGATTTCGCCGAGTTCATCCGATGCTATGATGCCGTGGCCCAGGTTTTCAAGACGGATGACGATTATGCCCGCCTGACCGAGGCCTATCTGACCGAACTGGCGGGTGAGAATACCATCTATAGCGAGTTGATCATTTCTCCCGATCATGGCGACCGCATTGGCCTCGGCGCAGATGCCTATCTGGCTGGCATTGCTGAGGGCATAGCGGTGGCAAAGCAGAAGACCGGCATCGAAGCACGCATCATCGTCACGGGTGAGCGCCATTTCGGTCCCGAAAGCGTCATTGCCGCTGCGGAATATGCGGCCCGGGTCAAGCATCCGCTCATCACCGGCTTCAACATGGCGGGAGAAGAGCGCATGGGCCGGGTGGCGGATTATGCCCGGGCCTTCGATGTCGCCCGCGATGCGGGGCTTGGCCTCACCATTCATGCGGGCGAGGTTTGCGGTGCATTCAGTGTGTCTGACGCGCTTGATCTCATCAAGCCGCCGCGCATTGGTCACGGCGTGCGCGCCATCGAAGATGCTGCGCTGGTTTCTCGACTGGCAGAGCTCGGCACGGTTCTGGAAGTCTGCCCCGGCTCCAACATCGCGCTGAATGTCTACCCGGATTTTGAAAGCCATCCTTTGAAGCGCCTGCGGGATGCGGGCGTTCGCGTCTGCGTCAGTTCTGACGACCCACCCTTCTTCTCCACGTCGCTGGCGCAGGAATATGAGATCGCCCGCCACGCCTTCGGTTTCAGTGACGCCGAGATCAATGCAATGACCCGCACTGCCATCGAAGCGGCCTTTGTGGATGAGGAAACCCGCGCCCGGCTGCTCGTCCTGTTGGATACACCATCTGCTTCATAGAAACAGGCAAGGACGGAGGCGCAAAATGTGCTTCCGGTCTTGCGAAACCGGTTCATTCGGTGAAATACAGAGACATCAGAGATCAAAGAAAAGGCCAGGTTCATGGACGGCGTCACCGTTATCGCTCACCCGCTCGTGCAGCACAAACTTACCATCATGCGCAAGAAGGAAACCTCGACTGCTGGTTTCCGCCGTCTGCTGCGCGAAATATCGACGCTGTTGTGCTATGAAGTGACGCGCGATCTGGAAATGACGCAGGAAACCATCGAAACACCGATGCAGACCATTCAGGCGCCGGTTCTGGAAGGCAAGAAGCTCGTTTTCGCCTCCATCCTCCGCGCCGGTAACGGTCTGCTGGAAGGCATGTTGGAGCTCGTTCCATCCGCCCGAGTCTCGCATATCGGTGTGTACCGCGATCACGATACGCTTGAGGCCGTGGAGTATTTCTTCAAGGCACCCGACAATCTCGATGCACGCCTGATTATCGTTGTGGACCCAATGCTGGCAACGGGCAATTCGTCCATCGCCGCCGTTGATAAGCTGAAGGAACGCGGCGCCAAGAATATGCGCTTCGTGTGCCTTCTCGCCGCCCCTGAAGGCATCAAGAACTTCCGCGAAGCCCACCCGGATGTTCCAATCTTCACGGCCTCCATCGACAGCCACCTGAATGAACAGGGCTATATCATGCCCGGTCTGGGTGACGCGGGCGACCGCATGTACGGCACGAAATAAGCAGTCCATGCGCCCCCGGTCCAACCGGGGGCGCATCATCTCAATTACTTCATCGTCGGCATGACGAATTCTGCACCTGACTTGATGCCAGACGGCCAGCGCGTCGTGATCGTCTTGGTCTTGGTCCAGAACTTGATCGAGTCCGTGCCGTGCTGGTTGAGGTCACCGAAGCTTGATGCCTTCCAGCCGCCGAAGGAATGGTAGGCCAGCGGAACAGGGATTGGCACGTTGATGCCGATCATGCCGATATTGATGCGGCTGGCAAAATCACGGGCGGCATCACCATCGCGGGTGAAGATCGCAACGCCATTGCCATATTCGTGCTTCATCGGCAGTTCCAGGGCTTCTTCATAGTTCCTAGCGCGAACGACCGACAGAACCGGTCCGAAGATCTCCTGTTTGTAGATGTCCATATCCGTGGTCACATGGTCGAACAGGCAGCCGCCGACGAAATAGCCGTTTTCATAACCCTGAAGCTTGAAATCCCGGCCATCGACGAGGAGTTCGGCACCCTGCTCGACACCGCTGTTGATCAGGCCCTGAACGCGGGTCTGTGCTTCCTTGGTGATCAGCGGGCCCATATCGGCCTTGTCGTCTGTGTAGGGGCCGATCTTCAATGCTTCGATCTGCGGGATCAGCTTTTCGATGAGGCGATTTGCCGTGTCTTCACCCACGGGGACAGCAACCGATACCGCCATGCAGCGTTCGCCAGCCGAACCGTAACCGGCACCCATCAGCGCGCTGACGGCCTGGTCGAGATCGGCATCCGGCATAATGATCATGTGGTTCTTGGCGCCGCCAAAGCACTGTGCGCGCTTGCCGTTCATGGCAGCCGTGCCATAAACATAGCGTGCGATTGGTGTGGAGCCGACGAAGGATACCGCGCCGATATCCGGGTTCGTCAGAAGGCCATCAACAGCGCTCTTGTCGCCATTGACGACGTTGAGAATGCCTGAGGGCAGACCGGCTTCGATCATCAGTTCGGCAAGACGGATCGGGAGGGATGGGTCGCGCTCGGAAGGCTTCAGAATGAAGGCGTTGCCGCAGGCGATTGCCGGTGCAAACATCCACATCGGGATCATGCCGGGGAAGTTGAAAGGCGTGATGCCAGCGCCGATGCCAACTGGCTGGCGGATGGAATACATGTCGATGGCAGGGCCAGCACCTTCGGTGAACTCACCCTTGGAAAGATGCGGGATGCCGCAGACGAATTCGCAGACTTCCAGCCCGCGAATAATGTCGCCCTTGGAATCTTCCACCGTCTTGCCGTGTTCGCTCGAAAGAAGCACAGCCAGCTCGTCCATGTGCTGGTTCAGCAGGTCTACGAACTTGAAGAACACGCGGGCGCGACGCTGCGGGTTGGTCGCTGCCCATTTTGGCTGGGCTTTCTTGGCGCTCTCAACAGCTGCCAGAATGTCGGCATCGCTGGCCAGCGAGACCGTTGCCTGCACTTCGCCTGTTGCCGGATTGTAGACATTGGATGTGCGGCCACTGGTGCCGCTCACATGCTTGCCGTCGATGAAATGGCCGATTTCTTTCATGGGTAGTCCTCCAGATTTGATGCCGCACCTTCGCGCTTTGAATTGCACAAATCAATCACCTCGAATAATCATCCGTTGTGCATAAATCGACATTAGGGGTGGGATATGAACTGGGACGATGTGCGCGTATTCCTCAGCGTTGCGCGAAGCGGGCAGTTTCTCGCAGCGGCCAGAAAGCTCGGCGTCAACCATGCGACGCTCAGCCGCCGGGTGTCCGTGCTGGAGGAAGCACTCGGCTGTCAACTGTTCCTGCGCAGCACGACCGGATGCGAGCTGACCGAGGACGGCACCCGCTTTCTGGCCTCGGCGGAACGGATGGAAACGGAAATGCTCGGCGTGCGGGCTGATCTGGGGCGAGGGGATTCGGCCATCACCGGCACGGTGCGGATCGGCGCGCCCGATGGTTTCGGCGTTTCCTTTCTCGCGCCGCGTCTTGGCGCACTGACGGCAATGCACCCGGACCTGAAAATAGAACTCGTCCCTGTGCCGCGATCATTCTCGCTATCACAGCGTGAGGCAGACATTGCCATTACCATTGAGAGGCCCGAGCAGGGCAGGCTCGTTTTGTCCAAACTCACCGATTATTCACTGGGTCTTTATGCGTCGGACGCCTATCTGCGCCTCAATGGAGTGCCAGATACCATCGAGGCACTAAAGCTTCACCGGCGCATCGGCTATGTCGAGGATCTCATCTTTTCGCCATCGCTGAATTATACGGGCGAAGTGATGCGGGACTGGAATGCGAGCTTTGAAATCTCGAGCGCCATCGGCCAGACAGAGGCGGTGCGATCCGGCGCTGGCATCGGCATCCTGCATGATTACATTGCCCGCAATCACCCCGAGCTTACGCGCATCATGCCTGACGTCACCATCCGCCGCTCCTACTGGACGGCGTTTCATGAGAACGCGCGCCAGTTGGCCCGTGTGCGAACTGTCGTGCAGTTTCTTCAGGACATTGTCGCAAGCGAGCGCCACATCTTCAGCCCTGCGGCATGATGCGGATGACGTAGCAAACGGCGTGATTGGCCTCAATTGTCATCGCTTCGACGACCTCGACAGCATCCAGTGCGGCCAGCTCTACCGTCTGGGTCCCCGATGTCGCCAAGGCATCTCCCGTAACAAGCACGAGCACCGTCTCGCTCAAAGTCTGTTTGCTGGCGGAAAAACGCCCCGTCACCCGCTCGACGGTGTGGTGATAGCGCCCGCGCCGGGTCATGACATTGAGGTCGGTCACGGGCCCATCGGGAAGCGTGGCCGCCACTGCAATATCGGCTGCGAAGGACAATGGCAGGCTTGCGCCATTCAGCGCCACGCATTGCCGCCCTCCATCTTCAGCGACAGTCCGGCACCATCCAGAATGGACAATGTGCGATCAATGCCGGGAAAGATGGAGAATGGGCCATCGCTGGCAACCGTCGCCATGCTGATGCGCCAATCGAAGTCATCGACGCCAGCACCGGGTGGAAAGACGGCGATTTCCACCGTCTCCCCACCACCATTCTTCCATGGCATACGCTTGTGGTCGTGCGCGCGGTAGAGCTTCATGGCGTCAGTTGCCTAGAATGCCGGGCAGGCGAAGGCCCTTTTCACGGGCGCAATCTAGCGCGATATCATAGCCCGCATCGGCATGCCGCATCACGCCGGTTGCCGGGTCGTTCCACAGCACACGATCCAGACGCCGTGCTGCGTCGTCTGTGCCATCGGCGCAGATGACGACGCCCGAATGCTGGGAAAAGCCCATGCCGACGCCGCCGCCATGGTGCAACGAAACCCACGTGGCGCCCGATGCAGTGTTCAGCAGCGCATTCAGAAGCGGCCAGTCGGAAACAGCATCCGATCCGTCCTTCATTGCCTCCGTCTCCCGGTTGGGAGAGGCGACGGAGCCTGAATCGAGGTGGTCTCGACCGATCACGACGGGCGCTTTCAGCTCGCCGCTTTTCACCATCTCGTTGAAGGCGAGCGCCAGGCGGTGCCTGTCGCCAAGACCCACCCAGCAGATGCGGGCGGGCAAGCCCTGAAAGGCGATGCGGTCACGCGCCATATCCAGCCAATTGTGCAGATGGGTGTTGCCGGGCGTGAGTTCCTTTACCTTGGCGTCCGTCTTGTAGATATCCTCAGGATCACCCGAAAGGGCTGCCCAGCGGAACGGGCCGATGCCCCGGCAAAACAGCGGACGGATATAGGCAGGCACGAAGCCGGGGAAGGCGAAGGCATTGTCCAGGCCCTCTTCCTTGGCGACCTGGCGGATGTTGTTGCCATAATCGAGTGTCGGGACACCGGCATTCCAGAAATCGACCATGGCCTGAACATGCTGCTTCATCGAAGCGCGGGCGGCAACTTCCACCGCTTTCGGGTCGCTTTCCTGTTTTGCGCGCCATTCACCAACCGTCCAACCCAGCGGCAGATATCCGTGGACCGGGTCATGGGCTGATGTCTGGTCGGTCACGATATCGGGGCGTGGACCGCCAGCCTGCATGCGCTTGACCAGTTCCGGGAATATCTCGGCGGCATTGCCGATCAGGCCGACGGATTTCGCTTCGCCCGCCTTTGTCCATTGGTCGATCAGGTCAAGGGCTTCATCCAGCGTATGGGCCTTGGCATCGACGTAACGGGTGCGCAGACGAAAATCGACGCGGGTTTCATCGCACTCCACCGCAAGGCAGCAGGCGCCAGCCATGACGGCGGCCAGTGGCTGTGCGCCGCCCATGCCACCCAGCCCGCCAGTCAGGATCCATTTGCCCTTGAGGTTGCCTTCGTAATGCTGCCGTCCGGCCTCCACGAAAGTCTCATAGGTGCCCTGCACGATGCCCTGAGTGCCGATATAAATCCACGAACCGGCGGTCATCTGGCCATACATGGCCAGCCCCTTCTTATCCAACTCGTTGAAATGCTCCCACGTTGCCCAATGCGGCACGAGGTTGGAATTGGCGATCAGCACACGCGGCGCATCCTTGTGCGTGCGAAACACGCCAACCGGCTTGCCGGATTGCACCATCAGCGTCTCATCCTCGTTGAGGTCCTTCAGCGTGGCGACGATGCGGTCGAAATCCTCCCAGGTGCGGGCGGCGCGGCCAATGCCGCCATAAACAACCAGATCATGTGGGCGCTCGGCGACATCAGGATCGAGATTGTTCATCAACATGCGCAGCGGCGCTTCGGTCATCCAGCTTTTGGCGTTGAGTTCCGGGCCTCTTGGGCTGCGGACCTCGCGTTCATTGTGGCGTGGATTGTTCATGATGATCTCCCCTTGTCGTTGGCCTGAAGCGCGAAGTCTTCCAGACGCGTCAGAATGTCTTTGAGGTGAATGCGAAGGCGCATCGCCTTTTCGCGGTCATAGGCAAATGGCGGCGTTTGCGTAGTGAGATGGTTGGATTGCGCCAGTTCCATCTGGATGGCGTGAACGCCGGTTTCCGGCTTTCCATAATGGCGTGTTGTCCAGCCGCCCTTGAAACGACCGTTCAGAACGGAGGTGTAGCCTTGCGCCTCCGCCGCACCCTCGCGAACGATGGTTTCGATGGCAGGGTCGCATGTCCGACCCATATCCGTGCCGATGTTGAAATCAGGCAGCGCACCGTCAAACAGGAACGGAATGTGAGAGCGGATCGAGTGGCAATCATAGAGAATGGCGATGCCATGTATGGCCTTCACCCGCGCAATTTCAGCCGAAAGGGCTGCGTGATAGGGCGCGTGAAACTGTTGCAGCCGCTGGGTAATATCCGCCGCAGTCGGTTCTTCGCCCTCGTTCCAGATGGGATTGCCGTCGAAATCCGTTGTCGAAACCAGCCCTGTCGTATTCTGGCCGGGGTAGAGGCTCACACCCGCAGGATCGCGGTTCGCATCGATGACGTAACGGTGGAACGTGGCGCGCACGGTCGTCGCGTCATCCAGCAGTCCGGCGTAGAGATCGTGAATGTGCCAATCGGTATCGGCAATGGTTCTGCCATTGCCGTTCAGCCGTTCCCATATATCCGCTGGCACCTCGGTGCCGGTGTGCGGCAACCCTAGAATGATGGGCGATGACCCATGATGCAGTTCGAAAACAGACATGCTCAGACCTCCAGCTTCGGCAGGATGCCGTCTGAAATGACCGAAATCAGTGCGCCTGACGCGATCAATTCCGATGCGGCTTTCAGATCGGGAGCCATGTAACGGTCATCATCCAGTGAGGGGATGACGCCGCGCAGCACAGCCATCGCTTTTTGCAGCTCCGGGCTGGTTTTCAGCGGTCCGCGCAATTCCACGCCCTGAACGGCAGACAGGGCTTCGATGCCCAGAATGGCAAACAGGTTTTCCGTCATCACCAAAAGGCGGCGCGCGCCGTGGCAGGCCATGGACACGTGGTCTTCCTGATTGGCAGAGGTCGGCGTGGAATCCACAGAGGCCGGGTGCGACATCTGCTTGTTTTCACTCATCAGGGCTGCCGAGGTAACCTCGGCAATCATCAGGCCGGAATTGAGACCCGGCTTTTTCGACAGAAAAGCAGGCAGGCCGTAAGACAGCGCCGGGTCCACCAGAAGCGCGATACGGCGCTGGGCAATGGCCCCGATCTCGCAAATGGCAAGGGCTGTCTGGTCCGCCGCGAACGCAACCGGCTCTGCGTGGAAATTACCGCCGGATACAACGGTGTCATCTGAAAGCACCAGGGGATTGTCGGTTACCGCATTCGCCTCGATCTGCAAGGTTTGGGCGACGTGGCGCAGAAGGTCGAGGCAGGCACCATCCACCTGTGGCTGGCAGCGGATGCAGTAGGGGTCCTGCACACGCTCATCGCCCTCGATATGGCTGACGCGGATCTCGGAACCGTCAAGCAGATTGCGAAGGGCAGCACCGGCATCGATCTGCCCCTTGTGGCCACGCAATGTGTGAATGTCTGGATGGAATGGCGCGGATGAGCCCATGGCCGCATCTGTGGAGAGAGCGCCGGTAATGAGCGCCGCTTGGGCTGCCCGGTGGGTGCGGAACAACCCTGCCAGCGCAAGAGCCGTAGATGTCTGGGTGCCGTTGATCAGTGCCAGACCCTCTTTCGCGGCCAGCACGACAGGCGTCAGACCAGCTTTTGCGAGCGCCTCTGCTGCGGGCATCAAGGCGCCCTCATAAAATGCTTCGCCTTCACCCATCATGACAGCGGCCATATGCGCCAGGGGTGCAAGGTCTCCCGATGCGCCGACCGAACCTTTTTCCGGTATGGCGGGGATGACGCCTTTTTCCAGCATGGCTTCAATCAACCGCACCAGTTCCAGCCGCACGCCGGATGCACCGCGACCGAGCGAAATCAGCTTCAGCGCCATGATGAGCCGCACGATATTTTCCGGCAGGGCCGCACCCACGCCGCAGCAATGGGACAGGATGAGATTGCGCTGGAGTGTGGCGACGTCGGCCGCATCGATCTTGATCGAGGCCAGTTTACCAAAGCCAGTATTGATGCCATAGACAGGAGCATTGCCCGCGGCAATTTCCGCTATGCGTCTCGCAGCTTTTTCAATGCCGGCATCGAAAGACGGATCAAGCTTTGCCGAACCGTTGTTCCAGTAGATATCGGCCAGATCGGCAAGCTGCACGGAGCCGGGGTGGAGAGTGATGGTCATGATGTGATCCGTCCCTTGAAAATACGGGCATGAAGCGGGTTGAACCCGATGCGGTAGACAAGCTCGGCGGGCCGCTCGATATTCCAGATGGCAAAATCGGCGGATTTTCCGGCTTCCAGCGTTCCGGTTTCGCCGGAAAGACCGAGCGCCTTGGCAGCGTTGCGTGTGGTGGCTGTGAGGCATTCCTCGACCGTCAGCCGGAACAGCGTCGCGCCCATATTCATGGTCAACAGCAGCGAGGTCAGCGGTGAGGTGCCGGGGTTGCAATCGGTGGCAAGCGCCATTTCGGCGCCTGCATCACGCAAGGCCTGAACCGGCGGCGCTTTCGTTTCGCGCAATGTGTAGAATGCGCCGGGCAACAGCACAGCAACTGTCCCGGCTTTGGCAAGCGCCAAGGCTCCCGCTTGATCCAGATACTCCAGATGATCGGCAGACAATGCGCCATAGACGCCGCCAGTTGCGAGCCACCCAGATTGGAAAGCTGTTCGGCATGCAGCTTGAGCGGCAAGCCGAGCGACACGGCCTTCTCAAAGACAATGCGCATCTCCTCAACGGAAAATGCGATACCTTCGCAAAAACCATCGACGGCGTCGATCAAGCCTTCGGCATGGCCGCGCTCCATGCCGGGCAAAACAACATCGGCTATGTAATCTGCGTTGCGGCCTTTATAGTCAGCCGGGGTCGCGTGGGCGGCGAGGTAGGTGGTGAGAATACGCACGGGCCGCAACACACCGAGTTTACGCGCCACGCGCAGCATCTTCAGTTCGGTTTCGATATCCAGCCCGTAACCGGATTTGATCTCGATGGTGGAAACGCCCTCGGCCAGAAGCGCATCCAGTCGCGGCAGCGCCTGCGCAACCAGTTCATCCTCTGATAAGGCCCGCGTATCGCGCACGGAAGAAACGATGCCGCCGCCCGCTCTTGAGATGTCTTCATAGCTTGCGCTATTCAACCGCATCTCGAATTCCATGGCGCGGTTGCCGCCAAAAACGAGATGGGTGTGGCAATCCATGAGCGCAGGGCTGATCCAGCGCCCCTTGCAATCAAACACATGGGCGGCGCTTGCATAGTCATTAGGCAGCTCTGCTTCGGGTCCTGCAAACAGGATCCGCCCATTGCGCACGGCAATGGCGCCTTTTTCGACAATTCCGAGATCTGGCGCTGATGGTGCAAGCGTTGCAATCCGGGCGTTGCGCCAGAGAGAAATTGCGGTCTGATCGGTGGTCTGGTCTGGAATGAAGGTGCCAGTCATGCTCAATTTTCCCTTCCCATATGTTTAATATGTATATACATAATAGGTTGCGAGGCAAGAGCCGTCAGTTGAAAATGAGGAGCCGACATGTACCTTCATGCTGAAACCGCTTTCCTGTCAGACGGTTGGGCCAGGAGTATCCGCCTGAAAATCGAGGAAGGGCGGATTGCCTCTGTTGAAAGTGGCGTGGAGGCGGCTGCCGGTGATGAGCGGGTGAAGGTCATCGTCCCGGCCATGCCGAACCTGCACAGCCATGCTTTTCAACGGGCCATGGCAGGCATGGTGGAAACGCGCGGTCCCACGCAGGATAGTTTCTGGAGCTGGCGCACGCTAATGTACCGCTTCGCCCTGACGATGACGCCGGACCAGATGGAAGCGGTCGCCGCACAGCTTTACATGGAAATGCTGGAGGCGGGCTTCGGTCGCGTCGGCGAGTTTCACTATCTGCACCACGATACGGATGGCGGGCACTACGCCAACATCGCCGAGCTTGCAGAGCGCATTGCAAGCGCAGCCGCTGAGACCGGCATCGCGCTGACGCTGCTTCCCGTGCTCTACGCCCATTCCGGCTTTGGCGGGCAGGAGCCTCTTGAAGGCCAGTGCCGTTTTATCAATTCCACCGATGATTTTGCGCGTTTGTTCGAAGGCTGCCAGAAAGCCGCATCTGCACTGCCAAATAGCGTCGTCGGGCTTGCGCCCCACAGTTTGCGGGCTGTGACGTCGGAGCAGCTGGCAATCGCAGCGCAGCTTGCGCCAGACGCTCCCTTGCATATTCACATTGCCGAGCAGGTCAAGGAAGTGGAAGATTGCATCGCTTGGTCCGGACAGCGCCCGGTGCAATGGCTGCTGGAACATGCTGATGTGACGGATCGCTGGTGCCTCATCCACGCCACGCATATGACTGCGGAAGAAACGGCTGCTGTGGCAAGGGCTGGTGCAGTCGCGGGGCTTTGCCCCATTACCGAAGCCAATCTGGGCGACGGCACATTTTCCGCGCCGGAATTTCTCGCCGATGGCGGTGCCTTCGGAATTGGGTCCGATAGCAATGTGCTCATCGGTGTTGCCGATGAATTGCGCCAACTGGAATATTCCCAACGTCTGGCGCAGCGCGCCCGCAATGTGATTGCGCCCGCAAACGGCTCCACGGGGCGCACCCTGTTTGATGCGGCTTTGAACGGTGGCGCACAGGCACTCGGCGCACAATCCGGCATAAGGCAGGGTCATCCGGCAGACTTCGTGTCGCTGAATGTCGATAATGCCCCCTATCTGGAGGGTGATCATCTGCTCGACGGCTGGATTTTCGGCAATCTCGTCAAACCGGATCAGGTCTGGATCAATGGCCGCTCAGTCGTGCGCAATGGCCGCCATGTTCTGCGCGAAACGATCTCGCAACGGTTCCGCCAGACGATGACGCAGCTTTTGTCCGTGTAGAAACTGCGGACACGCTAATACATGTTTCCGCTGGGCTTGACTTGGTGCGGTGGCTCGCCGAGTCATGGGCATTCAGGGAGTTCGAGATTACAATGCCAAAATTCCTCCGCCAGCTTTCGCCCACCGGTATGGGCGTGGCCGTCATGCTGCTCGGCATGCTTTTGTTTGCGCTGAACGACGCCATGGGCAAGTGGCTGGTCTCGACCTATAGTCTGGGGCAGGTCGTGCTGGTGCGCAGTGGCGCTGCCATCATTGTCCTGCTGTTTATTCTTTTGCGTTCGGGGATGACAAAGCTGTGGCGTGTCGAGCGACCCGCGCTTCAGGCTGCCAGAGTGTTTTTCTCCACCGCCGAACTCTTCTGCTTCTATTTCGCAGTGACCGCACTGCCCTTGGCGGATGTCATGACCTATTGGCTGGCGGCTCCCATCTATGTGGCAGCGCTGTCGCCATTTCTGCTGGGAGAGAAAGTCGGCTGGCGCAGATGGACCGCGATTGGCGTCGGTTTTGTCGGCGTGGTGATCGCGCTCCAGCCAAGTTCGGCATCCCTGACCTCTGCCGCGTTGTTCTCGATCCTCGGAAGTGCGGCCTTCGCCTTCATGATGCTATCGGGACGACAGCTGCGAAACACACCGGATACGGTTCTGGCCTTCTGGCAGGTCGTGGGTGCAGGACTTGCGGGCGCCGTGGCGCTGTCCATTGCGCCATCCGGCTGGGTGCCGCTGAAATCAAGCTTTGATCTCTCGCTTCTCGGGCTTTTGGGCATTGTGGCGATGACAGCGCATGTTCTGGTCAATCGCGCCCTCAAGCTGGCCGATGCCGCAACGGTTGCGCCGCTTCAATATACATTGCTGCTCTGGGCGGTGGTGTTTGGCTGGCTGATTTTTGGCGATGTACCCCAGACCAGCATCGTCATCGGTGCGGGCCTGATCGTCTTGTCAGGCCTCTACATTTTTTTCCGCGAGAACGCGCTCAAGCGCCGACAGGCGAGAGCGGCAAACCCGCCCCTCGACGACATCGTTTGAAGGTTTCGGCGCTTAGCGCGCCATCCAGCCACCATCCACGGGCAGAACCGTGCCGTGGACATAGTTTGATGCGGCTGAGGCGAGAAACACGGCCGCGCCGCCGATCTCTTCCGGCTTGCCCCAATGTCCAGCGGGAATGCGCGCCAGAATGGCGGCGTTGCGGTCCGGATCGTTGCGCAGGGCTTCCGTATTGTTGGTGTCGAAATAGCCCGGTGCGATGGCGTTGACGTTGATGCCTTTGCCCGCCCATTCGCAGGCCAGAAGACGCGTCAGGCCCGCAAGTCCGCTCTTGGAGGCGGTGTAGGACGGAATACGAATTCCGCCCTGGAACGATAGCAGCGAGGCGATATTGATGATCTTGCCCGGCTTGCCTTGCGCCACGAGGTGGCGGGCGAAGGCCTGGCTGAGGAAGAACACCGTCTTCAGATTGACATCCATCACCGCATCCCAGTCAGCCTCAGTAAAGTCGAGGGAGTCAGCGCGTTTGATGATGCCCGCATTGTTGACGAGGATATCGGCACCGCCGCAATGGCGCACCGTTTCTTCCATGATTGCGTCGACAGGGGCAATGCTGGAAAGGTCGGCCTTGATGCTGTGGCTTTTCCCACCGATGGCGGCGATCCCATCCTCCGTTTCCGCCATCGAAGAACGTCCAACGAGGACCACGGTCGCTCCTGCACCGGCGAGAGCAATCGCGATGCCCTGTCCAAGTCCCGTATTGGCCCCAGTGACGATAGCTGTCTTGTCGGTCAGGTCGAAGGAAACGGTCATCGGGGATCTCCATCCATTGGCATCGGCTCTGCGCTATCTACCGCAACCGGACTGTCGGTTCAAGAAACAAATAGTACCACTTTATAGAATCGTATGACGACATGGCATCGCGCAACCATGGTTTGCAAATGGAGGTCGCCTCAGGTCAAAATCAGTCGAAACCGTTGCGAACACAACTTTGAGCTTGACGAAGCAGGCGAGTTGCGAGACTACAAATATATTACCAGCGCCCTGACATCGGGCTTTGGGAGATGAACTTAGGTGCCGGGCCCCTCTGGCGAGAGTTTTACGGCGCTCTCGTGATGTCGGTACCGCCTGCTTATTACGCCGGCGGATTGTAACCCATGAAAAATCTGACCATGCATTCTGTGCGTGCGCTTTCTGTCACGTCTGCGCCGCGTTTTCCTGTTCGCACATCGTTGCTGGGAGCGCTGTAATGACCACAAGTACAAAATCCACACTGACCTACTTCAAGTGGGCCTTTATTGTCACCGTTGTCGGCCTCATTCTGGGTGGCTACCTCGGCTGGCAGATGACAGGTACCGTCAGCGGTACCGCCACGATCTTCTTCATTTGTGCGGTTCTGGCTGTTCTCGAAATCTCTCTGTCCTTCGATAACGCCATCGTCAATGCCAACAAGCTGAAAGACATGACGCCGGAATGGCAGCATCGCTTTCTGACATGGGGCATTCTCATTGCCGTCTTCGGCATGCGTATCGTCTTCCCGCTGCTCATCGTCGTCATTGCTGCTAATGTCGGTCCTTGGACGGCCATGGTCATGGCGGCAACAGAGCCGGATCGTTACGCGCAGATCATGAAGGACGCGCATCTGCCGATCGCTGCCTTCGGTGGCACGTTCCTGATGATGGTGGGCCTCAGCTTCTTCTTCGATCACGAAAAAGACGTGCACTGGGTGCGCTGGTTCGAAGAGAAGATTGCAACCTATTCGTCGATCAAGGGCATCGAGATCGCTTTCGTGCTGATCGTCATGCTCGTCTTCTCGCGCATCATCGCGGGCAGCGCTGACCCGAAGCTCGGGCCGGAAGCAGCAAATGTCTTCTTCAGCTCAGCCATATGGGGTCTCCTGACCTTCCTTCTGGTGGAAGTTCTGGGTGGTATTCTGGACCGCAGCCAGCAGGTGCTGGAAGGTGCTGCCAAGGGTGGTTTCGGCGCATTCCTTTATCTTGAAGTGCTCGATGCAAGCTTCTCCTTCGATGGCGTGATCGGTGCCTTCGCGCTCACCTCCAACCTGTTCATCATCGCCATCGGCCTTGGCATCGGCGCCATGTATGTCCGCTCGATGACGATCATGCTGGTTGAGAAGGGCACCTTGGCGGAATACCGCTATCTGGAGCATGGCGCGTTTTATGCCATCCTCATCCTGTCGGTCATCATGTATGTGCAGAGCCTTGTCCATATTCCCGAAGTCATTACGGGTCTTGGCGGCGCGACACTGATTGGTATCTCGCTGTGGTCCTCTATCCGCTACAACAAGCGCGAAAGAGCCCATGAGCTGGCTGCTGGACATAGCACCAAGCATTAAGCGACCTGTGCGCGATGCTTCTCAGATGGCGCATCGCTTAAAAAATGAGCTTCGGTGGCTGAATTGCCGAAGCAGATTACCCTTCGAAGGCGATTTTCGGCGTGTAACTGGCAGTTTTTCATCTGGCACGTTTCATGCATGGTTATCGCCAAGTCCAGAGGGGACATAAAAGCTCGATAACGGGCAAAGACACCGCCGACACTGCGCTGTACCAAACGGGTACAGAATGCGTGTCGGCGGTTTCATTTTGTTCACCGTTTTGCGAGACTATGCTCCGGTTATTATCCCCTGCGGAACCAATGAATGGAGCCGAGTGTGTCTTTCGAACTGTCGCCATCGCAAGCGCTGAGCCTATGGCACCGGGTGGTGCTGGCCCAGGTCGAGGATGACGGGCCGGACCTGACATCCCGGCAGATGGCAATCCTGCTACATATCTATCTTGTGCCTCCTCCCCATACGGTTCGCGGTCTGGCCGCCGTGCTGGGTGTAACAAAGCCGGTCATCACCCGTGCTTTGGACAGTATGGGCGCGCTAGGTCTGGTTGAGCGTGAGCGCGACCCGCGCGACCGCCGCAACGTCATCATCAAGCGCACTGTCACTGGTGCGCTCTATCTGGAAAAATTCGGAGACCTAGTTATCGCGCAGGCACGCGCGATATAGGGTGGCGATCATTGGATCGTGCGTAAACCGAGGACAAAGCAATATGACATCCCAGGACATGCCCCTTGACCGGCGTCTCAACATCTTCCGCGCCGATCTTGCCGATGAGCGACTGCGGGGCAAGGTTGAGGCGGAGCGTTACGTGACGGGCACGCCCGCCAGCGTCAACCTTCCCGTCATCGGTCTTCGCCCCAAACCTGAACTGGAATGCGGTGTCGATACCGAGTTGCTGCTGGGAGAGACGGTGCGTGTCTTTGACAGGGCAAATGGCTGGGCCTGGGTGCAGGCCGATGCGGATGGCTATGCTGGCTATGTGCCGGAAGCGGCCATCGGCGAAACGGTTGCCCCGACCCACCGCATCATCGCGCCCCGCACCTTTCTCTACCCGCAGGCAGAGCTGAGAAAGCCCCCCGTCGCTGCGCTCTCCATGGGCAGCCTTGTCACTGTTGTTGGAGAGGAAGAGACGCGCGGAACACGCTATCTCATGACCGAAAAAGGCGAAGGCATCATCGCCGCCCACTGCATGGCTGTGAACGAATGCGTAGCGGATGATTACGTGTCTGTCGCCCTACGCTTTCTGGAAACACCCTATCTCTGGGGCGGACGCTCCGGTTTAGGTATCGATTGCTCCGGTCTGGTGCAATTATCCGCCGCGATGGTTGGCAGATCGGTCCTGCGCGATACGGATATGCAGGTCAGCACGCTCGGTACTGATATCAGCCGGGATGAATTGCGCCGTGGCGATCTCGTCTTCTGGAAGGGCCATGTCGGCATCATGGAGGACGAACAGACGCTTCTCCACGCCAACGGCCACACCATGAATGTATCACGCGAGAACCTTGATGAGGCCATCAAGCGGATCGGCTGGCTCTACGAGATGCCCACCGCGTTCCGGCGACTCTAGACCTTCACGAAAACGTTTAGCGTCTGCACTGTTCCGGTGCCGGGGTGGCTTCTATATGAAGGCAGGCAGTTTAATACGGGTCATTGATATGGCAAGATTGGCATCATGCGCCGCAGTTCTGGGTATAGCCGTCATTTCGTTTTCAACGATTGCGCAGGCGCAGACGGTTTACGAGAACGGCTTCATGCCCGCGCCGGATGCTTACGCCAATCTGCCCGGCGTCAAGGACCCCAAGACGCTTCGCCCGAAAGAGCGGTATAATTGCTATTCCACATCCGTTCAGTCCGGTTACCCTGATGGCGCTTACCGGGATGTTTTCGGTAGTCAGGGATTACCTGTTCAGGGCTACCGCTGCACCGGCTCAGCCGGAGGTTCCGCCACTGGCACGCGTGCTCCCACCTCCAGAGACTGGTATCCGGGGATCAACCCGCCAGCTGTGGATTTTTGAAACATTCGCTATCCCTCATTCACGGAACTGTCTTTGCCTGAACCGGTCTGGACTTGATCCCGTTTTCAGATAAGTCTCTGATTGGAGAGCGAATAAGGCTCATCACGATGTCAGGCCTTTGGTAACGCGCAAGGGGTGTCGGCTCGGTCGGCACGGGGGATTTCAGCAGCAATGACGAAGATAGATATCGCAACCCGTGTTCACAATCATGCCTGGAAGCTGGACCCGATTGTACGCAGTCTCATCGATACGGATTTCTACAAGCTGTTGATGTTGCAGATGATCTGGAAGATCTATCCAGAGGTCAACGCGACTTTCTCGCTCATCAACCGTACAAAAACGGTCAAGCTGGCCGATGAAATCGACGAGATGGAACTGCGCGAGCAGCTTGACCACGCCCGCAGTCTGCGACTTTCCAAGAAGGAAAGCATCTGGCTTGCCGGTAACACGTTCTATGGTCGGGCCCAGATTTTCGAGCCTGAATTCCTGTCCTGGCTGGATAGCTATCAGTTGCCGGAATATGAACTGTTCAAGCGTGATGGTCAGTATGAGCTGAATTTTCATGGTCGCTGGATGGATACCACGCTGTGGGAAATTCCAGCCCTTGCCATCATCAACGAGCTGCGGTCGCGCAGCGCCATGCGCTCGCTCGGCTATTTCACGCTCGATGTTCTCTATGCTCGTGCAAAAGCGAAAATGTGGGCGAAGGTGGAGCGCCTGCGGGAATTACCCGGCCTGCGCATTTCAGATTTCGGCACGCGCCGGCGCCACAGCTTCCTGTGGCAACGCTGGTGCGTCGAAGCTTTGAAGGAAGGCATAGGTCCGGCCTTTACCGGCACCAGCAACGTGTTGCTGGCAATGGATTCGGACCTGGAAGCCGTCGGCACCAATGCGCATGAATTGCCGATGGTAGTGGCCGCTCTTGCCCAGAATGACGAAAGCCTCGCCGCCGCACCCTATCAGGTGATGAAAGACTGGAACCGTCTCTATGGCGGCAATCTGCTGATTGTGCTGCCAGATGCATTCGGCACGGCGTCATTCCTGCGCAATGCACCGGAATGGGTGGCGGACTGGACTGGTTTTCGACCTGATAGCGCGCCCCCGATCGAAGGCGGCGAGAAGATCATCGACTGGTGGCAGAAGATGGACCGTGATCCGAAGAAGAAGCTTCTGATCTTCTCCGACGGTCTGGATGTCGATGCCATCATCGACACTTACAAGCACTTCGAAGGCCGCGTCAGAATGAGCTTCGGCTGGGGCACCAATCTGACGAATGACTTCGCAGGCTGCGCGCCCAACACCATCGAAAGCCTGAAGCCGATCTCCATCGTCTGCAAGGTTATCGACGCCAATGGCCGTCCGGCCGTCAAGCTCTCCGATAACCCGCAAAAGGCAACCGGAGAACCGGGAGAGGTGCAACGCTACCTGAAATTCTTCGGTCAGGAAGACCGCAAGGATCAGGACGTGCGCGTATAAAAAAGGGGCGGTTTTCCGCCCCCATTTCCCTGTTACTTCTTTGCGAAGTTACGCGAGATGTAATGGAACAGCGCTCGAATGCCCTGCGCTTCGCCACCGATGGATGAATGCGGGCGCTCGCTGAGCGACCAGCCGTAAATATCCAGATGGGCCCAGCTCTTCGTCTGCGTCACGAAACGCTTGAGGAAGAGGGCGGCGGTGATGGATCCAGCCATGCCGCCAGCAGGCGCATTGGTAATGTCTGCTGCGCGGGAGCGGATATCCTTATCATAGCCCATGTAGAGCGGCAGGCGCCACAACGGGTCATCAACATCCATGCTCGCATCCGCTATGCCGTGCGCCAGATCCTCGTCATCGGTGAAGAAGGGCGGAACATCGGGACCAAGCGCCACACGGGCAGCACCCGTCAGCGTCGCCATGTCGATCATCAGATCAGGCGCATCTTCATCCGCATAGGCCAGAGCGTCCGCCAGCACCAGACGCCCCTCCGCATCGGTATTGTCGATCTGTACGGTCAGGCCCTTGCGGCTCTGATAGATATCGCCGGGGCGGAAGGAATTGGAGGAAATGGAGTTTTCCACCGCAGGTACGAGGACGCGCAACTCGATTGGCAGCCGGGCATCCATGATCATCAAGGCGAGACCCAGCACATTGGCGGCTCCGCCCATATCCTTTTTCATCAGCGCCATGGATGAAGACGGCTTGATGTCGAGGCCACCCGTATCGAAGCAGACGCCCTTGCCCACCAGCGTGATGCGCGGATTGCCCTTCTTGCCCCAGCGCATGTCCAGAAGGCGAGGTGCGCTTTCGCTGGCGCGGCCAACAGCGTGAATGAGAGGGAAGTTTTCCTTCAGCAGGTCCTCACCGGCCACGACCTTAACCTGCGCCTTGTAGTGGGCGGCAAGGCTGCGGAATGCGATCTCAAGCTGGTCAGGTCCCATATCATTGGCCGGAACGTTGATAAGATCGCGGGCCAGATAGACGCCAGCCAGAATGCGCTTGATCTCTGCATCTGCCGCGTCGCGTGGCATGAGCAGCTTTGCGCCACTGCTTTTCAAGGTGCGGTACTTGTCAAAACGGTAGGCGCCCAGACCAAAGCCCAGCATCAGGCGGTTGACGGTGAGCGGTGCCGTTTCAATATGCCACTCGCCTTCCGGCAGCTCACGTGCCAGTTTGCCCGTAATGAAGGGGAATTCCGAAGGGTTGGTTCCAAGTCCTAGCAGCGCTCCACCCAGAGCACCCTCTGCCGATGGCACCAGAAGGATAGCGCCCGCATCGCCCTTGAAGCCTGCTTTGCGTGCCCAATCCAGCGCAATCGGGTCAATCGCAGCCTGTTCGATATGGGCAGGTGTGACCGCGAAGACCGGCAGTGTTTTTCCCCCCTTGGACGTGAAAGGCGTGGCGCGTTCGATATATTGATAATGGGGCATAGGATGCTTTCGAAAGGGGGGTGGAATCGTCGAATTAACACTCTGTTAGGGTTAACAGATTATTGCTGGAGCGAGGGTTGCGTCGAGAGAAATCGCGCTGCGTTGCCCGTTTCGATCAAAACCAGAGCCGGGGGCAATGTTGTGATTGCTGTTTCTTCCCTTTCAGCGCGCCATTCATTGTTGGTACGCGGCGTTTGCGCCGGAGTCCTTGCCTTGGCGCTGGCCGGATGCGCTACCAACAAGCCCGACCGCATGTCCACCGGCTCCATTCCGGCGGTGTCCCATTCCTATGACCAGATGAACATGGACCAGCTGCGGCAGGCGGAGGCTTCCGTCGGCAAGTCCTATGAGCGTAACCCCAAGGACCGCAATACGGGCTTGAACTACGCCAATGTGCTGATGATGACCGGCAAGAACACGCAGGCTCTCGCCGTCATGCAGCAGGTGGCCATTGCCTACCCATCCGACCGTGAGGTTCTGGCATCCTATGGTAAGGCGCAGGCCGCCGCCGGACAACTGGAACAGGCACTCTCGACGATCACCCGCGCGCAAACGCCTGACAGGCCCGATTGGCGTCTCTACTCCGCTGAAGGTGCGGTTCTCGATCAACTGGGCCGTTCTGGAGAAGCGCGGGCGAAATACCGTCAGGCGCTAGATCTCAAGCCGAATGATCCGAGCATTCTGTCCAATCTTGGAATGTCATACGTTCTTCAGAATGATCCGCGCACGGCGGAAACCTATATGCGCTCTGCGGCCTCCCAGCCCGGTGCCGATAGCCGCATCCGGCAGAACCTCGCGCTTGTCGTCGGACTTCAGGGACGCTTCGAAGAGGCCGAACGCATTGCCATGCAGGAGCTTTCTGCACAGCAGGCGCAGGCAAACCTGACCTATCTGCGGGGCATGCTGTCCCAGCAGAACGCATGGTCGCAACTTTCCGACAAGAACAAGAAGACCGCGACAAACTGATTGCCGAGCTCATCTTAATGATTGCAAACGGCGGCCTGTGGGCCGCCTTTTTTGTTGTCGATAGCTCTTTAGAACGTGTCAGAGACCCGAATGCCAGCTGGTCCGAGAATGACGGCGATCAGTACCGGCAGAAAGAAAATAATCATCGGAACGGTTAGCTTCGGGGGCAGTGCGGCCGCCTTCTTCTCCGCTTCATTCATGCGCTCGTCACGGCCTTCCTGCGCCAGCACACGCAACGCCTGTGCGAGCGGTGTGCCGTAACGCTCTGCCTGGATCAGCGCCTGCACCACGCTTTTCACGCCATCCAGCTGCGTGCGAATGCCGAGATTTTCAAGGGCGGTGCGCCTGTCCTGCAAGAACGACAATTCAGCCGTTGTCAGCACCATTTCCTCGGCAAGTTCGGGAGACTGGTCGGCCATCTCCTCGGCAACCCGGCGCATCGCCGCTTCCATCGAGACCCCGGATTCCACGCAGATCAGCATCAGATCCAACGCATCCGGCCAGGCCCGCTTGATGGATTTCTGCCGCTTGGACATCTGGTTGGAAACAAAAATGTTGGGCGCGTAGAAGCCGAGATAACCAAAGCCGAGAACCGCCATCAGCCGAAGGCCGAAGGGCCGTGTCGCCAGATTGCCCATGACGAAGACCCAGAGAAAAGCCAGCAGCAGAAAGATGAAGGGCAGAATGAAACGTGCCGCCAGAAACGTGTTCAAAGCGTTCTGGGAACGGTAGCCCGCGGCCCGTAGCTTGTTGACGGTATTGGCATCCACCAAGGCTTCGCGCAGATTGAACCGCTCGACGATCCGCGTTGCTGATTTGTTGTTGCTGGCGCGCAGCGTCGTTTTCCCGCCCTTGGCCGCCTCGGCCATGCGGTCGCGTTCACGAATTCTGATCTGGTCCCGCTCGGTGGAAACCGCCTTCATGCGTTTGCTGAGGTCGCCCTTTTCAAAATAGGGGAGTGCCAGCGTATAAAAGGTTGCAAAGACGGCCACGCCGACGAGGAGGGCGATGATGAGGTGCGGGTTGACGAGGCTGGCGATCAGTTCCTGTGACATTGCTCTTGCGCCTCAAATATCGAAGTTGATCATTTGGCGCATGACAACCACGCCGATGAGCATCCAGAACCCGGATACGCCGAGAATAAGGTGCCCGCGCGGATCGCTGAAAAGCACCGCGATATAGTCCGGCGATGTCAGGTAGACGAGGAGCCCCACAATGAAGGGAAGCGCGCCGATGATGACGGCCGATGCCTTGGCCTCCATGGAAAGTGCGCTGACCTTGGCCCGCATTTTACGGCGTTCACGCAGTACTTTGGACAGGTTGGCAAGCGCCTCCGAGAGGTTGCCACCGGCCTGTGCCTGAATGGTGATGACGGTACCGAAGAAGTTCACCTCAGACAAAGGCATGGTCAACATCATGCGGTTGATGCCTTCAGGAATGGTCATGCCCACCTGCTGGGCCTCGACAACCCGTTGAAACTCGGTCTTCACAGGCTCTTGCCCATCTGACGCGATCAGCCGGACGGAATCATTAAGTGGCAGGCCCGATTTGATGGAGCGGTACATGACATCAAGCGCGTTGGGAAATTCTTCCAGAAACTTGTTCTGCCGGCGCTTGACCAGAAAGCCGAGGATCCAGCGCGGCAGCCCAAGCGCGCCCACCATTCCACCACCAACGGCAAGAAGCAGCGGCGCTCCGTAAAGAAGCGAGACCAGAAAGACGGCAAGGCCAAGCCCACCGCCCATCAGATAGAATTTCTGGATGGTTATGGAAAGTCCGGCCTGAACGAGCTTGCCACGAACGCTGTTGTCGCGCCGGTTCTTGGATTTCTCGCTCTGTTTTTTCTCAAGATCCTTGAGCGTGTCCTGCACCGATTTTCGGCGCTTGCTCATCTCCTGCACGCGGTCTCGCGCAGCCTTGATCTTGATGCGGTCGGTTTCAGCCGCCTTCACCCGGCTCACACGGCTTGCTGTTTTCTTTTCAACCTCGATCTGCGGAAACAGGAAGACATAGGCCATCGCTCCTGCCGAAACGGCGACGAGGATCACGAGCAACAGCACCGTCATGTTCATTGTGCATTCCGCCTAGAGCGCGTCCAGCAAAAGTGCGTGAGCGGTTTTGCGTTCGGACTGCGTGAAAACAAATAGATAGAGCATTTCAGGTGATCCCGTTTTCGCCGGAAATGCTCTAGGTCTTGGCTATTGAGACTGTTTTTCCATCTCGTCGAGAGCAGCGGCAAGGCGCTTTTCCTCGTTGAAATAACGTGCACGATCCCAGAAATATGGCTTGCTGATACCCGTCGAAACATGGCGACCGATCAGACGGCCGTTGGCGTCCTCGCCGTCCATTTCATAGCGCATCAGATCCTGGGTGATGATGACGTCACCCTCCATGCCGAGCACTTCGGTGACCTGCGTTATGCGGCGCGAACCATCGCGAAGACGGGCAGCCTGAATGATGACATCGACGGAAGACGAGATGATTTCGCGCACGGTCTTTGCCGGAAGGCTGAAGCCGCCCATGGCAATCATGGATTCCATGCGGCTCAGGCACTCACGCGGCGTGTTGGCGTGGATGGTGCCCATGGAGCCATCATGGCCGGTGTTCATCGCCTGCAAGAGGTCAAACACTTCAGGGCCACGGACTTCGCCGACGATGATGCGTTCTGGCCGCATGCGCAGGCAGTTCTTAACGAGATCACGCATGGTGATCTCGCCTTCGCCTTCAATGTTGGGCGGGCGGGTTTCGAGCCGCACGACATGCGGCTGCTGAAGCTGAAGCTCGGCTGTGTCTTCGCAGGTAATGACGCGTTCGGTCTTGTCGATATAGCTTGTCAGGCAATTCAAAAGCGTGGTCTTGCCAGAACCTGTTCCGCCTGAGATGACGACGTTGCACCGCACGCGCCCGATGATCTGCAGGAGAACCGCACCCTCTGGCGTGATTGCACCAAAGCGCACCAGCTGGTCAAGCGTCAGCTTGTCCTTCTTGAATTTGCGGATCGTCAGTGCGGGACCATCGATGGCAAGCGGCGGTGCTATGACGTTGACGCGCGATCCATCCGGCAGACGCGCGTCGCAGATCGGGCTTGATTCGTCCACACGGCGGCCAACCTGGCTGACGATGCGCTGGCAGATCGACAGGAGCTGCGCATTGTCGCGAAACCGGATGTCGGATTCGATGGTCTTACCGTTGACTTCGATGAAGGTCTGGCCCGACCCGTTGACCATGATGTCGGCAATATCGTCGCGTGCCAGCAGCGGCTCCAGCGGGCCATAACCCAGTACATCGTTGCAAATGTCTTCCAGCAGCTCTTCCTGCTCGGAAATCGACATCGCGAAATTCTTGATGGTGATGATGTCGTTGACGATATCGCGAATTTCTTCACGGGCGCTTTCCGTGTCCAGCTTTGCCAGTTGCGACAGATCGATCGTGTCGATCAGGGCCGAGAACACCTGCGCTTTTGTCTGGTAATATTCATCCGTGCGAACACGCTTGCGCACCTGGGGTGGAGTTGCATGGGTTGGTGGCGCGGGTGGGGCCATGACAAGCATGTCCGCCTGCTCGGCGCGTGGTGCCGTTGCAACAGGAGGCGGCACAGGTGCAGATGGTGCTGCCTGCCCGCTATATGCGCCCCTTGCGGGACCTTCGTTGCCACGTTTTCCGAACATTTGTGTCTTCCGGTATGTTTCACGGCCAAGCCGCGCATCACTTGCGTTTTATAAGATCCATGAACTTGCCAAGTCCGGCCCGCTTTGCTTTGCGCGCAGCAGAACGGCCCGTAACGATGTGGGAAATCTGCGAGAATGTTTCAGCAATCGGTGATTTCGCGTCGATTTCGCTGATCATCCGTCCGCTATTGGCCGCATTTCCAAAGAGCTGCACATCGAACGGAATGATGGCAATCGGCTCGATTTCCAGCGGTTCGAAGAAATCGGCAGGCGCAATCTCCGGGCGCTTGAGCATGCCGACCTGATTGAGCACGAGATGCGGCACCTTGTCGTTTGGTCGCAGCTTTTTCAGGGCATCCAGCAGGTTCTTGGTGTTTCTGAGGTTGGCGAGGTCAGGCACAGCCGTAATCACCACCTCGTCTGCGTCGGCCAGCACCGTCTGAGTCCAGTCGGACCAGGTGTGGGGTACGTCCAGAACGGCAACAGGCGCGCTGCGCTGCAAAAGCTCCAGAAGCGGCTGGAAGGCCAGGCGTTCGAAATCATAGGGCCGGTCCAGAAGCGATGGCGCGGCCAGCAGCGAAAGATGCTCGGAGCACTTGGTCAGCAACCGGTCGAGAAACACTTCGTCCAGACGTTCCGGGGCATAGACCGCCTCGGCGATGCCTTGAGCCGGGTCCTGATCGAAGTCGATATTGGCTGTGCCAAACGGCAGATCAAGATCGGCAAGAATGGTTTCGGTTGAAAACAGGTTGGAAATGCCGAAGGCGCAATTATGGGCGATGGTCGATGACCCGACGCCGCCCTTTGCCCCGATGAAGGCGATGTTGCGGCCAAGTGGCTCTGCTTCCGGGTCAACGAAAATGGCAGAAATCGACGCCAGCAGGTCCGGCATCGTCACCGGCGCGACGAGATATTCCGAAATGCCGGTGCGGATGAGATCCCGGTAGAGCGCGATATCGTTGTGGCGACCAATGATGATGACGCGTGTCGTGGGGTCGCAGACCTCGGCCAGAGGAGCAAGGTCGCTCAGCAGGTTAGACGGTTCACGCGCTGTTTCCAGCACGATCAGGTTTGGCGTCGGGCTGGATGAAAACATCGTCGCTGCCGCTTCGATTTCACCATTGGTGACACGCAGGCTAACCTTGTTCATGCGGCGGTCGCCCGAAAGGCGCTCCATCAGCCGCTGAATGCCTTCGCTTTCGCAAAAGGCATGGATGGAGATGCGGGGCAGGGGTCTCAAACCGTCCAGATCGCCCATGCGCAAGGGTTCCTCGGAATAGGACTCTTGCGGATTGGCCTGTTGAATATCGTAATTGACCGGGCTCATTGTTTTTCCTGTTGCCGCATGCGTTCTCGTCGGTATCAGTCCGCCGTGGAAGTGTTCTTGCCTGCGCGATAGTTACCGATCACCACGGAGCGGCGCTCCGCATCGATTGCGCTCATGCCACGCGGACCGACGAGGTCCATCGGGTTTGCCACCTGCGCGGCGAGATTGTTTTGCGATGCGCAGCCGAAATTGTACCAGTTCTTGTTGGAATAGGTGTTGTCGGAAAGATCTTCCGGCCATTGTCCGCACTGCCCCGTCATGGCTGTCATGGCAATGTAGCTCAGGCGAATGGGTGCGGCATCGCCCGTTGGCGCTGCGCGGTAATGGGTTTCTACGATCTTGTTCGACGCTATACCGGAATTGCCCAGCACGGAGCGGATCTGGCGCCTGAGAATGGACGCCGCGGCAGAATTGGCCGATCCCGTCGGCACCTGGATCTGCACCAGCCCGGAGGAGACCGCTGTATAACTCTGCGCAAACCCCTTGATGGTATCAGCCATGCCGATGGTCAGACGGTTGTCGCCAGCAGAAACCGGAATATCCAGCGAGTGCTGCGCTTCCGAAAGGGTGATCGGATGACGCGTTCTGTAGTCATCGGGAATGGCGCCAGTCGACATCGGGTCGCGCGCACATCCCTGAAGCAGCAGGGTTGCGGTCAGCAATGAGAGGGTAATCCCGGCTCTGCGAAGGCGGGAGGCGTTTTGGGACGGGGTCATTGGGTGCATTTTCATCATTTGTAAATAAACCCTACCGAGCCCTGATAGGGCTGTGTGTGAGCCTGCTGCCGGTTGCCGTAAACCTTGTTGACGCGGTTCATGAAATACATGCCGGCATCATTGTCCGGGTTGAAGTTGTCATCCGGGCGGGCGATTTCGTTGCGCGCCACCGGTCGCACCAGATAGGGCGTCGCGATGATGACAAGCTCGGTCTCGTTGCGGATGAAGTCCTTGCTGCGGAACAATGTGCCGAGGATTGGCACCTTGGAAGCTCCGGGCAGGCCGGACATGGCCTGGCGAACATTGTCCTGCACAAGACCGGCAATCACGATGGAACCGCCGGATGGCAGCTCCACGCTTGTGGAAGCCTCTCGCTTGCGGATGGACAGATAGGTGCTGCCGGGAATGCTGACGCTGCTTCCGTTGCCGGTGACGGCACTGCCTTCATAGGTGGGCTCTGAGACATTGGTCTCGATTTTGAGGCTGATACGGCCCGGCGACAGCACGACGGGCCGGAAATTCAGCTCGATGCCATAATCGACCGTATCTGTGGTGCGCGTCACAGTGGGCCGACCGGTTGTACCATCAACGGCCACTTCCTGTTCCGCAGGCAGGCGGAACTCGCCGCCAACATAGAATTTCGCTTGTTCGCCAGAAATGGCCGTCAGGCTTGGTTCTGCCAGCGTGCGCATGACACCGGCCTGTTCCATGGCGTTGAAATAGCTGCCCAGAGTGACCTTGCCGATGGTTCCGGCAATATTACCTGTCCCGGCAACGCCGATTGCGTTGCCAAGGTTCGCTGGGTTGGAAAAGGAAATGCGACCGCTAGCGTCACTGCCGGAACCGCTGATGGAGCCGTTGAAGCCGAGTTGCTTAAGAACCTGCCGGCTGACCTCCGCCACCGTCACCTTCAATGTGACCTGGTCTTCACCCTCGATGGTCAGCATATTGACGATGGATGATGCCTGGCGATCTTCCGCAAAAATAGCGACCGCACCATCGCCATTGCTCTGGCTGGTCTCGGTAATGTTACGCGTGGTTGCCTCACCGCCCTTCAGGAAGGCGGATGCAAGCTGAACGGCACGGGCGGAATCCTGAGGCGTGCGCACGCTTCCAGACAAGACGATATTGTCCGATACGATTTCAACACGAATGTCGGATTCGGGAATGAAGCGGCGAAGATTGGCTTGCAGGCCGGTAATATCCCGCTCGACCTCCAGATCAAGGCTGACAATTTCCTGCCCCTGATCTCCGAATATGAAAATATTGGTCTGGCCGACCGCCTTGCCGAACAGGTAGATACGCCGCGAACTGCGCGTTACGGCATCTGCCATGCTGGGGTCTGCCACCAGAATATCATGGGCGTCCTGCGGCAGGTCGATGACCAGCGCCTTGTTAAGCCCAAGCTTCAGCCGCTTGCGAACACCCTGGCCGCTTTCATTGATCCGTACGATGCTGGCGCTCTGGGCCAGTGCTTCGTGTGTCGAAAAGCCCAATGGCGCGTTCAAACCGGGAAAGCCAGAGAATGCGATGCAAAACGCCAGTCCGCCCGTGACGGACGAGCGCATGGCTTTTGTCAGGCAGGAAATTGCGCGGTGTCTGGTCATTGTGCCGACCCTCCCTGTCCGTCCCGGACGATTGAGCCGGATTTGATGATCTGGATAGCCGGTTTTCCGGAGCCCCCACTCAGGAGATAGTCGGCAGATGTCGTGTCGCTATCCTGCGCGTCAGCCACGGATCGCAGCGAAAGTGTCAGGCGATCTGCCATTTGCTGCGCAACCGTCATGATCTTCGCCTGCTCAGGCGTCAGTTCCAGCGTGGCCGTTGCACCGACGACGGCGGTGGTGCCGTCCTCGCCTTCCTTGATCTGCTGGTCGATGGCCAGAACACGGACATTGTTGAGAACGTTTTCGGTGAGAAAACTCCCCGCATCGCCCTTGCGAACCATGATCACGTCGACACGGTCGTTGGGAAGCACGAAACCGCCTGCTCCGGTCGCAACGGAAATTTCCGTTGCTACAGCCCGTTTGCCCGCTGGCAACAGGGCAGACATGATGCGCGTGCTGGAATCCACCACCTTTTCAGGCCGCAGTGGCTCGCCTTCAAACAAGGGCAGGCGAACCACAGAGCCTGTCAACTCGGTGATAGCGTCTGGCCGTTTGGTCTCGGTGACGAAATTTTCATTGATGCTGCCCTGCGGCCATGCTGCCCAGCGAACGGAGTCGGCGCTCAAACGGCTTCCGACAGGCAGATTGACGGAAGATACCAGAATATTGACCGTCGGTTCCTTCTGAATGATCGCTTCCGCATGCTCGACAACCTGCTGCGGCCCGCCAAGCTGCATGGCCAGCAAACCGGCCAGACCGGCGGCGACCACGGCGACTGAAAGAATGACGATGCGAGACGGTTTCATGCTTGGGCCTTGAAGGAGTCAGAATCTCTCCCCACCATGGCCCGCCATTGGTGTAATTATAGTTAATAAAATGTGTCGCGCTGTGGTTAATGAGATTTAAACGCCGCCCTGCTTGGAAGCTAGAGACCTATATCATGGCCCGCATGGCAAATTGTACGATGGGCGCATCCGGATAGGTCACGAGACCAGCCGCAGCAATGGCAATGCCATAGGGCACTTTCTTGGCAACGAGCAGAGAGTCGGGAACAGGAAGGCCGCTTGCCATGATTTGTTGATGATGAGAGCGGATGAACAGAATGCCGATGGTGAGGATGCCGCCGAAAAGGGCTACGGCAACCATATAGACCGCCAACGCCTGATCGAAGCCGAACCAGACGGCAGATGCTGTCAGTAGTTTGGCATCTCCACCGCCCATTGTATTGAGTGCGAACAAGGCAAAGCTTGCTGCGAAAACGGCAAGCCCCGCCACAAGGCTCATGGAGAATGTTTGCAGGTCCATACCTGCCAGGGGTGCAACGACGACAAATGACAAAAGCAGGACAATCGAAATGCGATTGGGGATCGTCATTGTAAAGAGGTCGTTCATAGCCGCGAAAGCGAGGCACAGCGGTATAATAAGAAATATTGCTGCGGTAACCATTATTCAGACCTCAGAATAAATGCCATCGCCTGCTTCTTTATCATTAAAAACTATACCGCCATACGGCGGTATAGTCGATTGTATTTCTATCTGAATTACTTGGCTGGTGCAGCAGCGCCGCCAGCGCCGGAACCAGAAATCTTCGTTGAGATGTCACCGAACACGCGCGAAAGAGACGATCCGATGGTCGAGGCACCAGTGATGATGCCGACGGAAATCAACGCTGCGATCAAGCCGTATTCAATGGCGGTCGCGCCGGACTCGTCTTTCATGAAGCGAGCGAAAATCTGTGTCATGCGGGTTCTCCTAAACTCTTCGATTGTTGTTCAGCACGCCGACAACTGTTTTCCGTTGTTCGGTTCCAGCCAAACTAGCGAGGGTAGATTTCCAACCACTTAAAAAAGCTGCTTAAGAAATGATTAAGCGAGGGTCACGTTGAGCATAGTAAACAATAGATCAAAGTAGAATTTCAATATTTATACATCGCTGAAAGCCTTTATTCTTGCGGAAAACACGCTTTAATTCACTCTCAGATAACGTTTCAATGTGGCGCATATCGAGTTTCAAAATGGGGCATGCCCCATAGTGGTGCAAGAAACTGGACGCGCGAAGCTTTGCGCCTATGCCATAATGGGATTGCGATTTAACGCTTCATTCACCAATCCCGCGCATGGTGCTTCTATGACTATAGCGCGCCCGCTCCAATCAAGGCTGTCCCGACCCATGCTGTCCATTTCCACGGCACGAATCGCTGTAACCTTGGCTATGGTCATCACATCCTCGACGGCAGTCCTCTCAGCCGATGGCGATATGCTGCGTGTTTCCATGAATCACGCCCGCGTGCTGAAGCTGGATCGGCCCGTCAGCAAAGTCATTATCGGCAACTCCAAAGTCGCAGATGCCACCGTTGCGGATGCAACGACCATTGTGCTGACAGGGCGCAGCTTCGGCACCACCAATCTGGTCCTGCTGGATATTGATGGAAATGCTATTGTCGATGAGCGCGTGCTCGTTTCCATCGATGAAGGTAACACCGTCCGCGTCTTCCGCCAGACTGCCCGCACGGTCTTGTCCTGTACGCCGAACTGCGAAGAGCATGCGCCCACTGAAGGCGGCGCGGCCAGCGGCCAATAACACTTTTCTGACGATATCAATGCGCCAAAGGCATGGCTGAAAACGTCAACCTAGCCACGCGCATGCCCGTGCTTTCCAAATGCGAAAGCGCGCAAATCCGCATGCGCCCGAAGGCGTGATTTTCACTGCGAATTTTTGCTAAGTTGTTGATCTGGCTAAGATCAAAAATGGAATGGTGCCCAGAAGAGGACTCGAACCTCCACACCCTTTCGAGTACCAGCACCTGAAGCTGGCGCGTCTACCAATTCCGCCATCTGGGCGACGAGGAGCCATGTACGGGGGCAGCCGTCTGGTGTCAACAGACATTTTGAAGTTTTGTGACGATCATTGATTTTTAAGCGAAAAAAACGACATCAGCCTGTGGGAGTTCAACGCCAAGCGGCCTTCTTCTCTGAAGCTGGCTTGAGAGTCAGCTATCAATCCCTTCATTCGGTGTTCGGTCAAAATGACCGAGGTCCCGGTTCGGGTCGATCATATCGCGCACGCGCTGCTTGAGATCCTTAGGGCCGGGAAAGCCGCCATCGCGCTTGCGCTCCCAGATGACATGGTCGCCGACCAGAATTTCGAATCGGCCGCCGGTTGCCGGAACCAGCGCTACCTCTGAAAGGCTGTCTGCGAATGTGTGCAGCAGTTCCTGCGCCATCCAGGCGGAGCGCAGGAGCCAGTTGCACTGGGTGCAGTAGATGATGGCAATGCGTGGTTTTGGGGCGGCGTCTTGCATCGTATCCTCATATCTGCAGAAAGGCGTGAAAAGCATGTTTCGCCAGCCGGTGCAGATTTGCAAGTGCGTGGGCTAGCCGATCCGCTTGAAAAACAGGGTTGTGCCGCAGTAGCGACCATCGGGAAATAGCGCATAATCGGGAATGACACCCACGCGCTGCCAGCCGAACCTGATATAAATGGCTTCCGCTTCGCTGCCGGTGGCGGTGTCCAGAACCAGAAGGGTTCGGCCACGCCTGGCCGCTTCGGCTTCCACATGGCCCATCAGCTTGCGGGAAAGGCCGAGACCTCTTGCCGATCGATGCACGAGAAGCTTCATCAGATCGCCCCGGTGCGGCTGGTTGGGTTTTGATGCCAGAGCGACCTGAACGGTGCCCACTGTTTTGCCATCCACCTGCGCGGCAACGAGGATGATCTCGCCTCTGTCGACTGCGTCAGCCACGCCGCGCCAATAGGCCTCCGCATCATGGGGCGAAAAGGGCAGCATGAAGCCAACGGACGCGCCGCCATTGACGCAATCGGAGAGAACCTCGCAAAGCTCTGGCAACGCTGCCAGTGTTTCCTGCCCGTTCAATGTGCGGATGAGGGTCATTCGTAACTCCTGAAGATGTCAGCGCTTGCGTTGGTCCAGCACCACGGCATAGCGCGCAGGTTTATCGGATGGATTGTGGAACATGTGTCCTTCACCGACGGGCATGAACAGGCAATCGCCCGGCCCCATCTGGTGCACCTCGCCACCGGTCGTCATCTCCAGTGCGCCTTCCAGCAGCCAGACATATTGCACCATGCCGCGGCTTGCCGCGTGCGGCGGGAAGGTCACTTTGGCATGGGGCGGAAACTCCACCTCGACGATATCGACATCGGACCCGTTAAGGGGAGGGGAGATGGCGCGTCTGATATAGCCAGTATCCGGATCTTGCCATGTCGGCTGGTCCTGCCGTTTGATGAGCGGTGAGGCGACGCCTTCATCCTGCGCAAAGAAGCCGGATAGCGAAAGCCCGAACGCCGCGCAGATGCGGGCCAGAAGAGCAGCCGTCGGGCTGGCTTCCGCCCGCTCTATCCGCGAAATCATCGCCCGGCTGACGCCGGATGTGGATGCGAGCTGGTCGAGCGTGAGATTGCGCTGTTGGCGCAAATGTTTGATGCGCTCCGCAATGGACCGCTCGATGTCATCGTGATTTTCCATTATGTGAGAATATAAATCTCTCAAGATGGAGTCAAGATGCCGCAGGAGAATGGCTGCTCCAAAAGTCTTACGGCGTCACGATCGTTAAAAAGCCGAACTTTAAAGGCGTTTCGCCAAATTCCCGCTTTTCCAGCGCAAGAGCCCCTGCTATAGCGCGGGGCATGAGCACAAATTCGACCCGCACCCCGCTTGACCATATCCGCAACTTCTCCATCGTTGCCCATATCGATCATGGCAAATCCACGCTTGCAGACCGGTTGATCCAGTCCACGGGTGGCCTTGCCGAACGCGATATGTCCGAGCAGGTGCTCGACAACATGGATATCGAGCGCGAGCGCGGCATCACCATCAAGGCACAGACCGTGCGCCTGCATTACAAGGCGAATAACGGCGAAACCTATGTCCTGAACCTTATCGATACCCCCGGCCACGTTGACTTTGCCTATGAAGTCTCCCGCTCGCTTTCCGCGTGCGAAGGTTCGCTTCTGGTGGTGGATGCCTCCCAGGGTGTGGAAGCGCAGACACTGGCCAACGTCTATCAGGCCATCGACAATGATCACGAGATCGTCACGGTTCTGAACAAGATCGATTTGCCTGCGGCAGAGCCGGACCGCATCCGCGAACAGATCGAAGAAGTCATCGGCATCGACGCATCCCAGGCCGTTTTGATTTCGGCCAAGACCGGCCTCGGCATTCCAGATGTTCTGGAAGCCATCGTTCACCAGTTGCCGCCGCCAAAGAGCGAGCTGGGCGAAAAGGGTCCGTTGAAGGCCCTGCTGGTCGATAGCTGGTACGACACCTATCTCGGCGTCATGGTTCTGGTGCGCGTGCTCGATGGCGTGCTGACCAAGGGCCAGACCATCCGCATGATGGGCACCGATGCCAAGTATCAGGTGGAGCGCGTTGGCGTTCTCACCCCAAAAATGGTGGCTGTCGATAGCCTCGGCCCGGGTGAAATCGGTTTCATCACCGGTTCCATCAAGGAAGTGGCCGACACCCGCGTTGGCGATACCATTACCGAAGACAAGCGCCCGACGGCGCAGGCACTGCCGGGCTTCAAGCCTGCCCAGCCTGTGGTGTTCTGCGGCCTCTTCCCGGTCGATGCTGCGGACTTCGAAGATCTTCGTGCGGCCATGGGCAAGCTTCGCCTTAACGACGCTTCCTTCTCGTTTGAGATGGAATCCTCTGCTGCTCTCGGCTTTGGTTTCCGTTGCGGCTTCCTTGGACTTCTGCATCTGGAAATCATTCAGGAACGTCTGGAGCGCGAGTTCGACCTCGACCTCATCGCAACAGCGCCGTCTGTGGTCTACCAGCTGACCATGACCGATGGCTCTGAGCGCGAGTTGCACAATCCGGCTGACATGCCTGATGTCGTCAAGATTTCAGAAATCCGCGAGCCTTGGATCAAGGCGACCATTCTGACGCCGGATGATTATCTCGGTGGTATTCTGAAGCTCTGTCAGGATCGTCGCGGCATTCAGACGGAACTGACATATGTCGGCAAGCGCGCCATGCTCACCTATGAGCTGCCGCTCAACGAAGTCGTGTTCGATTTCTATGACCGCCTGAAGTCCATTTCCAAGGGCTATGCCTCGTTCGATTACCATCTGGATGGTTACCGCGAAGGCAACCTCGTCAAGATGTCGATCATGGTCAATGGTGAGCCGGTGGACGCGCTTTCCATGCTCGTGCACCGCACCGCAGCTGACAAGCGCGGCCGTGATATGTGTGAAAAGCTGAAAGACCTTATTCCGCGCCACATGTTCAAGATCCCCATTCAGGCAGCCATCGGCGGTAACGTCATTGCGCGTGAAACGATCTCGGCCATGCGCAAGGACGTGACGGCCAAGTGCTACGGCGGCGATGCCACCCGTAAGCGCAAACTTCTGGACAAGCAGAAGGAAGGCAAGAAGCGCATGCGCCAGTTCGGCAAGGTGGACATTCCACAGGAAGCCTTTATCGCCGCGCTGAAGATGAGCGACGATTGATCACGAAAAAACCGCTTGAGCCAAGGCCAAGCGGTTTTTCTTTTTCACCAATATGGTGTCAGCTTATGGCTGCGTCTGCGTGCCGCCAGTGTTTGGCGATGCTGGCGCTGTGGTGTTTGGCGCAGCGGGTGTCATCGGTGCCCGTACTGGCTCGTTGGCCGCTGGCGCTGTTGTCGATGAGGTCGTCGTTGCGTCTGTCGTCGCCGGCGCGCTCATCTGCATCCATATGAAGCCACCGATCAGCAGCACGGCGATGATGGCAATCCACGGCATCAAGCCGGGTGATTTGCGTGCGGCTTCCGGTGTGGTGCGCAGTTCAGGGCGATCTGGACGAAGGTTCGGATCGCGTGGCAGGTTTGGATCGATTGACATGCTCGTTTCTCCTCTACTATGCCGAGAAAACAAGCAGTCTCGTATTTTGTTCCCGAAACATGAGAAATCCTTAATATTCTGAAGCGGACGATTTCCCTTCTTTCAGGGACCGGCGCAGAGTATTGACCAGATCAGGGCTGGCGCATTGCGAGACATTGAAGCGCATAAAGCCTGCTGCCCCGGGTGATTGGCTGAAGATTTGCCCCGGTGCCAGAACCATGTTTTGCGTCAAAGCATGGCGGGCAACCTGCGCAGCATCGACGCCTGATGGTAGCTTGCACCACACAAAGATACCGGCCTGCGGCAGCATCCAGGGGGTGATGCCAAGGTCGCCAAGCGTGTTGATGGTCACGATCCTCGCGCGCGAAAGCTGTGGTTTCAGCCCATCCATGTGGCGGCGGTATTGCACATCCCTCAATGCCGCGTAGACAAGGGCTTCCGAAAGCTGGCTGCCGGAAAAGTTGGCAGCAATTTTTAGATCCGTCAGCGGCTCGATCCAGTCCTTGGGCGCTGCGATATAGCCGCAGCGCACGGATGCCGAAAGGGTCTTGGAAAAGCTGCCGATTTGGACCACGCGGTTCAAGCCGTCGAAGGTGGCAAGGCGCGGCGCTCTCTGCTCTTCGAAATCAGCAAAAATGTCATCTTCGATGATGGTGAGGTTGGCCCGTTCGGCCAGCATCAAGACGCGATGGGCATTTACGGGCGATAGGCAAGCACCGGTTGGATTGTGGACGCCAGAGGTGGTGATGTAAAGCCGGGGTTTGTGTTCACTCAAAGCCTGCTCGAACAGCGCCACGTCCGGCCCGGTGGGCGTATAGGGAACGCCGATGAGCTTGACCCGGTGGGCGCGCAGCAACGCATGGAAATTGAAATAACAGGGGTCGTCGACCAGCACGGTCTGCTCAGGCTCAAGCAGAAAGCGGCACAGGAGATCAATCGCCTGAGTGCCGGAATCGACGAGAATGATCTGCCCCGTGCTTGCATGCAGGCCCTGCTCGGCAAAACGCCGCGAAAGAAACTGGCGCATGGGCAAAAGCCCAAGCGGGGTGGCGTAATCCGTAAGGTGCTCCAGCTCACCGCGCGAAAGAGTGCGCATGGCGCGACGCAGCACATCCTGCGGCATCCAGTCGGCGGGCATCCAGCCGCAGCCGGGTTTCGCGACATCAGCCCCGCCATCCAGCGCCAATCGAGACACCCAGAAAGGATCAACCGCCCGGTCGAGTTTGGGACCGATTTCAGCAAGAGACAGAGGCGCAAGTGCGCTTGCGACATAGAAGCCCGAGCCGGGGCGGGAACGGATCGCACCTTCCGCCACCAGTCGTTCATAGGCCTCAACCACGGTTGAGGTGGAAACCTGCATGAGCTTTGCAAAGCTGCGCACCGATGGCAACTTTGCACCGGTCGGCAGGCTGCGTGCCGCAATACGGCGTCTGATCTCACGCATCACCGCTTCGATGCGCGGCGCGGAGCCATCGGCTTTCATTGCTGATCCATCCATCCGTACTGCTCCACATACCATAACGGTTTGTTTCAACTGTATCGCACTGTTGCTGGTGTCGCTAGCCATGTTCACGCATAGCGTTGACCTGAAACGGAGTGATGCAATGGACAAGACATCAAGCGGCTGGTGGAGCGGGTTTATCGGCGTGGTCATTTTTAGCGGCTCTCTGCCGGCCACACGCATGGCGGTGACGGGTTTCGATCCAGCCTTTCTCACGCTCGCCCGCGCCAGCATCGCGGGGCTTCTGGCGTTGGCCTTACTGATGGTCTTTCAAGAGAAGCGCCCGGCGCGCCGCGATATCATGCCTCTGGCAATTGTTGCGCTGGGCGTCATCGTCGGGTTTCCGCTGTTGACGGCGCTTGCGCTGAAGCACATCACATCCGCCCATTCCATCATCTTCGTCGGCCTTCTGCCGCTTGCCACAGCCATCTTTGCCGTGCTGCGTGGCGGGGAGCGGCCCCGTCTGGCCTTCTGGCTGTTTTCCGGTCTCGGCAGCAGTCTGGTCGCCGGGTTTGCACTGGGTCAGGACGCGGCCATGTCGTGGAGAGGCGATCTCTTGATGTTGAGCGCCATCGTCGTTTGCGGGCTGGGTTATGCGGAAGGGGCGGCGCTGTCGCGGCGGCTGGGCGGTTGGCAGGTCATTTCCTGGGCGCTCGTTCTGTCGCTGCCCCTCATGCTGCCCTTGGCAGTGCTTACCATGCCAACGCACTGGGGTGATATCGCCGCTGATGCGTGGGGCGGGCTGTTTTACGTGTCGCTGTTCAGCATGCTGATTGGCTTCATCTTCTGGTATCGCGGCCTGGCGCTGGGTGGCATCGCCGCAGTGGGACAGTTGCAGTTGCTGCAACCATTCTTTGGCCTCACGCTGGCCGCGACGCTTCTGGGTGAGCCTGTGAGTGTGGCGATGCTGGGCGTCACACTCGGTGTCGTTGCCTGTGTGGCAGGTGCGAAAAGGTTTTCGCTCTAGCCCCTGCCGCCTTGCGATGACCAGCGTTCCCAAGACTTCTCGTTGCCACTGAAGACGTTCAGGTCGATCTTGCCATCAACGCCTTGAGAAAGGCCCGAGCCGGAATATTGCCAGAACAACCACTTGCGTCCGGGGTAAACCTTGGATGGATGCTGTGCCACTGCCCGCAGCCAGAAGGGGTAATCCAGGAACTCGCCGGACAGGTGGTCCTTGTAGAAATCCGGTGCGGTGTAGATGATCGGGCGCTTGCCATAGTGGCGCTCCAGCATGTCCATGAAGACCTGCATCTTTTCCAGCACCTTGGCGCGGGGCAGCCGCATCTTGCAGCTGGATTCGCCGTTATATTCCACATCGATGACCGGAGGCAGCGCATCCGGGTCGCGTGGTACGTTGCGAATGAACCATTCCGCCTGATGGCTTGCAGCACGGCACCAGTAGAAGAAGTGGTAAGCACCCCGTTTGACCCCTGCCGCCTTGGCACGGTTCCAGTTGGTCTTGAACATCGGGTCCAGATGGTCGCCGCCATCGGTCGCCTTGATGAAGGCGAAGTTGCCACCGCGGGATCTCAACCGTTCCCAGTCGATATTGGCCTGCCAACGGGACACATCCACGCCGTGCACAGGATAGTGCCGTGGCGTGACGCTGCCGAAATTGATCGGCTTCGCATCGCTGAAATTGGAACGGAAGAGGCGCGAACGCACCGCAGGTCCCGAACTGATTGCGGGCGCTGCCGCCATGGCCATCTGCACCGGGCGCTCATTGGGTAGGGCGACCCCGGCTTGCGGCGCCATGGGTCGGTTCATTTCCGGCATAGGAGTCTGATGATCGACAGCCGCAAAGGCCGGCGAGCCAGACGGCACGGGCCCACCCCAGGCCAGAACCTTCTGGGATGGTTCCGCACGAAGGGGAGCCTGCGTCTGGCCAACGCTTGCCTGAGGCACGGGTGCCGAAGGCGTCACAGAACTTGTGGTTTCCCGGGAAGGGATACCCGCCATCAGGCCTTCTGGCCCGGTACTGGATGTACAGGCTGTGAGGGATAGGCAGGCTAGAACAAAAGCTGGCACTGTCGATCGATGCATGAGAACCCGTACGCAAAACAAGGGGCAAAACGCAAAGCGCGCATGCCCGGGACCATCAAAAAATTATCACTAACGACAAATTATCAAAAAAGGCTGAATCCAATCTTTACGATCGGGAAATGTCTTGAGGCGCTATCCGTTTTGCCACTTTGACCGGGTCTGCCAGAACGCAAAACGCGCGGACGATTTCGCCCGCGCGTTCTGGTGTCAAACAATATTGGCTTAAGCTGCGAAGCGTTTGCCCTGGCTGCCGCTCTGGTTGGACTCCAGGCGGAACTGCGCCAGCAGCGTGAGCAACTGATCGGTTTCTTCGTTCAACTGCTCGCTCGCTGCGCTGGTTTCTTCCACCATCGCCGCGTTCTGCTGGGTCAAGAGATCCACTTCGCCAACGGAGCTGTTGATCTGCTGCATGGCCACAGACTGATCCTGCGTCGCCTGTGTGATCTGTCCGACCTGATCGCTGACATTGGCAATCTGCGTGCCGATCTGGGCCAGTGCTTCACCCGTCTTGGCGACGAGGCTGGAGCCTGCGGCGACTTCGCTGGATGAAACGGCAATCAGTTCACGGATTTCCTTGGCCGCAGCGGCGGATCGTTGCGCCAGTTCCCGCACCTCATGGGCAACCACGGCAAAGCCCTTTCCGGCTTCCCCGGCGCGCGCGGCTTCCACACCGGCGTTGAGCGCCAGCAGGTTGGTCTGGAACGAAATGGAATCGATGACTTCGGTGATGTTGCCGATGGTCTGCGATGCATTTTCGATCCGCTGCATGGCGTCAACCGCATTGCGCACGATAACAAGCGATTCCTCGGTGTTGCGACGGGTCTTGTCGACAATGCCATTGGCTTCGCGGGCACGTTCAACCGCATTGCGCATGTTCGAGTTGACCTCGTCTACAGACGCTGCCGTCTCTTCAAGCGATGCAGCCTGACGTTCCGTGCGGCGTGCTAGGTCAACCGCCGATTCCGACATCTGCTGGGCGTTGCCGCGAATGGCAGCAACGTTTTCGGCAATGCCGCCAATCGTGTCGCGCAGGCGCAGCATGGAGCGGTTGAAGTCGACACGCAATTGCTCCAGACGATCGTTGAAAGGCGTATCGATCGTGGTGGAAATATCGCCTGCAGACAGCCGCTCAAGGCCACCGGCCAGCGCGCTGACGGCAAACTGGATCTGGCGGTCGAGTTCCCTGCGCTCGGTTTCATTGGCGTGGCGCTGAGCTTCGGCAGATGCGCGCTGCTCCTGCGTTGAAGCCTCAAGCCGGATCCGCTCCTCAGCATTCTCCTTGAACACTTCGAGCGCACGCGCCATGTCGCCGATTTCGTCGTAGCGGTTCTTGGCCTCAAGCGGAATGTCCATGTCGCCCTTGGCCAGACGCTTCATGGCGCCAACAATGCCAAGGATTGGGCCCTTGAAGGTCATGACGAGGCCGATGCCCGCAAAAATCGCGACGAGAACGCCGATGACCATGGCAGAAAGCGAAATGCCATCCGCCTTGCTACGCTCTGTATCGGCGGCACTGCGCTGCTTTTCAGCAAATGTCGTCAGGCTGGTCCAGACGCGGCCAATTTCTTCTTCCGCCATGCTGAAAGCGACCTTGCGCTGCTGCGAGATCGCAAGAAGCTGGGTCGCGGAGCCGTCCAGCTTCGTTGCCAGGCCGTCGATGGTTTTGGCGCTCTTGCGCGTGGCGTCTGACATCTTGTCGTCGCCGGACATGGAGCCGGTGGACACATTCAGACGGAAAGCTGCGTCACGAAATGTCTCGAGTTTCTTCTTGCTGGGTGCCGCCACATAGCCGGCCATCTCCAATTCAAGGTTCTTTGCGTCCTCGGCGATCTGGCGGGCATTGGCCAGGAAGCCTGATGCCTGTTCCAGCGGTTGGTCCAGCTTGCCAAACACCTCTGTCGCCTGCCGTGATCTCAAACTCGCAAAGCCCTGAAGACGAATGGTGGCAGGCCGCATGAGGTTGACCACGCGCTCGATGGCACCAACGGTGGTCTCATTGACGACACCGATATCCAGCTGGGCGCGGATTTGCTTCACGCCGTCGGCCAACTGATCCATGATCATTTTCTGATCGGCGGTTGCCATGCCGACGAGTTCCTTGACGGTGCCTTCCAGTGTTCCGATTGCGGCCTTGATGGCGGCGGTCTTTTCCTCTGGCACGGTCGTCTTGTTAAAATCGGTAACGACAGTCGCGATGACATTGGCGCCGCGGTTCAGCTTGTCCGCTTCGCGCAACATCTGCTTGGCTTTCGCCTCATCCGACTGCAACGTGCTTCTGATGTTTGTGGCATTGGCCAGAACACCGTTCAACTCCCGCGTCATGGTCGCGAGGTCAGCGTTCATGCTTGCCCGCAGGGACTGTTCCTGGCCGTGGCTGGTCCATAATTCATCGACCTGCTTGTCGATAATTTTTGTGCGCTCGACAGCATCTTTTATCTCTGCGGAGCTGCCATCTTCGGCCGCGCGCAGAAAATTGGCCTGTTCAGCCAGCTGGCGGTGCAGGGCAGACCGTGTTTCCTCATTGGTATTGCTGAGAAACGAAGTCATGCCGCCATAGACTTCCTTGAAGCCTGTCAAGGATTGCAAAATCGTGTTTGAAACATCCATGCGGCTTTGAAGCAGGTTTGAAGCGTATAAACCCGAAAGGCCAACTGCAAGAATACTTGCCACAAATGGTGCGATGAAGACGATGACTTTGGTTTGTATCTTAAACCGCGCCAACAGATTATCGATGATCATTAACTTTCCCCAAGGCCCGTTTTTGAACCAGCGTCTCTTTCTTTCGGTGAGATCGCCGTGCCTCAACTTTTGCAGGCGAGGTTTGAAAAAACCATTAATATCTATGGGTTTAGCTTTGCGTCATTAAGGCCGGTGAAATGTACCGGCCTTAATGACGGGCAATATTTTTGCTGCTCTTAAGGCTGGCTGCTCAGAGATGTCTTGAAGGCTCCGACGATCATCTTGACCAGTTCGCCGTGAATATCGCCACGCTCTCGCGGACCGGATGGCGTGCAGATCGGATCGAGCTCGCCGACCGATTTGAGAAACTCTTGAGCGCCCGGCTTGCAGACCGGCAAGAAGCTGAAGTGGTCGGAACCGTTCACCTGCGCATAGGTGCCATCTGGCACATCCTTGGCCAGTTGATCTGCTAGGACCGACACGGGGACAGCGCCGACGCTGCCCAGATTAATGAAGGTCAGCGGTATCTTGATGTCGTGAAGGCTCTCTTTCGTGAAGGCGACCTCAAGGCCAGGATCAACCAGAACGGCGGTGCGGATGCGTTGATCGTGGTTCGATTGCTCGAACCGGACTTTATCGACGTTGCGCAAATCCAATGGCGGCACAGTAATAGCCTCGCCGTTTTTATAGCCACGGCCACCTGAAAACCATGTGCAATCCATGGACTGGGCATAATCGACGCAATATTTCACATAGGCGTCGAGATTGGCGCGAGCTCCCGCCAGTTCCAGCGCAGCGCTGCCACCCAGTGAAAAGCCCATGACCCCGATGCGATTGGCATCGATGGAAGGTGACCATTCGGCATTGGTGGTCAGTGATGTGATGATGGTGGAGAGATCATCCGTGCGCTCCCATATCTTCGGCGTATCTTCAGGTGTGGAATCGCCGCTCGTGGTGCCGGGATGGTCAGGTGCTGCCACGATGAAGCCCGCTTTTGCAAGTTCCGTGGCAATCCAGGCCATGGTGGTGCCGCGTGCACCGGAGCCATGCGAAAGAAGCACCAATGGAAGGTGTCCCGGCTGAATGGCAGCATCTTTCAGCGCCATCGCCCCTTCGAAAAACCTGTTTTCGCCAACACGGACGGCCTCGCCCTTTCCGTCAGATGGGTACCAGACCGTAACCGCAATATCCTTGCCGCGAAGCGGTGAGGGGATGGCGATGTCGCGGACGCCGACATCTTCGCTTGCGTGGGCAGATGGCAGGAAGAGAGTGGACAGCAAGATGGTGGATAGAATGGAGCGCATAAAAAGCCTCATGGGTTGGAGGAACGAGGCTGATGTCCGTCCATCCCGCTTTTTTCACGCCCTGAAACACGTTTGAGGTCGTGCGCAAACACGATTCAGTTCATGTAGGAAGCATTATCGGTTCACACTCCGGATCACCCATCGTGCTTTTCATTCCCTTGCCTTTTGTCGTTTCGCTTTTGTTGTTCCTGATGTTGTTCTCAATTGTTCGCGGCAGTGGAGGGGGCAAGGCCAACCGTCCGTTTCTGGCGCTCATCGCGCTCAGTGCGGTGCAATCGGCTCTGCTCGGTCTGCGTTGGGGTTATCAGGTCGAATGGCTGAGATTTGTCCTGCCGGTCATGGCGTCTGTCTTGCCACCATTGGCCTATGCCAGTTTTCGAAGCCTGATGGATGAATGGCGGCTGAAAAGCACGGCAAATATTGCCAGTCTTGTCATGCCATCCCTGGTCATTCTGCTGGTGATGGTGCTTGCACCCGTCGCTATCGATTACGTTCTGATTGCCCTGTTTGTCGGCTATGCCATCGCCATCGTGCTGCTTGGCAGGCGTGGGCCGGATGGGCTGGAGGAGGCGCAGTTCGCAAGTGTTGCATCGGTCCATCGCGCGCTTTTTCTCGCAGGTGCTGCGCTCTGCATGTCAGCGACTTTCGACATTCTCGTCCTGCTCGATTTCCAGTGGGCGCGAGGCCAGAATATTGGCGTCATCGTCGGAAATGGCAACCTGCTGGTCCTTTTCATGATTGGCCTCACCGCATGGGTTGCGGGCAACAGTAAACCCGAGACGCTGGCAGGTGGTGCGCCGGAAGGCGGCGTACAGGCGGATGCCGCGTCCGTCAGTGCGACGACCGAAGATCACGAGATCATGGCACGGCTGGAGGCGTTGATGGCGCGGCAGAAAGTTTACCGCGACGAGAACCTCAATCTGTCGCGTCTGGCCCGCAAGCTGGCCTTGCCCAGCCGCCAGATTTCCCAGGCCATCAACCGCGCCACGGGTGGCAATGTCTCGCAATATATCAACCAGCTACGGATCAGCGATGCCTGCCGCCTGCTGGAGGAGACAGAGCAATCCGTGACCGCTATCATGCTGGACTGCGGTTTCCAGACCAAATCCAATTTCAACCGGGAATTTCGCCGCATCACCGGCATGAGCCCGCTGGCTTGGCGGGAGCGTCAGGTTTGGAAGCTTGTTGCGTCCAATAAAAAAGGCCACGCGCCGGAGCGCGTGGCCTCTTAGATCTTGGCTGACGGATGATTAAAGCGTGCCGTTACGCTGCTGGATCATCATATAGGTGTCATAGGTGTATTCGGAGATCTGAGCCCAGAGGTAAGCGTCCTTCTTGAACGCCTGCTGGCTCTCGTAGATCTTCTTGAAGTTCTCATTGACCGAAGAAAGCTCGGCGTAGGTTTCCAGCGCCGCCTTGTGGCAGACATCCAGAATTTCCTGGCTGAATGGACGCAGGATAGCGCCTTGCGCGACCAGTTCCTTCAGAGCCTTTGGGTTGCGGGCGTCATAACGCTCCAGCATCGAGGCGCTGCCAGCCGCGCAGGCATCTTTGAGAATGCGCTTGTAGTTTTCAGGCAGGCTGTTGAATTTCTCGAGGTTCACGAAGGCGTGGCAGGCGGGGCCACCTTCCCACCATGCTGGATAGTAGTAGTATTTCGCAACCTTGTAGAAGCCGAGCTTCTGGTCGTCGTAAGGACCGACAAATTCCGTCGCGTCGATCGTGCCTTTTTCCAGCGCCGCATAGACATCGCCGGCAGCAATCTGCTGCGGGGTAACGCCGACCTTCTTCATGACCTGGCCCGTCAGGCCAGCAATGCGCATCTTCAGGCCCTTCAGATCATCGATCGTGTTGATTTCCTTGCGGAACCAACCGCCCATCTGCGCGCCGGTGTTGCCGAGCAGAATGGAATAGATGTTATGCTTGGCCAGGAACTCGTTCATCAGCTCGTTGCCACCGGCCTGGTTGAACCAGGCATTGGTCTGGCGGGCATTGAGGCCGAAAGGAATGGATGTGCCGAGTGCAAAGGTCGGGTCCTTGCCGACATAATAATAGGAGCAGGTGTGGGCCATTTCGACCGTGCCTGATGTGACCGCATCTGCTGCCTGAAGTGCAGGCACGATTTCGCCGCCAGCAAAATGCTGAATGACGAAGTTGCCGCCGGATGCTTCCTTCACATGATCCGCAACGATCTGGCCAGCGCCGAACAGAATGTCCAGTCCCTTGGTGAAGGACGAGGTCATGCGCCAGTTGATCTTGGGATTTTCCTGCGCGATAGCAGGGGCTGCGAGAGCGGTTGCGGTAACGCCAGCGCCAACGGCACCAGCCCGGCGGATAAATGATCTGCGATCCATTGTGATTCAAGCCTTGAATGTAGCACTATAGGCGAACCGCATGGTACGCCTCCCGTCAACTAATAACCATGTCCGCAAGCAGCCTTCAAGACATTGTTGTAGCAAATGCGGCATCCTGTCGGCTTTTCTAATGCACGTCAGCCGAGCTTGCTTGCCTCCGAAGTCAGTCTCTCCGGATGTCGAAACAACGTTGCGCGCAATTGCCGGTCAAACCGTCTGGGTGGTCAGCGAAGGTTCTAAGTGGGCGATCACGCTGCGACGATCAAATTAGAATCATTCTAATTTCGCTTGCGCGTCCCTCGCTACGGGTATATTTAGAATCATTCTAAGGAGAGCCTTATCATGTTGCGCAGCCTGTTTCCCCGCTCAAAGCGTCCATTTGCATCCCTAACCGAGCAGGAAATTCTTGCCCTAGCGATATCGTCTGAGGAAGACGATGCGCGGATTTATCGGTCCTATGCCGATCACCTGCGGGCGCAGTTTCCTCAATCAGCCAAGGTCTTTGCGGATATGGCAGAGGTGGAGCAGGCGCACCGCAACATGCTGATCGGCATGCATCAGGATCGCTTCGGCGAGTTCATTCCCCTCATTCGCCGGGAACATGTCAGCGGCTTTTATGAGCGCAAACCCGATTGGCTTGTGAAAAACCTGCCCTTGGAAAAAATCCGTGCGCAGGCGGAAGAGATGGAACAGCAGGCCATCCGGTTTTACGAGGAAGCCATCAAGCACGTTACAGACGCCTCCACTCGCAAGCTGCTGGGCGATCTGGCGGAGGCCGAGCGTGCGCATGAAGACATCGCCACCATGCTGGATGGCAAGCATTTACCTGACGATGCGAAATCTGAGGAAGAACAGACCGCCAAGCGGCAGTTTCTGCTGACCTATATCCAGCCAGGTCTGGCGGGCCTGATGGATGGTTCCGTCTCCACGCTCGCCCCGATTTTCGCCGCCGCCTTTGCCACGCAGGATACCTGGCAGACCTTCCTCATCGGCCTTTCGGCATCCGTGGGCGCTGGTATTTCCATGGGCTTTACGGAAGCGGCCCATGATGATGGCAAGCTGTCCGGTCGTGGATCCCCGTTCAAGCGTGGCCTTGCCTCGGGCATCATGACCACCATTGGTGGCCTTGGCCACACGCTGCCTTACCTCATTTCGCATTTCTGGACCGCCACCGCTGTGGCCGCCATCATCGTCTTCGTGGAGCTGTGGGCCATCGCCTTCATCCAGAACCGCTATATGGAAACGCCATTTATGCGGGCGGTGTTTCAGGTGGTGCTCGGCGGCTCCCTCGTGCTTGCCGCTGGCATCCTGATCGGCAATGGTTGACCAAGGGAGAGGGGTTGCGAAACCCCTCAACCCCTGTCGTCATGGTCATGCGGCCAAGGGAACGCGCGCAATAACCTTGATTTCGAAATCGAACCCGGCCAGCCAGTTCACGCCGACCGCCGTCCAGGTAGGGTAGGGCTGTTCACTGAAGACGGTCTCCTTCACCGCCATGATCGTTGCCATTTGGCTTTCAGGGTCGGTGTGGAAGGTGGTGACGTCTATGATGTCATCGAATGTCGCACCGGCGGCAGCGAGCACCGCTTTGAGATTGTCAAAGGCCAGCTGCACCTGTTTTGCGAAATCAGGCTCTGTTGACCCATCGTCACGGCTGCCAACCTGGCCTGAAACAAACAGCAGATCACCGGAGCGCACGGCGGCGGAATAGCCATGCTTTTCATAAAGCGCATGTCGGCCCGGTGGAAAAATAGCGTCTCGTTTACCCATTGTCGTGTTCCTTTGCGCAAGGCAGCCGCATCCATGCCCGCGCATCGCTGGATGCGACAGGCGCAGAGTGTGCAGTCTGGCGATTGATTGGCTTTACTCGGCGGAACGAAGTTTGATATACGCTCCGTATGTTTAAATAGTCCACATACGCGACGTATGTCAATAGGCATACGCCGCGTATGTTAATGAGAGGCACGGATATGGCACCGAGAACGAGAGCGCAGATGGTTGAGGAGACCCGCGAAAAGCTCATCAGTGCGGCCCGGAAAGCATTTGCGACCAAGGGCTATGCCGCCTCATCCATGGACGACATCACGGCAGAGGCCGGGCTGACGCGCGGCGCGCTCTATCACAATTTCGGTGACAAGAAGGGCCTGCTGCAGGCCGTGATCGACCAGATCGACGCGGAAATGCTAGCGCGACTGCGCGTTGTGCAAGAGGGTGCGGAGACACCCTGGCTTGGTTTGCTGTCTGAGAGTACGGCCTATATCGAAATGGCGCTTGAGCCAGAGATACAGCGGGTGATGCTGCTTGACGGCCCCGCCGTCCTCGGCGATCCCGCCAAATGGCCAAACCAGACGGCTTGTTTGAAGCGTATCGAAAATACGGTTCAGGCCCTGATCGATGATGGAACGTTAAAACCCGTGGATGCCAAGGCGGCGACTTGGCTGCTGAATGGCGCGGTGCTGAATGCGGCCCTGTGGATTGCCGCTTCGGATGAACCCCGCGAAGCCTTTCCCAAGGCAGTGGACGCCTTTCGCCATCTGGCATCCGGGCTTTTAGCCGAAAGCTGAAGGCGGTTCTGGCAGGTTACCGAAGGGCGCCCACCAGCACGTCGCGGCCATCTTCGATGGAAACCCAGCGGCCTGTGTTGAACGAGGCCTGACGCTTCAGATAGGTGTAGTTGGTATCCGTCCAAAGTTTGACGTCATCCGACAGGTTGTCGAGAATGAAATCGCCATTGTTGGTGCGCAAGGTCAGCACGGCGTGACCCTCGCCATCAGGCTTGCGAACGACTGTTATCAGCAGGTCGGAAACGGCAAAACCCTTTTCAATCAGCGTCTTGCGCTTCAACAGCACGAAATCTTCGCAGTCACCAGCAGTCTTCGGGTATTCCCAGACTTCATCCTTGCCGTAGACTTCCTGGTCCGTCATAGCGATGATGCGGGAATTGATGTCTTTATTGACTTCGCGAATGACGTTCCAGCCATATTCCGTCACCCTTGGTGGCGGGGTCAGCTTGCTGCGAATGTCGCATTCGGACTGGTACTTCTGGCAGAACTCGTAATGACCGATGGGCTGGGACGTGATCCCTCCGGTGACCATGGCGGGGCTGCCCTTGTTTTCAGCCTGCGCAGAGGCCGCAGACATTAGTCCTGCCGCGACTGCGAACAGCAGAGCAAGCGCCCGAGGTGCGTTCTTCATGAAACCCGTCCCTTAAAATCTTAATGAAAAGTTAAGAGGCTACAGGGGCATGTGTCAATCGGAACTCACCATTCGTGAACGCTAGATGAATAATATGGTTAAGATCGGGGCTGCTGCCCATGCAGAGCGAGGCTTTTCGCCGCCGCTAGCATCCGTTCTATATCCTGTGGACGCGACAAGCGGTGGTCGCCATCGCGGATAAGGCTGAGCACGACATCATCGGCAGGTAGGTGGTCGAGCAGTTTGAGCGCGTGAGAATAGGGCACGTCGTCATCTTTCATGCCCTGAAGAATGTGGACGGGGCAGCCCGTTTCTATGATGCCCTTCAGCACCAGATTGTTGCGTCCATCCTCGATCAGGTCGCGCGTAAAGATGTTGGGTTCGCTACTGTATTCGGACGGTTCCTCGAAATAACCGCGTTCAACCAGAGACGCTTTTTCCGCATCCGAAAGGTTTGGCTCGATCAACTCGGCGGTAAAATCAGGTGCTGGCGCAATCAGCAGCAGCCCGTCGATTGCGGGGCCTTCTGTCTGCTTGCGCAGTTCCTCGACCAATCTCAGCGCAATCCAGCCGCCCATGGAAGAGCCGACCGCCACGATCCGCTTGGGCGCCGTGTGGCGCAGCACGACCATCGTTTCTTCAAGCCAGCGCGAAATCGTGCCCTTGTTGAAGTCACCCTTGGAGGCACCGTGGCCGGAGTAATCCAGACGTATGCAGGCCAAGCCACTCTCTTGCGCGAAACGGTCCAGCTCCACCGCCTTGGTGCCCGTCATGTCGGACCGATAGCCGCCCAGCCAAACAAGGGCAGGGGCGTCATCCTGTTTTGCCGCAGGGCGTGAGAGTATAGCGATCTCGCGTGTGTCGCCGCTCGCGCCGACGGTGATGTATTCGATGGGTTGCTCAGTCATCTTGGCGTTATTCTCCTGCAATTTGATGGTTATGTAGTGCAGATTCGTAAAAAGCACGACAGGAGGTGATTTTTTTGCGCAGACATGCTATTGACTTCGCGGCGGCATTCACGACATTTCCGCCATTTGCACCGACAAGCTGGTTTTTGCCGACGCGATCCCGAAACAGATCAGGAGAATACGACCATTCGCAGACCGTTCAAAGCCGATGCCCCCGTCAAAGAGGGCCCGCGCTCCAACAGGGAAATTCGAATTCCCAAGATTCAGCTGATTGATGAAGAAGGCCAGAACCTTGGCGTCATGCCGACGGACCAGGCTCTGAAGATGGCGGAAGACGCCGGTCTCGATCTCGTTGAGATTTCGCCGAACGCCGAACCGCCTGTATGTAAGATTCTTGATCTTGGCAAGCTGAAGTACTCGACCCAGAAAAAAGCGGCCGAAGCGCGCAAGAAGCAGAAGATCGTTGAGGTCAAGGAAATCAAGATGCGGCCCAACATCGACACCCATGACTATGAGGTGAAGATGAAGGCTATGAACCGTTTCTTTGAAGAAGGCGACAAGGTAAAAGTGACGCTGAAGTTCCGTGGCCGCGAAATGGCCCACCAGGAACTCGGCATGAAGCTTCTGCTGCAGGTCAAGGAAGACACTCTGGCCATTGCCAAGGTTGAAGCCGAACCGAAGCTCGAGGGACGTCAGATGATGATGGTGCTGGCGCCGAAGTAACTCGCTGACGTCTGGTTTCAGGCGTTTGGCAAAGCGCATCGTTTCAGATGCGCAAACATTCGATCCAGAGCGTGCTTTTGGCGTCCATCCGGGCGCCTGGCGCTCAAACTGCAGGGAATTTATGATTCCCCGTTGCTCTTTTCTATAACTGCGGTTATAGGAGCGCGTCCGAACGGTCCGGCAGGGCATGCCGTGTCCGTTCCAGAATAGCTTGAAAGCAGGCTCCGTCTGCCTGTTTTCGATACAAGAATGGAGTAGCAAAATGCCCAAGATGAAGACGAAGTCCGCCGCTAAAAAGCGGTTCAAGATCACAGGCACCGGCAAGGTTCTCGCAGCTGCCGCCGGTAAGCGCCACGGCATGATCAAGCGGTCCAACAAGTTCATTCGCGACGCACGCGGAACGATGGTTCTGGCCGAGCCAGACGCCAAGAAGGTCGTCAAGAACTATCTGCCGAACGGTCTCTAAGACTTTTCCGCACTTTTGGACATTTTAAGGAGATCATGACATGGCACGCGTAAAACGTGGCGTAACTTCCCGCGCCAAGCACACCAAGACACTCAAGGCAGCCAAGGGCTTCTACGGCCGCCGCAAGAACACCATCCGCGCAGCCAAGGCTGCTGTGGATCGTTCCAAGCAGTACGCTTACCGCGACCGTAAGGTCAACAAGCGCAACTTCCGCGCTCTGTGGATCCAGCGTATCAACGCGGCAGTTCGCGAATTCGGCCTGACCTACGGCCGCTTCATCGACGGCCTCAACAAGGCTGGCATCGAAGTTGACCGTAAGGTTCTGTCTGACATGGCAATTCATGAGCCAGCAGCATTCGGCGTTCTCGTCGAAAGCGCAAAGAAGGCTCTTGAGTACCTCAAGGACGCAGGCACAACCAACGAGTTTGAAACCGCTGTAAAGTAATTACGGCGCGGACAAATTGTTGTTCATTTGAAACCCGCGCCGGGAAACCGGTGCGGGTTTTTCTGTTTCCGGCGGAGTTTGAACCGCAAAACGGGCAATGTTCCCGTGCACGAGTTTTGAATGCACCAAACCGCTGACCCTGATGAGAGAGCAAAAGGATTTCACATCCATCTTGAGGATGCGGATATTGCTGCCCTGATGCAGGCTCTTGTGGCCAGCGAAGGTCGGGTTCAAAAGCTGGAACTCTCTATCGGGTCTGTATGGATCAAGCGCCAAGGTGCAGAACTGCCCCGGTGGTTGCTCCAGCTTCAAGCCGGTCTTGCATCCGCCTTGCCATACAAGTTCCTCAGGCCGTCCCCCACGCTGACGCCGGATTTAATGATGGCGCGTGAAAAGCGCCGGATGGGCGAATTTGGCAGTAGGGGTTTTCCTGTGCCCGAAATCATCTATCAGTCCGACACAGCTATAGTCCTCTCGGACGTCGGGCCAACTGTTCAGCGAACCCTCAGTGCGAAGCGCCGGAATGGCGAACCCGGTCATGATGAACTGGTTATCCAATGCGCTGCCGCAATCGGCGAACTCCATGCCGCCGGATTGTGTCATGGTCGCCCGCACGTGCGCGATTTCTTTCTGAGCCATGGCCGCATCGGCTTCATGGATTTCGAGGAAGAGCCGCAAGCGGTCATGCCGCTTGAAACCGCGCAGGCCCGCGATCTCTGGCTGCTGTTTCTGCCGCTGACAGACCTTGCCCAGAACGGCGAAATCACGCTCGATGCCGCCTATCAGGCATGGGCATTGCGTGCACCAAAGGCGGCAATCGCCGAATTGCAGCGACTGGTGGGCGTTCTCAGCCGTTTTTTGCCGCTGGCACGGTTGATTGGGCGCGTGCAGATGGGTAGTGATCTCCGACGCTTTATCGTGGCGACCGATTATCTGAAGAATGCTGTGAACCCGAAGCCGCAGGCATAAGCCCGGCGAGGCAGGAAAATATGACCGAACTTGATACGTTGAAATCGCAATTGATGTCGGAAATCGCGGGCGCCGCAGATGAGGCTTCCATCGAAGCCGTGCGGGTTTCTGCTCTGGGCAAAAAGGGCTCGGTTTCGGAGCTTTTGAAGACGCTGGGCGCCATGACGCCGGAAGAGCGCCAGACCCGTGGCGCGGCCATCAACCAGCTCAAGACCGAAGTGACGGATCTGATTTCCGCCCGTAAAACAGAACTGAAAGACGCCGCCATCACGGCACGCCTTCAGGCGGAAACGCTGGATATCAGCCTGCCGGTTCGCCAGTCGCCCGCCGAGCGTGGCCGCATTCATCCGATCAGCCAGATCGTTGATGAGATCACCGCCATCTTCGCCGATATGGGCTTCTCCATTGCCGAAGGCCCGGATATCGAAACCGACTATTATAACTTCACGGCTCTGAATTTCCCGGAAGGGCATCCGGCGCGTGAAATGCACGACACCTTCTTCTTCCCGCCGGATGAGAAGGGTGAGCGCAAGGTGCTGCGCACGCACACATCGCCTGTGCAGATCCGCACCATGGAAACCCAGAAGCCGCCGATCCGCATCGTCATTCCCGGCAAGACATATCGTCAGGACTCGGATGCTACCCATTCGCCGATGTTCCATCAGGTCGAGGGTCTGGTCATCGACAAGAAGGCGCATGTCGGCAATCTGCGTTGGGTTCTCGAAGAATTCTGCAAGACCTTTTTCGAAGTCGACAGCGTCGTCATGCGGTTCCGCCCGTCTTTCTTCCCCTTCACGGAGCCAAGCTTCGAAGTGGATATCCAGTGCGACCGTTCCGGTCCCATCGTCAAATTCGGCGAAGGCAAGGACTGGATGGAAATCCTCGGCTGCGGCATGGTCCACCCGAATGTTCTGCGCGCCGTTGGCCTGGACCCGGATGAGTATCAGGGCTTTGCCTGGGGCATGGGTCTCGACCGCATCGCCATGCTGAAATACGGCATGCCTGACCTGCGCGACTTCTTCAACGCCGACGTTCGCTGGATGAACCACTATGGCTTCCGCCCGCTCGACATGCCCACATTGTTCGGCGGTTTGAGCAGTTAAGGAGAAAAGACGATGAAATTCACACTCTCCTGGCTGAAAGAGCATCTCGAAACCGATGCGTCTCTTGAACAGATCTGCGAACGCCTGACAGCCATCGGCCTCGAGGTCGAGGATGTCGATGACAAGGCGGCTTATAAGCCCTTCGTCATTGCCAAAATCCTGAGCGCTGAAAAGCACCCAGAAGCTGATCGCCTCAAGGTGCTAAGCGTCGATGCGGGCGACGGCAAGCCGGTGCAGATCGTCTGCGGTGCGCCGAATGCGCGTGCTGGCCTTGTCGGCGCGCTGGCGCGTCCGGGTGACTATGTTCCGGGCATTGATGTGACGCTTGCCATCGGCAAGATCCGCGGTGTTGAAAGCCATGGCATGATGTGCTCGGAAAAAGAGCTCAATATGTCCGATAGCCATGATGGCATTATCGATCTGCCGGATGATGCGCCTGTTGGCACGTCTTTCGCGACCTATGCCGGTCTTGATGATCCCATGATTGAGATCAACCTTACGCCGAACCGGCCGGATTGCACTTCGATCTACGGCATTGCGCGCGATCTCGCGGCTTCCGGTCTCGGCACGCTGAAGACAATGCCTGCACCGGGCTTCAAGGTCGAAGGTCAGACCTCCGTAGATGTGATGCTCGATCTAGATGACGCCGCACTTTGCCCCGGCTTCAGCCTGCGCCTCGTGCGCGGCGTGAAGAACGGCCCAAGCCCGAAATGGATGCAGCAGCGTCTGCTCGCCATCGGCCTTCGCCCGATCAATGCACTGGTCGATATCACCAATTACATGACCTTCGATCAGGGTCGTCCAATGCACGTCTTCGATGCGGCAAAGGTCAAGGGCAACCTCGTCGTACGTCGCGCCAAGGACGGTGAAACCATCCTTGCGCTGGACCAGCGCGAATATAAGCTTGGGCCCAACAACGTCGTCATTGCCGATGATAACGGCATCGAATCCATCGGCGGCATCATGGGCGGCGAGCATTCCGGCTGCGATGAAAACACCACGGATGTGCTGATCGAGTCCGCTCTCTGGGACCCGATTAACATCGCCAAATCAGGCCGTGCGCTGGGTATCATTACTGATGCGCGTTACCGCTTTGAGCGCGGCATTGACCCTGAATATATGGTGCCGGGCCTTGAGCGCACGACGGAACTGGTTCTGGAGCTGTGCGGTGGAACCGCAGCAGAAGCCAAGATCGTCGGCTATAAGGGCTTTGAACCAAAGTTCGTGGATTTCCCATTGTCGGACGTCAAGCGCCTGACGGGTCTTGAAATCTCGAGCGAAGAAAGCCTCCATATTCTCAAGGGTCTGGGTTTTGGCATCGAAGGATCGGGCGAGCGCGTCAGCGTGTATGTTCCATCCTGGCGTCCCGATGTGGATGGCAAGGCCGATCTGGTGGAAGAGGTCATGCGCATTCATGGCGTCGATAATATCAAGCCTGAACCGCTGGAAAGCTTCGGCGCGGTGAATGGTCGTATTCTGACGACGCTGCAGATCCGCACGCGCACGGCACGCCGGGCGCTGGCCAGCCGTGGCATGCTGGAAGCCGTCACATGGTCCTTCATTCCTGAAGCCCAGGCCAAGCTCTTCGGTGGTGGTTCGGCAGCCCTCAAGCTGGCCAACCCCATTGCTGCCGACATGTCGGATATGCGGCCATCACTTCTGCCCGGACTGTTGACCGCCGCACAGCGCAATGCCGACAAGGGCCATGCGGATGTGGCAATCTTCGAGGTTTCTGGCACCTATGAAAGCGACACGCCGGAAGGCCAGCGTCGCGTGGCTGGCGGCATTCGCCGGGGCACCGCAACGCTTGCCGGTTCCGGTCGCATGTGGTCCAACGCCACCAAGGGCGGTGGCAAGCCTGTCGATGTCTACGATGCCAAGGCCGATGCGCTGGCGGTCATCGAAGCCTGCGGCCTGCCCATGAGCAATGTGCAGATCGAAGCGGGCGCACCCGGCTGGTATCACCCCGGTCGCTCCGGCACGATCAAGATGGGGCCAAAGGTCATCCTCGGCACGTTCGGAGAATTCCATCCGAAGACGTTGTCAGAACTGGATGTGTCAGGCGTCTACGCCGGTTTCGAAATCTATCTCGATGCCATGCCTGAGCCGAAGAAGAAGGCAACACGCACCAAGCCGGCTCTTGACCTGTCACCCTTCCAGACCGTGAAGCGTGACTTCGCTTTCGTGGTGGATCGCTCGGTCGAAGCCGGTGCCATCATCAAGGCTGCAACCAGTGCTGACCGCAAGCTCGTCACGGGCGTCAATGTCTTTGACGTATTCGAAGGCGCGTCCGTTGGTGAGAACAAGAAGTCCATCGCCATCGAGGTGCAGATCCAGCCGGTTGACAAGACCCTGACCGATGAGGATTTCGAAGCGCTGACGGCCAAGATCGTCGGCAATGTCGAGAAATCGACGGGCGGCGTTTTGCGCGCCTGATTGACGGATAGTGCTTGAACTCAAAAGACCGGGGAAAATTCTTCCCCGGCCTTTGTGTTTTAACGGTTCGCCATCGCTGCCATCTGCTCGGGATAGCGCCCGCCCGCCACCTTGGTCGGAGACAGAAGCTCACCCAGCTTCGCGGCCTCATCGGCACTCAGAACAATATCCGCAGCCGCGACATTAGTTTCCAGATTGGCAATCTTGGTGGTGCCGGGAATGGGCACGATGAAGTCGCCCTGCGCCAGCACCCAGGCGAGCGCCAGTTGGGCTGCCGTCACACCCTTCTGCGCTGCCATATCTTCCAGCAGTGTGACGAGCGCCAGATTGGCGTCGAAATTTTCCGCCTGAAAGCGGGGCAGGGAGCGGCGGAAATCCGTATCGGAAAGGCCATCGAGCTTCTTCAACGCCCCGGTCAGAACGCCACGACCCAGCGGGCTGAACGGCACAAAGCCAATCCCCAGTTCGCGGCAGGTATCCAGCACGCCATTGGTTTCCACGTCGCGCGTCCACAGTGAATATTCGCTTTGAAGTGCGGTGATGGGGTGGGTGGCATGCGCCTTGCGGATCGTTCCGGCATTGGCTTCCGAAAGCCCCAGATATCGCACCTTGCCAGCCGCAACCAGTTCCGCCATGGCGCCGACCGTGTCTTCGATGGGCACATTGGGATCAACCCGGTGCTGGTAGAACAGATCGATCACATCGACGCCCAGCCGCGTCAGCGAGGCGTCGGCAACCGCGTGCACATTTTTCGGCGTGCTGTCGGTTCCCACCATCATCTGCCCGGCAGGCTTGCTGGTATCGATCTTGAAACCGAATTTCGTCGCAATGGTCACCTTGTCCCGAAGCGGCTTCAGGCCTTTGCCAACCAGCACCTCATTGGTGTGGGGGCCATAAACCTCCGCCGTATCGAAGAATGTGACGCCCAGTTCCACCGCCCGGTGAAGCGTCGCAATCGATGCGCTTTCATCCGCAGAGGGGCTATAGGCATGGCTCATGCCCATGCAGCCAAGCCCGAGGGCGGAAACCGTGAGATCTTTGCCGAGAATTCTGTTTTGCATTGGAATGTCCTTCCCTAGGGAGCCGCCTTGTCATCAAGGGCATGCTGTAAGATAGCGTCTCGTGAAGGGCAAAATAACTGCTGTAATTCACTCCAGCTTGTTCTATCATTTCGAACAATGAACCGCGTTCAACTCTCACAATTGGCAGTTCTTGCCGCCGTGGCTGAAGGTCTGAGCTTCCGCAAGGCTGCGGCAGAGCTGGGCATTGCCCCGTCCGCTGTCAGCCATGCGGTGTCGTCGCTGGAACTCAGCCTCGGCTTGCGCCTGCTTCACCGCACCACACGCAGCGTTTCGCCCACGCAGGAAGGTCGCAGGCTGCTTGAAACACTCGCACCGGCGCTTGCCGATATCGATGCCGTCATTGGCGCGCTGGCTGAACAGGGCGGACGCGCCGCCGGGCCGTTGCGCATCACCATGCCACGGCTGGCGGCGGAAGATATCATCGTGCCAAGGCTCGGGGAATTTCTCAGCCGCTATCCGGATATCGCACTGGAAATCTCCACCGATGATCGCTTCGAGGATATTGTGGCAAAAGGCTTCGATGCCGGTTTGCGGCTGGGTGAGAATCTGGAAGCGGATATGATTGCGGTTCGCGCGAGCGGCCCGTTATGCGGCGCCATCGTCGGCTCGCCGGCCTATTTCGACCATCATCCGATGCCGCAGCATCCGCGCGATCTCATGCAACATCGCTGCATTCGCCGCCGCTTTTCAAGCGGGCTCATCTATCGCTGGGAGTTGGAGAAGGATCGCAAGCCGCTGGTGGTTGATGTTGAGGGGCCGCTGATCCTCTCCGATCAAAGCCTCATCCGCTCGGCAGCCATTGATGGTGCGGGGCTGGCCTTCGTTTTCGAGCAGCGCATCGAAGACGATATCAGGGAGCGCCGTCTGATCCGTGTGCTGGAAGACTGGTGCGCGCCCTTCGATGGCTTTTACATCTATTATCCCTCACGCCAGCAAATGCGACCGGCGTTGAGGGCTTTCGTGGATTTTTTCCGCGTCAGAACTTGATGCGGTAGCGAATATGGCCATCGCTCTCGACATAGCTGTCATAGAGCTTGCGCGCCCGCTCATTGTCTTCATTGGTGTGCCAATAGAGACGTGACCAGCCCTTGTCCCGGCAGATGGCAATGAGATCATCAATCAGCGCCCGCCCTATGCCTTTGCCGCGAATGCTGCTGTCGATAAACAGGTCTTCCAGATAGCAGTCCGGTGTCTTGACCCAGGTGGAATCATGGAAGTGATGGATGGCAAAGCCGGCCACTTGCCCATCCACGATGGCAAGGCGCGCAGATACGCGCGAAGTCGGGTCAACAATGCGCGCCCATGTGTGGTCTGTCACATCGTCGGCAAGATCGACACTATAGAAGGCAAGATAATCGTTCCACAGTTTCAGCCAATCCACCTTATCTTCAGGGAGTGCATCACGAATCTCTGGCTTCATCATGCGCCTGCCTTGTCGAGAAGGGCGACCATGTCGTCGGTCAATTTCAGTTCCGTGGCGCGCTTGAAGCTTTCCAGTTGCGAGAGGCTGGTGGCGCTTGCGATGGGCGCGGTGACGGCCTGTTTGCGCAACAGCCAGGCAAGCGCGATATCGGCAAGCTTTGCGCCTGTTTGCGCGGCGATCGTGTCCATGGCACCCAAAATCTCAAGTCCACGCGCATTGACGTAATCGCCCACGCGGTAGGATCGCGCGACGCCTTCCGTGTCGGCTTTGCTGCGGTATTTGCCGGTCAGAAATCCAGCCGCAAGGCTGTAATAATTGATGACGCCGATATCTTCCTTCAGCGAAAGTTCCGCAAGCGGCCCTTCGAATCTCTCGCGGGTGTAGAGATTGTATTCCGGCTGAACGACATCAAAGCGGGCAAGCCCTGTTTGGGCCGAAACATCCAGTGCCGCCTGCAACTCCGGTGCATCATAATTGGAGCAACCGATGGCGCGCACCTTGCCTTGCTCTTTCAGTTTTGTGAAAGCGGCCAGCGTGTCTTCAATCGGTGTCTCGGCATCCGGCTTATGCGCCAGATAAAGGTCGATGTAGTCAGTCTGCAGACGGCGCAGCGATGCCTCGACGGCTTGCTCAATCCATTGCGGCTTGAGGCCCTTGTCATAGCCGACCTTGGAAACAATGATCGCCTTGTCGCGAGCAACGCTGCCTGTTTTCAGCCATTTGCCGATAATGGTCTCGGATTCGCCACCCTCATGCCCCGGCACCCATGCGGAATACACATCCGCTGTGTCGATGGTGTTGAAGCCTGCGTCGAAGAAGGCGTCCAGCAACTGAAACGAGGTCTTTTCATCCGCAGTCCAGCCAAACACGTTTCCACCAAACACGATGGGGGCGATGGAAAGGCCGGTTCGGCCAAGCGCACGTTTCTCCACGGACAATACTCCCTTTGCTTTCATGATAGGCGCGACACTATCAAGCGGCCCACGGCATAACCATTGAATTTCGTTGATGCCTGGCCCTCGCGCCTGTGATGCAAAGGACGATCAGGACGAAAGCGTTCGGAAAGAACTGGGCGGTTGCGCATGGTGCTGCTGCCAGACACGACGAAGATGGCGGGCAGATGCAAAGCCGGATCGTTCCGCCACAGCCTCCATGTCCAGCCGGGAATGCGTCAGGATATCAGCCGCGAGATTGACGCGCATCAGGTTGATATAGTCCACCACACTCAGCCCTGTATGCTCGCGAAAAAGCCGGGAGAGATGGCGCTCGCTCAAATGGGCCACATCGGCAAGTTTCCCCAGCGACCACTCGGCGGCGGGGTTGGCAACGATGGCATCCTGCGCCCGGTGAACGGAAGGGTGGATGTGGTTTCGCCCTGACAGCCAGGGAGAGATTTGCGGATCATTGGCGGTCCGTCTGATATAGATAACCATGATCTGGGCAACGCGGGAGGCGACGGCATGGCTGGTGAGGCTCGAGACGATGTGCAGCAGAAGGTCGATGCCGGTGGTTATGCCAGCACTGGAAAAGTAGCGCCCATCCTCCACGAATAGCCGGTTGCTCACCGCATAGGCCAGGGGCGCAATCTGCCGCAATTCATCCATGCAGTCGGCATGGGTGGTGCAGTGGCGATGATCGAAAAGCCCTGCTTCGGCGGCAATCAGCGCGCCCGAGCAGATGGAAACGACTGTGGTATCGCTTCGCACGCATCGCCGCAGCCAGTCCGCCAGAGAACGCCGCTCCGGCCGTGGGCTGCCCTGTACTGTTTCCAGCAACGATCCGCCTGCGATGATGACCATGGCATTTTCAGGCAGTGTTTCTGGCAAGGGTTGAAGCCCTGACAGCAGCAGCCCGATGGTCGTTGTCTGGGTCGGGTTTGCTGCCACATAGGCAAAATCGAACCTGATAGCACTTTGCTGGTCATTGGCGTATCGCAGAACCTCCAGCGGCCCTGCGACATCCAGCAACAGCGTCTGTGCGGGCAGCACCACGAAAACCGGTATGGCCTTTGTCTGCGTGGTGGTGCCGGTCATCATGCGGCGTCTTGTTGCGCCAGCAAGGCACCATCGACAGTGGTGATGCGGGCGAAACGGCCAGCGAGAACCAGTTCGGTGCGCTTGGCGATATCCTCTGCCGAAAACACCGTGCCAGAGGTATGCGTCATCGGAAATGTCAGCGTCGCCTCGGTCACGAAATCAATCGCATATCCCATATCGGAACCGTGCCGCGTGGTGGTCTCGCAGCACTGCTCGGTGCGAATGCCTGATACAATCAGCCGCTCGATGCCGTGGCTCTTCAGCCAGGCATCCAGCTCCGTGCCAACAAAGGCCGAATGGCGGTTCTTGCGGAACGTCACTGTCGGGTTGATCGTGATGCCATCGAGCGCGCGGATGAAGCCGCTGTCCTCAGCAAAGGCGCGGTCGCCGTCGACGTGGAAAATCTGGATGATGGGAATGCCTGCGGCCTGTGCGCCATCGATCAGTTTCTGCTGAGCGGCGAGAAAGGCGGGCAGGCCGCTTTCATCGAAATAAGGGGCGTGCCGAAAGGACTGTTGCACATCGATCACCAGAAGCGCTGTCTTCGTATGGGACATTTCATGTATCTCCGATTTCTTGGAATTACAGTATTGAGCCTTCAATAGAAAGACGAAAGAAACGGAAGCGCCGAAGAGCGGACATTTTCAGCCATGATGGTTCATGGCGCGTGGACATGTTGCACGCGGATCAGAGCGTGATAAGGTGCCGCCCAACATTGTGGAGGTTTGCATGCTGCGTTTTGGAATTTTGTCGACGGCGAAGATTGGTCGGGAGCTGGTTATTCCCGCTATTCAGGATGCGGAAAACGCCGTTGTCACCGCCATCGCCAGCCGCGATTTCACCAAGGCGCGGGCGCTGGCAGACCGTTTCTCCGTGCCTCACGCCTTTGGCTCCTATGAGGACATGCTGGCATCCGACCTTATCGATGCCGTCTATATTCCGCTGCCAACCGCCCAGCATGTGGAGTGGTCCATCAAGGCGGCAGATGCGGGCAAGCATGTGCTGTGCGAAAAGCCGATTGCGCTGAAGGCAAACGAGATCGACAGCCTGATTGCCGCCCGGGACCGCAACAAGGTGCTGATCTCGGAAGCCTATATGGTGACCTACACGCCCGTGTGGCTGAAGGTGCGGGAACTGCTCGCTTCCGGTGCCATCGGCACGCTCAAGCACGTCCAGGGGTCCTTCACCTATTTCAACCGTGATCCGGCCAATATGCGCAACATTCCGGAACTCGGCGGCGGCGCATTGCCGGATATCGGCGTTTACCCAACCATCACCACACGCTTTGTCACCGGCAAGGAGCCGAAGCGTGTACAGGCAGTGGTCGAGCGCGACCCTGTCTTCGGCACGGATATCTATTCCAGCGTGAAGGCCGATTTCGGTGATTTCGAACTCAGCTTCTATATCTCGACCCAGCTCGCCGCCCGTCAGCTCATGGTTCTGCACGGCACGGAAGGTTACATCGAGGTAAAATCTCCCTTCAACGCAGATCGCTGGGGTGCCGAGGAGGTTGAGCTTACCAACCAGAGCCACGGTCAATCTCAAATCTTCCGTTTTCAGGACAGCCGCCAGTATCGTCGCGAAATAGAAGCCTTCGCAGCCGCCGCAAGTGGCGCAGAGGCTGAGGTCGTGTCGCTGGAAAGCTCGAAAAACAGCCAGCGCTTCATCGATGCCATCTACCGCGCCGCTGAAAAAGACGGATGGGAAACGGTCTAACGCCTCTGCGCGCGCCTGTAGGCGAGGGAGGCGAAAATTAGGCTCGCAAATGCGCTGGCGGCGAAGACGGCCAGCCATTGCAGCATTGGACTTCTGCTGAGGATGAGGATAAAAAGCCCGCAACTCAGACCGCTGGCCAGCGCGCTAACGATGGCAGCCTGCGTGCGGCTGGGGCCGTCGCTTGAGGCGCTCTGTGGCACAAGCCGGGCCATCGAGAAGCCAATCACAACAAGCGTGATCGTGCAGCCGATGAGACGAGCCTGTGCGATGGACAAAGCCGTGGCATTTGAGAGCACAAACGTCATTGCGCCGTCAATTGCTATGAAAGCGGTGTTCATCAGAATGAATGTCAGCATGCTCATGCGTCATCGCCCCGTCTCAAATCGTTGAAACGGACACTATATGAGCAGGGCGACGCGCAGAAGCTTTTAAGCTGTACGCAATCCACGCAAGGCCATGAATACGCCGATGGCACCTCCAATGCCAACATTGTACCCAGCAAGCGCAATGAGCAGAGTTATGATGTGCACGCCTGACGCAGAAACAAGTGCGGCGACACCAAATGCGATGGCAATCAACGTGCCAGTCGCTGCAATTACAGTCATCGAGCGCAGTGCAAGCGCAGCTACGCCAAGACAGATTCCAAGAATAAATACCATGATGCCGCTCCTCCTCCAGAGGGCTTGAGGAAAGGCACCGTCATCCTCAAAAACCCTTATTCTCCTCCATTCATGCACGTCCAATTGCTAAAATACCAGATTGTTACAAATTTGTGAAATTTATTCGTCGTGAAATTGTCAAATCGGCGTCATCAAGTCGATTTGCGAATCGCGGCTCATGGGTTAGAAACGGGCATGAGCGATATTTTCAGCCAGCCTCTCACCAACCTCGCAGAATTTTCTGTTTCGGAGCTTTCCGGCTCCATCAAGCGAACGGTGGAAACCGCCTTTGATCAAGTGCGGGTGCGCGGTGAAATCTCGGGTTATCGCGGCCAGCATACGTCCGGCCATGCCTATTTCTCCCTGAAGGATGACCGGGCGCGCATCGATGCCGTCATCTGGAAAGGCAGCTTTTCCAAGCTCAAATTCCGCCCGGAAGAGGGCATGGAGGTCATCGCTACCGGCAAGATCACCACCTTCCCCGGCTCCTCCAAATACCAGATCGTCATTGAAAGCCTGGAGCCTGCCGGTGCCGGTGCGCTGATGGCGCTTCTGGAAGAGCGCCGCCGCAAGCTGGCAGCGGAGGGCCTTTTCGATCAGGCCCGCAAACGCCGCCTGCCTTATATGCCCCGCGTCATCGGCGTCGTCACCTCGCCAACCGGTGCCGTCATCCGCGATATTCTCCACCGTATTTCCGATCGTTTCCCCGTGCATGTGCTGGTCTGGCCGGTCAAGGTGCAGGGCGAGGGGTCTGGCGAAGAGGTGGCCAACGCCATCAGAGGCTTCAATGCGCTAGAGATCGGCGGATCCATTCCCCGCCCGGATGTGTTGATTGTGGCCCGCGGTGGCGGCAGTCTGGAAGATCTCTGGAGTTTCAACGATGAGATCGTCGTGCGTGCAGCCGCCGAAAGCGAGATACCGCTCATCTCGGCTGTCGGGCATGAGACCGACACGACGCTGATCGACCACGCTGCCGATGTGCGCGCGCCGACACCCACAGGTGCTGCCGAAATGGCCGTGCCGGTGCGGGCGGATCTGGGGGCGCAACTGGCGGGCCTGTCTGCGCGCCTGTCCGGCTCCATGTCGCGCCAGATGGACAATCGTCGTCAGGGCGTGCGGGCGCTGGTGCGCGCCATTCCCTCGCTGGATCAGTTGCTCGCTCTGCCGCGTCGCCGGTTTGATGAGGCAGCCTCCGGTCTCGGTCGTGGGCTGGAATTGAACACGCTCAACAAGCGCCGCAGTTTCGAGCGCACCGCCTCCGGTCTGCGACCAGACGTGCTTGGTCATGGCATCCAGCAGCAGCGCCAGCGCATTCAGGAGCGGATGCAGCGCGCCGAAGGATTGGTGGAACGCCGCCTGCTGCAGGCGCAATCACGCGTGTCGTCGTCGGACTCCTCCTTGCGCGCTCTTCCCGCGCGCCTTCTGGGCCAACTGGATCGCCAGAAAGAAAAGGTGGCCGGTGCCACCCGCCGGGCCGATACCGCCGTGCTCAATCGCATGTCGCAAAACCGCGCCGGCATCGCCGCCCATGATCGCATTCTGCAATCTTTGTCATACAAGAATGTGCTGAAACGCGGCTATGCGGTCATTCTGGATGAGGACAACCGCCCGCTAACCCGTGCCGCTTTTGTCGCTTCAGGCGCTGTGGTCTCAATGGAATTCGCCGATGGTCGCGTCTCTGCCGTAGCCGGTGGTTCCGATACCCCACCCGCAGAAGGCACTCCTCCAGCGCCGAAGAAGAAGCCTGCCAAACCAGGTTCATCAGGTCCTGTCGATCAGGGGACTCTGTTTTAAGTGTGAGAGCGAAGGTTGGTTCAGCTCTTTGGGTTGAAACCCATCGCCTCTCACTCGATCCTTGCTAAAAACAACCTGAGCAGCCGGTCAAATTCGACCCGGTCGTTCTCGCTCACTTCCGCAAGCAGTGCATGCTGGTTTGCAACATGTGCCGTCACGGCCTCATCGACAATGGCAAATCCCTTGTCGGTCAAGGCAATCAGCACGCTCCGGCGGTCCTGCGGATTGTTGATCCGCTGCACAAGACCTGCTTTTTCCAGCTGGTCGATACGGTTTGTCATTGTGCCGGAACTGACCATGGTCATGGCGAGCAACTCGCCGGGCGAGAGCTGATAGGGCGCGCCCGCCCGCCGCAAGGTGGCCATCACATCGAACGCGGATATCGATAATCCATGCTGCATCAGCACGGCCTCGATCTCGCGGCCAAGGTGGGTCGTCAGCCTGTGCAGTCGGCCGATAAGACCCATTGGTGCAACATCAAGGTCAGGTCGCTCGCTTCTCCATTGGGCGAGAATCTTGTCGACATGGTCAGGTGGGGGCGCTTCACTCATGGATTAGAAATATCATTGGATATCTTGACGTCAAGATAAAATGGCATAGTGTCGATTTATCTTGACGTCGAGAATCTTGAAATGAAGAAAAAATTTAGCCACACCATTGATATCGCCATGACCGCAATTGCTCCAGCCATCTGGGGCAGTACCTATTACGTCACGACGCAATTTCTTCCGCAGGGATATCCCATGCACGTGGCCATGCTGCGTGCGCTGCCTGCCGGGCTGCTTTTGCTGCTACTTGTGCGCAGGCTGCCGCATGGCATCTGGTGGGGCCGGGTGTTTATCCTTGGAGCGCTGAACTTCGCGTTTTTCTGGGTCATGCTTTTCATGGCAGCTTACCGCCTGCCGGGCGGTGTGGCGGCCACCGTTGGCGCCGTGCAGCCATTGATCGTCATCGCGCTTTCACGGATCTATCTGGCGCGCCCCATTCGCACGCTGACCGTATTGGCCGGTATCATCGGCATCGCTGGTGTCGCATGTCTGGTTTTGACACCTCAGGCGGCGCTGGATCCCGTGGGCGTCGCGGCAGCTTTCGCGGGCGCAGTGTCCATGGCCTTCGGCACGGTTTTGACGCGCAAATGGCAACCGCCGGTCTCAAGCCTCACCTTCGCCGCGTGGCAACTGGCAGCAGGTGGTCTTTTGCTGGTGCCGGTGGCGTTGTTTTTCGAGCCGGCCTTGCCCGAACTGAGCGCGGAGAACGTGCTTGGTCTGGCCTATCTCGGTTTGATCGGAGCCGCATTCACATACCTTCTGTGGTTCAGAGGTTTGGCGCGTATCGAGCCATCAGCGGCGGCATCGCTTGGCTTTCTCAGCCCGGTCACAGCAACGCTTTTGGGCTGGCTGGCGCTCGGTCAAAACCTCGCGCCAGCGCAGATCGCCGGTTTCGTCATGGTGCTATCAAGCGTCTGGCTCAGCCAGAAAAGTCAGGCACCGCGCTGAATGCTCAGGCCCACTCGCCCTTACGCATGACTGGCACCTTCGAGCCATCGGCTCTGACACCGTCAATATCGACCTTATCGGAGCCGATCATCCAGTCGATGTGGATCAGGCTGGAATTGCCGCCCTGTGCCTTGATCTGATCCTGCGTCAGCGTCGCGCCGTCGATAAAGCACTTGGAATAGCATTGGCCAAGCGCGATATGGCAGGACGCATTTTCGTCAAACAGCGTGTTGTAGAACAGAATGCCGCTGGCCGAGATCGGCGAGGAGTGCGGCACCAGCGCCACTTCGCCCAGACGCCGCGCACCTTCATCCGTGTCCAGAACCTTGTTCAGCACGGCCTCGCCCTTGGAAGCCTTGGCTTCTACAATGCGACCATCCTCAAACGTGACACTGATATCGTCAATCAACGTGCCCTGATGAGACAGCGGCTTGGTGCTGGACACATATCCGTTCACCCGCAGCGCATGTGGCGTGGTAAAGACTTCCTCGGTTGGAATGTTGGGGTTGCAGGTCACGCCATTCTTGGCCATTGACGCGCCGCCATGCCACTCGTGATTATCCGCAAGACCAATCGTCACATCTGTGCCGGGGCCGGTGAAGTGCAGCGAGGCGAAGCGCTCGCCGTTCAGCCACGAGGAGCGCTTGGCAAGATTGGCGTTGTGCTCAGCCCAGGCCGCAACCGGATCGGCAAGATCCACACGAGATGCCGCGAAAATCGCATCCGCCAGCTTTTGTACCGCTTCATCCTCGGGAATGCCGGGGAACACCTGTTTTGCCCAGGAAGGGTTGGGATAGGAAATGATGTTCCAGTTGATGTCGAAGTTGGAAATCTTCTCAAGAGCTGGCTTGTAAGCGGTGGAGTTGGCCTTGTTGGCCCGCGCCACCTTGGCGGGATCCGCATCCGCCAAGAGCATCGGATTGTCGCCGGAGATCGCAAGGCGGGCCGCGCCATTGGCATAGGCCTTGGCCATGCCTTCATAGAGCCAGCCGGATGCCCGGTCGAAATTGGCGTCGCTGGCATGGTTGTAACGGGCGAGCGTCGTTTCCTCATCTGAGTAAAAAGCCGTCACCAGACCACCGCCAGCCATATAGGCATGCTTGGTCAAAAATCGCACCAGCGGCAGCGCGGCGAGCGGTGCGGTGATGACCAGATCCTGATCCTTCTGCAATTGCAGCCCGACCTTGATGGCCACTTCGGCCAGCTTTTCCAGTTTGACGGGATCGATGGGGGAGACTGTCATGGTACGCCTTCAATGTCTTTATTGCGAGGCGCAAAACATAGCCCATTCGTCGCGAAAGCCAACCGTCTTTGTGCTAATCCGTGACCAGCGGCACGGCAAGCGCCCTCAAGACGGCCTGCGCATCTGCGGGAGAAAGACGCACCTGCAACCCGCGTTGGCCGCCATTCATGTAAACCAGATCATGCCCCATGGACTGTATTTCGATGGCCGTCGGCACCTGCTTTTTCTGGCCGAAGGGGCTGATGCCGCCGACATGATATCCGGTTGCGCGCTCGGCATCCGCGGGCTTCATCATATGGGCGGATTTGCCGCCAAACGCCCCGGCCAGCTTTTTCATGCTCACCTCCCGGTCAGAGGGCACGACAACGCAGACAGCCTTGCCATCCACCTCCGCCATCAGCGTTTTCAGCACCAGATGCGGCTCGGCCCCAATGGCTTCCGCCGCCTGCAGCCCGATACGCTCAGCGTTTGGATCGTAGTCATAGGCAACGGTGGTGAAGGAAATACCGGCCTTGGTCAGCATCTGGGTTGCGCGGGTGGTTTTTGACATGGGGCAGCCTAACCTAACAGCGCGGCGTAGATTTCAGGCTTGAAGCCAACCGTAACCTTGCCTTTTGCTTCCAGCACCGGACGCTTGATCATGGAAGGCTGGGCCTGCATCAGCGCAATCGCCTTTTCGCGGGTCAGATCTGCCTTATCAGCCTCATCCAGCTTCTTGAACGTCGTGCCTGCGCGGTTCAGCACGGTTTCCCAACCGGCCGCATCGCACCAGGCGTTCAGGTGAACAGCATCAATGCCTGCGGTTTTGTAATCATGGAATGTGTAGGCGATATCGGCAGCCTCAAGCCAGGTGCGCGCCTTCTTCATCGTGTCGCAGTTCTTGATACCATAAATCGTGACCATTACGCCGTCCTCCGCATTGCTGAAATGGACATATCAAGAAATCAGCCGCGATCAAATGGCTGCTAGCTATGCATATTTAGTGGGTCAGTCATTCAAACGAGTTCGAGCTAAGCTGCATGGCTTGGCTGCTAAATCATGAGTTGTGCGAAATCGCTTAAATGCTCATATTGTCGGCATCACAAGGAGAGACGCACATGCGTAACGTTGCTAAGACATCCCGTAAGTTTTTTGGCGAAACATTTGCAGTTTTCGGCGCAGCTTTGGCCGTTTCTGCAGCTGTTCGCTCCCACCGCAAGCCTGCTGGCGCTGATCTCGACGCACTCGGCATCGACCGCAAGGCTTTCGACAAGGTACAGCTCTAATTTTTTAAGTCTGCTGGCGAGGCGCCATTGCCTCGCCTTGGTATGAGGCGCATATGCCCCTCATCCACGCGCGGTGGATTTCACCGCATTCGTTGAGGCTGCATCGCGCATGATGCGCAATCGCCCGACGATAAACATGTGACACACGCGACCAACCCGTCGCATCGCAGTTCCCATCAGATGCTCAGCATCACCCAATTCCCTAGATTTTCCGCTTTCGACCGCCACAGCAAATATCGATGCTCGTCCGGCGCAACCGCACCCGCCTGACATGAAGTCAAAAAAAACCGGGCTCCGTCTTCAGACAAAACCCGGTGATATCTGGTATCAGGAGTGGATTATTCCCACTCGATCGTGCCCGGTGGCTTGCTCGTCACGTCATAGACGACGCGGTTGATGCCCTTGACTTCGTTGATGATGCGGGTTGCCGCACGTCCCAAGAAGTTCATGTCGTAGGGGTAGAAGTCTGCCGTCATGCCGTCCACGGAGGTCACGGCGCGCAGCGCGCAGACGAAGTCATAGGTGCGGTAGTCGCCCATGACGCCAACGGTCTGGACCGGCAACAGCACGGCAAAAGCCTGCCAGATCGTGTCGTAAAGACCGGCCTTGCGGATTTCGTCGAGATAGACGGCGTCTGCCTTGCGCAGAATGTCGAGTTTCTCGCGGGTCACGACGCCGGGGCAGCGGATGGCAAGACCCGGGCCGGGGAAGGGGTGGCGACCGATGAAGCTTTCGGGCAGGCCCAGTTCACGGCCAAGCGCGCGCACTTCATCCTTGAACAGTTCACGAAGCGGCTCCACCAGCTTCATGTTCATGCGCTCTGGAAGACCGCCGACATTGTGGTGGCTCTTGATGGTCACAGACGGACCGCCGGAGAAGGACACGCTTTCGATCACGTCTGGATAGAGCGTTCCCTGCGCCAGAAACGCCGGTGCGCCCTTGCCGTCGGAGGCGATCTTGGCGGCTTCGGCTTCGAATGTCTCGATGAACAGGCGACCGATGGTCTTGCGCTTCACTTCCGGGTCGGAAACGCCAGCCAGTTCCGTCAGGAACAGGTCGGAGGCATCCACATGCACCAGCGGAATGTTGTAGTGGTCGCGGAACATGCCCACAACCTGCTCGCTCTCGCCCATGCGCATCATGCCGTGGTCGACATAGATGCAGGTGAGCTGGTCGCCAATAGCTTCATGAATGAGAACGGCTGCAACGGAGGAATCCACACCGCCCGAAAGGCCGCAGATCACGCGCTCGCTGCCCACCTGCTCACGGATCTTGCGGATCATCTCGGCGCGGTAGGCCGCCATGGTCCAGTCGGATTTCAGGCCGACGATCTTGTGCACGAAGTTGGACAGAAGCTTTGCGCCATCAGGCGTGTGCATCACTTCCGGGTGGAACATGGTGGTGTAGTAGCGGCGCTCTTCATTAACGGCGATGGCAAATGGCGCGTTTTCGGATGTCGCGGCCACTTCGAAACCATGCGGCAACTGCGTTACGCGGTCGCCATGGCTCATCCAGACGGGGTAACGATTGCCCACATCCCAGAAGCCATCAAACAGCGGGCTTGCCTTCTTGATCTCGATATCGGCGCGACCGAATTCTGCCGCATGTCCGCCTTCAACCGTGCCGCCCAGCTGCGTGCACAGTGTCTGCTGGCCATAGCAGATGCCGAGGATCGGGATACCGGAATCGAACACCGCCTGCGGTGCGCGCGGGCTTCCTTCTGCCGTGACAGATGCCGGGCCGCCGGAGAAAATCACGCCCTTCGGCTTCAGCGTCTCAAACGCATCGGCTGCGTTCTGGAACGGATGGATTTCACAGTAAACTCCGGCCTCGCGAACACGGCGCGCAATAAGCTGCGTCACCTGGCTGCCGAAATCGATGATGAGGATGCTGTCGGGATGGGCTATCTGGGTCATGGCGAGCCTTTAAAGAAATACGGTGCTTTAGGCAACCCGTGATATGGCTTGAAAAGCCAGAAATTGCGCCATCAGGCAAGTGGTTCAGAGCGAAATGCTGCCATCTTCCACGGCGCGGCAGAGCCTGTCCACCGCTTGCGCCAGCTTCTCGTCGATCACATGCAGATAGGCGGTCCAGTCGGAAATATGCTGCACATCCGCCTTGCCATCCGATATGCCACGCAGACCGATCAGCGCAACATCGAAACGCTGGCAGGCCCGCAACATCGCAAATGTCTCCATCTCCACCATATCGGCGTCGATAGTGTCATAGGCGGCACCCGAGACGACATTCGCGCCCGTGGAAAGTCGGGCGCCAGCGATGCCTGGAATTTGCAAGGGTAGCGAAATTTCGGCAGGCAGATCGAGAAACGGCGTGCGGCCTTTCTCAAAGCCGAAGGCAGACGCATCCATATCCCGGTAGGATACGGAGGTGGCCTGATAGACCTCAGCCTGCTCCAGTGTGCGAGATCCCGCCGAACCGAGGGAGACGACGAGGTCGGGCAGGGCATGGTCAGCAGCCAGCTTCGCCAGCGCCGAAGCCAGCGAAACGGCAGCTTCCACCGGGCCAACACCCGTCATCAAGGGTTTGAAGCGGGCTTTCAGGTGAGGTCCATATTCGGCATCCGCTGCCATGACGAACAACAGCCGCTTGCCCGCCACGTCTACAATCTCAAAACTCATTCTTCAAAACCTTCCCGTCCCTTCATCACCATCATTGTGCCGGTCATGGAGGCGATCAGCTTGGCGGGGCCGTCCGAGAGTGCATAGGCGCGGCCATCGGCCACAATGATGTTGCTGCCGGGCTTGGTAATTTCACCGCGAAACAGAAACCGCTCGCCCCGGCCTGGAGACATGAGGTTGACCTTGAATTCGATTGTCAGCAAGGAGGCATCGGGTTCGATGATGGTGTAGGCGGCATAGGTGCAGGCTGTATCAAGGGCAGCGGCAATCACACCGGCATGCAAAATGCCGTGCTGCTGCGTCAGCTTGCGGTGAAATGGCAGTTCGATTTCCACCAGCCGGTGCTCAATGCGCGAAATCTCGGCCTTGATAGCCTGAACGACGCCCTGGCGCGCGAAGCTCTTTTCTATCCGCTGGCGAAAATCGCCGGGATCGATGAAATCCATTCCCCTGCCTCTCCTTGTCTTTGTCAAAACATGGCGTGTGACAGACCGCAAGGCAAGGGCGTGAGACGGTTAATTCAGATAAACGATGCTGGCGTTCAAAAGCGTGGCAAAGGCCACCCACGCCGCATAGGGCACGAAAAGCCACATGGAAAGCCGGTCCCGCGTCGCCGTCATGATGATGAAGGCGATGACGCAGATCAGCATGGGTACGATGAGGATGAGCGCGCCAACGGGGCTTTCCATGGTGAAGAAGATTGGCGACCACATGAAGTTGAGCAGCATCTGGCTGCCCCACAGCTGCATCCGCCCGCCCATGCGGCTTTTCAGCCATGTGCGTGCACCGGCAATGCCGATCATCACGTAGAGAGCGGTCCACACCGGCCCGAAGATCCAGTTGGGTGGATTGAAGAAGGGCTTGTTCAGGGTTTGATACCACGCGCCCGGAACATTGTTCATGCCAATGAACGCACCAATGGCAACGAGGGCAACGATGAAAGCGATGTAGACGAGGGGCTTCTTCATGGACCATGAAATGCACAGAAAATGCTTTGGTTCCAGTGCCGGTAGCCAATTTAGCCGGCAAGCCTCACGATATGCTGATCCCAGGCCACAGGGCTCGTCGCCGTGCCGAAATGTCCGTCATAGGACGATGTTACAACGCCATGTGGCGCCGCCGCCACGCCCGCCGCTTCACTCAACGTGGCTTCGCGCAAAACCTTGCCGGTCTTCTCATCTAACGTCACCACCACATTGCCGTTGGGCGATGTCACGCCGATGACGCCATCTCGTCTGTTGACTGCGATGGCGCCGACGTAATTCGCCAGCCGTGTCGTCGTCTCCTCCGGCAGGTCGATGAAATTGAGGTCGTCGCCCTTGGAGAAATGCCCGATCAGCGGTGGCAGCGTGTTGCGCGGGCCTTCATACTGGCAGGCAAACCAGATGCGCCCGTCGCGGCCCAGATCCACATGGCGGGTGGAAAGCTGGCTTAGGTTCTTGGCAAGGCCATGTTTCTGTATCAGTCGCCCCGTTGCCGCATCCAGCAGCACCAGCGAGGGCTCCATGGTGTCGATATTGAGTTTGGTGCGCCCGAAATCCGGATGGGTCTCGATGCCACCATTGGCGATGATGATCATCTTGCCATCGTCGCTGACGGTCATGTCATGGGTGCCGATGCCCCGCGCACTGTATTCGCCGATGCGTCGAAAGCCGTCCCGCGCATCGTAGAGACCGATCACGCCGCGATTCTGATCGAAGTCATTCTCGCTGGCGTAAAGAATGGAGCCGTCAGGCGAGAACTGTCCGTGGCCATAGAAATGCCGGTTCTCAGGCGTGTGCATGACGATGGGCTCGCGCTTTCGGGCCGGATCAAACGCCATGAAAAACGTGCCGGGTCTGCGCGCAAAGGCAACCGTCATCCCGGTTACGTGGCTGGTTGCCATGCCGTGCGCGCGGGCTGGCAATGGCATGCCCTCAACGATCTCTCCGGCTTCAGTCACCGTCGCAACCCCGTAGGAGCCATCGCGGGCACGGAAAGCCGAGGCAAAAACCGCATCCGCTCGCTCAAGCGCATAGAGGGACCGCGGCGCAAGGCCAGCCAGAAATGGCACGCCTGCCGCCTTGATGAAGCTGCGCCGGTCAATCAGCAGCCGTTTGTCGCGAGCCACTGTTCAGTCTCCGTCCGAAAAGGAAAAGCCGGAGCTGAGCCCTATGGCGCCACCATACTGGTCGTTGATGCGGTAGATCATATCCTTGCCATTCAGCAGCATATAATCGACCTTTGCGCGCTCCTTGTCGTCGGCAAGTGCCTTTTCCACGTCAGGCTCGATTGTGCCTGCAACACGGACCATGGACTTGGCGATGAAATCGATGGAGCCGATGATGGAACGCTGATCCGGCGGCAAAAGATCGCTCATCTGCGCCGTGTGCATCAAGCGCTGCACGGCAGCAATATTGGTGCCAATGCTCATCCATGTCAGGCCAGAGCGCAAATAGATCGCGGTGCGCGGAAATTTCGCATTGTCAGGCCCCTTGTAAAAGGTCTCGATGCGCTTGTCGCGAATGTCTTCGGAGGCGTGCACCAGAATGCCGAGCAGCGCCACCAGCGCTTCACGTTCATCGCGAAATACCGGATTGTCCGGCCCCGGCTCCTTCCAGTGTCTCGCCGTGTCATCAGGTGCATTCCACAGGTCGGAAAGCTCAACGCCAATATTGGCAATGTTACCAGCAATGGCTGCGCCATATCGGCAGCGAAAGCTGTTCTTCTGCTTTAGCGCGTCATCTGCACCGGTGCCGTAGAGCACATATTCCAGCGCACCGAACCCTTGGGCCGCAACGCTCTTGCCTCGCAAGCCTTGTGGCGTGGTCACGCTTTCGTCTTTATCGACAAGATATTTCTGGACCTGCTTGAGGCCAAGGCCTTTCTTGTCGGGATAATAAAGCACACGCTCAAAACGGTTCTGTTCGATCACGGGGCCAACCCGCACGATCTCGATGGCAGACCATGCGCCCGCCGCCTCGGCATAGCCCGCTTTCGCAGCGCTCACCGTGTCCGCTGAAGGGGCAGCACACAGCGCCTGCATCTTGCCTTCCAGCGCCTTGGCACGGTCGCGGAAACCATCATAGCCGGGGCGGATGAAACCATCGACCGCCCTAGTCATCACCGAGCGTATCTTGACCGGATCCAGCGGCGGCGGTGGCATCAGTTCCACATCCTGCGCCAATGCCGTGCCGAAGCTCAGCAGAAAGGCAAGCGGCAGAAGCATGTGGGATGGTCGCATCGCTATTGTCATCAAAGGGACTCCAGAAAACTCAGCAAAGCCTGCCGGTCAGGCTTTTGCAAGGCAGCAAAGGCGTCACGCGCCTTTTGCGCCTCTCCACCATGCCATAAAATCGCTTCGGACAGGCTGCGCGCCCGCCCGTCATGCAGGTAGAAGCCATTACCATTCACGGCTTGCGTGAGGCCGATGCCCCACAGCGGTTGCGTGCGCCATTCGCTTCCGCTTGCCTCACCCACCTGCTGCCCGTCGCTGAGACCCTCGCCCATGTCGTGCAGCAGAAAATCCGAATAGGGCCAGATCAGTTGGAAAGAGTGCAGCGGGTCTGCGGCATCGCGCTTCGTCACGAATTTCGGCGTGTGACAGGCGGCGCATCCGGCCTGGTAAAACTGCTGCTTGCCTTGCAGCACTGCCGGATCATCCACGTCGCGACGCGCAGGCACAGCCAGATTTTCCGTATAGAACGTCATCAGGTCGAGCACGGGTGAGGGCGCTTCCACATCGCCCAGCCGTTTCTGCACACCCGTCGGCAGGGCCAGACAGTCCGTCTGCCTTTGCGTGCAATCACCAAAGGCATTGGGCACATCCGGAGAGGATATGCCGATATCATGCGATAGCGCATTGGCGGCCTGATCGCGCACGCTGGCATTCTGCGCTTTCCAGCCGAAGCGCCCGAGCTTCACCGCCCCGCTGCGGTGGTCGCGCACCCATGCGGGTCTGCCTGATACCTCTCCACCGGGTCTGGCGCCCGCCAGAATATCCCCATCCGCAATGGCTTCGATCAACCCCAGACCAAGGGTCGGCTGGGCGATGCGGGGCGAAAGCGTCGTGTCATCACCAAGCGGCCCGTAATTCAGCCGGGATATGGCGTAGGAAGGTTTGCGCAGCGCAACGACCTCGCCACCGGCCAGCGTCACGCTCTGCTCAGTGTAGGTCACGGACAGTTTTCCTTCAGCCTTCAAGCCCGGAACAGCCTGGTTCTGAAGCTGGCCGCCATAGGTCGCATCGGGAAAGTTCACAACCGCATGGCTGCGAATTGCGGCCCTCTCGTCGTCTGTGCGGGCAGGGCGTGCAAGCCGCAGAAACATCGAAACGGCATCTTCGCCGCCCACAGGCGGACGCCCGCGACCATCCTTGATGTGGCAGGTCTGGCAGGAGCGCGCATTGTAAAGCGGCCCCAGCCCGTCAGAGGCCTGTGTGGAGGATGGCGAGGAGACCCAAAGCTTCTGAAACAGCGCATTGCCCAGCTTGAAATCCTGCCCACGCTCAAAGCCCATATTGGCTGAAGGTTGCGAGAACGGGTCTGTCGTTGCCGTCGTCGTAGCAGCCCCGGCAGACATAGCCTCGAAGGGTTCTGCTTTGGAAAAATCGCTAGTAGGCTGCGTGACCTGTCGCACGCGCTGCAAGTCTTCAGAGGAAATGTCGGCGCGTGGCACGTCTTCGGCAAAGGCGATGCCGCCCGCGGTCAAAGCAAGCAGCACGCCGGAGCGGCAAAGCCAACGCGCCGATCTCATGACAGGCAACCGGCAGGCCGCGCCTGAGCCGTATCAGCTCTGTGATACCGACATGTGAGAGATTGCGCTCTTCGCAAAATGGTCCGCCTGCAACGCTTTTGAATAGGAGGCCGCGTGTCATCCACGCGGCCTCATGATCGGGTCTATTTGAAGACGGCGTTCGGGCTGTCAAGGCTGTCTGAGCCTTCCAGCTGGATCTTGCCGAGATCAAGCGCAGCAATGACGCGCTCGATGGTCTTGGTCTGGTCCAGAAGCCCGTCAATGGCAGCCTGCACCACGGCGTTGCCATCCTTGTTGCCTTCGCCGATCATCTGGTCGTAGGCTTCAACGGTCTGGCCGCGCTTTTCCATGGCGTGCATGGCATCCAGCGTCTTGTTGAGCTTCGCCTGCATTTCGGCGTCCAGCGTCTTGTCGCTTGCGGCAACCAGCTGCGAGAGCGAAGGGCCGGTGAGCTTTGTGCCATCAACGCGGGTATACTCACCCGTATAGGCCGAGGCGATGCCGATCGCGTCGTTCAGATGCGAGTTGTAGGTGTTGTCGGAAAAGCAATCATGCTCTTCTTCAGGATCGTGCAGCAGAAGGCCAAGCTTCATGCGTTCGCCCGCCAGTTCGCCGTAAGAGAGCGAGCCCATGCCGGTGAGGATGGCTGTGAGGCCCTGTTTCGGGTCGGCCTCGACGGCTTTCGCCGCCTCGCCGCCCGGTGCCCAGTTGTCAGCCATTTCCTTGAGGTCGGCAACCAGCAACGTGGATGCTGCCTTGAGGTATTCGGCGCGGCGGTCGCAATGGCCGCCGGTGCAGTTCTTCACGTCATAATCGGTATAGGGGCGGTTGCCAGCACCTGCGCCGGTGCCGTTCAGATCCTGACCCCAGAGCAGAAACTCGATGGCGTGGTAACCGGTGGTCACATTGGCTTCCACTTCACCCGCCTCCGCAAGGCTGCGGATCAGCTCAGGCGTGATCTTGGAGGCATCCACCTCTTCGCCACCAACCTTGAGCTTGGTATTGGCAATGATGTTGGCGGTGTAGAGCTCGTTCTCGTCGCTTTCAGTGCCGTAGGAGCCGTCGACATAGTCGATCAGGCCTTCGTCCAGCGGCCAGGCGTTGACCTTGCCTTCCCACTCGTCAACGATCGGGTTGCCGAAGCGGTAGACTTCCGTCTGCTGGTAAGGCACGCGGGACTTGATCCATGCCTCGCGGGCAGCCTTCAGATTGGCTTCGCTGGGGCTTGCGATCAGCGCGTCGATGGCCTTGTCCAGCGTCTGCGCTGTCAGCAGCGAGTCCTGATATTTGGCGTAGCCCAGTTCCGCATAATGCTTGACCACGGCGGCCGTGTCGGTCTCGGCCCGGGCTGGAATTGCGCTGAATGTCGCGGAAGCGGCCAGAAGTGCCAGGCTGGCACCCAAAATGGATTTGCGGAACATTATCTCTCCTCATCCAGCCCACTCGTAACGAGGCTGTGATGGCGAGTTCTGAACCAATCACAAACTTGTGTCAAATATTCTAGTTTAGAAATGTTCCAAGGGTGACATGCCAGCTGCGCCAGCATGTCAGGCCATTTTGGATGAATATCAGGCCGTGCGCTTCATCGCGCAGAAGAAAAAGCCGTCCGTATCAGTGGTGGCCGGGGTCAGCGTCACAGTCTCTCCGTCGGAAGAATGCGGCTTGATGGTGTCTGCACCGAAAATGCTGGTCCAGCGGTCAAGTCCGGAGCGGATGGAGAATTCAGGGTTTTCCGCGCAGAAGCGACGCACTTGGCGCTCGTTTTCTTCCGGCAGAACAGAGCATGTCACATAAACCAGCTCACCACCGGGACGCACGAACATCTTGGCCTGATCCAGCGCCTGAACCTGCTGTTCAACGCGCTCTTCCAGATTGCGCTGCGTCAGCCGCCATTTGGTGTCGGGGCGGCGGCGCCATGTGCCGGTGCCGGTGCAGGGAGCATCAACCAGCACACGGTCGAATTTGCCCTGGTAACGTTCAAGATTTTCGGCCCGGTCATGCACCTGCACATTGCGGGTGCCAGCGCGTTTCAGGCGCTCGATGATGGGTGCCAGCCGTTTGCGGTCCGCATCGAAAGCGTGAACCTGGCCCTTATTGTTCATGGTTGCAGCCATGGCCAGCGTCTTGCCACCACCGCCTGCGCAATAATCGAGGATCTGTTCGCCTTCCTGAGCACCGGCAAGATCGGCAACGATCTGCGAACCCTCATCCTGAACCTCGAACCAGCCCTTCTGGAAGGATAGCTCGGCGGTCACGTTGGGTAGCCGCGATGGGCCTTCACCGGCGGCAATACGCACGCCGTGGCGGGCAATGCGCGTGGCCTGTGCCTTGGCATCTTCCAGCGCCTTGATAACCTTGGTGCGGGATGCCTTGAGCGTATTGGCGCGAAGGTCAAGTGTCGGACGCAGGTTCAGTGCCTGCGCCTCGCGCAGCCAGTTCTCGCCAAAGGTCGCCTCGAAGGAAGCCTGCACCCAGTCGGGAATATCGCCCTGCACGTGGGCAGGTGCATCGGTCAGAGAGCGGGATGCAAAAGCAGATGCCGCGGCATCCGACAGGGGCTCCGGTGCAAACTTGTCGCCGTCGAATTCGGCGGCCAGTTGCTCGACGGATTGTCCCCATTGGCGCAGCATCACGGCGTAACCCTGCGCATTCGCGCTATCGTCGTCCATCACCCATGCGTGGGAGAGTTTCATGCGCAAGGCGTCATAGACGATGTTGCCAATCGCTGCCCTGTCGCCGGAACCAGCGAAACGGTGCGCCAGTCCCCAGTCCTTCAGTGCATCGGCCACCGGGCGCCTGCGCGCTTCGATATCCGCCAACACTTCGATCGCCCCGGCCAAACGCCCGCCCAAACGCATAATCTACCTCACACACAAATTCGTCCGGGTAGGTAGACGTGAATAGTGGCGAGGGCAAGCCTTCGCGCAGATTTCACTAAAGAACCTTACTTGGCCGCGATGATCTCGTAGCAAACCTTGGCCGTGCCGGAGCTGACCATGCCGATGTCCTTGGCCGCTGCCTTGGAAAGATCAAGCACACGTCCCTTGATGAATGGGCCGCGATCATTGATGCGCACCACAACAGCCTTGCCGTTGCGGGCATTGGTGACCTTGACCTTGGTGCCGAAGCGCAGCGAGCGATGGGCAGCCGTCAGGTTGGAAGGGTTCATCCGTTCGCCTGAAGCAGTCTTCGAGGTCAAGGCATACCAGGATGCGCCCCCGCAACCGGTACCGGCATTGGCTTGTAGTGGAGTCATGATGGAACAGACGGCTATAGTTGCAGCCGCGATAGTCATGCGTCGAATATTCGTCAAACTGTGCTTCCCTGACACTCGGCCCCGCGCCGATGAACTTAAGGCTCATTCAATTGATGGAGTGTAGAGCGTGGGAAAAATGGCGAAAAATGGCCGAGGTCTAATCACGAAGTATTACAGTCTGTAACATTCGTGATCATACAGCTGACCTGCAATTTGGATAGCTTTCGATGATTCCGCAAAAAATTCATTTGGAATCAAAGAGCAACGAAAATCCATTGCGTGAAGCGCCGAACAGGAGTCGGATCACGAAATCCCTGTGAAATAATTTTCCAATGCATGAAAAATTAAGCCAAATTGCACTTTAACAAATGGTTAATTAGGCGCAATTGTGATTAAAACATTCCCCAAAAGGGCCTTTGGATGGATTTTTCACCGCATCCAATATGAACATTTATTCATCTCGCCAGATGCCCGCATTCCACATCTCACGCAAGGATTGACGATAGTCAGGATGGGAAAAATCGAAACCGAGGGCCTTGAGCTTGCGGTTGGAGACCCGTTTGTTCTCGCCATAAAAGGAGCGGGCCATCTCGGTCAGTTGCGCGGTCTCGAAAGACTGCTCTTCAGGCGGCTCTATACCCATCAGTCCGGCGGCGAATGTAACCACATCCTGCGGCGGGGCAGGTTCGTCGTCTGTCACGTTGAAAATGCCGTTGGCCTTCTGCTCGATCAGAAACGCTGTGGCCGCGCCGATATCTTCAACGCGAATACGGTTGAAGACCTGATCCTTCTTCACCAGCCGTCGCGCTGTGCCTTTTTCGAGATTGATAAGCCCGTTGCGTCCCGGCCCGTAAATGCCGGAAAGACGCAGTACACATAGCTTGACGTCAGTCTGCTTGCAGGCCTCGCCCCAGGCATTCTCGGCATGCACCCGCTCTTTTGAGCGCACCGAAACGGGCCGACAGAGCGTGTCCTCATCCACCCAGGCGCCATCATGGTTGCCATAGACGCCGACAGTCGAGAGATAAGCGCACCATTGCAAATTCGGCATCAGGCTTTTCAGGCCGCCCTCGCTCAGCCGTAGCAAAGGATCGCCGAATGTGCTGGGCGCAATGGACTGCACAAGATGCGTTACTGATAGCAGCTCGGCGCGCAACTCATCACTGATGGTCTCGCCGGTGAAGATATAAGGTGCGATGGCGTGGCACTGCAGCGTGGAAAGTTTGCCCTCGCTGCGCGTCGTGCCGGAAATGCGGTCCATGTCTGTCTGGAGTGCTCTGGCGATAGCTTTGCCGGAATATCCGGCCCCGAAAATCATCAGATGCGACATTTACACTCCTGCGGTCATCCACTCGTTCAGCACGTCCGAATCGTCCTCGGGTGCACGGGCGCAAGCGTAGGCATTGAAGCTCTGCCTGTCCATCAATCTTGATAGCGCCCACACCGCCATGCCGCGCACGTCTGGTGAGTCGTCCTGACTAAGTATCTGGCACCGTTCAATAAATGCAGTATCGCCAGAATTGCCTGCGGCAATCAGAACATTGCGAATGAAGCGGTTGCGACCGATGCGCTTGACCGGAGATCCGCTGAAAAAGGCGCGAAATTGCGCGTCATCCAGCGTCAGCAAAAAGGCGATTTCAGGCTCCTTCAGGTCGTCCCTAGCCTGCAATTTCATCTCGGATGCACTGGCGGCAAACTTGTTCCACGGGCAGGCCGCAAGGCAATCATCGCAGCCGTAAATGCGGTTGCCGATCAAGGGCCTCAGCGCATGGGGAATAGTCCCCTTGTGCTCGATGGTCAGGTAGGAAATGCAGCGCCGCGCATCCAGCTTGTAGGGTGCAGGAAAGGCATCCGTCGGGCAGGCGTCCAGACAGGCCCGGCACGATCCGCAATGGTCGCGCTCCGCCTCATCCAGACAGAGCTCGGCCGTTGTGAACATACTGCCCAGAAACAGCCAGGAACCATGGCTGCGGCTCACGAGGTTCGTATGCTTGCCCTGCCAGCCAAGACCTGCTGCCGCAGCCAGCGGTTTTTCCATCACAGGCGCGGTATCAACAAAGACCTTCACGTCCTCTCCCGCCCTTGCAGCAAAGCGTGTGGCAATCTCTTTCAGCCGTCCTTTGATAAGGTCATGATAATCGCGGTTGCGCGCATAGACCGATATGGCCGCCTTGTCCGGTTTTGAGAGAATGCCACGCGGGTCTTCGTCAGGGCCGTAATTCATGCCGAACATGACCACGGACCGTACCTCGCTCCACAGCGTTTTCGGGCTGGCGCGCCGTGCTTCCGTCTCTTCCATCCAGCCCATCGTGCCGTGGTAGCCGTTGTCGATGAATTCCCGCAATCGCTCAGGCGCCAACGGAATGCTGTCGGCAGAGGTGACGCGACAGAGATCAAAGCCAAGCGAGGTCGCTTCAGCGCGGATGAAATCCGTCAGCTTCGCCATCCGCGCTTGCTGCTTCTGCAATGCCGTGTCGATGGCTGTTCTCCCGATGCTGGTGGCAGACATCCCGTCTGTCGCAGCATACTATCATAAGCTGTCGGCGCGCTTAAAAATCCAGATCCGCATAATGGGAGGATGGCGCAAGACGCGGCACACGTTCACCCAGAAGCGGGCGGAAGGATGGGCGGGATTTGACGCGCTGATACCATTCCTTGGCAATCGGCGCTTCCAGCCAGTTGATCTCGCCGAGGTAGTCGAGAATCGAGATCGAGGCACCTGCGGCAAGATCCGCGTAGCTCAGCCGGTCGCCCGCCAGCCATGTGCGCGAACCCGCCAGCCATTCCAGATATTTCATGTGCTGATGCACGTTGGCACGTGCGGTGCGCAACAGCTTGCTGTCTGGTGGGCCGCCGCCCTGCGCGGTAGACATTTGCAACTTGTAGGCACGCTCGCGCACCAGTGGGCGGGTGACGTCCGTTTCCATCTTCTGCAGAAACCACTCGGTCAAACGACGAATTTCTGCGCGCTGAAAGGGGTCTTCGGCCAGCAGTCGCTTGTCCCTTTTCAAGACACCATGCGTTTCGTCCAGAAACTCCGCCAGAACATAGGGCCCGCAAAGCGAGCGCATATTGTCATCCAGATAGACCGGCAATGTGCCCGCCGGGTTGAGCGCCAGAAACTCCCGCCGCTTTTCCCAGGGTTGTTCTTCGACCAGATCGACCTGAAATCCGTATTCGGTCAGGATCAGCCGGACGAAACGGGACGCAGTCGACATGGGAGAATGAAAAAGGGTTGGCATCGGTACTCAAACATTTGGTGAAAGGAGGGGTGTGTCTTTTATCGCCAGACAGCGGACGTGATCGCCTGTGCAGAAACTATAAGTTCAGCTTTTTTAAGACAAGTTTAACGAGATGACGATTGTCCCGGCGCATAACGGCTTAAAAGGGCGTTTTTCATGAAAAAAGCGCCGTCGATTGAGCCGATGGCGCTTTTTGAAAAATCAGAGCAAGGCGCTCTGCTTGCGATTGATCAGTTCGCCGAGATGGAGCTCGTCGTGCATGGGTCGACGCCGTAAGCTGGTGAACAGCCTGACTTGTTGGCTGCGACAGTACCTGGAGCCATAAACGAACCTGCCAGAACAACCAAAGCCGCACACGCAAAAAAGAGTGCGATAGACTTGCCCATTTTTATTTAGCCTTTCAGACGATGAACGTGAGGACGCGAAGCGTTGCACGGTGATTATTATGTTCTGGATGTGTGTAGGATGTGGCGTGTAGCAATAAAGGAGCTTACTGAATACGGGGTTAATGCGAACTCTTGTCCACAGTTGCCCTTGTGCCACGCTTGTGCCGCTGAAACTCTGATCAAGATGTGCCCCCACATGCAAAGGACAGCGAACTAGTCGCTGCCCGTTATCGTGAGAACGCACGGATGTGCGTTTGGTTGCACTGCCTCAGGCAGCTTTTCCTGCATTGCTGAACTGTCCGTTGGTACGGTAGCTCACCATATAGGTCGGCAGGATCGAAGACACGCGCACGGGCGTCATGCCGATACCTTCCAGCGTCAGGCCGGCCTTTTCGGCCTCTGCAGAAACGACGTTGTCATCTCTCAGCATCGTGACCTGATCTGCCGTCAATGGCGGCGTGATCAGCGGCACCATAGAAGCGATCTTGCCGATCAGCGTCGCGATGCCGAATGGCAGGTTCACCAGCGGGCGCTGGCGGTAGGTCGCGGCCAGAACCGCCTCAAGACAGGCACGGAATGTCATGACATCCTGTCCGCCAAGCTCGTAGGTCGCGCCGGGCTTCAGTGCGCCGTCAACGCTGCGGGCGACGACTTCTGCAACATCTTCCACATAGACGGGCTGGAACTTGGTGTGGCCACCGCCGATCAGCGGCAGGAACGGCATGCTCTGCGCCATGCCCGCGAACTTGTTGAAGAAATCGTCTTCCGGTCCAAACACGATGGATGGGCGAAGAATGATGGCGTCTGGCAGAGCAGTACGGATCGCGGCTTCTGCGCGGCCCTTGGTGCGGGCGTAACCGACGGTCGAATTGGAATTTGCGCCAATCGCGGAAATATGGGTCAGCGTCGCACCGGCATTTCTGGCAGCTTCCGCCACAGCGCGTGCGCCGAATTCCTGCACGGCGTCGAATGTGTTGCGTCCGTTTTCAAACAGAATGCCGACGCAGTTGACCACATGGTCTGCACCCTCGACGGCCTTGTTGATGGACTCCTTGTAGCGCAGGTTGGCCTGCGCGAAGGAAATCTGTCCGACATTGCCCTGCGGCTGCAAAAAGCCCGCCAGATCGGGGCGGCGTACGGCGACGCGAATGCGGTATCCGCGCTTGGCCAGAGTGCGCACCACATGCCGTCCGACAAAGCCCGAACCGCCGAAAACGGTGACGAGAGGGGGAAGGTTGGCCAAAGGCATGGGAAGCTCCTGCGAAGCGTTGAATCTAGGCGTTTCCGTCTCTTAGCTCAAAGCCGATGCAACGGGAAGAGAGAACAGCGACCAGACATGATGAGAGTGAACGTATACTTGATAATGATCAGGCGCCGTCGAGAATCATCAACTCAGCATCGGCCACTTCCTGGCGGATCTTGAGCGCCTGCTGGTATTCATCGCTGTTGTAGCAATCCAGCGCATGCTGCATCGATGGAAACTCGATGACGACATTGCGCGCCCGGCCCTTGCCCTCAAGCTGGTTGACCACACCGCCACGCGCCAGAAAATTCGCGCCGAAACGCTCGAAGGCGGGCTTGGCTGTCGAAATGTAATCCTTGTAGCGTTCAGCATCGCGCACATCCACCTGTGCAATCCAGTAACCCTTGGCCATGATGTCTTCCTTTCAGATTGCCTTGGACATTTCGTCCATGATAGCGCGTGCCGCAGCCTTGGGGTCTGCAGCCTTGACGATGGGGCGGGCAACCACGAGATGGCTGGACCCGGCCTTGATCGCATCAAACGGTGTCACCACACGCTTCTGGTCGCCAGCGTCAGAACCCGCGGGGCGAATGCCGGGTGTCACGACCGCCATGTCGGTGCCCACGATCTCGCGCACGGCAGCAGATTCCTCGGCTGAGCAGACAATGCCGCCCATGCCCGCATCCCGCGCCTGCGCTGCCCGCTTCATCACTAGCGACCGCGCATCGCCCTGATATCCCGCTTCGATCAGATCGGCATCGTCCATGGAGGTCAGAACGGTCACGCCCAGCAGCGTCAGGTCAGAGCCCTGCGCTGCCTTCACCGCAGCCCGCATCGCCTTGGGGTAGGCATGCAGCGTCAGCATCGACATGCCCATCTTGGCGATGTTTTCCACGCCCGATGCCACCGTGTTGTCGATGTCGAGAAGCTTCATGTCGAGGAAGATCTTCTTGCCGCTTGCGGCCAGTTCCTTGGCGAACTCAAGCCCGCCCGCAAAGGCCAGTTGATGGCCGATCTTGTAGAACAATACGTCGTCGCCCAATGCGTTGACGATTTTTTCGGCTTCGGCCACGGTTGGAAGATCAAGCCCGACAATCAGGCGCTCGCGTGCGGTCATAATGTCATCCCCTTCCACTGTTCCATTGGCGTCCAGTCGCATGTGAGACTGCGGTCTGCAAGACTAAAACAGAAGATATTGCCACCACCGGGTGGCTGGTCGCCGCGACGGCTGATGGTGCCATGCGCAAGGTGCGATTTCAGCAGCGTTCCGACCGCGCCGTGGCCGATGAATGCGATGGGAGCAGCGGGATCGTGGCTGGCGAGAACGGCCTCGATGGTGCCGACGATCCGCGCCTGCGCGTCAGCTGCCGTCTCCCAGCCCTTGTAGCTTGCCTGCGGGTGGGCAAAGAACCAGTCTGCGGCGCGTTCGAACTCATCGGGCGGAAGAAACCCGGTGGCGCTTCGGTCGTTCTCATGCATGTTGGCTGCTGTCTCGACCTCGATACCGGAGGCGCGCGCGAAAATCCGTGCCGTTTCAATGGCCTTTTTCTCGCTGCTCGAAACGATGCGCCGCAACGCCTCTGCCCAGGGAGAGGCGGCAGCCCTGCGAACGCGCTGCGCACCGAGGTCGGACAGTCCCCAATCAGGCACTGGCACGTTCGCATCGATCCTGACCTGCGGGTGGGTAATATAAAGCGCGTACATGCCCAAGACGCTAACTCAGGCGCGGGTATAGGTCCACAGCTGGGCAGGTGGAATGTTGCGCACCACGAAGTCGAAATGGCGGATGTGGTAGAGATGCGGCTGGGCAACGATGGGCGAAACCGGACCGTAGGAAATCTGGATCACCGGGCGACCGTGCGGCACACGGTTCAGCAGGTCATCCAGAAGGCGGATGCGCTCGGCCATGGGGAAGTTCAGCATCGGCACGGCTGAAATCACGCAGTCGAACATCTGGTCTTTCTGCGCGGCCAAGGTCGCATTCAGATCGAAGGCGTCGCCATTGATGAAATTCACGCCCGGATAGCTGCGCAGCAGTTGCTGATAGAAATCCGTGGAATATTCGATGGCCGTCACGTTTTCCGGCTTCACGCCCCGGCCCAGAATGGCCTTGGTGATGCAGCCGGTTCCCGGCCCAAGCTCCAGCACGGGCAGGCCGGATTGCGGGGTGATGACGCTGGCCATGCGCCGTGCGGTCACGCCTGACGTCGGAACAATGGCGCCAACCTTCTTTGGCTGATTGACCATTCCCTTGAAGAAACGGATTTCCTCTTCGAATTTTCTGCCGAAGCGCTGCTTAAGGCTCAGTCCCATCCGGTCCCCCTTAGGATTATTTTGTGCCAACATTTGTGGAAACTGTGGCGATATGTTGTCTCTCTGTCGTAAAGACAATGAAAAATGTCGCAATAGGAAAATCTTAACGAAAGATGAAAATTCTGCAAACAAAAACGCCGGCGAAGGGGATTCGCCGGCGTTTCCGAAGTCCTGTTGATCGGTGAAGATGCTAGACGCGCATCGGCATCAGCACGTAAAGCGCGTCATCGCCTGCGGTATCGCGCACAAGCGTCGGCGATCCGGCATCGGCCAGAAGGAAGATCGCGTCTTCGCCGGAAAGCTGGGCGGTAATATCCAGCAGATATTTGGCGTTGAAGCCGATTTCCATGCCTTCATGCTCGTAGCCAACGGCAACTTCTTCCGTCGCACTGCCAGAATCCGGGTTGTTGACGGTCAGCGTTAGCTGTCCCTCGGTAATCGCAAGCTTCACAGCGCGGCCGCGCTCGGATGAAATGGTCGATACGCGGTCCACGGCCTTGGCAAAGGACTGGCAATCAACGCGCATTTCCTTGTCGTTGCCGGTCGGGATCACGCGCTGATAATCCGGGAAGGTGCCGTCGATCAGTTTGGATGTCAGAACGATATCGCCAATCGCAATGCGGATCTTGGCGTCGGAAACCTCGACGGTCACTTCCAGCTCGGGATTGTCCACCAGCTTCTGCAACTCGCCAACCGTCTTGCGCGGAATGATGATGCCCGGCATGCCTTCGGAACCGGAAGGCGCGTTCACATCGGCGCGGGCCAGACGGTGGCCATCGGTTGCCACGGCGCGCAGCTTCAGGTCATTGCCGCTTTCAATCGTGTGGAAGAAAATGCCGTTTAGATAATAACGTGTCTCTTCGGTCGAAATCGCAAATTGCGTGCGGTCGATCAGCATTCTCAGGTCCGATGCCTTCAGCTTGAAGACATGGCTGAAGGTTCCGGCGGTCAGATCCGGGAAATCGGTCTCCGGCAGGCACTGCAGAGAGAATTTGGAGCGCCCAGACGCCACCGTCATGGTCGAGCCATCAGGGTTGGTCGCCAGAAGCACCTCGGAACCGTCAGGCAGCTTGCGCACGATTTCATAGAGAAGATGCGCAGGCACCGTGGTCGAGCCGGCCTGTTCCACCATCGCAGGTGTCGCCTCGGTAATTTCGAGATCAAGGTCGGTCGCCTTCATGTCCAGCTTGGCGTCGGAGGCGCGCAGCAGCACGTTGGACAGGATCGGGATCGTGTTACGCCGTTCCACCACGCGGTGCACGTGGTTCAGCGATTTCAGAAGGTTCGACCGCTCGAGGGTAATACGCATGAAGACTTCCGCTTTCAACCGATGCGATCCTGAAGGGGAGGGATCGCCAAGATAGTGTCTCCGGCATTGTGGCCGGATAATGTGGACGGGCAAAATGGCAGAGTTATCGAGGAAAATGCAAGGGGCCAAGCTCAGTCATTGCTGCCTTTTCCACGCTATACATTCCCTTGGATGGCTTGAGCCTCCAGAACGGCCTTGTTCATGGGCCTCGTCTTGCCCATAAAGGCAGGGAATTGAGACATGACGGGAATGACGCAGTGACAGATGAACCCTTGAGCGACCAGACCACCGATGACGCAGACGGCCCAGACGGTAATGGACGCGGTTTCAAACTCGGCGGCTTCACCGTGCCAGCGCGCCCCATCGAGGCAGCTCTCTACCTCGTCGCAACCCCCATTGGCAATCTGGGCGATATCACCGTGCGGGCGCTGGAAACATTGGCCTCTGCCGATGTGCTGGCCTGCGAAGATACCCGCGTCACCCGCGTCCTCCTGGATCGTTACGGCATTCGCAACCGTCCCTATTCCTATCATGAGCACAATGCCGAAGAGGCTGGCCCCAAACTCATTGCAGCGCTGGATGCCGGAAAATCGGTCGCCCTTGTCTCGGATGCCGGAACGCCGCTGGTGTCGGACCCTGGCTATCGGCTGGGCCAGATGGCCATCGAGGCGGGCCACCGCGTCGTGCCCATTCCCGGTGCGTCCGCGCCTCTCGCCGCGCTCGTCGGCTCCGGCCTGCCGAGCGATGCCTTCATGTTTGCGGGCTTCCTGCCGGTCAAGGACAAGGGCAAGCGCGACCGCTTCTCGGAACTGTCGAAGATACCAGCGACCATGATGTTCTTTGAATCCCCGCACCGCATCTGCGCCACCATCAAGGTTGCATCCGAAGTGCTGGGCCCCAACCGCCGCGCTGTCGTGTGCCGGGAACTGACCAAGACCTTCGAGGAATTCCGCCGCGGCACGCTGGGTGAACTTGCCGAGTTCTATAATGATGACCGCATCGTCAAGGGCGAGATCGTGCTGCTCATCGAGCCACCGTCCTACAATGAAATTCCCGATATGGAAGATGTGGAAAAGCTGCTGAAAGACCTCGTCTCCACCATGCCCGCCGCAAAGGCCGCCGCCGAAGCCTCCAAACTTACCGGCCTGCCACGCAAGGAGCTTTATCAGCGCATTCTGGACCTGAAGGACAGCGATGGCGCGTGAGGCAACTGCCAAGCGCCGCGCCTACAGGCGCGGCCATATCGCCGAATATTGGGCGGCACTCTATCTCATGCTGAAAGGCTATCGCATTCTGGCGCTGCGCTACCGCACGGCGTCAGGCGAAATCGATCTCATCGCCCGTAAAAAGGATGTCGTTGCCTTTATCGAGGTCAAGGCCCGCGCGACCGAATCCGGCGCTGTCGATGCCGTGAGCTACACTGCACAACAGCGCATCCGCGCCGCTGCCGATATCTGGCTCTCGCGCCGGAAGGATGCCGCACACCTGTCCATGCGGTTTGATATCGTGGCCGTCATGCCGCGCCGCATACCAAAACATTTCATCCATGCGTTTTAATAGGCACACGCAGCGGGTGAAGCGCGAAAAGTCGTCCGCTTGATTAGGTTGCGCTGTAATAAATCTGCCATGAAACTGTAAAAACCCCGTCACGGAACGGGCCTATTCGCATCCTCAACCCAACAAGGGCGGTAGAGGACGAAACTATGATCAAGAAATTTTCCATGGCCGCAATGGCCATCACGTTTTCGGCAACGTCTTCCATGGCGGCAACCAACATCACCTGGTGGCATGGCATGGGTGGCCGCAATGGCGAAGTCATCAACGAAGTTTCCCAGAAGTTCAACGCTGCCCAGAGCGCCTGCGCGCTGACGCCAGTGTCCAAGGGCACCTATGAAGAAGCCCTGGCCAGCGGCATCGCTGCCTTCCGTTCCGGCGAACAGCCAAACATCCTTCAGGTTTTTGATGCCGGTGCCGCCACCATCATCAATGCCAAGGGCGCTGTTATTCCTGCCGAAGACATCATCACCAAGGCCGGTTACAAGTTTGACCGCGAAGCCTTCATTCCCGGCGTTCGCAGCTTCTTTGCCGCCGCTGATGGCAAGTTCGTCGGCATGCCCTTCAACTCGTCCGCTCCTATCATGTATTTCAACACCGAAGCCCTGAAAAAGGCTGGCGTTGAAGCACCAAAGACCTGGGAAGAATTTGAAGCAGCAGCACCAAAGCTGAAAGAAGCCGGCTTCATTCCGCTCGTTCAGACCCAGCTCACATGGGAATTCACCGAGAACTTCTTCTCGCGCAACAACCTGCAGTTCGCCACCAACAACAATGGTTATGACAGCGTTGTCGATACCAAGCTGAAGGTCACAGACCCGAACCTCGTCATGATGTTCGACAAGCTGAAGTCCTGGAAGGATCAGGGTTACTTCGCCTATTACGGCGCTGGCTGGAACGATAACCAGAAGCCATTCGAAGAAAACAAGGTTGCGCTGTGGATCGGTTCTTCCGGCTCCTTCGGGGGCCTGCAGAAGACAGCACAGATGCCGTTCTCTGCAACCTTCCTGCCATACTGGGGCTCCATCAAGGGTGCAGGCACCAACTCCTTCATCGGCGGCGCTGCCCTGTTTGCCATGTCCGGCAAGTCGGAAGCAGAAAACAAGTGCGTTGCTGACTTCTTCCAGTTCCTGACCTCGCCAGAACTTCAGAAGTTCTACCACCAGGCAACCGGTTATGTCGCCATCACGAAGGCAGCTTACGAGCTGACCAAGAAGGAAGGCTACTACGAGAAGCAGCCTGTTGCCGAAGTTGGCATCAAGCAGCTTTCTCTCCCAGGCGGCGAATGGTCCAAGGGCTACCGCCTCGGCTTCTACCCACAGATCCGCTCGATCATGGAGCGCGAATATGGCCGCATCTTCTCTGGCGAAGTTCAGCCAAAGGAAGCCATGCAGATCATCGAAAAGGAAGGCAACGAGCTTCTGGCCCGTTTCGCCAAGACCGCTGGCTGATCAGCTTTAGCCTTAAACCAAATGGACCTCCCTTTTTCAAAAGGGGAGGTCTGTTGGCTGTCTGCAAACTTCGCTCAACCCTCCACGTCATCCTCGGGCTTGTCCCGAGGATCTAACGAACCACAACATCGAACGTGGTCAGATCCTCGGGACAAGCCCGAGGATGACGTGGAGGAGAGCGCAAAGCCTGTCCTTAATCCCTGGTTCTTCCTTCATTCCAGAAGCGTCGATCCAAAACACACATAAAGGTTTACGCGCGTGGCCTATACGACTTCACAACCGCGTCCCGTGCGGACCCTGCCGGGCATCCTTGCCAAGGCAAAAAAACCTGCGAAAGCCGCTCAATCGACAGAAAAGCGGGTGCAGTTCTCGTCATCCTATTTGCCCTATCTGTTGATCGCGCCGCAGCTGATCGTCATTTTCGTGTTCTTCTACTGGCCATCGGTGCAAGCCGTTCAGTCCTCGTTTTATATTGAAGACCCTTTCGGCTTCGGCTCGACCTTTGTCGGCTTTTCAAATTATTCCGATGCTTTGCTGAGCACCGAATACTTCAACATCGCCAAGTTCACCGTCGTGTTCACAGTGCTTGTCACGGTCTTTTCTCTCGCGCTCGGCCTGTTGCTGGCGGTCAAGGCAGATGCGGTCATCCGGGGTGCTTCGGCCTACAAGACCATGCTGATTTCGGTCTATGCCATCGCCCCGCCGGTTGCGGGCCTCATCGGCATGATGTTTTTCGATCAGCATATCGGCCCCTTCGTCAAGATTGCCGCCACGCTTGGCTGGCACATGCAGGTGGGCGTCAATTATTTCGATACCGCTTTTGCCATGGTCTTCGTGTCGGTCTGGAAGCAGATCCCCTATAATTTCATCTTCTTCCTGTCTGGCCTGCAAAGCGTTCCCGTTTCGGTGCGCGAAGCCGCCTTCATCGATTGCCGCTCCGGTTTTCGCCGGTTCTGGACCGTCATCATGCCGTTGCTGGCCCCCACGGCCTTCTTCCTGCTCATCATCAACATCACCTACGCGCTGTTTGATACCTTCGCCGTCATCGACGTGATGGTGAAGGACAAGGCGGCAAACAACCCCATTACCCTTGTCTACAAGGTGTTTCTGGATGGCTTCCGCGGCAACGATATTGGCGGCTCATCGGCGCAATCGGTCATTCTCATGATCGTGGTTTTTGTGCTGACGGTGCTGCAATTCCGCTTCCTCGAAAAACGCATCCATTACGGTTGAGGATTACACACTATGTACAAGACCAAACCCCTCGACCATCTGATCCTCATCATCGGTTCGCTGCTCTTGATGTTGCCGGTCGTCGTCGCCTTCATGACGTCGACCCACACGGCGGCAGAGATCCACATGAATGGTCTGACCCTTCTGCCGGGCGATAATTTCGTCGGCACCTATGAGAAGGTTCTGACCCAGAAGGGCGGCTTCACCGGTCAGGTTACCGGCCTCAACATGGTCATCAACTCGCTGATCCTCGGCGTCGGCTTTGCCGTCGGCAAGATCGCGCTGTCGATGTTCGCCGCCTATGCCATCGTCTATTTCCGGCTGCGTTTCGCGACCTTCGCCTTCTGGATCATCTTCACCACGCTGCTCCTGCCGCTCGAAGTGCGCATCATGCCGTCCTATGAGGTCATGAGCAAACTGGGCCTTTTGAACTCCTATACCGGCCTCATCGTGCCCCTTCTGGCATCGGCCACAGGCACGTTCTACTTCCGCCAGTTCTTCAAGGCGGTGCCGGATGAAATTCTGGAGGCGGCGCGCATTGATGGCGCGGGCCCCGTCAAGTTCTTCATCGATATTCTCCTGCCCCTGTCGCGCACCATGATGGCCGCCATCTTCATCATCATGTTCGTCTATGGATGGAACCAGTACCTCTGGCCCATGCTCATGACCAATGATGAAAGCTTCTTCACCATCATGCGCGGCATCAAATCGATCCTCCAGGTCTGGGTCGGTTCGCAAATCCCCGATTACAACGAAGCTTTCGCGCTTGCCATTCTGGCCCTGCTGCCGCCCGTGCTGATCGTCGTCATCTTCCAGAGCTGGTTCATCAAGGGCCTCACCGAAAGCGACAAATAAAGGATACTGATATGGCCGAGATCGAAATCACTCAGGTCTGCAAGGATTACGCCAACGGCATGCGCGCCGTGCATGATGTGGATATCTCCATCAGGGATGGCGAGTTCATCGTGCTCGTTGGCCCGTCGGGCTGTGGCAAGTCCACCCTGTTGCGCATGGTCGCGGGTCTGGAAGAAATTTCCGATGGCACCGTCAGCATCGGAAACCGCGTCGTCAATGATGTGGAGCCCGCCGATCGCGACATCGCCATGGTGTTCCAGAACTATGCGCTTTATCCGCATATGTCGGTGCGCCAGAACCTGGAATATGGCCTGAAGAACCGCAAGACGCCGAAGGCAGAAATCGATGCGCGCGTGGCAGAAGCCGCCCGCATGCTGGAGCTTCAGCCCTATCTGGATCGCAAGCCACGGGCACTGTCGGGTGGTCAGCGCCAGCGCGTGGCCATGGGCCGCGCCATTGTGCGCAAGCCCGCCGCCTTCCTGTTCGATGAGCCGCTGTCCAACCTCGATGCGAAGCTGCGCGTGTCCATGCGCGGCGAGATCAAGCGCCTCCAACGCCGCCTCGGCACCACTTCCATCTATGTCACCCATGACCAGCTGGAAGCCATGACGCTGGCAGACCGCCTCGTGGTGCTGAATGCCGGTCGGATCGAGCAGATCGGCGCGCCGCTGGAGGTCTACCACAAGCCAGCCTCGACCTTTGTCGCCAGCTTCATCGGCTCTCCCGCCATGAACCTTCTATCCGCCGAACTGCATGGAGATCGGCTGGCCATCGGCCCAACGGTTCTGTCGCTCAACGGCTATGCCCCGGCCTCAGGCCCTGTCACGGTCGGCATCCGCGCCGAAGACCTGCGTTTCGTGCATGGCCCGGAGCAGGGCATGCCGTTCCGTGTCGAATATATCGAAGAGCTCGGCTCGCAGCGCCTCATCCACGGAATGCTGGGCGATCAGGCGCTGACCGTTGCCTGCGCATCGGAAACCGAAATCCCTCAGGAATTGTCGCTTTCCGTTGCATTGGAAAAGCTGCATTTCTTCGATAGGGAAACTGGCAAGCGTATCGAAGGTGCCGCACATAGCGCACACCATCAGGCACCGGAGTTTGCTAGCGCCCATTGATCGCCCAAAAGTGATCTTCCGTTAAATTTGAATCTATTTATGGAAGTTCATGCTTACGCGGTTTGTGTTATGGCGTTCCCATTGCAAAATGGGGGCGCAATATGGCTTTGCATGTACTGATCGCAAGTGTTGCGGCAATCGCGGCGCGTTCCGTGCCATCCATACCTTTGACAAGCCGAAGCCGCCGGGCGGAGCCCGTCGTCTCGCAGTCGTCGCACGCCATGGAGATGAAGCCCGCCCCGATCAATCCGGACTGGATCATCGAGGGCCAGCCCGTCGCCCGCATGGCCGACCACTCCAGAAGTGACGACCGCGCCGCCCACACCGCCCTTTGGGATTGCACAGCTGGCACTTTCCGCTGGTATTTCGGCTGGGATGAAACCGTCCATATTCTGGAAGGCGATGTGCATGTCACGGCGGAAGATGGCACTATCCATATGCTGCGCGCCGGCGATGTCGCCTATTTCAAGGCGGGCACCTGGGCCACATGGCGGGTGGATGCGTACGTGCGCAAGGTCGCCTTTCTGCGCCGCCCGTTCCCCGCGCCGATTGCCTTTGCCTACCGCGTCAAGAACAAGCTGATGCCCGCGAAAGCGCCGTCGTTGTAAGCCTCGGACCAGTCAATAAAACTCATAGATGCGCCACTGCGTAACAGTTGCCTTTGAAGCTTGCCTGCCCTAAACCTTTCGGGCTTTCAAAAGGAAACTGCGCATGGCCAAAATCAAGAACGTCGCGATCCAGATGGATCATGTCTCCGGCATCAACATTGCGGGCGATAGCACCTTCGCGATCAGTCTTGAGGCGCAGGCCCGTGGCTATCGCCTGTTCCATTACACGCCGGATCGCCTGTCGATGCGCGATGGCAAGATCTACGCCACCGTGGAGCAGATGCAGCTGCGCGATATCAAGGGCGATCATTTCTCCCTGTCCGAACCCGAGCGCGTCGACCTCGCGACCATGGATGTCATCCATCTGCGCCAGGACCCGCCATTCGACATGGCCTACATCACCTCAACGCATCTTCTGGAGCGCATCCACCCCAAGACGCTCGTCGTGAACGATCCGGCCTGGGTGCGCAATTCGCCGGAAAAGATTTTCGTCACCGAATTCGCTGACCTGATGCCGACAACGCTCATCACCAAGGATCCGGGAGAGATTGCCCGCTTCCGCGAAGAGATGGGCGATATCATCCTCAAGCCGCTTTACGGCAATGGCGGCGCTGGCGTGTTCCACTCCACCCGCGATGACCGCAATTTCTCCTCGCTTCTGGAAATGTTCGGCCAGATGTTCCGCGAGCCCTATATCGCCCAGCAATATCTGCCTGATGTCCGCAAGGGTGACAAGCGCATCCTGCTGGTGGATGGAGAGCCTGTTGGCGCCATCAACCGTGTGCCTGCGGAAAACGATGCCCGCTCCAACATGCACGCCGGCGGCCGCCCAGAGCCGACGGAACTGACGGCCCGTGAAAAGGAAATCTGCGAACGCATCGGCCCTGCCTTGCGCGAGCGCGGCTTCCTCTTCGTCGGCATTGATGTGATTGGCGACTACATGACGGAAATCAACGTCACGTCACCGACCGGCATCCGCGAAGTCAAGAAATTCGGCGGTGCCGATGTCGCAAGCCTGCTGTGGGATGCCATCGAGCGCAAGCGCGAAGCGCAGGGTTGATATTTCCGAGATCGTACCCCGGCCTTGCAGCCGGGGTTTTCATTTGACCGTTATCACGCCGCTTTTGCGACGTGGTATTCCTTGATCGCCACCATCTTGATGCCGGGATAACGCTCCGCCTCGTAGCGCAGCGAAAAGGCATCCTGCGCCAGAAACACCGGGTCGCCATCCAGGTCGCGGGCAATATCGCCGCGCTTCACCGTCAGGAACTTCTCCATATCGGCAGGCTGCTCGGCTGAAATCCAGCGGCAGATCGAAAAGCGCGACATTTCAAACGAGACCGGCAGGCCATATTCGCCCATCAGCCGTTCCTTCAGCACGTCCAGCTGCAACGCGCCGACAACGCCCACGATGGCAGGAGAACCGTCTTCGGGTGAAAACAGCTGCACGACGCCTTCTTCGGCCATCTGGTGCAGGGCTTCCTTCAGCTTCTTCGCCTTCATCGCATCTTCCAGCCGCACGCGGCGCAGAATTTCCGGCGAGAAGTTGGGTACGCCCTGGAAAACGAGGTTTTCACCCTCGGTCAGCGTGTCACCAATGCGCAGGGTGCCGTGGTTGGGAATGCCCACCACATCGCCCGCAAAGGCCGTGTCGGCAATGTGGCGCTGCGAGGCGAAGAAGAATTGCGGAGCCGTCAGGCCCATCTGCTTGCCGGTGCGCGCCAGCCGTGCCTTCATGCCACGCTCCAGCTTGCCGGAGCAGATGCGCGCGAACGCAATACGGTCGCGGTGGTTGGGGTCCATATTCGCCTGAATCTTGAAGACGAAGGCCGTCATCTTGTTTTCATCGGCATGCACGGTGCGCGTATCGGCCACCTGGTTGCGCGGTGGTGGCGCAATCTCGCCCAGTGCATTGATCAGGTCGCGCACGCCGAAATTGCGCAGCGCCGAGCCAAAGAACACCGGCGTCAGATGCCCTTCCAGAAACGCCTCGCGATCAAACGGGCGGCAGGCTTCCAGCGCCAGTTCCGTTTCCTCGACAAAGGCTTTACGCTCGTTTTCCGGCAAGCGGCTGGCCACATCCTGCGGGCCATTCACCTGCGTTGCCTCAACCTCCTTATCAGAGCCGCGAACCTTGTTGCTGGCCAGATAATAAGAGCCGCAGAAGCTCTTGGAGCGACCGATCGGCCAGGTGATCGGCGCCGTGTCCAGCGCCAGCTTCTCTTCGATTTCATCAAGGATTTCGAAGATATCCCGACTTTCACGGTCCATCTTGTTGACGAAGGTGATGATGGGAATATCGCGCATGCGGCACACTTCGAAAAGCTTCAGCGTGCGCGGCTCGATACCCTTGGCGGCATCGATCACCATGATCGCAGCATCCACCGCCGTCAGCGTGCGATAGGTGTCATCGGCAAAGTCTTCGTGGCCCGGCGTATCAAGAATATTGAAGACCTTGTCGTCATATTCAAAGGTCATGACCGAGGTCACGACGGAGATGCCGCGTTCGCGCTCGATCTTCATCCAGTCAGACCGCGTCTGGATGCGGTCCTTCTTCGCCTTCACTTCACCGGCCAGCTGAATGGCACCGCCGAACAGCAGCAGCTTTTCGGTCAGCGTCGTCTTACCGGCGTCCGGGTGCGCGATAATAGCGAAGGTGCGGCGGCGGGAAACCGCCTCTGCGAGTGTTTCGGTCATCTGACAAATCCTGTGGAATTGCGGGGTATCTAGCGTTTCGGGGCCGCTTTTGCAATTGACCTTGGCCCGCACAAGGAAAACTAATGCGCCATGACCCAAGAAAAGCAGAAACGCCCCGCCCTTAATCTTGTCCGCTTGCCCCACGCGGGAGGCATTGAACTGCCCTCCTATGAGACATCAGGGGCCGCAGGCATGGATCTACGCGCAGCGGTGGAGGAAGGCGCACCGCTGGTGCTAGCGCCCGGCACCCGCGCTCTGGTGCCCACTGGCTTCATCTTCGAAGTGCCTGAAGGCTATGAGGCACAGATCCGCCCGCGCTCCGGCCTTGCCATCAAGAGCGGTATCACCTGCCTCAACACGCCCGGCACCGTGGACAGCGATTATCGCGGTGAGGTCAAGGTCATCCTCGCCAATCTGGGGCAGGAGGATTTCGTGGTTGAGCGCGGCATGCGCATCGCCCAGATGGTCATCGCGCCGGTCACGCAGGTTGATGTTGTCGAGGTCAGCGAAACCTCGCAGACAACACGCGGCGCGGGCGGCTTCGGCTCCACCGGCGTTTGATAGCCTGCAACCGGCCACATTTTTTCTGCCCGGTATAAGTGAAATTGTTCACTTCCTGTTCTTGTTTTGCGTTGGCGTCTGTGCAAGGTTGCAGAGACGGACAACTACTCGCTTTATGCGAGTTTTCGAAAGTCCGCATATGGGGGCTTTCATGGTTGCGCGCGTCAATACGGTGGCATTTCAGGGCATAGAGGGTGTGCCTGTCGAGGTTCAGGTCATGGTCGCGCCGGGCAAGGTCGGCATGCAGATCGTCGGCCTGCCGGATAAGGCCGTCGCAGAGAGCCGGGAGCGGGTGCAGGCCGCCCTCCATGCGTCCGGCTTGGCACTTCCCGCCAAGAAGGTCACCGTCAATCTGGCACCCGCTGATCTGCCCAAGGAAGGCTCGCATTTCGATTTGCCCATTGCGCTTGGCCTCATGGCCGCGCTGGGCGCCATCCCGGCGGAAGCGCTCAATGCTTATGTCGTTCTGGGTGAGCTTAATCTGGATGGCACCATTGGGGCCGTATCCGGTGCGCTGCCTGCTGCCATCGGCGCCAATGCGCAGGGCAAGGGCCTTATCTGCCCGGCAGATAGCGGTGGAGAAGCCGCATGGGCAGGGGCTCAGTTTGAAATTCTCGCACCGCGCAGCCTCATTGCCCTCGTCAATCATTTTCGCGGGACGCAACAGCTGGCACGCCCGGTCGCTGCCATCCGCGCCAACCCCGCCAACCTGCCGGACTTGGCCGATATCAAGGGCCAGGAAAGCGCCAAGCGCGCTCTGGAGGTCGCTGCTGCCGGAGGCCACAATTTGCTGATGGTCGGTCCACCCGGCTCGGGCAAATCTATGCTGGCCTCGCGCCTTCCCTCCATCCTGCCACCGCTCTTGGCGTCGGAACTTCTGGAAGTTTCCATGGTCCATTCCATTGCCGGGCAACTCTCCGGCGGCAAGCTGTCGGATCGGCGTCCCTTCCGCACCCCGCACCATTCCGCCACCATGGCAGCACTTGTGGGCGGTGGCATGCGGGCAAAGCCGGGGGAGGCATCGCTTGCCCATCACGGCGTGCTGTTTCTCGATGAGTTCCCGGAGTTTTCACCGCAGGCGCTGGATGCCCTGCGTCAGCCGCTGGAAACGGGCGAGTGCATCATTGCCCGCGCCAATCATCGCGTCAGCTATCCCGCAGAAATCCAGCTGGTTGCCGCCATGAACCCGTGCAAATGCGGCATGGCGGGCGAGCCCGGCTTCACCTGCGCCCGTGGTCCGCGCTGCGTTACGGATTATCAGCAGCGCATTTCTGGCCCCTTGATGGACCGCATCGATATCCGCATCGAGGTTCCCGCCGTTTCCGCTGCCGACCTCATTCGCCCCATGGCCGCAGAAGCCAGCGCCGATGTCGCCATCCGCGTTGCCCGCGCGCGTGATCTGCAACAGGATCGCTTCGCTGCGGCAGGCTTTAACGGCATTCGCACCAATGCCCGCTGCTCCACAGCGCTGATCGAAAAATTCGCAGAACCGGACGCGCCCGGCCTGCAATTGCTGCGCGACGCGGCTGAGAAGCTGAAATTCTCCGCACGCGGCTATCACCGCATCCTCAAAGTCGCCCGCACGCTTGCCGATCTGGATGACAAGCCAACCGTCACCCGCATTCATCTGGCCGAAGCCATCTCCTACCGTATCGCCGGAGAGCGGTTGACGGCTGCTGCCTGATCGAGGGCGCGCCGCGCTGCCTGCGGGTTCCCTCTCCCTTCAAGGGAGAGGACAGAAAATCATGACCTTGGCGCAGCTCAGGCGTCATTTTCAGGTGAGGGTCATGCCCCAACCATCAGCATCCCTCTATCGCAAGATATTTTCCATCTGAAACAGTCGCTTAATAAAAATCTTGGGAAAATCCTCAAAAAATCGATCTGCACTTTCTCAATGACGGGCGAATCACCCGCACAATGGTCCCGTTCCGCCCTCGGATACACCGCAAGGCGTTGCGGCGAGGCGGAACCGGCGCTGGTGGTGATGAGGCTACGCAACCTTTCATCGCCGGGGTCTGGCAGCGATCTCCCCGGTGGCAACGGGTGAGGGGATGGCGCCGGTTTCGGACCGGCTGGCGCAATCTCCTCCATGTTCGATCCGGCCTGACGCTTGCGCTTTGCGAATGCCTGACGGGTTCGTAAAGCGCCTGCATCAGTCTGGCTCGTCAGCCACCGGGCGTACCGACAGCCCTCCGCCTATGGTCGAACGCGACCGAATGGCGGAACGGCGAAAGTCAGGCGGTACACAGGAACACGCTGCATCTGCCCTGTGCCAGAGATGGTGCGGACGGATCGTGAGGGACAGCATCGGCCAACAGCCTACGCCCATCTTGCGGAGAACGGATCGCCTCGTGTCCGCGCCTTGATCAATCGGCGCGGATGTCAGGCGAAGGCAGGTGTGGCCGAACTGGCAGGTGGCATCCTCTATGGGTGCCGCCGCCCGGAATGGGGAAGGGTTGTACCTTGGTCATGTCCGACCGGTTTTCCGGCAAGGTCTGCCCTCGCCATCCGGGATCAGCCAGCCGTGGCAAGAGATCGTGGGCGGACATAAACCGCTGAACGGGGCGCTGAAAGGTGCCAACACTTAAACTACCCAACGAGGCAACTTCCAGCGCCCCGTCCGAAATACCCATGGCCGCAAAACGGCGATGGTCAGAAAGAAAAGACCAAACCACGGGCAGAACATGCCGCGTGAACGGCGAAGCTTGGCTAAAAGCTCGCCGCGATTTTTGACATCACGGGGTTGCGGAGAGGCGTCACTGTGTGTCCTGCTTCACGCCCCACAAGCAATGCCAGCGGGGCGTAAAGCCTAAGCGATCTTATAGGCCAAGGCCCTCGAACAATGCAGTCGAGAGATACCGCTCGGCAAAGGACGGAATGATGACAACGATGGTTTTGCCCGCATTCTCTTCGCGTGCACCAACTTTGATGGCAGCGGCAAGAGAAGCACCGGAGGAAATGCCGACCGGCACGCCTTCCAGGCGGGCGACGAGGCGGGCCGTCTCGAAGGCCTCTTCATTGCTGATCGTCACGATTTCATCATAGATCTTTGTGTCGAGAACCGCTGGCGCAAAACCGGCACCGATGCCTTGAATCTTGTGCGGACCGGGCGTGCCGCCCGACAGAACCGGGCTGTCGGCAGGCTCGACCGCGACCACCTTCACCTCAGGCTTGCGCTGCTTCAAGACCTGCCCCACGCCGGTAATCGTGCCGCCCGTGCCGATGCCGGAAATGAAGATGTCCACGCCACCATCGGTGTCGTTCCAGATTTCTTCGGCCGTCGTCTTGCGGTGAATATCGGGGTTGGCGGGGTTTTCGAACTGTTGCGGAATGACCGCGTCGGGAATGGTCGCGGCCAGCTCATGCGCTCTGGCAATCGCACCCTTCATGCCCTTGGGTCCCTCGGTCAGCACCAGTTCGGCACCCAAGAGCGCCAGCATCTTGCGGCGCTCGATGGACATGGTTTCGGGCATGGTCAGGATCAGCTTGTAACCCTTGGCGGCTGCGGCAAAGGCCAGTGCAATGCCTGTATTGCCGGATGTGGGTTCCACCAGCGTTGTCTTGCCGGGCGTGATCTTGCCCTCGCCTTCCAGCGCATCAATCATGGCAACGCCGATACGGTCCTTGACGGAGGCAATCGGGTTGAAGAATTCAAGCTTGGCCAGAATGGTCGCCTTGACGCCCTTGTCCCGCGCCAGCTTGTCGAGCCGCACCAGCGGCGTATCGCCGACGGTTTCGGTAATCGAGGAATAGATCCGTCCGCGTCCGGGTTTTCTGGCTTCAGACATGGCATGCTCCCAAAGTGCAAATGGTCAAGAATTTAGCACAGAATAGGGAAATTGATCTGGCGACGCTAGAGAATGGGAGTGCTTATATTGGCTTGTGTCCAGCATGGCATTCTACAATTTCTGGTACTTGTAGAATGATTGCCTCAAGTCGCCCGGGTTGCGATCATGGCGGCTGTCGCAGCCAGAATTCCGGCTGCCGTGCGGTTCAGGATTTGAAGCGCGCTGGGACGCTTCAACAGCGTCCGGGCTTTGGACGCCAGCAGAATATAGGGAATGAGCACGGCCATCAGCACAACAAATGTCACCGCCAGCAGAGTGACATACTCTGTGCTGCCGATCATGCGGATGTCGATCAGCGTCGGCACCAGGGCCACGTAAAACAGCATGGTCTTTGGGTTGCCAAGCGTGATCAACAGACCCGACAGGAAAGACATGCCGATGCTGGTGCTTTTCTTTGCCTGCAAATCCTGCGGCAAAAGCCCCGCCGTCCACAGCTTCCAAGCAATGTAAAGAAGGTAGGCGGCGCCCGCGATTTTCAGAACCATGAAGGCTTCCTGAAAGGTCTGCGCAACGAAGGCGAGGCCAAGAATCACGGCGGTCAGATAGACCATGTCACCCAGCACCAGTCCAAGTCCCATGAAGAAGGTTTCGCGAAAGCCGGAGCCCAGCGCCCGCGCCACAATCGCCGTCATGCCTGGCCCCGGTATGGCGGCGGCGATGAAGAGGGCGGTTGCATAGGCAAGGAGGGTGGCGGCGCTCACGAACATATCCTTCAGATAGCAATGACCTGATATAGCACGAAGCCCGCTAGTGAAAAGCGCAAATGCCGGAATGCACAAAGCCCGCGCGAGGCGGGCTTTGCTTCTCAGATGTTTAGAAAATTACATGAACGGACGGTCCGGCATGTCGTCGATGCTGATGACGCCATCTGTGTTCTTGTCGAGGCGGGCAAACATCTTTTCGCCGGCCGCTGTATATTCAGCCTTGCTGATCTGGCCGTTGCCATCGGTATCGACCATGGCGAACATCGCGTTCATCCGGCCACCGGGACGCTTGCCACCTTCGCGGCCCTCGTGCTTGCGGCCTTCATGGCCCTTGCCGTCGCGCTCTGCATGCTCAGCTCCAGCCTTCTTGCCTTCGCGACCTTCCATCTTTTCACGCTCTGGACGCGGATTGGCGGCACGGAACTCATCCATCCGGGCTTTGCGGAAGTCCCGCATTTCCTTCGGCGTAACCGTCCCATCCTTGTTGGCGTCGATCTGTGTGAACAAAGCGTCCTGGCGTGCGGCAAACTCCTCCTTGGAAATCTTGCCGTCCTTGTTCGTATCGGCTGTCTTCAGCAAATAGACATAGGCCAGTTCAGGGCGCATGGGCGGACCATCCTTGCCAGGGCCACGCGGTGCTGCCATGGACATCGGGGCTGTTGTGCTCAGGACCAGAGCCGCGCCAAGCGCCGTAAGAGCGAATTTTCTGATTGTCATGGTCTATACCTTTCAAATGCTGTCCCTGGTTGAAAGGTAGTCATCTCATGCCACTTTCGCTACTTAAACATCAGTAATGTGCATGACAAATCGGTAACCTCCTGATGTCAGGTCCCGGGCAGCGCTTTCAGAAAGCCGGTCAGATCATCGGTCACGAAATCGATGTGGTCGTCGCTGGTTGCAGGAATTTCCCAGCGCTCCATGACGATGCCTTCGAGATTGCGCGGCACCAGAAGCACGGTCTTCATGCCAAGAGCCTTCGGTGCCGTCAGATTGCGCGGCAGGTCCTCGAACATGGCGGCCTTTGTCGTGTCCAGCTTGGCAAGGGCGGCGAACTTCTCATAGGTCGCGCTGGCAGGCTTTGGCAGGTAATCGGCGGCGACAATGTCGAAAATATCCTCGAAATGGTCGAGAATGCCCAGCGCCCCGGCAGCCGCCTGCGCATGCGGCACGCTGCCATTGGTCAGAATGAATTTGCGCCCCGGCAAGGCCTTGATCGCTTCGCCCAGTTCCGGGTTTGGCAGCAGGGCTGAGTAATCGATGGCGTGGGCGCGTTCCAGAAAGGCATCGGGATCAATACCATAATGGATCATCAGCCCCTGAAGCGTGGTGCCATGCTCATGATAATACTGTTTTTGCAGCTTGCGCGCTTCGTCGGGCTCCAGCTGCAAAAGCTCGGCCACATAGGCCGTCATGTTTTTGTCGATCTGCGAAAACAGGTTTATCTCATGCGGATAAAGCGTGTTGTCGAGATCGAAGACCCACTCGGTCACATGGGAAAATTCGGCGGGGTTCGGTGCGTTCTTCGGTTTCGTGCTCATGGGCCTGTTATGCCCTGTCGCCAGCCCAAAGAAAATCGAAAAGGCGACACTTACGCCATTTTCCGGGCTTTGGGGCGTCAGTGCGGGCGTGATAACCAAAGGCATGGAACTCTGGATACCCATCACCATCGCCGCCGCCTTCATGCAGAACCTGCGCTCCGCATTGCAAAAGCAATTGCAGGGGTCGCTCGGAACGCGCGGCGCAAGCTTCGTTCGCTTCGGATACGGCTTTCCGATTGCGGTTGCCTATGTGTTCTTTCTGCATATGGGAATGGGCGAGATCTTGCCGAGCTTCACCACAGGCTTTTTCCTGTGGGCTGTCGTCGGTGGCTTGGCACAAATCTATGCGACGATGATGCTGGTGCATCTGTTTTCGCTGCGTAATTTCGCAGTCGGCACGGCCTATTCCAAAACGGAGCCGGTGCAGGCAGCCTTGTTCGGCTTTGTCATCTTGGGCGAAAAGCTCAATGCCGGTGCCATCGGCGCCATTTTGGTCGGCGTCCTTGGTGTGATGACGATTTCCGTGGCGCGGATGCCATTATCCTGGCGAAACACTTTGACGGCGATGACCAGCCGCACGGCGTTGATCGGAATTGCGTCAGGCGGCATGTTCGGCGTTTCAGCCGTGGCCTACCGCAGCGCATCGCTGTCTCTCGAAGGGGCCGGGCCGATCATGTCTGCGGCCGTGACGCTCGCATGCGTCACCACGTTTCAAACCGTTTTCATGCTGGTCTGGATGGCATGGAAAGACAGATCCGAGATCGTGCAGGTGCTGGTGACATGGCGCTCATCGGCGCTGGTCGGCATTGCCGGGGTGATCGGCTCTGCCTGCTGGTTCACCGCGATGACGCTGCAGCAGGTGGCCTATGTCCGCGCGCTTGGCCAGATCGAACTGATCTTTACCTTCATGGCGTCGTGGTTCCTGTTTCGGGAACGGGTCAACGCCATGGAGCTTGCAGGATGCCTGCTGATTGTCAGCGGCATCCTGGGTTTGCTGTTTTCTTAAATCAGGGAACGATGAGCGTGCCCGCACCTTCGGTGAAAATCTCCAACAGAACCGAATGGGCGGTCTTGCCATTGAGAATGACAACGCCCTGAACGCCTGCCTTGATGGCTTCGATGCACGTCTCGACCTTGGGGATCATGCCACCGGAAATCGTGCCATCCTTGATGAGCGCCCGCGCCTGGGAAACCGTCAGCTCCTTGATGAGCTCCTTGTTCTTGTCGAGAACGCCTTCAACATCCGTCAGGAACAGCAGACGAGTGGCATGCAGCGCACCGGCGATGGCGCCCGCAAACGTATCGGCGTTGATATTGTAGGTCGCGCCGTCGCGTCCCGGAGCAACCGGCGCAATCACGGGGATCATTTCGGACTTGGCCAGAAGGTCGAGCAACGTGCGGTCGACTTCAACCACTTCACCCACGAAGCCAAGATCGAGGACGCGCTCGATATTGCTGTCGGGATCGATGACGGTCTTCTTTGCCTTTTCGGCGAAGACCATGTTGCCATCCTTGCCGCACAGGCCGATGGCCCATTCGCCGGTCTGGTTGATGAGGGCGACGATCTCCTTGTTGATCGAACCGGCCAGAACCATTTCAACGATTTCGACGGTCTTGGCATCGGTGACGCGCAGGCCACCTTCGAACTTTGATTCGATGCCCATCTTGCTCAGCATCGCGCCGATCTGTGGGCCGCCGCCATGGACGACGATGGGGTTGATGCCGGACTGCTTGAGGAGGGCGATATCCTCGGCAAAGGCCTTGCCCAGGCTCGAATCGCCCATGGCATGCCCGCCATATTTCACCACGATGGTCTTGTTTTCGTATTTTTGCATGAAGGGCAGGGCCTGCGCCAGAAGCCGGGCCTGCATTTCGCTTTCGGAAGACGCCATGGGAAAGATCCTCGTCGTTGATTGCCGCGCTTTTAGCCCAAGTTTTTGACAGATGAAACAACGCAGAGCGCATCGCTTGCAGAAAATTCAAACCCTGTCCCATCAAGGCAGGCCAATCCGATTGACAACATCCACCAATCAGCACAGCTTAACAGGTGGAGGCCATGGGTGCGTCGGGTGGAGAGAGCCGAAGCAGTGCCATGATATCGATTTTGCATGACAGCGGGGAGTTGTTTGGCGAATGACCTTGCCAGATCGGGAGAAACGGAGCGGTTTGAACGACGAGGTGCTGGCGGGCGAATATGTGCTCGGCGCATTGAGTGAGGCGGCGAATGCCCAACTTGCCAAACGCATAAAGACAGACCGCCAGTTTGCCGCGACCGTGCGCCGCTGGCAGGACAATCTTTCCCAGACCCAGCATAATGACCAGCGCGCTTATTCGGCCTATGGCGCCATTGCCGGGCGCGATGGGGTAAGGCGAACACAGCGGCGGCATAACGGCCTGTCGGGCATCCTAAGGCTATTATCAGGCCTTTGGGGCTCAGTCAGCTTCTGGCGGCTGCTGGCGGTGGCGTCACTCGTATGGGTGTCATTTTTACTGGCTTGAACGCAGCCTAAACAAACATAAAAAAAGAGGTGCGACTGGCGCACCTCTTTTGGATCTTAATGGCTCGTGACCTTACTTGATGCCGACGGTCTTGCAGATTTCTGCACGGACGTCATCTAGACCGGAGGTTTTCTCCGACGATGTGGCCAGAACTTCCGGGTAAGCCGCTGGACGCTTGCGGATCTTTTCCAACGTTTCATTGATGAGGCGAGGAACGCCCACATCCTTGATCTTGTCGGTCTTGGTCAACACGATCTGGTAGGAGATCGCGGCCTTGTCGAGGATCTTCAGAACATCCTCGTCATTGGCCTTGATGCCATGGCGCGAGTCGATCAGCAGGTAGACGCGCTTCAACGTGGCGCGGCCACGCAGATAATCGAACACCAGTTTCGTCCAGGCATCCACATGGTCCTTGGGTGCCTGTGCATAGCCGTAACCCGGCATATCCACCAGCGCCATGGGCGGAAGATCGCCAGGCTCACCGGAATAACCTTCAGGAACGAAGTAGTTCAGTTCCTGCGTACGGCCCGGCGTGTTGGACGTGCGCGCCAGCCCCTTATGGCCGACGAGCGCGTTGATGAGCGAAGACTTGCCAACGTTGGAGCGTCCGGCAAAGGCGATTTCAGGCGGACCTTCGGGCGGCAGGAATTTCATGGCGGGAACGCCACGAATGAAAATCCAGGGCCGTCCGAAGAGCGGCTTTTCCGTTGCCGGTTGGCCGCCTTTGTTATCGCTGGTCATTTGGTTTCCACCGGCTTTCGTTTGAACAGGCTCTTGAGGTTGTCAAACAACTCAATCTTGGCGCCGTGGCGCTTCATGATGAGGGCCTGCTGGGAGATTGAGAGCGTGTTGTTCCATGCCCAGTAGATGACGAGACCGGCAGGGAACGACGCCAGCATGAAGGTGAAGATCAGCGGCATCCAGGTGAAGATCATCGCCTGTGTCGGATCTGGAGGCGTCGGGTTCATGCGCATCTGCATGAACATGGTGATGCCCATAATGATTGGCCAGACGCCGATCATGAGGAAGTGCGGCACATCGTAAGGCAGGAGGCCGAACAGGTTGAACAGCGAGGTCGGATCCGGCGCAGAAAGGTCATGAATCCAGCCGAAGAACGGCGCATGGCGCATTTCGATGGTGACGTAAATGACCTTGTAGAGCGCGAAGAAGACCGGGATCTGCAACAGCATCGGCCAGCAACCGGCCACCGGGTTGATCTTCTCTTCCTTGTAGAGCGCCATCATGGCCTGCTGCATGGCCATGCGGTCATCGCCATGCTTGGCTTTGAGCTCTTCCATTTTCGGCTGCATGCGCTTCATGTTGGCCATGGACGCGTATTGCTTGCTGGCCAGCGGGAAGAATAGAAGCTTCACGACGATGGTGGTCATGAGAATGGCGACGCCGAAGTTGCCAAAATAACGGAAGAAGAAATCCATCAGTTTGAACATCGGCTTGGTGATGAAGTAGAACCAGCCCCAGTCGATCAGGCGGTCGAACTTCGGAATGCTGTACTGCGTCTCATAGCGGTCAACCAGCGGAACTTCCTTGGCGCCTGCAAAGACGAGGTTCTTCAGCTCGATGGACTGACCCGGTGCCACAGTCATGGCATCGCTGCGATAGTCTGCCTGGTAGCGCGGCTGACCGTCTGTGAAGTGCGAGTAGCGCGTTTCAACCGCAACATTCTGCGGAGGAACGATGGCTGCCGCCCAGTACTTATCGGTGATGCCAAGCCAGCCGCCCATAGCCTTAGGCAGCGTAACTGGCTTTTCCTCGATGTTCTTGTAGGTGTCTTCCGTCAGGCCCGCTTCTGTACCAGCCACGCCCAGGAAGCCTTCGTGAATAACGAAGACGGCAGGCGTTGTCGGCTTGTTGTTACGGGTGATGCGGCCATAGGTCGAGAAGGACACTGGCGCCTGGCCGGGGTTCTCGATCTTGTCCGTGACGGTGATCATGTAGTGATCGTCAATGGCGAGCGTGCGCGTGAATACAACGCCGACATCATTGGTAAAGGTCAGCGTAACAGGCGTCGTCTCGGTCAGCTTTGCGCCCTGAGGTGCAGTCCAGACCGTGGAAGGGCCGGGAGCGGAACCTGCGGTGGCTTCACCGGCGATATAGCCAAGCTCTGTGAAATAGCCGTCACGGGTGTCGGACGGAGAAAACAGCGTGATCAGCGGGCTCGAGTCATCCACGGTCTCATGGTATTCCTTGAGGCGGATGTCATCCAGACGCGCGCCGGTGAGGCTGATGGAGCCCTGAACGGCGTTAGTGTCGATTTCGATGCGCTGCGATTTCGTCAGCGATTCCTCGCGAGAAACCGTGGCTGCCTGCTGGCCGGTGGCGCCGGGCAATGTGCCTGCTGGAGCGGCGGCCGTGCCGGGTGCGGCATTGGTCGTTGTTGTCTGCTGCGTTGCCTGCTGCGCCTGTCGAGCCTCTTCGGCGCGGCGCTGCTGCTCTATGCGCGGGTTCATGTAGAGGAACTGCCAGGCAAGCACGATGACAACCGAAAGGCCTATCGCGATAAAGTAGTTGCGGTTTTTTTCCATCATTCTTTCCTGGAGCGGGTCTCCCGGGGGCGTCCGGATTTCGCTCGTCCTTCGATCCGCTCTGTGAGCAAGTGTTCCAGTACGGCGAATTCGGTTTTCAGTACGTCCCTTCGGGCGACAATCACATAGTCATGTCCGGGTTTCATTGCAAACCCTGCGGAGTGCCTGACGGCTTCTCTCAAGCGGCGGCGCATACGGTTGCGTTCAACCGCATTGCCTTGGCGTTTTGTGACCGTAAAACCGACCCTGGGCTCGGTTTCCGGCTGTTTGCGATCCAGCACTTCCAGAAGAAATGTGCTGCCTCGCCTCTTTTCCCCTGCCTGAACAGCAAGAAACTCCGGTCGGTTTTTCAACCGACCGGGTATTTTTTTCTCATGCGTCATGTGCCACGACTTTCATCGGGCTGTGGCCGGTTTAGGCCGAGAGACGGGCGCGGCCGCGTGTGCGGCGAGCGGCCAGAACCTTGCGACCGCCGGCAGTTGCCATGCGGGAACGGAAACCATGACGACGCTTGCGAACAAGCTTGGATGGCTGGAAAGTACGCTTAGACATTTATTTAATACCGCGGGGTGCGGCCCTTCTTGACTTTGCCCCTTATGGGACAAGAGCGTTTCGTTTTTCGCCCGGGAATGATTGCACAAGCGGCAAACGCCCAGACGTGCGGGCTTATAAGGGCTTAAGCGCCATAAAGTCAATTGCTGAACGGCATCCTTCCCGGAGCGTGTAGGGCGTCAGGAGAGGGGCCAGCGTTGCTTGTTTGGGTGCGGTCGTTACCAACGGCAACCTATGGGTGATTTCGCGTATAGTATTGGAAATCCTTTTTTAATGGAAACTGATTAAACGTTGTCATGCTGAACTATCTTCGCGGGGGCGTTTCTTGGCTTTTTGGGGGGTGGGGTCTGAAAAGGGAGTAGAAAGTGAAAATACGCGGTAAGATCAATCTTCTGGTCGGGCTGTTAAGCCTTGTTGCTTGCACCATCGGCGGCCTGGCGATTTATGCAGTTAGAGAATATCACACGCAGACAATCGCATTGGATGCTGTTGCTGACCGCGCACTTCTTGGTGAGAAATTGAACCGTCTGGTCACAGCGGTTGTTATGGAATCTCGCGGCGTCTATGGCGCCAAGGACATTGCCGCCGCTTCAAAATTTGCCGATGGCATCGTGAAAAATCTTGATGATATGAGCAAATTGCTCGACGCCTGGAAGCCACAGGTGCCCGCAGAGCAGGCCGCACAATTCGCCAACCTCGAAAAACGCTTTGCCGAATTCCGCACCTTCCGCACGGAAACGGCGCGACTTGGCCGCGAAGTCAGCCCTCAGGATGCCAATACCCAGGGCAACAATGAAGCGAACCGCGAAAACCGCAAGGCCTACCAGGCCGAGATCGACGCCGTGGTCAAGGATGACCTCAAGTCTCTGGATGCCGTCAAGGCTGAGATCGAGGCCTTCAGCCAGTTCATCTTCCTCGTCGTTGCCTTTGTGACGGTGGCCGGAGTAGCGGCTGGCGCTGCATTCGGTGTCTATATTGCATCCAAGGAACTCAGCGGCCCTATTCTCAAAGTATCCAATGTGATGAACGCCGTTGCCGAAGGCGATCTGAACACGGCAGTGCCTTATCTCGACCGCAAGGATGAGATTGGCGAAATGGCGGCTGCCGTTGAAGTGTTCAAGCGCAATGGGCAAGAAGCGCGCCGCAAGTCTTCGCAGGAAATGTCCATGCGCGCTAACAGCGACGAGTTGCAGGCCAGCATGGCTGATATCGTCAGCGCCGCAGCGGCTGGAGACTTCACGTCGCGTATCAACAAGGACTATGGCGACGAAGCCCTCAACCGCTTTGCGCAGAACATCAATGCGCTGATGGAGAGCGTCGATCGCGGCGTGACGGAAACCGGCCGCGTTATCGAAAGCCTGGCCAATGGCGACCTGACCCAGACCATGAACGGCAACTTCCATGGCGTGTTTGCGAAGCTCCAGGCCAATGTCAACGAGACATTTGACAAGCTGAAGGACACGATGTCTGAAGTTCGGGGCAGCACGGGCAGCATCAACGGCAATGCCAATGAATTGCGCTCTGCCGCCAATGATCTATCCAAGCGCACCGAGCAGCAGGCTGCAGCTCTGGAGGAAACCTCCGCTGCGTTGGACCAGATTACCGCCGTGGTTCGCAACTCCACCGACCGCGCTCAGGAAGCCAGCTCCATGGTGACCGAGACCAAGGAAAAGACAGCGCAGTCTGCCAAGGTCGTGGGTGAAGCGGTGTCTGCCATGGGCCGCATCGAGCAGGCGTCGAAAGAAATCAGCCAGATCATCAATGTCATTGATGAGATTGCTTTCCAGACCAACCTTCTGGCGCTGAATGCCGGTGTTGAAGCCGCGCGTGCAGGCGAAGCCGGCAAGGGCTTTGCGGTTGTGGCGCAGGAAGTGCGTGAGCTTGCTCAGCGTTCTGCCAACGCAGCGAAAGACATCAAGGCTCTGATTACGAAGTCTGGCGAGGAAGTGGGCAAGGGCGTGACGCTTGTTCAGCGCACGGGCGAAGTGCTCAGCGAAATCGAGACCCGCGTTCTCAGCATCAACGACCACATCCACTCCATCGCGGCTTCTGCGAAAGAGCAGTCGACTGGCCTCAACGAAGTTAACCTTGCCATCAACCAGATGGATCAGGTTACGCAGCGCAATGCTGCAATGGTGGAAGAAACCTCTGCTGCCACCCATAAGCTCAGCAGCGAGGCGGAAAGCCTTGTGTCGCTGGTCGGACGGTTCCGCCTGGGTGACGAGGGTGGCCAGATGGCGTCCTACTCGGCTCAACCATCCCGCCCAGCGGCGGCCACGCCACGCTCTGCACCGGTTGCATCGCCCGTTCGCAAGATGATGGGCAATGTTGCCCGCGCCTTCAGCGGCAATACGGCGGTGGCGCAATCCCGCGACGAATGGCAGGAATTCTAAGAGATTCTGCCCACTCCGTAAAATTCAAAAACCCGCCGGGCAACCGGCGGGTTTTGTGTTTGAAGGTGGTTTACGCTGCGGCTTGCGCAGGGTCCAGACCGTCAATGCCGTCCTGACGGTCATAGGCTGCCTGATCCAGAATGCCCTGACGCTTTGCCACAATGGTGGGGATCAACGCCTGACCCGCAACATTAACGGCGGTGCGTCCCATATCAAGGATAGGATCGACCGCCAGTAGAAGGCCAACGCCCTGCAAAGGCAGACCGAGCGTGGAGAGCGTCAGCGTCAGCATGACGGTTGCGCCCGTCAGGCCCGCTGTTGCTGCCGAACCAAGCACGGAGACAAAGGCGATCAGCACATATTCCTGAATGCCAAGTGGGACGCCGTAGAACTGGGCGACGAAGATCGCCGAGATCGCCGGATAGATCGCAGCACATCCATCCATCTTGGTGGTTGCACCCAACGGCACGGCAAAGGCTGCATATTCACGCGGCACGCCGAGATTGCGCTCGGTGACCTGCTCAGTCACTGGCAGCGTGCCGATGGAGGAGCGGGACACGAAGGCAAGCTGAATGGCTGGCCATGCGCCTGCAAAGAACCGTACCGGGTTGAGGCCATTCAGGGTGAGGATCACCGGGTAGACCACAAACAGCACGAGGGCGAGGCCGATATAGATGGCCGCCGAGTACCAGCCGAGCGAGGCGAGAGCCTCCCAACCATAGACCGCAACCGCGTTGCCCAGCAGGCCGATGGTGCCGATGGGTGTGAGGCGGATGACCCACCACAGGATCTTTCGGGTGATGGCCAGCAGCGAGCGGTTGAAGGCGAGAAACGGCTCTGCCTTTTCACCCACCTGCAAGGCAGCGATACCGACCGCGATCGAAATCACCAGAATTTGCAGGACGTTGAAGTTGAGTGCGGTGGTGGCGCCGCCCTGTGTAATCTTGGTGGATGCCTGAAGGCCAAGCAGGTTGGCAGGGATAAGCCCTTTGAGGAAATCAAGCCACGAACCCGTGCTGGACGGAACCGCAGCGGCGGTGACCGCTACGCCCGAATTGATGCCGGGCTGGATGACGAGACCCAGCGTGATGCCGATCAGAACCGCAATCAGCGCTGTGATCGCAAACCACAACAGCGTCTGCCAGACGAGGCGGGCTGCATTGTTCAGCTCACGCAAATTGGCAATGGAGGCGACAATCGCAGTGAAGATCAATAGCGGCACCAAGGCCCGCAAAAGCTGCACGAAAATCGTTCCGATAGTAGCCAGCGTCTGCACCAGCCAGTTCGGCCCTGCCTCGGTCGCGCCCATCTGGCGGGCAATATAACCCAGCACCAGACCGACGACCATGGCGGCAAAAACCTGAAAGCCGAAAGACGTATAAAACGGCCTTTGATACGTTGAGGAAGAAGAAGACATATTGAAATTCCGTAATAGCGCGACGACCGCAGCAGCGGCTTAACGCACGAAGGGAAAGGATGATCCCATTTTCTGCGTATTTGGCGCGATATCAACAAATGAGATTGCGTGGGAAGCTACTTCTTTAGTTTTCCATGCCCTTGGCTGAATATTAGGATATCAAAATTATTCATCGGAGACATAATCAGCTCTGGATGGATTGTGAATGTCCGAGCCAATAGGCTGAGGTGGAGTCAAATCAGCGGGAGGTTCACGTGGTTCTTCTCGACGCGAAGGCCGTTTATCCAATAACACTGCCAGACGGAACTGTGTTTAAAGAGACGGTCCATCTCAACAACGTCATCGACCATCCGCGCATGGAAATCGGTGATTTCAGCTATTACACGCATTCTGGCAAGCTTGAAGACACCGCAGCTATCCTCGCGCCTTTTCTTGGTCACGGGGTTCGCAAAAAGCTTGTCATCGGTAAATTCGCCCAGATTGCCAGAGGCAGCTATTTCATCACCAGCTCTGCCAACCATCCCATGACGGGGTTCACGACCTACCCATTCCGCATCTTCAAGCCAGAGACATTCGGCTACAAGGATTTGCCCGTCAAGGACACGATTGTCGACCACGATGTGTGGATTGGCCAGAACGCCGCCATCATGCCGGGGGTCCACATCGGCAGCGGCGCGATCATTGCCGCGGCATCAGTGGTCACGCGTAACGTGCCGCCCTATGCGGTTGTCGGTGGTAATCCCGCACGCATTATTCGCATGAGATATTCGCAGGACGTGATCGAAGAGCTTCTACGCCTTGCCTGGTGGGACTGGCATCTCGACAAGATCGAAGCCAATCTCGAGGCGTTGACCAGCGGGGACATAGCCAAACTGAAGAGCAGTTCTTAGATTGCTTCTGTCATTCACCCGCGAAGGGCCGAGGGGTGGCCCGCAGACGCTACCAGCGGCGCTGGCCGTCATCCGACCTTCCGCCATCATGCCACTGGTCATAATAGCGCATGGCTGTATCTTGCGCGGTGCCCAGCACTGCCGGGTTTTGCCAGACCATCATGCCGCCGATGACGACGGCGGCGAGCAGCGCGATCCCGATGAGTTTGCGCACGACGAACATCACCAGCCAGATGGCGATGACCGCGATAACGGCCATGACCAGCATGGAGCCGACGTCTTCAGGGATATAGGCCTCGAGGATTTCCATCGTCGCTTATAGAGGGAGTGTTTTGGCCGAAGAAAGGCAGAGCGGAAAAACGCTGGTCCAAAACCGGCGAAACATCTCCTTAAAGCCCGATCTCCTCAGCCCAAGGTGGGTTGGCGCCTGCGCGTGATACCGTCACAGCAGCAGCCTTTGCGCCGAGTGCGAGTGCCTTGGTGATCTGGTCTTCCGTCAATGAGGCCACTTGTGGCTTGGTGAGGAGGCCCTGGAGTTTCAGCGAGGCGAGGATGCCGGCGTCGAAAGTGTCGCCTGCGCCGACGGTGTCGACGACATCGACGCGCTCGCTTGGCACTTCTACGCGAAGGTTTGCGGTGTAGCCGACCGCGCCTTCTGCACCGCGCGTGACGACGACGAGCTTGGCGCCGTGGTGGAGCCAGTGGCGGGCGAGCGTGTCTTCATCGCCTTCGAGACCGAACCATGCCAGATCCTCATCCGAGAACTTGACGATGTCAGACTTGGCGGCCATGCGGTTGATGCGGTCGAGGTGTTTCTGCTTGTCCTTGATGAAGCCGGGGCGGATGTTGGGGTCGAGCGAGATGACGCGCTTTTCGTGTTCGCGCATCAGAAGCGCCTCATAAGTGCCGCCGCAAGGTTCTGGAATGAGGCTAATGGCGCCGAAATGCATGGCTTCGCAATCGGGACCGATATTGGGCAGATCGCTTTCAGACAGCATCCGCAACGCCGTGCCTTCATCGTAAAAGGCGTATGTCGCGTGGCCGTCCACCAGCTTGACGAAGGCAATGGTGGAGGGGCGGTTGGAGAAGGCGCAGAGGCTGTAATCCACATTGCTGGCCTTCAGCGTGTCTTTCAGGATCTCGCCCATCATGTCATCGGCGATACCGCAGAAGAAGGCAGAGGGAACACCGAGACGACCCAGCGCGATGGCCGTGTTGAAGACCGCCCCGCCCGCATAGGGCGCAAAACCGGCTTCGCCCTTCGTGGTTTCACGCGGCAGCATGTCGATCAGGGCTTCACCACAACACAGGATCATCCGGTTTTCCTCCGTACCAAAAACTAAATCGATTTAAACAACTTCGCACGACTTTTCCAGTCGCCTTGAAGCTGAAAATGTTTCGCCAGAAAAGATCAGGATTGCGGCAATTCGCTGACCCCGCCGCGGGCGGCAGACCATGGCAGCGGATTGTCGAGGAAGGCTTCGACTTCCGACAGGGTCTTGTCATCGAACAGCTTTTCGGAGCGTGCGACAGCCAGAACATCGCGCCATGTGCTGAGGTAATGCAGCTTCACATTTCCGTTGGCAAAGCGGGCTTCGGCTTCCTGGAAGATGCCATAATAGAACAGGGCGATGCCGTGATCGACAATGCCACCGGCGGCGCGGATGGCTTCGATGAAGGTGAACATGGAGCCGCCAGCGGTCGTCAGATCCTCGATGACCAGCACGCGTGCGCCTTCGGGCATATGGCCTTCGATCTGCGCATTGCGGCCATGGCCCTTGGGCTTCTTGCGGCAATAGATCATGGGCAGGCCAAGGCGTTCCGCCAGAAAGGCGGCGAACGGGATGCCTGCTGTCTCGCCACCGGCCACGCAATCGAATTTTTCAAAACCGGCATCAGCGACGATTTTTGCGGCTGCGAAATCCATGACGGTGGAGCGAATGCGCGGATAGGAAATCAGCTTGCGCATGTCGATATAGACGGGGCTCTTCATGCCCGATGCGAAAGTGTAGGGGCTTTCCGAATTGAAATGAACCGCCTTGATCTCCCACAGCATCTTCGCGACAAGTTCTGCCACCAGGGCGCGATCCGTGAATGTGAATGTGGACATCGGGCGTTTCCTCTTTGATCAGGTTCTACATAGAAAAACTGCCGGACGAACCGGCAGTGAATTGAAAAACTTAGGCGACATCCCAGTGCAATGGGAACATGGGGTCAAATACGGTGACGGGGCCAGCGCCCGTCTCGATCTTTTCTGGGAAGCTGACCGGCTCATCGCGCTTGATGAGCGTGATGGTTTCCTCGTTCGGGGCAAGGCCGTACCATGCGGGGCCGCTGAGCGAGGTGAAGGCTTCCAGCTTGTCCAGCGCATTGTCCTGCTCGAACACGTGCGCAAGGCAGCTCATGGTGTTGATGGAGGTGTAGATGCCCGCACAGCCACAGGCGCATTCCTTCAACGGGTCCACATGCGGGGCGGAATCCGTGCCGAGGAAAAATCTGCTGTCGCCGGATGTGGCGGCAGCGCGCAGCGCCAAGCGGTGCTCTTCGCGCTTGGCAACCGGCAGGCAATAATAATGCGGCTTGATACCGCCGACCAGAATGGCGTTGCGGTTGATGATGAGGTGGTGGGTGGTGATGGTGCCTGCGAGATTGGCCTTGGATGACTTGATATAGTCGACGCCGTCCTGTGTCGTCACATGCTCCATCGTCACCTTCAGCTCGGGCAGGCGCTTTCGCAGCGGCTCCAGAACCGTTTCGATGAAGACCTTCTCGCGGTCGAAAATATCCACTTCGGGCGTCGTGACTTCGCCGTGGACGCAAAGCGGCAGACCGATCTTCGCCATGCGCTCCAGCACCGGCATGGCCTTGTCCATATCCCTGACGCCGCCATGGGAGTTGGTGGTGGCACCGGCGGGGTAAAGCTTGACGGCATGGATGAGGCCGCTCGTCTTGCCTTCTTCCACATCATCAGGGCTGGTGTGTTCCGTCAGGTACAGCGTCATCAGCGGCTGGAAGCGGTCACCTGCGGGAATGGCCCTGGTGATGCGCTCCTTATAGGCGATGGCATCTGCTGTCGTAACGACAGGCGGAACGAGGTTCGGCATGATGATGGCGCGGGCGAAATGGCGGCTGGTATCGGCAATCACGCCTTCCAGCATTGCACCATCGCGCAAATGCAGGTGCCAGTCATCAGGGCGGCGAAGGGTGATCGACTTCATCGTAAAACCTCTGGATCATGCTGGAATTACGCCCGTTTAGCACCATTCCATGGAAGAAAACAACGTCCAGAGAGACTTTTTCCAACCCTCAGCGGGTCAAATCGCGCCCGCCTGCGGACCCCAGACATCGGTCATTGCAAAGCCATCCGCCAGCGGATCATTGGGATCCAGCCAGACCTGGTGCATGCCGAAGGTAAAGCCGCGCCCGGCAATGGTGGGAATGACAGCTGGCTTGCCAGCGACCTCGGTAACGGCTGACAACCCAACTTCGAACTGCGTGCCGATGATGGAGCGGGAGGTGTAGGTATCGCCGACCTTGACCTTGCCGCGCGCATGCAGCGTGGCGAGATTGGCCGAGTTGCCGGTGCCGCAGGGCGAGCGATCCGCCCGGCCCGGCCACATGGTGGTGCAGGTGCGGATGGTGCCATCGGCCTCGGTATCGCGGAACATCACATAGGCGACGCCTGAAATGGCGGGAATTTCCGGGTGCACCACGGGCAAGTCGCGGTTGACGATGTCTTTCAGCACCATGCCTGCGGCGACGAGCTTTGCAGCATTGGCCTTGTCTATGGTGAGGCCGTTCTGGCCCACGTCGACGAGCGCATAGAAGATGCCGCCATAGGCGATATCCATGCGGATGCGGCCCCAGTCCGGCGTGTCGATCTCCACATCAAGTTCATGCACGAAGGACGGCACCATGGTGAGCGTCACCTTTTCGCAGCGCCCGTCGCGGCAGGTAGCGGTGGCCTTCACCAGACCGGCGGCCGTTTCCAGCATCACGATGGTTTCCGGCTCCTTCATCTCCACCATGCCGCTTTCCAGCAGGGCGGTGGTGGCGCAGATGGAATTGGAGCCGGAGCTTGCATGCGCCTGATCCGGCTGGAGAATGACGAAGGCGGCATCCGCATCCGGGTGCTTTGGCGGCAGCAGAAGGTTGACGGAGCCGATGGGCGCGCCGCGCGGTTCCAGTGTCAGAAAGCGCCGGAGTTCTTCGCCCTTCGGATCGGTGTTGAGCCAATGCAACTGTTCGGCCACCGTGTTGCCCGGAATTTTGGGAACACCGCCGGTCGCAACGCGCCCGATTTCACCTTCGCAATGAACATCGAGGAGCTGAAGGGTACGTTTGAAGCGCATGGCGATCACTCCGGCAGGAATTGAGATGCACGCTCATAGCGTACAAAATACTGTTTGTATATTATGCGCTCAGCGATCCCGGCATGCGGATTTCCCGCGATTGGCTGGAAGGCTGCAATCATCAGACCGGCGCGTGCCGCTGTTTTGCCCTTGCGGATCGATGACGCTGGTTGCGGTGTCTCCGACGGAGCCTACGGTGTTGCCGACTGAGCGACCGAGGCGCTCGACCTGACGGCCATAATTCTCGCGGGTTCGCGGATCGAAGACGGCAATGGGCGCGCTGACGACGACGCTGGCCGCGGTGCCGACCGTCTGGGCTGCGCCGATGCCGACTGCGCCAATGGCCTCACCCAGGCCAACATCGGAATCCGTCACCGTCTGGCCGTCGATCAACCGCCCGCCGATAAGGCGCACAACTTCTGGGCTTTCGGCAAATTTGCCATGGTTGAGGCGATCGCCGGATTTCAGCTTGGTGAGATCGAGAACGGTAATACCGGCACTTTCCAGCTGGCTGCGATAGGGTTCAGCGGCAGGGTCGATCTGGCCGAGGCGGTCGACATTACCGGAGATGCGGCGGGAAAGGCTGAGCGCCCTGTCATCCTGAGAGACGAACAGGGTGAACTTCGGCTTGTCCGCGCCAAGGCTTGCATATTGGCGGGCAAACACGTCCACATCGAGATCTGGTGCGGCCAGAATGACATTGTTGATCTTGGGATAGACCCGGCCATGGCGGATCGCCATCTGGCGCAGGGCCTCCACCGCAAGCCACGTTCCCATGGAATGGGCCATGATGGTCACGTCGCTGACGGCATTGTCTTTCGCCAGCCGTGTCAGCATTTCTTCCAGCGCATCGCGGGAATAATTGGTGCTTTCCTTGTCGTAATTATAATCGAACACGCTGGCGCGAGACGGCCAGGTGAAAACAACAGGCATCACATCGGAGCCGGAATCATGCACGATCTGCGCAAAGCGGTAGACCGATTCCTCATAGCGATTGTTGAAGCCATGGACGAAGACCAGAACACGCTTGTTCTTCAGGCTGTTGCGCTTGATCCAGCTCTGGGTGTCCCGATCATTCTTCACCGGTTCAACCGAAACAGTGGTGAAGTTCTTCAACGGATCAGCGGGAAGCTTCTTCGGCCACTGCACCTGACCGACCGCGCGGTTGGCTTCGGGCGGAATGGAAACGGAGATGGCATCGACCTTCAGCCCCGTTCCGCGCTCGCCTCCAAAGAGAATGGCTTTGTCCTCAGACGGCGCCCGGGTTGTTGCCACCAGCAGATTGACCGCAGAGGTGCCCTGCACGCGCTCGCCCGTGGGCGTCATGACGCCAATGGGCCGACCGCCGCAACCGGCAAGAAAGGCGAGCAGGGTGACAAAAGTGACAAGCCTTGCGACCATTCCGATACTCCAGGAACAGGGCAAAGGCTCTCTCGCCACAATGACGATCTGGAGCCTTGGCCTTTATCGTTTCCCTTATTGCAGAACAGCCCGCCATAGGCCAGCCGCAAGCCGGACTTGACGATTGCTATTCGCGGACGGTGTGTCGTGAACGCCTCAAATCGCACCTCGGGCCAAGACCCGATTATTGTTTTTAGTGTTCTCTATTTGCCTGAACACGATCAGCCGCGTTTCTTCCTGACATGAAGGCCTGATTGGACCAGAGGTAATCCCACTCTCCGAAACGTCCGGCGAGGGCAATTCCTTGGTCGCTGACCCAATCACGGACGCGGTTACGTCTGCATTCCATGTCGAGGTCAAACACGACGTTTCCGAAAGGCAGATGCTTGTGGTGGGTCAGAACGATATCATCGCGGGAGGCCAGACCCATTTTCTCCAGAGAGCCGATACAGTTTTCGATCAGTTCGGAGGGCTGGAGTGTCTGGGGCTTGGCGCGGGATGAATAGATCTCGAATTGAAGGGAAGAATGTCCCTCTGGCGCATTGTTGGGAGACTTGATGCTGGGGGAGTAGACCCGCGCAGCCAGAATATCTTCATCGTAGATATAGAACCAAAGGCTCGGCGATACCTTTTCTTTGCTGAAGCCCAGAGAAACAATATCGATGGAGGTGGCGAAAAGGCTGGCTGCGAGGTCCCTGATATCATCGGGCACGTCTGTCATCAGCTCGATCAGGACGGGCAGGGGAATGCTGGAGATCATTTGCTCGTATGACCTGACCTCGCCATTGGCAAAGGAGACCTGTTTTCGGCGGTTATCGATGGCGCTGGCCCGAAAACCGCATTTAACGTCTGCCGTATCGAGAAGAGGTTGCAGAAAGGCGCGATATCCACCCCGTTCGGGATATCGCATCGTCGAGATATAGTAGGTATTGGGCGGATTATCGCTGACTGCGCCTAAAACGACCTCGCGCAAATCGGCGCGACGCATGCGATTTCCGATCCACTGCGTGCCCAATTCGGCAGCGTCGATGGTCCAGTATTTCAGCGTGTAGCGCAGCGGCCAACGCTCGGCGATCTTTTCGCCATATTGATGCAGGAGCCAGTCGCGGTAATTTGCCGGGCGCAGGTCCGAGGATGCCTCGGTCAGGTGATTGGCGAGATCGATGATGAGATCGGTCTTTTCCTCGGCTGGCAGCGGATACATGTTGTTCTGTACGGGGTGAGGTAACCAATACTCACCATCTCGGTTCAGAGACCTGGCCTCATGGTTGAGATAGGGCGTGCGATCAAAAACCGCGCGCACTTCCGGCTCCGTCGCAAAAGACAAATGCACGGCATTGTCGAATGTCCAGGTGCCCTCGGTTGTCTCCAGTGTAAAACTGTCCAGAAGCCCACCGGGCCGCTCGCTCGCCTCATAGACCGGAACATGGATGTTGTGGTCTCGAAGACGGTATGCGGCGGAAAGGCCAGCAATGCCGCCGCCAAGAATCAGAACAGTTTCATGGGTCATCGACCTTGCCCCTCTTCGGCCAGCAGCGACGCCACATAGGCCGAAAGGGCCACGTCCCAGGACGGCATCCTATTGAGGCCGAGCAAGTCAAGCTTCTCGTTGATCGCCGCTTCATTGGGCGAGACCGGAGCCTTTCTCTGGAAGCGCTGAGGCAAGAGGCGTGGGAAAAGCTGAGCGGATTTCAGGATATGATGGACGTAATCGAAACGCGAAACCGCACCGGACGCGACGCAATTGAAGGTCCCGGTCATGCCGGCCTCGATCAGCGTCATCGTCTGTTTCACCACATCATCAACGTTTGTGGGTGACCCGTACTGATAAGGGTCAGACGCCATTTCTGTCTTGTTTCGTGCCTCGGTAATGCGTGCCCAGACAAAGTTCTTCCGGTGTGCGGCGCTGCCGCCGTAAAGCCAGCCCAGGCGAAGGATCAGATGCCTGCATCCAGCCTCCCGCACTGCGACTTCCCCAGCCACCTTGCTTTTGTGGTGAATGGTTGTGGGGTTCAGGCTCTCAAAATCAGAATGCGGCGCAAGACCATCAGCGCCATTTTGCCCGTAACAGCCGGTGGACGAGAAATGGACCAGAAGCGCATTGCTTTCCCGCGCTGCCTGCCCCAGCAGTCCCGGCAGGATGGCATTGGTGGAAAAGGCGGCGGCCCGATCGCTTTCCGCTTCTTCCACATTCGTGTGTGCTGCACAGTTGATGATGACCGATGCCGATGCGCCGACAACGCTATCGATGAGATGCCGAGGGCGGGTGACATCCAGCGCTTCACGCGGCAGATTCACGACCTGATCGGCATTGATATCGCCCGCGAAGCGGCTGCCTAGCATGCCGGAATGACCGATCAACAGCACTGGTCCAGCCATCATGCGCCCCATTCGAAAAAATCGACCGGCCGGGTTTCGGCCTCATCGGGATCATGCGGTATCGAGGCGATATTCAGGAGGGTTGATGCACCAGCAGCAAGCCCCTGAAACGCCACGAAATATCCCGGAGGCACGGTCAGGCGATTGTAAAGTTCTGGTTGATCCGGAGAAATCTGCGTGTCGACCACAAGCTCTCCGGTTTCGGTGCGGACGACCACGCGTATCAAACCCGACGCGCAGACGAGATTGAGCGTCATGCGAAAATGGCGCTTCCAACCCTTGATCTCGCCATGGTTCACCATCGAGAAATAGGCTTCGCCGAAACCGGCATAGCCGGGGTCGCTGGCCTTTATAGCGTGCATGACATCGCCCTTGGGCGTCGAAATGCGCTTCAGGGGCGTGATGATAATGTCGCTCATCTCAGCCTGCAACGGACCAACCCCTGCCGCGATCCCTGGCGATTGCCTCGAAATCGGCAATCTGCTCCAGCGTGACCGCCAGCGCATTGCTGCCGTCTTTGAGAACCCGCCTGTACCATGAACCTGTCATATCGACGCACTCGTCATATCGCAGGTTTGCTTCCCAGTTCAGATGCAACAATGCCTTGTCGCAGTTGAGCTTGAGCAGGCTGGCTTCGTGAAATGGTATGTTGCCTGTCACGGTATAGGCTTCGCTCTGCGACTGAAGCCCCCAGATATCGCCGAGGTCACCGATCAGATCGACCACTGTGCGGTTCTGCTCTGCGCGTGGGCCGAAATTGTAGGATTGACCGTTATGTGCGTCGGAACTGGCAAGCTTTGCCGCCAGTGTCAGATAACCGCTCAAGGGTTCCATAACATGTTGCCAGGGGCGTGTTGCCGAGGGCGAGCGGATTTCGACGGTGCGCTTTTCGCCCCATGCCCTGATGCAATCGGCAACGATGCGGTCTGCTGCCCAGTCGCCACCGCCGATGACGTTGCCAGCTCTTGCAGTGGCCAGGCGTACCGGATGGTTCTTGCCGTGAAAGAAGGAATGATAATAGGACCGGAAGATGAGTTCCGCGGCACCCTTGGAGCCGGAATAGATGTCCTTGCCGCCAACCGCATCCGTTTCACGATATCCCCAGACCCACTCGACATTATCGTAGCACTTGTCCGAGGTGATGATGATTGCCGTGCAGGGCCAGTCGATCTCTCGTGCCACTTCCAGCACATTGGCTGTGCCGGTGACATTGCTGGTAATCGTATCGAGCGGATCCTTGTAGGATGTCGAGACGATTGCCTGAGCGGCAAGATGAAAGATGAAATCGGGACGAAAGCTGCGAACGGCATCCCGTAACTGGGTCAGATCGCGGATATCGCCAGTATGGTGTTCTACCTCACTGGCAAGGCCTGCAAGACCGAACATGGACGGCGTCGTTGGAACATCCTTTGAATATCCGCAGACGGTGGCGCCGAGATTGATTAGCCAGGCGCTGAGCCATGAACCCTTGAAGCCGGTATGGCCGGTAATGAGAACACGTGCGCCGGAATAGACATTATTGAAGCTCAAGGTGATCTCTGCCTGCTGCTGTTGCGTTGCTATCGTTTTCCGGTTGAGCGGCGTCCGCCCTACCAGATCTTCCAGGGTGCCTTGCCGCTTTCCCAGTGTTTTTCAAGCTGGGTCTTGTCGCGCAAACTGTCCATCGGCTGCCAGAAGCCTGCATGCCGGTAAATCCCCAGCTGCCCATCCTGCGCAAGAGTTTCGAGAGGCTCCTGCTCCCATGTGGTCTCGTCGCCGTTGATCCTCGACAGAGCATCGGGAGCCAGAACGAAGTAACCGCCATTGATCCAGTTGCCATCACCGTCAGGCTTTTCCATGAAGGAAACAACCTTGTCGTCCTCGATCTTGATGGCACCGAAGCGGCCTGGAGGCTGTGTGCCGGTGACAGTTGCCTGCAAGCCGTGGCCTTCGTGGAACGCGATGAGCTTTGTAACGTCAACGTCACCAACGCCATCACCATAGGTCATGCAGAAATAGGGATCGTTTTCGACATAGGGCAGAATGCGCTTCATGCGCCCGCCGGTCATCGTCAACTCACCAGTATCGACCAGCGTGATGCGCCAAGGCTCAGCCTTCGCTGAATGCGTCTCGATGCTGTTGCGGGCAAGATCGATGGTGACATCCGACATGTGAAGGAAGTAATTCGAGAAATACTCCTTGATCACATATCCCTTGTAGCCAAGGCACACGATGAAATCATTGATGCCGTGGGCGCTGTAGATTTTCATAATGTGCCACAGGATCGGGCGACCACCGATCTCGACCATCGGCTTTGGTTTTGTCGCGGTTTCCTCGGCCAGTCTGGTACCAAGGCCACCGGCAAGAATAACGGCTTTCGGCTTGAAATGCATGGTTGGGTTACTCCGGTTCCGTTATCCGAGCGTGTATGGACGCTGTATGCCGCCAAATGTGTCGTAAGACTTTGTCGAGTTATACAGACCCGAAATGGCATGCTCTTCCAGGATCGCATTGATGACATTGTAGTTTTTGTTGGCGGGCCGGGTGTGGGCCACTGCAACATCATCGATAACCGCGATACTGCCAGCCGCCCGACCTGCCATCATCGACCAGATGTGGTCGAGACCAAAGCCGCTGAAGGACGCCTCGAATGTGGGCAGGCAGAGCTGCAGGAATTCCTGGGTGAAGATCGGGCACATCAATTCCACGAAACTCGTATAGCGCAGGAAATAATCCGAGTTCTGCGCCGTAACGGGGTGCGTGACGTATGACGTCGGCACAAGCGAAGGCTGGGCGAGATCGAGCTTGTTGATGCGGAAAATATTGAACAGCTTGTTGATGTCGCTCCACGCCATCATCAGGTCGTCATCCGGCAGGTAGACATTGTCATAGTCGAGAAGCGGGCTGCCGCTGAGAAACAGCTTGTAGATCGCGGAGAATTTCCGGTCATCGGCCTGATGCGTGAAATATTCGTGGAAGCCGATATCCTCGGGAATCTCACGTCCATACCAGCTGATGCAGAGGTCCCAGTTACGATCATCCGGGTTGATATTCACAGGCCATTGATTGTGCAGGGATTGTTCATTGGCGCGCAACACGACCAGATTGCGGCGGCGCTTGGTCGCCACAGAGTCCGAAATCTTGAAAACGGGTACGTCCGGTGAAGCCGCCTGACCGAAATCCACAGCAGATGGCATTTTTGCCCGCTCGAGAACGTGGACAATGTTGGGGTCGACCCGCGAACGACCTTTCATCATGTGGAGGCCGTCTTCGTCACGAATATAGTCTTCGAAGACGGTTGTCGTCTGACCATAGATAGTTCGGAAACTCAGCCTGTTTTCTTCAAGGCTCCAGCACCGCTCGAACGTGTGAATATATCCGCCCACCAATCCGTTCGGCAAAAAGCGCAGGACTGGAGCAACCAAATTGCCGCTCTCTCTCGAGAACCTCCATGTATTTGAAACGAGGTCGCTTTCTTCAATATTCATCTCGACAGCTTTCTTCGGTGCGGCGACGCAGTAAAGTATTTGCAGAATATATTGGAGCCGGATGAGAAGAACGCGCGCGACATTACACAACGGCCTCCTCTCAAGCTCTTTGAGGTTGCGCGTCAAACCCGTTGCACGGTCGTTGTCGATGCCACCGGGTGAGCACCCATGGCCAACACGATACGGTTCATCAAAAGCTTCAGTACATCGCGCGTAGCTGAAGAGATTTATAACAAACAAAAAGCTTCAGGCCGTCCATCAATCTCGGCTTCAGCGTATGCCATGAATAGCTTGCTCGTGGCTGACTGCTTGCAGCATGAAGCAATGGCGCGCCTTGAGAATGCGGACGGAGGTGAGGAGGCGAAACGGGACCGAGATGCCGCCGAAGTCGCTCATATTCAGGCAGCTGGCTCATCGGCCTCAAAGCTGAAAAGCAGCAATCCAGAACGTTCCAGCAAAGCCACAAAAGCAGCGTGAAAAACGATGTAACTGCTTATGATTTAAGGAAGAGAAATGGCGCACCCGAAGAGATTCGAACTCCTGACCCCCAGATTCGTAGTCTGGTGCTCTATCCAGCTGAGCTACGGGTGCGTGCCGCAGAAACATGTTCCGTTGGCGTGGCGATCCTCTAAAACGTCCTCAGTTTGAATGCAAGCGGTTTTGCTGAGAAATTGTCATTTTTATGTAATGAATTTTCTAAGGTATTGAAATCATTTGATTTATGATATGCATAAATCGAAGGGCAAAAACAGCCGCAAAAGGTGCTGCGGCATTTCCTGATCAGGCGCCGTTGCTGGCGCGCAGCTCGGATGCGGCGCGATCGGGGATTTCGATGCGAAATTGGGTGCCGTGGTGCGATTTTTCCACCAGTGCGATGGTTCCCTTGTGGGAGAGCACCAGCTCCCGCGCAATGACGAGTCCAAGGCCTGTGCCGCCGGAGCGGGCGGAGCCACGGAAGGCCGAGAACAGGTTCTCCCGTGCCTTCTGGGGCATGCCGGGGCCATTGTCGTCGATGACGATGCTGACGACGTCTCCATTGCGCTGTGCGGCAATCGTCAGGCGTTTGTCGGGGTATTCCTCGCCCCGTGCTTGCTGGAGCGCCTGCACGGCGTTGCGACAGAGATTGTAGAGAACACGGAACAGCTGTTCACTGTCGGCATCGATGCGCAGACCGGGCGGAACGCTGTCCACCAATTCGATGCCGCTCGCTGGGTCGACCGCCAGAATGTCCCTGACGTCCTGCACCAGCTCCTCAAGCTCGATTAGGCGCCGCTTTGGTGCGCCTTCGGTGGCCTGCCCATAGGCCAGAACCTCGCTGGTATAGCCCACGGCGCGGTCTATGGTGCGCAAAAGCTTTGGCGCGAAGCTGCGCACCATCGGGTCATCGACATCGACAAGCCTGTCCGACATCAGCTGCGCCGATGACAGGATGTTGCGCATATCATGGTTGATCTTGGAAACCGCAAGGCCGAGATCGGCTAGGTTCTTCTGCTGCTTCAGGGTTTTTTGCAGCTGCGCCTGCATATCCGCCAGATGCCGCCCCGCCACGGCCAGCTCGTCTGTTCCCTCATCCGGCTTGAACACACGGGAGGGGTCGTCAGGCTGTTCGGAAAAACCTTGCATGCCCAGCGTCAGGCGGCGAATGGGCCGGATGAGGATGCGGTTGATGGAGACGAAGATCAGGCTGGCTGTAATCAGCGAAAGCGCCACCGACAGCATCAGCACGTTGCCAGCATAGGCAATCATCGCAGCGCGAAGCTTGTGCTCGCCAATCACGATCTCGATGATCATGTTGCTATCACCTATCACGTCGAACACCCGGATGACGCGGTTGCCGCTGGACAGCAGCACGGAAAAGGCATCCCGCACCGCCGTCAGTTGCGACACATCGGAAAGGTCATACTGGTCATCCACGCTGGGTGGCACCTCGGTCGCCGCCAGCAGCGTGTTGGTGCCATCCTTGCGCAGAGCGATCAGCTTGGCGCCTGTGGCCAGCAGTGTGTCGTTCTGGACGCTTCTGGGCAGCTCGGTCTGCAAGCCATCGATCACCACACCGGCGGCGGCGGCAGTGTTCAGGCGGTCACGCAGCCAGGAAAGGCGCATATTGGCAACGGAGGGAACGAAAATCAGAACTTCGGCAATCATCACGAAGATGACGGTCAGCAACAGCAGGCGACCGGACAGGCCTTGCGTCAAGGCGGGCACTTCGCTTTGCGCCTGCGCGTCCAGATGGTCGGTCCTGTTTATGAGGTTCGAAGACACCAGGCCTTTTCCTGTTGTTGCGTGGGCCTATGGTTTCTTATCGGCGCACGGCCGCAATTCCAAGCGATATTAGGGTTTTCCGCACGATTTACAAACAGATGGCGCGTTTGGAAGACGGTTGAGAGGAGCGGCTGTTGCAATGGTGCTAAAACAGCCCTTCTGGAAAAACAGCCCGCCGATCATCTCGGCAGGCTGTTTCAAGTGTCAACCACGCCCGGCACGGGCGCGGCGCATCTCGCAAGTGGAAACTCAGGCGGTTTTTGCCAGACCCGACAGGGCCTTCACCAGTCCCTGTGTCGAGCTGTCATGATCGGCTGCACTTTCCTTGCCCTCGACCACGGGCAGGAGGCCGGTTGCCAGTTCCTTGCCAAGCTCCACGCCCCACTGGTCAAACGAGTTGATGCGGAACAGCACGCCTTCCACGAAGACGCGGTGCTCATAAAGCGCGATGAGGCGGCCGAGCGCAAACGGCGTCAGCGTATCGTAGACGAAGGTGATGGATGGGCGGTTGCCGGTGAAGACGCGGTGAGGGGCGATGAAATCGGCGTGGCTGTCATCCATGCCCTTCGATGTTAGCTGCTCCTTTGCTTCAGCCAGCGTACGACCCTTCATCAGGGCTTCCGACTGGGCAAGGCAATTGGCGATGAGCAACTGGTGCTGATGGCGCAGCTTCGGTTCGAAGCCATTGGCAGCAATCATGAATTCCGCCGGAATGACGCTCGTTCCCTGGTGGATGAGCTGGTAGAACGCATGCTGGCCGTTGGTGCCGGGTTCGCCCCAAACAACCGGGCCGGACTGGCCTTCCACCGGCGTGCCGTCAATGGTGACGCCCTTGCCGTTTGATTCCATGTCCAGCTGCTGCAAATAGGCCGGGAAGCGCGACAGGCGCTGGTCGTAAGGAAGAATGGCGCGGGTGGAATAATCCAGCACGTTGCGATGGTAAAAACCGATGAGGCCGAGCAGCATGGGCAGGTTCTGCCGCACGGGCGCGGTGCGGAAATGGGTGTCCATGGCATGCGCGCCATCCAGGAACTTGCCGAAATTTTCCGGTCCGATGGCGATCATCAGCGGCAGGCCAATGGCAGACCAGATGGAGTAGCGTCCACCCACCCAATCCCAGAAGCCAAAGACGCGCTCGCTGTCGATGCCGAACTTTGCCACCTTGTCGAGCGCTGTGGAGACGGCGCAGAAATGGAATGCGACGGCGTCTTCACCCAGCTTGTCGGCAATGAAGGCGCGGGCGGTTGCCGCATTCGTCATGGTTTCGATGGTGGTGAAGGTCTTGGAGGCGATGATGAACAGCGTCGTCTCAGGGTCAACAAGCTTCAGCGTATCGGCAATATGGGCGCCATCAATGTTGGAAACGAAATGCGCACGCGGGCCATCATGGAAGGGCGCCAGCGCCAGCGTTGCCATGACAGGGCCGAGATCGGAACCGCCAATGCCGATATTGACGATGTCGGTGATCTTCTTGCCGGTTGCGCCCTTGAGCACGCCGGTGCGGATGGAATGGGCGAACTTGCCCATGGCGGCCAGAACGCCGTTCACGTCAGGCATCACATCCTTGCCGTCAACCAGAACAGGCGTGTTGGAACGGTTGCGCAGCGCGGTGTGCAGCACGGCGCGGCCTTCTGTGAAGTTGATCTCCTTGCCGGAGAACATTTCGTCGCGCTTTGTCTCGACGCCGCCTTCAACGGCCAGCTTCTCAAGAAGGGCGACCACTTCGTCGTTCACGGCGCATTTGGAATAGTCCATCAACAGGTCGTCGAAACGCACGCTGAACCGCTCGAAGCGTTGTGCATCTGCGGCGAAGGCGGCGCGAAGATCGGTCGCGCCGGTCTTTTCGACTGTGGATTTCAGGCTTTTGACGATGTCCTGCATGGAATGCTCCTCATGCTCCGGGGAAGGATGAGGAAACTATTCTTTTTCACGAGGCTAAATCAAGGCGCGATAGACTAAATCGATTGAAATATTATGAAGTGCACCAATCAGTTAGCCAGCTTTCGAAGTTCACGGCGAAGGATCTTGCCCACATTGGTCTTTGGCAGCTCTGCAATGAACTCGATATGCTTGGGCCGTTTGTAGTTGGTGAGGCTGATGGCGCAAAATGCCTTCAGCTCCTCAACAGTCAGCGCGGGGTCTTTCTTGACCACGTAAAGCTTCACCGCCTCGCCGGAATGTTCGTCCGTCACGCCAACAGCCGCGCATTCCTGCACGCCGGGATGGGCTGCTGCAACCTCTTCGATCTCGTTGGGATAGACGTTGAAGCCGGAAACGAGGATCATGTCCTTCTTGCGGTCCACGATCTTGGTGTAGCCGCGATTATCGAGAAAGCCCATATCGCCGGAGCGGAAGAAGCCGTCTGCTGTCATGACCTTCGCGGTTTCATCCGCACGCTGCCAGTAACCGGCCATGACCTGTGGCCCACGAATGCAGATCTCGCCCACTTCACCAAGCGGCAGGCTTTTACCGTCATCATCGCGAATATCAATATCGGTGGAGGGCATGGGAAGGCCGATGGTGCCGCTGAAATCCGATGTGCCGAGCGGATTGACCGTGGCAACGGGCGAGGTTTCCGACAGGCCGTAACCTTCGCAAATGTGGGTCCCGGTAATGGACGCCCAGCGTTCTGCCACCGGGCGCTGCACCGCCATACCGCCGCCCATGACCAGAACCAGTGAGGTCAGGTCGAGCTTGCGGAAATCCTCATTGTTCAAAAGCGCGTTGAACAGCGTGTTGATGCCGGGGAAGACATGTGGCGTGTAGCCTGAAAGCTCCTTGACGAAGCCCGGAATATCACGCGGATTGGCAATCAGCAGATTGTGGCCGCCCAGCGCAATGCCCATCAGGGAATTCACGGTCAGGGCGAAGATATGATAGAGCGGCAGGGCGCAGACGAAGTTCAGCACCTCAGGCCGGGCCCTGTTGACAAAGGCTGGCTCCATCCACAGCGCAATCTGGCTCTTGTTTGCCAGAAGATTGCGATTGGTGAGGACCGCGCCCTTGGATACGCCCGTCGTGCCGCCAGTGTATTGCAGAAAGGCGATGTCATCGAGGCCGAGATTGACGGGCTTCAAGTCCATCTGCCGCGATTGCGACAGAACCTGCTTGTAGCTGACAGCCTGCGGCAAAGCATAGGCCGGCACCATTTTCTTGACCTTGCGCACCACCAGATTGACGATGTGGCCTTTCAGCCCGAGCAGATCGCCCATCGTGGCGACAATGACGTGCTTCACATCGGTCTTGGGCAGCGCCTGCTGCACCACATGGGCAAAGTTTTCCAGCACGAACAGCGCCTTGGCGCCCGAATCCTTCAACTGGTGCTCAAGCTCACGCGGCGTGTAGAGCGGATTGACGTTCACGACAATCAGACCGGCGCGCAAAATGGCGTAGGTCGCAACCGGGTTCTGGAGAATGTTGGGCATCATCACGGCAACGCGGTCGCCCTTTTGCAGGCCCAGTTGCTGAAGCCACGCGCCAATGCGGCGGGTCTGGTCCTCGAGCTGACGATAGGTGAGGGACTTGCCCATGCTGGAAAATGCCTTGCGATCGGCAAAGCGCTCGCAGCTTTTTTCCAGCAGTTCAGCCAGAGAGGCATAACCGAGATCTGGAAGCTCAGCGGGCACACCCTGAGGATAGGACGCAAGCCAGGGCCGTGGCAAATTGCCCGTTTCCAGGCGGCTCAAATTCATGTCGCTCATATATCCGTCCTCCCCATGCTGGCACTTGCAACCTATACTAAGCGGTCACTCCTGTCTGCTCCTCAGCCTGACCGGGTACCAGCGATTGCAATCGTAGATGAAGCCTCCAAAACCATCCACTCACATCAGCGTAATTAACTCTAACGTAAACGTCAACTATCGGCGCTTGCGATCTCCACCGCCCCGCGCTTTGTGATTGGCTTTTGACTTTAATGCTGATTTGCGCAATCAACAAAACCCAATGAAGACCTGTGTAACCGGATATGCGAGATGACATGCCAGAGATTGCCGCGCTCCAACTGAGCACCATCGGAAAGCGTTTCAGTGATGTGGACGTGCTCGATGATATCAGCCTGACTGTGACGCGGGGCGAGATCATCTGTCTGGTCGGCCGCTCCGGCTGCGGCAAGTCCACCCTGTTGCGCATCATCGCTGGCGTGGAAACACCCGATAGCGGTTTGATTGTGATGAACGGCACCGAGATTGCAGGCCCCGCCACTTTCATGGAGCCGGAAAAGCGGCGCATCGGTTTCGTCTTTCAGGATTACGCGCTGTTTCCGCATCTAACCGTCGAGCAGAATGTGCTGTTCGGTTTGAAGGGGCAACCGAAAGCGCAGGCAAGGGCGCGGGCTGCGGATATGATCGAGCATGTGCGCCTGACCGACCTTGCCAAACGCTACCCGCACACGCTTTCCGGCGGAGAGCAGCAGCGCGTGGCACTGGCGCGTGCGCTGGCACCGAGGCCCGAAATTCTGCTGATGGACGAGCCCTTCTCCAATCTGGATCGCGGCCTTCGCGACAGCGTGCGCGACGAAACGCTCAGCCTGCTGAAAGAGCTGAAAACGACTGCCATTCTGGTGACCCACGATCCGGAAGAGGCGCTTTCGGCCGGTGATCGCGTGGTGCTGATGCAGAAGGGCCGGATCGTGCAGGTCGGCACGGGCTATGCCCTGCACGACAATCCCGTCAGCCGCTATGCGGCAGACTTTTTCTGCGCCTTCAACAAGGTCGAAGGCACGGTGAGGAAAGGGCATGTCGAGACGCCGGTCGGCAAGTTTGCCCACAAGGGAGACCTTGGTGAGGGTGGCAAGGCTTTCGCCTATATCCGCCCCAGCGCCATTACGCTGTCCCCGGCGGTTTCCGAGGCTGATATTACAGGGCGCATCACATCCCGTGTTTTCCTCGGCGAAATCGAGCAGGTGTCGGTGAGCGTGGAGGGACTTGGTCATGAGTTGCGCGTTCGCAGCATGCAAAGAACACCTCTCGATGTTGAGACGGTCAAACTCTCCGTTGCTGACGAGACTGTGCTGACATTTACCTGAAGTTGAAGATGGCAGGGATTGTCACCAGAATCCGGTCCTGCTTCAACTCAAAGTGAGCAAATCACCGAAAAAATGCGGCTGAGATAACTTGATTTATAATATCAGGTATGGTGCATGCACTCCCGATACTATTCGAATATGATAAAGGGGAGGACAGACGATGACATCGTTCAACGTTACCAAGATCGCGCTTTTGGCAAGCACCATGGCATTTGGCACTGCCGCAGCACAGGCAGCAGAACTCAACATCTATACAACGCGCGAACCGGCGCTGATCCAGCCGCTTCTGGACGCCTTCACCAAGGAAAGCGGCGTTGCGGTCAACACGGTCTTTCTGAAGGATGGTCTGGCTGAACGGGTTTTGAGCGAAGGCGCAAGTTCTCCTGCGGACGTTTTGATGACGGTTGATGCGGGCAATCTGGTTGATCTGGCTGAAAAAGGTGTGACGCAGCCGGTGCAATCCGACGTGCTGACCAAGGCCATTCCCACCGAGCTTCGCGATGCCAAGGGCAACTGGTTTGCGCTCTCCATGCGCGCCCGCGTGCTCTACGCCTCCAAGGATGTTGATCTGGCTTCCTTCAACTATGAAGATCTTGCCGACGCCAAGTGGAAGGGTAAGGTCTGCATTCGCGCTGGCCAGCACCCCTACAACACGGCTCTGTTTGCAGATTACATCGCGCACTACGGCGCTGATGCTACCGAAAAATGGCTTGCCGGTGTGAAGGACAATCTGGCCCGCAAGGCTGGCGGCGGCGACCGCGATGTTGCCAAGGATATTCTCGGCGGCATTTGCGATATCGGTATCGCCAACTCCTATTATGTCGGGCTGATGCGCTCCGGCAAGGGCGGCGAAGAGCAGGTCAAGTGGGGCGAGGCCATCAAGGTCGTTCTGCCGACCTTCAAGAATGGCGGCACGCAGGTCAACGTCTCAGGCGCAGCCATTGCCAAGAACGCGCCGAACAAGGCCGAAGCCGTGAAGCTTCTCGAATATCTGGTTTCCGATGAAGCCCAGAAGATCTATGCCGAAGCCAATTACGAATACCCAGTCAAGCAAGGCGCTGCCCTCGACAAGATCGTTGCATCCTTTGGTGATCTAAAAATCGACAACAAGCCGCTGACCGAAATCGTTTCCCACCGCAAGGAAGCCAGCCAGCTGGTGGACAAGGTCGGCTTCGACAACTAAGGGCTGACGAGAATAACGACAAGCAGAGGCTTTGGTCTCTGAAACTTGAGGCGCCCGTTGCAAGCGGGCGCCTTGCCTGTTTACGAAGCTCCGTATTTTCGCGGTTAAACCCTTAAAGTCAGCATGGTTTTCAGCAGCAGCACAGCCACGGCATCAAGATCTGGACTGCGCAGTTCCGCATTCTGGTGGCTGGTGGCTTCCTGTGTCATTGCTGCCCTTGCCCTTGTGCCGGTTCTGGCGCTGCTTTCCGAAGCGATGCAGGGTTCGGACGGTTTGTGGCCGCATCTGCGCGATACCGTCTTGGCAACGGCCCTGCCGGAAACGCTGATCCTGCTTTTAGGCGTTGGCATAACGGCAGGTGTGCTGGGCACGGCCAGCGCATGGCTGGTCACGGCCCATGATTTTCCCGGACGGCGGCTGCTGGAATGGGCGCTGCTGCTGCCCCTGGCCATGCCAACCTATATCGTGGCCTATGCCTATCTCGATCTTCTTCACCCGTTGGGGCCGGTGCAGGGTGTGGTGCGCTGGCTCTTGGGATATTCCAGCCCGCGTGAATTTCGCCTTCCCGATATTCGCTCGATGACCGGCTGCATCGTGCTTCTCGGCTTTGTGCTTTACCCCTACGTCTATATTCCCGTCCGGGCGATGTTCCTGACGCAGGCCGGAAATCTGCTGGATGCGGCCCGGATGCTGGGCACCTCGCAACGTGCGCTGTTCTTTCGGGTTGCGGTGCCGCTGGCGCGTCCGGCCATCGCAGTCGGGGTCAGCCTTGCCTTGATGGAGGCACTGAACGACATCGGCGCATCCGAGTTTCTGGGTGTGAGGACGCTGACCGTTTCCATCTACACCACATGGGTGACGAGGTCTGACCTGCCCGGTGCGGCGCAGATTGCGCTCTGCATGCTGCTTCTGGTCGTCGGGCTGATCGCCATGGAACGCTGGGCACGCAGGCGCCAACGATATTCCGCTTCGGCCCAGAAAAGCACGGTGCTGGCGCCCACCCGTCTTCGTGGCCTGCGCGGTTGGCTCGCCTTTTGCCTCGGAGCCCTGCCGATCCTGATCGGTTTCGTTGCCCCGGCCATCTATCTTGTCGTGGAAGCATGGAAGCGGTTTCAGTTCAGCGGCCTGTCGTCACGTTTTGCATCCGAGGCGGCAAACACCATTATCTTCGCCGGGTCCGCCACGCTTGTGACGGTCGGTGTAGGGCTGGTGGTGGCTTATGCGATGCGGCTTGCGCCGGGAAAGACCTCTCGCTGGTCATTCCGCCTGGCAACCGTGGGCTATGCAGCGCCCGGAACCGTTATCGCCATCGGTGTGCTGATCGCGCTGGGTGGTTTTGACCGATTTGTTGATCAAACCATGCAGCAGTGGTTCGGCATATCCACCGGGCTTTTGCTGATCGGCAGCGGATGGGCGCTGATCTTTGCTTATACCGCGCGCTTCCTCACCATTTCCGGCGGGGGTATCGATGCGGGGCTGAGCCGCATTCCGGCATCCTTCGATCACGCCTCTCGCACGCTCGGGCGCACATCGACGCAAACATTTTGCGCCGTCCATCTGCCTCTATCCAAGGCAGCCATGGCGGCTGCTGCACTGCTGGTGTTTGTGGATTGCATCAAGGAATTGCCCGCAACGCTTCTGCTTCGCCCGCTGAATTTCGAGACCTTCGCCACGCATCTCTATGGGGAAGCCGCCCGCGGAACCTATGAGGAGGCATCCATTGCAGCCCTCGCCATCGTGCTGATCGGGATTCTTCCCGTGATTTTATTGGCCCGCATCGGGCGGCAAAGAGCCTGATATACGAAAACCGGGAACGATTTTTCCGCCGCTGGATTTACCATTCGTAACGAATGCAAATCCAAAGGAGGAAACATTATGGTACATCACGAACCACGCGCCGGTCAGGACCCTTACGTCAAGGACACGCCGAGCTTCATCGCCAGCGACAAGGTCGAAGGCACCAGCGTCTACGGTGCCGACAGCAAGAAGATTGGCTCGATCCAGCGCATCATCCTTGAAAAACGCGGCGGTCGCGTCGCCTATGCCGTCCTCAGCTTCGGCGGTTTTCTAGGGATTGGTGATGACTATTATCCGCTCCCTTGGGAAAAGCTGCATTACGATGAAGAACTCGATGGCTACCGCATCGACTTGACCAAAGAGCAGATCGAAAACGGTCCTAAATTCGCCAACCGCGATGATGAAAGCTTCCTAGGACGCGATGACCGCAAGGTCTATGATTATTACGGCGTCCCGCCTTACTGGATGTGATGACGACAAAGAAATGGCCCCGGTTGGGGCCATTTTCTTGCGATGAGATTTCTATGGATGTTCCGTGTGAGATCTCGTCAAAGCGAGCAGTCAGTGCGACGGGCGCAGGCTCGCTTCGGATACAGCTTCTTCAAAGCAGCGACGGGCTTCTTCGAGGGTTTTGCGACCGTCCAGCGCCGCCCGGCAGGCGCTGCGTGCACGCACGAACATCAACCCGCGCGTGTGTGGCCAGTTTTCTGTCAAAAGAGCCAGCGCATCACGGGGACCCGCAACGACGTCTTTGCTCGATTTATCTACGCTGATTTCTACTGGTTTAGTCCATACAATCTTGTTCATTGGACGCCTCCCTAACGCCCATGTCAACGACCTCTACGCCGACATGGTTCCCGTCAAAAAGAGTAATTGCAAAATTAGCGCTTTACAACTGTTAAGTTGCTATCAACGGAAGCCGAAAAACGACAGGATAGCGAGGACGATGACAACGAGGCCGACGATGTAAATGATCTGGTTCATGGCTTTCTCCGCAGTGTAATATCGAGCCGGGACGGCAAAACCGCTTCCACAGGCTGCGATGCTAAAACATATGACACTCACCGTAACGTGAGTGCCTGCGTGAGGTTCCATGCTGGCGCGAATTTCATTGTGCGCGAAGTGATTGCGCTCTCGGCAATTGCGTGTCGAAAGCGCCTGTCTGCTTGCTCAGGGCTTCGCCAGTTTGAACTGGACGACGTCGATGCGGTCGGTTCTAAAGCCCGCTGCGCAGTAATGCAGGTAATATCTCCACATACGGCGGAAGCGTTCGTCAAAGCCAAGCGGCTGGACACGGTGCCAGTTGGCAGAGAAGCTGCGGTCCCACAGCATCAGCGTGTGTTCATAGTCCTTGCCGAAGCGCAGCATGTCAGGAACGGTAAAGCCCTTGTTTTCGGCTGCCTTGCGGAAGGCCGTCACCGTCGGCAACATGCCACCGGGGAAAATGTAGGTCTGGATGAAATCGGCGTTGCTGCGATATTCATCGAAGCGGTCCTCGGCGATGGTGATAACCTGCACCATGGCTTCTCCGCCCTTTGCCAGCAAATCTTGCAGGCGCTGGAAATAGGTCGGCCAGTTTTCTTCGCCCACCGCCTCGAACATTTCGATGGATACGATTTTCGAGAACGTGCCCTGGCAGTCGCGGTAGTCCTCAAGCCGGATGTCGGCGCGGTCAGCGAGCCCTGCCTTGGCAAGGCGCTTTCTGGCGAAATCAGCCTGTTCGGTGGAAAGCGTGAGGCCCGTGACCCGGCAGCCGGTCTTGGCAATCGCATATTCGGCAAAGCCGCCCCAGCCACAGCCGACTTCCAGCACGTGGTCATCAGGGCCGATCTTCAACTGCTCGACGATACGGTCATATTTGGCGTTCTGCGCATCTGCCAGGCTCTGGCCCGGCGTTTCGAAAAGAGCCGATGAATAGGTCATCGTCTCATCCAGCCAGGCAGAATAAAAGCTGTTGCCGAGATCATAGTGGAACGAGATGTTGCGACGGCTGCCGGACTTGGAATTGCGGCGCAGGCGGTGGCGCAGATAGGCAAAGGCCGAGACCAGACGGGCAGGCTCAGACACCGACATCCAGTTTGCCTCGTTGGCAATGGCCACCTCGATCAGGGTCGCAATATCTGGCGTGTCCCAATCACCGTCCATATAAGCCTGGGCGAAGCCGAGGCTGCCGCCCATCAAAAGGCGTCGAACGACGCGGCCCCTGTTGAGGGAAACGACCGCATGCGGGCCGGGCTCGCGCCCATTGCAGACAAATTCGGATCCGCCCGGAAAAATGACGGTCAGGCGTCCATGGGTGATAGTGTTTAGACGGCGGCAGATCATGCGCTGCCAGAGGGGTGCGTGTTGCATGAGAAAGGGAGTTGTCTCCTGTTCAGCGTGGCTCATCTTTTATTCCTCCCATTTTTGCGCCCGCAATGCCGCCATCCAGAATGACGGAGCTGGCGATGCGACTGCGCGCAGCCTTGTGTCGATAAATTGGATTGCCTTTAACCCAGAGTAAGAGTGCTTCCCAGTGGATCGCACCCATGATTTTCAGGGTCATGAGCGGATAGGACAAAAGCGCCCGCAGGAGCGCCCTGTCGGTCAAAGGGCTGCGTTTTCCGGCAAAGGAGGCAAACAGCAACTCGCCTTGCGCATCTTTCTCGTTGATGGCGACCAGCACCTTTTCATCCGGCGGCTGAATGCGAAAATCATAGGTGCATTCCATCGGAACGAAGGGCGATACGTACATTTCCTTGGCGCAGGAATGGCGGATGGCGCCCGGCTCGTGGCCTTCGGTGGGAATGACATAGGTGTGACGTTCATGGAAGGTGTTGCGCACCTCGTAGAGAATGGCAACGAGGCGTTCATCCTTCCGGTCGTGGCAGAAATAAACCGTCAACGGATTGAAAACATAACCAAATATGCGCGGGTAGCATAGCATATCGACACGCAATTCATCCATCGGCAATGCGATCTCTGCATCGGCAAGATGCTGGGCAACCCAGTCTTTCAGGCCACCCGTTTCACCCACGCCATGGTCGCCATCGTGGAAGCTGAACACGGCGCGGCGATTGTAGCCAAAAAAGCGAAAGGCCTTGTCGAGCAGCGGAAGTTCATCCAGATCGAGCAGCAGCGAGAAAACGCGGTAGCGCATAGAATGGGCATGCGGGCGATGGCGCGTGTGCACGACGTGTCCGGCATAGATGGCGGAACGAAGCGTCATTGCGCATGCGCCTTTGCGGGCGACAGGAAGATGCGGCCGGACTCGTTTTCAACTTTCCATGGACGTTTGATGCCACCCAGTGCCTCGGCAACGGCAAGGCCGGATTGCAGCCCGTCTTCATGGAAGCCGCTGCCGAAATGCGCACCGCAGAACCACGTATTGCGGCGTCCCTGAAGACCCCACAGAAGTTTTTGCGCTTCGATGGCTTTGGCATCGAACAGGGGGTGGGCGTAATCGATGCTGCGGATCACCTTTGCCGGGTCAATGGCGCGGGACGGGTTGAGGGTCACGAACAGGGGAGTTGCGTCATCAATGCCCTGCAGCTTGTTCATCCAGTAGGTGAGGCAAAGTTCTTCGGTGCCGTTTGCGTTCGGCTCGCTCATATAGTTCCAGCTGGACCAGACCCTGCGGCGCTTCGGCATCAAGGTTTCATCCTGATGCAGGACTGCGAGATTGCTGGTATAATCGAAGGCGCCCAGAACGGACCGCTCATCCGCGTCCGCGTCACCCAGAAGGGCAAGCGCCTGATCGGCATGGGTTGCGATAACAACATCATCGAAGATCGACACATTGCCGGAACGGTCCACCAGCTTCACGCTACCCGTGTCACGCAGCACGGATGTGATCTGGCTGTTGAGAACAATGGTGCCTGAAAATTCCGCCTTGATGCGCGCCACATATTCGCGGCTGCCACCTTTGACCGTGCGCCATTGCGGGCGGCCCGAAAGTTGCACAAGCCCGTGGTTGACGAAAAACCGGATGAAGGCATGCAGCGGATAGGCGCGCATGTCGGACGCCGTTGTCGACCAGATCGCAGCACCCATCGGCAAAAGATGGTCATCGATGAAAGCTTGAGAATAGCCGTCTCTATCGAGATAATCACCGAGGCTAACACCGCGCAGCGAAGGATCATTCAGAAGCTTTCCGGCCTGCTTGTAGAAGCGCAGCACATCTCGCACCATGCTCCAGAAGCGCGGGCGGAAGATGTTGGATCGCTGACCGAACAGGCCATTGATGCCAGAGCCGGAGTATTCGAGTTCCCCGCCAGACAGCGAAGCGGCAAACGACATGTCCGAGACGTCGGTCTTGACGCCGAGGTGGTCGAAGAGTGCGACGAGGTTGGGATAGTTGAGCACGTTATAGACGATGAAACCGGTATCGACTGCAATAGCGGGCTTGCCGGGCAGCTCGACGCTGACCGTGTTGGAGTGGCCTCCCAGGCGGTCGGCTGCTTCAAACAGCGTCACATCGGCGGATTTATCCAACAGCCACGCGGCGGAAAGGCCTGAAATACCCGAACCGATGACGGCAATGCGCGGTCTTTTTTTCCGGTTGCTGTTTGCTGTCTGAAAATCCATATCGTCCGGTTCCACGTTAATCCTGAGATGATTACGACAGTTCAACGCCGCTGGATTGGTGCCTGCGTATTTTTTTATCGTTTGTGATCCGGTTGTCAGCCCCTGGCGTAATCGATTTCATGACATTAAGCGTTTCCTTGATAGGCCCCACGTGCCAAACTATAAGTCGTCCCGCAAGCAAATCGGGCGTGGGTAAACTGCATGGAAGCGGAGTGAAGCCGATCCGCATGAATGATATCGCCACCAACAATATTGAAAGCCAGTGTCCGAGCCTTATCAAAGCTGTCGCCACCGAGCGCAGCGTGGAAGCGTTCGAAGTGCTGTTTCGTTATTACGGACCTCGCGTGCGGATTTACATGTTACGGCAGGTGCGTGACGCGCAGGCCGCTGAGGAACTGATGCAGGAAACCATGATGACGGTCTGGAACAAGGCCGCCCTTTTCGACCCGACGCGGGGCAATGTCTCCGCCTGGATTTTCAGAATAGCCCGAAACCTGAGAATTGATGCGCACCGCAAGGACAAGCGCCCGGAATTCGACATTAACGACCCGGCTTTCCTCAAAGAGGACGCGCCTGCCGCCGACACCCAGCTGGAAGAGGTTCAGGATGCGCAGCGCCTGCACCGCGCGCTGGCGCAACTGCCGAAAGAGCAGCTGGATCTGCTCAAACGCTCCTTTTTTGACGAGGCATCCCACAGCACCATCGCAGAGCAACTCGGCCTGCCGATCGGAACAGTCAAATCGCGCATCCGGCTTGCCTTTGCCAAACTGCGTGCAGCTCTGGAGTCACGCACATGAGTGTACGGCATCAAGTGAGCGACGAACTGCTGATGGATTACGCATCCGGAAGTCTGGGTGAGAGCTGGAGCCTTGCGGTTTCCACCCATCTGGCGCTGTGCCCTGAGAGCCGCCAAAGGCTTGAAGCCATGGAAATGACCGGTGGCGCGTTGCTGACTGCGATTGAGCCGGCTGACCGCAGTGTCGATGCCGACTGGGAGAAGATACGCGGGCTGTTGAGCGCAAATGTGACGCCGCCACCCGCTAAAGCCGTGGCACCCAAGATGGATGACGCCATCCTGCCCGAACCCCTGCGGTCTTACGCGGGCGGCGACGTGGACAAGCTGAAATGGAAACAGCTGGGCCCCGGTGCCTATCATTTCCCGATCCGCACCCGGGATGGGGAAGCCAATGTGCGGCTTTTGCGCATACCGGCCGGAAAGCCGGTGCCGGAACATACCCATGGCGGGCGGGAGCTGACGGTCGTTTTGTCCGGTTACTTCAAGGATGGCGATGACGTGTTCCGTCGCGGTGATTTTGAGGAAGCAGATGAGGATTTGATGCATCAACCCGTGGCGGGTGAGGGCGAAGATTGCATCTGTCTTGCCGTAACCGATGCGCCGCTAAAATTCAAAAGCTGGGTGGTTCGGCTGTTGCAGCCGGTTCTGGGTATTTAAGGGGGGCGGATGATGGACTATCTCATCGCTTATATCGGCACGGCCATCGTCTTCTTCGGCTTTGATTTTCTGTGGCTGTCGAAGCTCGCAATCGGCTTTTACAGGCGCGAAATCGGCTCGCTGATGCTGGCAAAACCCAACTTCGCCGCCGCCGGAATTTTCTATCTCTTCTATATCGCCGGTATCGTCTATTTCGCCGTGATGCCAGCCGTATCAGGTGGAGACTGGCAGTCTGCACTTGTTGCAGGTGCCATCCTGGGCTTCATCGGTTACGGCACCTACGACATGACCAACCTGTCGACGCTGAAAGGCTGGTCGTGGAAAATGTGCGTTGTCGATATCATCTGGGGCACGGTTTTGACCGGTGCAGCGGCAGTCGGTGGCTACGCGCTGGTTCAGGCTGTCGCATAAGCGTCAACAGTCAGTTCGCGCCATTTCCGATAATAGTTTTCCAAACCCGGGAGTGGTTCGACCCTGTGATAGGACTGGTGAGGCGCATGCCGCGTCGCCAGCAGCGCAGCTCCAAGAGCGGTGCCCGATGGGCTGTTGCCATCGCTGACCAGAAGCTCGGCACCCGTTATCGCCGCCAATGCGGCGGTATACTGCACATTCCGCGCAAACGGGCCTTCAACGATGATCGTATCGGATAGCCCGATCAGCGAGAGGCAGCTTGCCGTCATCATCGCAGCATAGAGCGAGGCGGCAACGAAGCGTTCGGCATGGCTGCGCGGTTCCTTCTGCCAGCGCCCCTGCATTCCGGGAAAGGGGCCGGAACCCTCGACGGCATTGGGGCAATAAAACACGTCGTCCTTCAGGACTCTGTCGAGCGCGGTCTGAAACTCTGACGGTTCAGGGGCTGAGATGCCCGTCGTCAACATCTCGAATTCGCGCCCGCCCATGAAGCGGGCCGAGGGCACGGGCTTTCCGAAGGCATCGACATTCACAAGCGTATCGCGTGCCGCGTCCAGCGTTTCCAGCGGCGCACCAACGCCGAAGCAGATCACCCATGTGCCTGTCGACACCACCGAAAATGGACCCTTGCGTTCCATGAGATGCGGGAGGAGCGATGCATTGCTGTCATGCAGACCGCAATAGACCGGTATTTCCTCGTTGACGCCGATTTCACCGGCAATCTGCGGCAGCAACGGACCAAGAGCATCAAAAGCGGAGCGCACGGGTGCCAGCAATCCGGCAATGCCGAGCTTATCCGGCAGGCTGGAAAACGTTGCCTTGCCCGGTTGCCAGATGTCGGTGTGACAGCCAAGCGATGTCGCCTCATTGGCCTTTATGCCGGTGAGGCGATAGGCCCAATATTGCGGGTAGGTGAGGATATCGGTCACGGTCTCGAAGGTGCTTGGAAAGGCCGTCTTCTGATAATGCAGTTGCGCCCCGGCATTCAGGCCGATGGGAAGGGCAGGCGAAAATGTTTCCGCAAAGGGCGGGCGAAGCGTCGCATAGGATGCTTGTATATCCTCAGGGTATGCATGCTCATAATCCAGAACCGGCAAAGCAAGGTCACCATGCGCGTTCAAGAGCGCCATGGATGCACCATGGGTGGTGATGGAAATGGCCTGATAGCCGGGTGTCTCACGAAATGCCGAGAGACCATCAAGGATGAAGGCCCACAGGGCTTCAATATCGTAATGCGGGTAGGGCGGGGCGCTCAAGACCCGGTTGGCGATGCGGCGTGATGCGATTTCCTCGCCGGTCTCGCCATCCACCACGATAAGCTTGGCGTGGGTCTTGCCGATATCGATGACGGCAACATTGCGGATTGCCTCGCTCATCGCAGGTGAAACAGCGTGACGAGATCGCGGGCAACAGGGGAATTGTCGGGATTGCTTTCCATGATATCGGCCATATGCGCCCACCACTTCTTCATGACGGGATGGTCCGGTAGAGCCGCCATGGTGTGGTTTTTCGGGCGGGTCAGAACGCCGAACAGAATGTTGGTTTCAGGGTCGAGGTGGATGGAATAATCGCTGACGCCCGCCTCATGCAGAAGCGTTACCAGTTCCGGCCAGATTTCATCATGGCGTTTGCGGTACTCGGCCTCCATGCCCGGAAAGAGCTTCATCTTGAAGGCGTGTTTTTCAAACTCTGGCATGGTCTACCTCATGGCCCGCAGGCGGCGCACGACGATGGGAATGGCGATGGTGATGATGAGGAGCAGGCCGACGAAGATCGACATGACGATGCCCGGCACGTTCAAGAGGCCAAGCCCGAAGGTGACGAGGCCCATGACGAAGGCGGCAATGACCACGCCGCCAATGGTGCCGGAACCGCCCAGAATGGAAACGCCTCCCAGAACCACCATCGTCACCACTTCCAGTTCCCACCCTTGCGCGATGGAGGGGCGGGTGGAACCGAGACGCGAGGTGAGGCACACGGCGGCGATACCGCTCATGAGGCCCGTCAGCAGGAAGAGAATGAACTTCACCCGTTCCACGGGAATGCCGGAAAAGCGCGCCGCGAAGGGGTTGGTGCCGATGACGAAGACCTGACGGCCGAAATTGGTGGCGTGCAACAGAATGGCGAAGATGACGGCCATGACCACGAACAGCACGAATTCGAAGGAGATGACCCAGAAGACGTAACCCTGGCCGAAGAAGGCGAAATCCTCAGGATATTTGCCAAAAGCCTGATCGCCCAGCACCAGATAGGAAATGCCGCGAAACAGGCTCATCGTGCCGATGGTGACGACGATGGAGGGCAGCCGCAACCTCGCGACAAGAAAACCATTGAACGCACCGCAGGCAAGGCCGGTGCCGATGCCAAGCGCCACAAGGCCCGATGTGCCGACGCCCATCTGCACCGCATAACCCATGACGGTGGAGGCGAGCGCGATGATGGCGGCGACCGAAAGATCGATCTCGCCAGCGATGATCAAAAGCGCCATGGCGAATGCGATCAGCGCCTTTTCGGTAAAGTTGAAGGTGGCGTCCGAGAGGTTATAGGCATCGAGAAAGTAAGGCGATGCGAAGGAGTTGACGATGAAGATCAGGATCGCAACGCCCAAAAGCAGCACTTCCCAGCTGGCCATGATGCGCTTGAACGGCGTGCCGAGCTTATCTGGAATGACGCGCGGCGTTTGTGTCTCCGGTGCGGTCATGCTCATGCCTTGGCCTCCTTGACGGTATCGCTTGCCGCCCTGTCGCGCAGAATGATGCGGCCTTTCTTCGCTTCGGCGCGGGCATTGAACACCACGGCCAGCACGATGACGACGCCTGATATCGCCATTTGCGCGAAGGGCGAGATGCCGATGACGGGCAGCGCATTTTTGATGACGCCCAGGAACAACGCCCCCAGCACCGCACCGGCAACCGAGCCAATGCCACCGGCAATCGATATGCCGCCGATGACGTTCGCCGCAACGCTGTCCAGTTCAAAGCCGGATGCGATATCCACATAGGCCACGGCGTAACGCGAGACCCAGAGATAGCTTGCAAGCCCCGCTAGCGCGCCTGAGAGAACAAAGGCCAGAAACCGCGTGCGGCCAACATCGATGCCCGCATAAACCGCCGCGCCGGGATTGCCGCCGGATGCATAGGCAGAGCGCCCGAAGGATGTGCGGGTCAGAACCAGCCAGGCGCCTGCGATGATGAGAGCAGCGACCCAGGAGAGAACAGGCATGCCCAGAACAGGCGTGCGGGGAACATTGAGAAATGTGGGTGACATCTGGTGCGCATTGATCCACGCACCGCCTGAGAGAACAAAGGCCATGCCGCGATAGATGGTGAGCGTTCCCAACGTGACAACGATGGAGGGCAGGCCCAGCCACCAGACAAGAATGCCGTTGATCGACCCTAAGAACGCGCCGATCACAACTGCCATGGCAATCAGGAAGGGCAGGGGTATCGAGGGAAAGGCGGCATTGGTCATGGCCACGGCCATGCCGGTAAAGGCAAGGTTGGCGGCCACCGAAAGATCAATGGATTTCGTCAGGATCACCGCCATCTGGCCGAGCGCCAGAATGATGAGGATGGAGGTGTCGTTGAAGATATTGACGAGATTTCCGGGGCGCTCAAAGCCGGGGGAGCGCATCGAGAAACCCGCGATCAATGCGATGATGATGCCTGCCAGCAGCCATTCACGGTTTTTCAATAGTCTTTTCATGGCGTTGGTCCTCTCACGCATTGCCCGTGGCAGCACGCACCAGCTTTTCGGCTGAAAAATCTGTCCGTTCGAATATGCCGGCCATCAAGCCCTCGCGCATGACGATCGCGCGGTCCGACATGCCGAGAATTTCCGGCAGTTCGGATGAAATCATGATGATCGACAGTCCTTCGGCGGCAAGCTCGCTGATGAAGCCGTGGACAGCGGCCTTGGAGCCGATATCGATGCCCTTGGTGGGCTCATCCAGAATGATGACTTTGGGCTGGGTGGCGAGCCACTTGCCGATGACGACTTTCTGCTGGTTGCCGCCCGAGAGTGTGCCGACGGGAACGGAGAGTGCGGCAGCGCGCAGATCCAGACGTGAGGCATATTTGCGGGCCAGCGCAAACTCGTTGGCAGCGGCCAGAAACCCCTTGCGCGATGTGCGCGCCAGCGATGGCAGCGACATGTTCTGATAGATCGGCAGATCAAGCGCCAGCCCGTGCCGCCCGCGCTCTTCCGGCACATAGACGATGCCGGCTGCAATCGCATCTTGCGGGCTGCGGATGGAAATTCGCTGGCCATCAAGGGTCAGGGTGCCGGATGCGGGACGGGTGATGCCGAACAAAGACTGGCAAAGCTCCGAACGCCCGGCACCAATCAGGCCATAAAGCCCAAGGATTTCGCCCTTGCGCAGATCAAAGGAAATGTCGCGAAATTCGGTGTCATGGCAGTAGCGCTGCACCGAAAGCGTGGTCGTGCCGATGTTGACGGCCTGCTTGGGAAAAGCATCCTTCACATCGCGGCCCACCATCAGCCGCACGATTTCGTCCTGCGGCGTTTCTTTCAGATCACCCGAGCCGACCATTTTCCCATCGCGGAAAACGGCGTAGCTCTCGGCGATCTCATAGACCTCATCGAATTTGTGGCTGATGAACAGGATCGCCTTGCCCTGTCCCTTCAGGTTCTCGACAATGCGGAACAGATCATCGATCTCTTTGCGCGAGAGTGCGGCCGTCGGCTCGTCCATGATGACGATGCGGGCCTCGACAGACAGCGCCCGCGCAATCGCCACCAGATGGCGCTGCGCGATGGACAGGTCTTTCAGCCGGATGGTGGGATCGATCTTGCTTTCCAGCCGCTCCAGCAGCGCGCGGGATTTGTCGTTGATGGTTTTCCAGTCCATCAGGCCGAAGCGACCCCTAGGAGCATGGCCGAGAAAGATGTTTTCCCCCACGGATAGCTCGTCAAACAGCACGGTTTCCTGATGGATGGCAGTCACACCCGCATCGATGGCATCCTGCGCGCTTTGAAACGTCACCGGCTGGCCATCCAGCAGAATTTCACCTTCATTGGGGCGATAAATGCCGGTGAGGATTTTAACCAGCGTCGATTTCCCCGCGCCGTTTTCACCGATCAGAGCTGTGACCTTGCCGGGATAGAGCCGGATATTGACGCCATCGAGTGCTTTGACGCCGGGGAATATCTGGCTGATGCCGCGCATTTCGAGGATGGGAGCTGAACTTCCCATAGCCTGTGCGTGTGGCGCTGTCGCGTCAGTGATTTTCTCTACAGCCATTGTCATTGTCAGAATTCCGAGCGCTCATTGTGGAGCAGGGGCGACCCACGTCCTCGACGTCATCCTCGGGCTTGTCCCGAGGATCTAACCACGTTCGATGTCGGGGTTCGTTAGATCCTCGGGACAAGCCCGAGGATGACGTCTAGGGTGTGATGTCTGTCTGAAAACCCGACGACGATCGCCGTCGAGCCACACATCAAAAGATCAGAAAATCTTCGAGAACTGATCGATATTGGACGAGTTGTAGACAAACGGATCAGCCATGGCGGCTTCGTTGTTTTCGCCAACCTTGATCTTGCCCATGCGTCCGGCTGCGATTTCCGAACCCGCCTTGCCGTCTGCTTCACCCTTGACGAGGCGATAGGCGATCTGGGTTGCGGAATAGCCGAGATCGATCGGGTTCCAGATGGCAAATTCCTTTGTCGCGCCTGATTTGATGGCACCAGCCATTTCAGATGGAAGGCCAAGGCCTGTCACAAAGACCTGCCCGATCTTGCCCGCATCCTTCACCGCCTGCGATGCGGCCAGCACGCCAACGGTCGTTGGTGCGACGATGACCTTCACATTGGGCTGCGAGGTGAGGAGGCCCTGCGCTTCGCGGTAGCTCTTGTCGGCAAGGTCATCGCCATAAACAGTGGTAACGAGGTTGAGGCCGGGGAAGTCCTTCAGCTGCTTCTTCATCTCGTCGATCCAGATGTTCTGGTTCGTGGAGGTGGTGGTGGCAGACAGGATGGCGAAGTCGCCCTTGCCACCATCCAGATGCGAAGCCGCCAGCTGCAGGCACATCTTGCCAATCAGCGCGTTGGAGGATGGGTTTAGCTGGAGAATACGACCTGCCGGTGCAACACCGCTATCCCAGGAAATAACCTTGATGCCGCGCTGGGCTGCCTTCTTCAGCGCTGGAACAACCGCATCCGGATCGTTGGCGGAAATGGCGATGGCATCAACGCCCTGCGCGATCAGCGAGTTGATGACCTCGATCTGACCTTCGGCTGTGGTCGTTGTCGGGCCGGTATAGATGATCTCGACGCCACCCAGTTCCTTTGCCGCTTCTTGCGCGCCCTTGTTGGCGGCTTCAAAGAAGCCATTGCCGAGGGACTTCACGACAAGCGCGATCTTGATATCCTTGGCCTGTGCCATGCCGCCAAAACCGGCAACGCCGATGGCGACGCTGAGTGCCAGGGCCTGGCTCAGTCTTCTCCGTGATAGTTTCATGTTGGTTCTCCTCCCGATTGAACATCATTCTCCGCCGCGGTGCTCCTCAAGCAACCGAGGCGGAATCCTCCTCGTCTGGCGGTCGCGTCTGCGCCGTCGCAGCCAGTCCGGCCACGATTAGCGTCACGCCCGCCGCTTCCACCATCCGCGCTGCCTCGTCGGTAATGCCCTCATCGGTAATGATGGTGGACACGTTTTCCAACGGGCAGAGAATAAGGCTTGAGCGTTTGCGGAATTTGGAGGAGTCGATCATCACGATCAGCTCTTCCGCCTGCCGCATCAATTTCTGTTCGCTCTGGATAACCAGCGCATCCGACTCCATGATGCCGAGCGCGCCGACACCCTGCGCCCCGATGAAAATCCGTCGCGCATAAAAATTGCGGATCGCATCATTCTCGAACGGCGACAGGATCAGGCTCTGGTCGCGATAGATCGCGCCGCCGGGAACGCTGACATTGCACTTGGAATGCTTGACCAGATGCTCGGCAATGGCGAAGGAATTCGTCATGACCTGCAAACGGCGCGCCGACATATAATGCACCATCTGGAAGGTCGTGGTGCCACCATTGATGATAATGGCGTCGCCTTCTTCACACAGATCCACCGCTTTGCGCGCAATTGATCGTTTCTTGTCGATATTGACCGATTCCGATACGCGAAACGGCCGAGCCGCGAGATTGCCGAGCTGTGGTGGATGCACCGCCTCCGCTCCGCCACGCACCCGCCGCAGCTTTCCCTTAACATGCAGGGAGGCGATATCGCGCCGGATCGTCGCTTCGGAAGCGTCCGTCAATTCGGCAATATCCTGCACCGTCACAACAGGCTTTTCCTGTATGGCGCTCAAGATGATGCGATGGCGTTCGCTTTCGTGCATGGGGTCCTCCTGATGGTCAGTTATTCGTAAAGATCTGATGTTGTCAATCAAGTTCGATCAAAATAAACAATGGTGCGATGCAGCATGAAAATATATGATCGTTTATGATTGACATTGTCGTTTTGAATGCGCGATACCTGCCTGCATTGGGAGGCGGGCCGGTGTTCAAGGTCTGCGATAAACGACATGGGAGGATATTGCGATGGGCCAGACGGGTCTTCTCGAAAACCGCTGGGATGATGCCTATGCGGCAACACTCGATGAGCCGGGCAAGCTGCTCTATCGCTCCAATCTTTTGGGTGCAGACAAGCGCATCACCAATTACGGCGGCGGCAACACCTCGGCCAAGGTGCTGGAAATTGACCCGCTGACGGGCGAAAAACTCCGCGTCATGTGGGTCAAGGGTTCGGGCGGCGATGTCGGCACCATCAAGCTGGATGGCTTTGCCACGCTTTATCTCGACAAGCTGGAAGCCCTGAAAGGCATCTATAAGAGCGTGGAAGACGAAGACCGCATGGTCGGTTTCCTGCCCCATTGCACCTTCAATCTCAACCCGCGCGCCGCTTCCATCGACACGCCCCTGCACGGTTTCGTGCCGTTTGATCATGTCGATCACATGCACCCGGATGCGATCATCGCCATTGCCGCTTCAAAGAATTCCAAAGAGCTGACGCAACAGATTTTCGGGTCCGATATCGGCTGGCTGCCATGGCGCCGCCCCGGCTTTCAGCTCGGTCTCGACCTCGAAGCCTTCGTCAAGGCAAACCCCAGTGCCAAGGGCGTGGTGCTGGAAAGCCACGGCCTGTTCACCTGGGATAATGATGCCAAGACCTGCTACGAGCTGACGCTTGAAATCATTAACAAGGCCATCACCTGGTTTGCCAAGGAAACCGAGGGCAAGACGATTTTCGGCGGTGCCGTGGCCAAGAGCCTTGACGTTGAAGAGCGCCGGGCCATCGCTGCGCGCCTGATGCCTGAAATCCGTGGCCGTATCGGTTGTGATGAGCGCAAGCTCGGCCATTTCGATGATCAGGATGCCGTGCTGGAATTCGTCAATTCCAAGGACTTGAAGCCGCTCGGGGCGCTCGGCACATCCTGCCCTGACCATTTTCTGCGCACCAAGATCCGCCCGCTGATCCTCGATCTCGATACGGCAAAACCCGATGTGGATGCGCTGCTCGCCGGTCTTGATCAGGCGCTTGCAGACTACCGCGCCGATTACGTCAGGTATTACGAGGCCTGCAAGCACGATAACTCGCCTAGAATACGCGACCCCAACCCGGTGATTTTCCTCATTCCCGGCGTCGGCCTGCTGTCCTTTGCCAAGGATAAGGCGACAGCGCGCATTGCCGGTGAATTCTACGTCAACGCCATCAATGTGATGCGCGGCGCTTCTGCAGTGTCCGAGTATCAGGGCCTGCGGGAGCAGGAAGCCTTCGATATCGAATACTGGCTTTTGGAAGAGGCAAAGCTTCAGCGCATGCCAAAGCCGAAAAGCTTGGCTGGCCGGGTCGCCTTCATCACCGGCGGTGCCGGTGGCATTGGTCGTGCGACGGCTGAACGTCTGGCGAATGAAGGTGCCTGCGTGGTGCTGGCCGATATTGACGAAGCCGCTTTGGAAGCCACCAAAGGCGATTTCGAAAAACGGTTCAGCGCGGATGCCGTTCGCACAGTCAAGCTTGACGTGACCAAGGAAGACGCGGTGCTGTCAGCCTTTGCCGAGGCCAGCGTCGAATTCGGCGGCGTCGATATTCTCGTTTCCAATGCCGGCATTGCCTCGTCTGCGCCTGTGGAAGACACCACGCTTGCCATGTGGAACAAGAATATCGACATTCTGGCGACCGGCTATTTCCTCGTGTCTCGGGAAGCCTTCCGGCTGTTCCGTCGTCAAAAGCTCGGCGGCAACGTGGTCTTTGTAGCATCGAAGAACGGCCTGGCCTCATCGCCCAACGCCTCGGCTTATTGCACGGCAAAGGCAGCCGAAATCCATCTGGCGCGTTGTCTTGCGCTGGAGGGAGCGGACGCTGGCATCCGCGTCAACACGGTCAATCCCGACGCGGTTCTGCGTGGTTCGAAAATCTGGAATGGCGAGTGGCGGGAGCAGCGGGCTGCATCCTCGAAGATCGAAGTGACCGATCTCGAAGAGCATTATCGCAATCGCTCCATGCTGAAGCTGAACGTTTTCCCGGAGGATATCGCAGAAGCGATCTACTTCCTGACATCGGATGCCTCGGCCAAATCGACAGGCAACATCATCAATGTCGATGCTGGCAATGCGCAAAGTTTCACCCGCTAAGTGCGGGTGAAAACAGGCTTACTTGCGCAGGATAACCCAGATGGCGTGAATGATGCCGGGAATATAACCGCAGAGCGTCAGCAGGATATTGAGCCAGAAATGCAGGCCAAGGCCAACCTGAAGAAACACGCCGACTGGCGGCAGGAAAATGGCAAGAATAATACGAATTACGTCCACGATTGAATATCCCGTCTGTTTGTTGCTGCCCACATAACGTGGGAAACGCCGGATTGGTTTCAAATGGGTGGCGCGGACCGGGAGGAAGACATGGTTGAACTGAAGATTGCCGCAGATATTGTCGAGCGCGAGAACGAAAAACGCCAGGCGGCCCACGGCTCGGACTATGATGCGCTGGGCGAGCATCTGGCGCGGCGCAATATCGATATCGAAGCCATAACCGAGCAGGTGTCGAAATTCTTCGTGGCCGTTCCATCCTGGGGTGTGGGCACCGGCGGCACGCGCTTTGCCCGTTTTCCCGGCAAGGGTGAGCCGCGCGGCATTTTCGACAAGCTGGACGATTGCGCCGTCATCAACCAGCTGACGACGGCAACCCCCAATGTGTCCCTGCACATTCCCTGGGACAAACAGGACCCAAAGGTACTCAAAGCCCATGCCGATGCTTTGGGTCTCGGCTTCGATGCGATGAATTCCAATACGTTTTCAGATGCGCCGGACCAGCCGCATTCCTACAAATACGGCTCCCTCAGCCACGCCGATGCCGCCACACGCGCGCAGGCCGTGGAGCACAACATCGAATGTATCGAGATTGGCAATGCCCTCGGCTCCAAGGCGCTGACGGTGTGGGTGGGCGATGGCTCCAATTTCCCGGGCCAGAGCAATTTCACCAAAAGCTTCGAGCGCTATCTCTCCGCCATGGCCGATATCTACAAGGCGCTGCCGGATGACTGGCGCATCTTTTCCGAACACAAGATGTATGAGCCTGCCTTCTATTCGACCGTGGTGCAGGATTGGGGCACGAACTACCTCATCGCCAATACGCTGGGCGATAAGGCCTTCTGCCTTGTGGATCTCGGCCACCATGCGCCCAACACCAACATCGAAATGATCGTCGCCCGCCTCATTCAGTTCGGCAAGCTCGGCGGCTTCCATTTCAATGATAGCAAATATGGCGATGATGATCTGGATGCGGGCTCGATTGATCCCTACCGCCTGTTCCTCGTCTTCAACGAGCTTGTCGATGCAGACCATCGCGGCGTCAAAGGCTTCCACCCGGCCCACATGATCGACCAGTCGCACAATGTGACGGACCCGATTGAAAGCCTCATCTCCAGCGCCAACGAAATCCGCCGGGCCTATGCGCAGGCGCTTCTGGTGGACCGCGTTGCTCTGGATGGCTACCAGCAGGACAATGACGCACTGATGGCATCCGACACGCTGAAACGCGCCTATCGCACAGATGTCGAGGCTATTTTGGCCGAGGCGCGCAGACGTGCAGGCGGCGCAATCGACCCCGTCGCCACCTACCGCGCCAGCGGCTACCGCGCCAAGGTCGCAACTGAGCGCCCAGAGACCAAAGGCGGCAGCGGCGGCATTATCTGATGGCCTTTGCGACGCACAGCAAAGCTTAACAAACAAAGGCACGCCAATGGCGTGCCTTTACGCTTTCATAACCAAATATGTCAGACTTTAAAGAAACGTGTTTTCCGCCCCATCATCTTCACATTCACGCTTATGTTAGCGAACCATGAAGAAGAAGCCCATAGACAGATCAGGCCTGATTTTCGTAGCGCTGCTGTGCGTGCTGGTTGGCATCGTGCTCAGCATCGCTTTCCTCAACGGCGATAGGCAACTCTCGCCACAAAGCCAAGATGGGACTTTGATCCCGAGAACGACGGTTCAGCCGACACAATAGGGGCGTGAGCGCGATGATTTTAATGTTCGATGAAAAATGGTGCCGCTTGCAGGACTCGAACCTGCGACCCCATCATTACGAATGATGTGCTCTACCACCTGAGCTAAAGCGGCTTACCGGCTGCCGAGATGTGTCGGCGCGGTTGATATGGCGGGCTGATACAGGCATTGCGGATGGATTTCAAGTCTTGAATGGGGCTTGCGGTAAAAATCCATCGGCCCCCATTCCTTCTTTTTGATCTACCCGCAAATCCGCGCCTTGGCTGCGGCGTATTCTCCGGCCAGACGGTCGACAAGGGCCGAGACGGGTTCGATGGCCTTGACGGCACCCACGCCCTGGCCTGCGCCCCAGATATCTTTCCATGCCTTCGCGCCGCTCGTTGCTGCGCCAAAATCCATTTTGGAGGGATCGGCCACGGGCAGATTGTCGGGGTCCATTCCGGCGGCAATGATGGAGGATTTCATGTAGTTGCCGTGAATGCCGGTGAAATAGTTGGAATAGACAATGTCGTTGGCATAGGCATCGACGATGGCCTGCTTATACGCCTCGCTTGCCCGTGCTTCCGTCGTGGCGATGAAGGGAGAGCCGATATAGGCCATGTCTGCGCCCATGGCCTGTGCCGCCAGAATTGCGCCGCCATTGGCAATGGCACCTGCCAGAAGCAGGGGGCCGTCAAACCATTCGCGGATTTCCTGCACCAAAGCAAAGGGTGAGAGCGTGCCTGCATGGCCACCTGCGCCTGTGGCCACGGCGATCAATCCGTCTGCACCCTTGCGGATGGCGGAGTTTGCGTGACGGTTGTTGATGACATCATGCAGCACGATGCCGCCATAGGAATGGATCGCGGCATTGACCTCCGGCACGGCACCGAGCGACGAGATGACGATCGGCACCTTGTATTTCACGCAAAGGCCCAGATCATGCTCCAGCCGCTTGTTCGACATATGGACGATCTGGTTGACAGCAAAGGGAGCGGCCGGTCTTTCCGGGTTTGCTGCATTATAGGCGGCAAGGTCTTCCGTCATCATGGCAAGCCATTCGTCCAGCTGGCTTTCAGGGCGGGCATTCAGCGCCGGAAATGAGCCAACAACGCCTGCCTTGCACTGCGCCAGCGTCAATTCCGGGTGGGAAATGATGAACAGCGGCGACGCAACGACCGGCAGTCGAAGATTGTCCTTGAGTATAGACGGCAGCATGTTTCCTCCCCATGAATGACGTTTACGCGCACGTAAGATGTAGCGAAGCGGAGCAGCATTGAAAAGCGAAAAAAGCGGCTGGTTTCGTCTGGGTGTTGAAAGCGGGGCTCGCATGGGTGGGCAGAGGACTCACAAAGACTCAGCCACCCCCCATTGCCCAAGCGGGCACATGGCGGGGCCTTTCGGGCATGTTTTCCCACGACATTCTGACATTTGCCAAATACTTCTCTTGCGGATGGGCAAGCGAGACGTTACCGAATCGTAAACAGTGGCGCTATGCCGCAAAAGCCTTTCGGATGGCAAGAAAAGGACCGATAGTGAGCGGACTGGAAACGGCAATCAGAAATGCCCTCGAAAAATCGGACCGATCGAGTGCCGAGGTTCGGGCACGGATTTACCAATCCTCACGCCAGGCGCTGGAAGCGGGGCTGCGCAAGCAGGGCATAGATGATCCGGAAGTCGTGGCGCAGCAGCGCCAGCGGCTGGAGGTGCTTGTTCACGCCATCGAAAACGAAGAGCGAAACCGCCTGCTGAGCGTGGTGGAAGATCATGTGCGCCGGGAGACGGCACGCGCGCCGGCACCCGTTGCTCCGCCAGCGGCAAAAGCAGCTCGCCAAGTGGCAGAGCCTGACGACAGGGTTGAGGAGGATGATGCGCTGCCGGTTGAGCCGCAACTGCGCGCAGAGCGGCTGGATGACACGCCTGATACCAGGCCCATTCCGAGCCCCAGCATCGATGATTTTCATGCCGAACGCGGTGTGACCGCACCAGATGCCCGCTCCACCCGCGCCGAAGACGCCGCTTCCCTGTCGTTTACGCCAGAGCGGGCGGCAAAGGCTCGCCGTAAGAAGGGCGTGGTTGCGCGGCTGTTCATTTACTTCACGCTGCTCGCGTTTCTCGGCTTCGGCGCTTGGTGGATCTACAGTTCAGGCATATTGCTGAGCCCGGCGGAGCGTGACACCGGCGTGCCCAACCCGCCGCCGGAAGTGCAGTCGGAAGATTTCACCGGTGCGCCAGAGGCCCCGCCGCAGAACCGTGAGGCCGGTCGTGGCTTTTCCGATGCCTGGGAGGAGGTTTTCAATGCCGAGCGTGGCAATCAGGGCCTGCAGGCCGGCTCTCTCGCCGTTGTCGAGCCGATTTCCACCGCCGCCGGAAAGGCGATACGCCTGTCCTCACGTGTATCGGAAGCCGATGGCAATGTGGGGATCACCGTTCCGCCAGAGGTGTTGCGCGAAATGGCAGGCAAGTCCTCGACCATCGCCGTGACCTTGCAATCCTCCAGCGACCGCCAGACCCAACTCTCGATCAGCTGCGATTTCGGAAGCCTTGGAAATTGCGCGCGCCACCGTTTCACCGCAACGCCGGAGCGGGCCGATATGCTGATCAATGTCACATTCGACCGCACATTGGCGCCCAGCAGCGCGGGCCGCATCATCATCAACAGCGATGTCGATGGCAACGGACGCCCGGTCAACCTCTATTCAGCGCGGATCCTGCCGGGCGAATGATCAGGACTTTCGCTTCACAGGCCGGGTTGCGGCCTGTGAAGGGAGAGGGGATCTCACGCCACGCTTGCAGCTTCTCACTTCAGAAAATCAGGTCCTGACCCAAGGATCTTCTGATCGATATCACCGATCACCTTCTTGTCCTTGCCTTCATAATCCAGTGATTTCAGAATGTGCTTGATGAGATTGATGCGGGCGCGGCGCTTGTCATTGGCGCGGATCACGGTCCATGGCGCTTCGTCGTTGTGGGTTTTTTCCAGCATCAGGTCACGCATGGCGGTGTAGTCGTCCCACTTGGTCAGTGCCGCAATGTCCATATCGGACAGTTTCCAGGCTTTCAGCGGGCTATGGCGACGATCATGAAAACGGTCGAGCTGGGTTTCGCGGCCGGTGTCCAGCCAGAACTTGAACAGATGCGTGCCTTCATGGACGATCATCTTTTCAAGGCGGGGCGCTTCCTTCAGAAATCGCTTGTGCTCTTCTGGCGTACAGAACCCCATGATCGGCTCGACACCAGCCCGGTTATACCAGGAGCGGTCGAACATCACGAACTCGCCAGCCGTTGGAAAATGCGAGATGTAACGCTGGAAATACCATTGCCCACGCTCGGTTTCCGTGGGCTTGGTCAGCGCCACGATGCGGGCGGCACGGGGGTTGAGATACTCCATGATGACCGAGATGACTCCGCCTTTTCCCGCCGCATCACGGCCTTCGAAAACGGACATGACGCGGGTGCCGGTCGCCTGCAACCAGTGTTGCACCTTGACCAACTCGATCTGTAGCGCTTCCAGCGTTTTGTCATATTCTTCGCGGTTCATCTTCTTGTCATAGGGAAAGCCGCCAGCTGTTAGCTTGGCCTCTTCCACCCAGTCCGGCAGAACCGGATCATCGATGTTGAAGATGCGGGTTTTTCCGTTGATCTGAAGTTCAACGGAGCGGTCCTTGGCGTTTTCGCTCATTCTGGCTCCCTTTGGGTGCAGTCGTTGCCGACCTGTCGTTCACGTCGCATGAAAGATCGCATGACAAGAGCTCATCGCGCTGAGCCTCCACCACACATGGATATCAAACTGTGGGAAAAGACATAGTGATGAATCTCTGTCATGAAAGAGGGATAGAAGAGTTCGATCGGCGATTTGCGACGGAAGGCATAGGGTGAATGGAGATGATAGGGAGTGAACGCAGCGCCAGACAATATCTGAGCCAGCTTCGCAACAGCTGGTTGCCCATTCTGGTCGTCTCCATGCTGGCCGTCGTCGCGTCACTTGAATTGCTGTCTCCCGTTGTTCCAGCCGTCCTGTGGGCCGCAGCCGTTGTCGCCATTCTCACCGTCAATGCCCGCCCTTCGCTGGATGTGAAGGCGCAGGCCTCCCAGACGGTGGATGACGATGAGGACGTTGCGCAAAGCCGGATTGCCGGTGTCCGTTCGGGGCTCGCCGCGCTTGATATGCCGGTTTTCATTCTGGATCGAAATGCCAGCGTTCTCTTCGAAAACGCGGCTGCCGAGCGCGCATTTGGTACGCTCCCGGCGGGATCGCATATTTCTGGCCGCATGCGCTCGCCAGGCCTGCTCGATGTGATCAGAGAGGCGATTGCGACGGGCGAGGCGAACCAGACCGAACATTCCGAACGCCTGCCGTCCGAGCGCGTCTTCATCGTCCGCATCGCGCCTGCCATCCTTGAAGGTGAGGCGGCAACCTCGCTTTACATCCTGTCCTTTCGCGATGTGTCCGAAACGCGCCGCATCGACCGCATGCGCAGCGATTTCGTCGCCAATGCCAGCCATGAGTTGCGAACCCCGCTTGCGTCCCTGCGTGGCTTTATCGAAACAATGCAGGGTCCGGCGCGTGATGATCCCAAGGCTCGTGAGCGGTTCCTCGGCATCATGCTGGATCAGGCAACCCGGATGAGCCGGCTGGTGGACGACCTCATGTCGCTGTCGCGGCTAGAGCTGCGCGCCAATATCGCGCCGGACCAGAAGGTCGATCTGGTGCCGCTTTTGGGCCACGTTCGGGATGCGCTTCTGCCGCTTGCCGAAGACCTCGATGTCACGATCAATCTCCATGTCACGGATGAGAAGGTCGAGGTAACGGGGGACCGGGATGAGCTGGTGCAGGTATTCCAGAACCTGGTCGAGAATGCCTGCAAATACGGTCAGGAAGGCAAGGTGGTCGACGTGCACCTGAAGGCCTTGGCTGGCGAGCCCATCGAGGTCAGCGTTCTGGACAAGGGCCCCGGCATTCCCGCAGAGCACGTTCCGCGCCTGACCGAGCGGTTCTACAGGGTCAGCGTTGCCGACAGCCGCTCCAAAAAAGGGACCGGTCTGGGGCTTGCCATCGTCAAGCATATTCTAACAAGACACCGCGCCCGTCTCATTATCCGCTCGGAAATGGAAGTGGGAACGGACTTCACCGTCAGATTTTGACATAAAGGATTTCCCCGTCCCGTAGGAAATCAAAAAATCCATTTAAAATCAATCAACTAGATTGTCACAAATACTTCACCGAAATGACATAAAAGGGTGAGGCAAGACTGGTTATGAAGAAGCCGCCGGGGTAGCCCAGTTTGGGTGATAGGGTAAAACTCTGCCGGCAGCGTTCACAAAAGCCCACCGCGGGCACCCTACGGGAGAGTCACATGAATATCGTAAAATTGTCCGCAGCAGCCCTGGTAGCTTCGGTTGCCTTTGCAGGCGCTGCCGCTGCTCGCGACCAGATCCAGGTAGCCGGTTCGTCCACCGTTCTGCCTTACGCAAAGATCGTTGCTGAATCTTTCGCTGAAACATTCCCTGATTTCAAGGCTCCAGTTGTTGAGTCCGGCGGCACAGGCGGTGGTCTGAAGGCATTCTGCTCTGGCGTTGGTGAAGGCACCATCGACGTTGCAAACGCTTCGCGCAAGATCAAGGCTGACGAACTTGCAGCGTGCAAGGCAGCTGGCGTCACCGACGTTCAGGAAGTCAAGATCGGTTATGACGGCATCGTCTTTGCGATGGACAAGTCCAACAAGGACGTCAAGCTTGAGCCAAAGGACCTGTACCTTGGTCTGGCTGCTGAAATCGTAAAAGACGGCAAGCTCGTTGCCAACCCTTACAAGAAGTGGTCGGAAGTTAACAAGGAGCTCCCAGACGTAGCGATCGCTGCTTACATTCCTGGTTCCAAGCACGGCACACGCGAAGTCTTCGAAGAGAAGATCATGGCTGATGGCTGCAAGGAAGCTGGTGCGACCGACGCGATCAAGGGTCTCGTTGCAGACGCCAAGCAAGCTGCTTCCAAGTGCGTTGCAGTTCGTAAAGACGGCGCTGCTGTCGATATCGACGGCGACTACACGGAAACGCTGGCACGCATTGCTGCCAACAAGACCGGCCTCGGCGTATTCGGCCTCGCATTCTACGAAAACAACATGGACAAGCTGAAGGTTGCAACCGTCAGCGGCGTTGTTCCTTCCACGGAAACCGTTGCAAGCGGCAAGTACCCTGTGTCTCGCCCGCTGTTCTTCTACGTCAAGAAGGCGCATCTCGGCGTTATTCCTGGCCTGAAGGAATATGTTGAGTTCTTCGTTTCCGACGAGATGATCGGCCCAGACTCTCCGCTGTCCAACTACGGCCTGGTTGCTGCTCCTGAAGCAGAGCGCAAGGAAATCCGCGCCCAGTTCGAAACCGGTAAGGTCATGTAATCCGGACGGGAGGCGCGGCAGTGATGCCGCGCCTTCCATCTATCTGTCTGCCAAGGCGCTCATGGGCTGACAGGTCCTATTTACCGGATGTTCATACGACCCGATGAATAGGATCTATCAATCTGGAAGCCGAAGCCGAGCAGGGGACTACGCCGCCTGTCGCGAAGCCCGATGACTGAAAGGTCAGCCCGGTCTTCGGACGATCCGATGTGCAAATAACAAAGCTGCCTGATACCGCATCCCTTTTTCTGATGCGCCGAGGAAAGTCTCCATGAACACATCCATTCTTTTACTGATATTGGCGCTGATCGGCATAGCCAGCTATTTGCTTGGCACACGTCGCGCAGTCGCAATGGTGGGCGCAAGCACCACAAAAATGCATTCCCGGCCGGGTTATCACGGCTCTTATGTTCTCGTCTGGGCCGTTCTTCCTGCGGCTTTCATTCTGGCGCTTTGGCTGATTGTCAGCCCTCTGGTCATCACTTCTGCGGTGCGCGCCTCGTTTCCAGAGGATATTCAGGCGCAATCTGAGGCTCAGCAGAGCCTCAATTACGGCATGGTCGGCTCGATTGCGCGTGGCCTTGAGCGTCTGACACCGGAAGAGTTTGCTGCTGCCAAGGCTGATCCGGCCACATTGCGGCCGTTGCTGGGCTCCAAGGGCGTCGCCATTGCCGGAGACCCGCAGCCCTACATGGTCGAAGCTGCTGAAACGCTGAACACCATGTCCGCCACAAGCCAGGTCGGAATGGTTCTGGTCGTTCTCGTCGCGGCCATCGGTGGTGCGCTTTATGCCATGCGCGGCATTGCGCCACGCTTCAGGGCGCGCAACAATGTCGAAAAGGTCATCCTTGCGGCTCTGGTGCTGGCATCGTCCATCGCCATTCTCACCACCATCGGCATTGTTCTGTCGATGCTGACGGAAGCCATTCAGTTCTTCAACATGGTGCCCGCCCATCAGTTCTTCTTCGGAACGGTTTGGGACCCACGTTTTGCCGCTGCCGGTTCCACCGATAGCGCAGGTCAGTTCGGCCTCATCCCGCTTCTGGCAGGCACGCTCTATATTGGCTTCGTCGCCATGCTGGTTGCCGTTCCGGTCGGTCTGTTTTCCGCCATCTACATGGCCGAATATGCCAGCCCTCGTTTCCGCTCGGTTGCAAAGCCGCTGCTGGAAGTGCTGGCGGGTATCCCGACCATCGTCTACGGCTTCTTCGCCCTGACCACCGTTGGCCCGTTCCTGCGCGATATTTCCTCGCAGATCAACGGACTGGCGACTGGCGACTACACGAACTTCATCCAGGCGCAGAGCGTCATCACCGCCGGCTTCGTCATGGGCATCATGTTGATCCCTTACGTTTCGTCGCTGTCGGATGACATCATCACCGCCGTTCCACGCACCATGCGTGACGGTTCACTCGGTCTGGGTGCCACCCGCTCTGAAACCGTCAAGAAGGTCATCCTTCCGGCAGCCCTTCCAGGCATCGTCGGCGCGATCCTGATGACGGCCTCGCGCGCCATCGGTGAAACCATGATTGTGGTGCTGGCTGCAGGTGTGGCAGCACGCCTGCAACTCAACCCGTTCGAGCCGATGACCACCGTCACCGTCAAGATCGTCAGCCAGTTGACGGGTGACCTTGAGTTCACCTCGCCACAGACACTGGTTGCCTTCGCGCTTGGCATCACCCTCTTTGCCATCACGCTTTGCCTCAATATCTACGCGCTCTATATTGTGCGCAAATACCGGGAGCAGTACGAATGACCGACGTCGTTACTCCGGGCACCATTGCCCCAGCCGCAACGAAGAAGGTCCGGCGCGATATCGGCATCAAACGCCGCTACGCCTCCGAGCGCCGCTTCCGCACCTACGGTCTCGCAGCCATTACCTTCGGCCTGCTGTTCCTGTTTCTTCTGCTCTGGTCCGTCGTGGGCAAAGGCTACACAGCGTTCCAGCAGACCATGATCACGGTCCCGGTCGAGTTTTCTGAAAAGATCATCGATCCTGACAATGTGCGTGCCCAGAACCCGGCCAAGCTCGTTACGGCCAACTATCCTCTCATCGCCCGCAATGCGGTGGCCAAGGCACTCGGCGTCTCGCTGGATGACCGCACGGCTCTGCGCGGTGTGTCCGCGATGATTTCGGACGGTATCCGCGTTCAGCTTCGTGATGTCGTCGTTGCCGATCCTGCTATCATCGGCACCACACGCACGGTTTCCCTTCTGGCATCGGGCGATCTCGACAGCGCCTTCAAGGGCCAGGTCGATCTGAGCGTGAATGAAGAGAACCGCCGCATATCCGATCAGCAACTCGCATGGGTCAAGCAATTGTCCGATGCCGGCCAGATTGCCAAGCAGTTCAACACCGGCATCTTCTTCAACGGCGCATCCAGCCGTCCGGAAGCCTCGGGCGTTGGCGTGGCTCTCATCGGCTCGTTCTATATGATGCTGATCGTGCTGGTCCTGTCTCTGCCCATCGGTGTCGCAGCCTCCATCTATCTGGAAGAGTTTGCGCCCAAGAACCGCCTGACGGATCTCATCGAGGTCAATATCAACAACCTGGCGGCTGTTCCGTCCATTGTTTACGGTCTGCTTGGTCTGTCGGTCTTCATCAACTTCATGGGCTTCCCGCGCTCGGCCTCTCTGGTTGGCGGTCTGGTGTTGACCCTGATGACGCTGCCAACCATCATCATCGCCACCCGTGCGGCGCTGAAGGCTGTACCGCCCTCCATCCGTGCTGCGGCTCTTGGCCTCGGCGCATCCAAGATGCAGACGATTTTCCACCATGTTCTGCCGCTGGCCATGCCCGGTATTTTGACCGGCACCATCATCGGCCTGGCGCATGCTCTTGGTGAAACCGCACCATTGCTGCTGATCGGCATGGTTGCCTTCGTTACGAACTATCCGACAACACCCATGGACCCATCCACGGCCCTGCCGGTGCAGATTTACATGTGGGCGAACGAAGCAGAACGTGCCTTTGTTGAAAGAACATCCGGCGCTATCATCATCCTGCTGATGTTCCTCATCGTCATGAATGTTGGCGCAATCCTGTTGCGTCGGCGCTTTGAACGGCGCTGGTAGAGGAGTTGAATGTTATGAACATGTTGTCGGAAGCAGCAGTTGAAAAGGCGCTGGACAAGAAAATGAATGAAGTTTCGTACAAGATGATCGGCAAGGACGTTTCTGTCTATTACGGCGAGAAACGCGCTTTGTACGATGTGAACCTCAACGTTCGCGAAAATACGGTGACAGCTTTGATCGGCCCATCCGGTTGCGGCAAGTCCACTTTCTTGCGGACCTTGAACCGCATGAACGACACCATCGACGGTTGCCGCGTCACCGGCAAGATCACGCTCGATGAGGACGATGTCTACGATCCAGCGATCGACGTGGTCGAGTTGCGCGCGCGTGTCGGCATGGTGTTCCAGAAGCCGAACCCGTTCCCGAAGACCATCTATGAAAACATCGCCTATGGTCCACGCATTCACGGTCTTGCCCGCAGCAAGGCTGATATGGACCAGATCGTAGAGGCCAGCCTGCAGAAGGCCGGCCTGTGGAACGAAGCCAAGGATCGTCTGCACGAATCCGGTACCGGCCTGTCCGGCGGTCAGCAGCAGCGTCTGTGCATTGCCCGCGCCATCGCCGTCTCGCCTGAAGTCATTCTGATGGACGAGCCCTGCTCGGCGCTCGACCCCATCGCAACGGCAAAGGTCGAGGAGCTGATCCACGAGCTGCGCAGCAACTTCACGATCGTCATCGTGACGCACTCGATGCAGCAGGCGGCGCGCGTGTCTCAGCGCACGGCTATGTTCCACCTCGGCCATCTGGTTGAGGAAAACGATACCGACAAGATGTTCACCAACCCGGATGACCAGCGCACACAGGACTACATCATGGGCCGCTTCGGCTGATCCTGCCCTCTGTCGTGTCATAGCATCCACGCCACCCCGCCTGAGCCTTCGAGCGCTTGGCGGGTGGCGTCATCTAACTGGAGAATTCGAACATGCCGACACCAAACCATATCATGTCCGCCTATGATGACGAGCTGAAGTTCCTCACCCGCCGGATCGCCGAAATGGGTGGTCTTGCCGAACAGATGTGCGCCGATGCTGTGCGTGCGCTGGTCAATTCGGACTCGGCCCTGGCGCAGAAGGTCATCTCTGACGACACCATTCTCGATCACGCCGAGCGCGAAATCGGCGACAAGGCTATCGTGACCATTGCCAAGCGCCAGCCCATGGCTGCCGACCTTCGAGAAGTTATCGGCACGCTGCGCATCGCCGCTGATCTGGAGCGCGTTGGCGACCTTGGCAAGAACACAGCCAAGCGCGTTCTCGCTGTTGCCGGCACAGGCGTTCCGCGCAAGCTGGCCCGCGGCATCGAGCATCTCTCCGAGCTTGCTCTGGTGCAGCTCAAGGAAGTTCTGGATGTCTATTCGACCCGTTCGGTTGAAAAGGCGCAGGCCATCCGCGAACGCGACGAGGAAATCGACGCGATGTACACATCGCTGTTCCGCGAATTGCTGACCTACATGATGGAAGATCCGCGCAACATCACCACCTGCACGCATCTTCTGTTCTGCGCCAAGAACATCGAGCGCATTGGCGACCACGCGACCAACATCGCGGAAACCATCTACTACATGGCCACTGGCAGCCAGCCTGAAGGCGAACGCCCGAAGGACGATAGTTCCAACACGCTCGGTGCCGTAACCGAGTGAATTCTCTAAACGACTGGCGGAGTCTCTAGCCATGGTGCCCAAAATCGCAGTTGTCGAAGATGAAGAAGCCTTGAGCGTTCTGCTTCGCTACAATCTGGAATCCGAAGGTTACGACGTGGATACCATTCCGCGTGGTGACGAAGCGGAAATCCGCTTGCAGGAACGCACGCCGGATCTGTTGATCCTCGACTGGATGCTTCCTGGCGTCTCCGGCATCGAGCTTTGCCGTCGTCTGAGAATGCGCCCGGAAACCGAGCGGCTGCCGATCATCATGTTGACGGCACGCGGCGAAGAAAGCGAGCGCGTGCGTGGTCTGGCCACAGGTGCGGATGACTACGTCGTCAAGCCGTTTTCAACGCCTGAGCTGATGGCGCGGGTCAAGGCCATGTTGCGCCGCGCCCGGCCGGAGGTTCTGTCCTCCGTGCTGAAATGCGGTGATATCGAGCTGGATCGCGAAACGCATCGCGTTCACCGCAAGGCCCGCGAAGTGCGGCTCGGACCAACCGAGTTTCGCCTTCTCGAATTCCTGATGGTGTCTCCCGGTCGCGTCTTTTCGCGCTCCCAGCTTCTCGATGGTGTCTGGGGTCACGATATCTATGTGGATGAGCGAACGGTGGACGTCCATGTCGGGCGCCTGCGCAAGGCACTCAACTTCTCCAGCATGCAGGATGTGATCCGTACCGTGCGCGGCGCCGGATACTCCATGGAAGCCTGACCAACGCACCGGGGCTGAAACGTCTCCCGTATGGTCTCAAAATCTCATGCACCGCTCCCACAAGGGGCGGTGTTTTGCATTTGGCATAATGGATATCAATGCGTTAGCGCCGCTAGATGCCGCCAGTAACCGGAGTGACCTGCACAGCTTCTGAGTGTTGATTTTATGTTTCTGTAATTTAAAGTTTGACTCAGTGGCCAGAAGGCTCTATGTATTGGTCATCGATCTTTTGCTTGCTGAGCTTTGGTTACCGCGCGATTAGCACCGCGCTTTGAACTAACCCTTCCTTTCAAAAAAATCGCTACACCGCATACAGGACTCACGTTCTGTGACTTATAACTTATGCTTTGAAAGGGTTCATTATGACCACAGGCACAGTAAAATGGTTTAACTCCACCAAGGGCTTCGGCTTCATTCAGCCAGACAACGGCGGCGCCGATGCATTCGTGCACATTTCCGCTGTTGAGCGTGCAGGCATGCGCGAAATCGTAGAAGGCCAGAAGCTTTCCTACGATCTCGAGCGGGACAACAAGTCCGGCAAGATGTCTGCCTGCAATCTCCAGGCTGCTTAATACGGGTATCGACTTTCCTTTGACCACGGATGTACTGGCATTGTCGAAAGTTTGAGACCACCGAGGTCAGGCATGTTGCCTGGCCTTTTTTTATGCCGCAAGTCGGCCACATGCTTGGACGTATTGCATTCTTAGATGCAAGAATACGCTTCAAGCCGTGAATGCGTATCGCTCTATCCATAAATCGATTCCGGTTTTCAGTGCGATGCGATAGGAGAAAATTCCATGTCAGACGCTCACAGCAAATCCCGCAAGCAGGCCGAAATTGCTTTCGGAGCGACGCAATCGCAGTTCTTTGCCCGCGGCAAAGCGGTCGATGAGTTGAACTCGATTGCGAGCGCCCGTGATGAAAAGACCCTCAGGCTGCGGGAAGCGCGTCTTGCGAAAGAACTGGAAGACAGCTTGAAGCCCGCAGTTATCCCAACCAAACGCGCCAAAAAAACCTGATCCCTGATCGGTATGACGCATCAACTGGAATAGAGATTTGAGAAACACTCGAAATATCAAGAATAACGAAGTTTCCGAACGTCGCGGCGCTGCTGCCGAGGCAAAGGCCGCTCTTTTGAAGGCCTATCGCGAAGCCAAGGAAGCCGCGGCTCCCACGCTCGAAGCCAAGCAGGCCGAGCAGATTGCCGTTGCCGAAGCCCGCAGAGCCCGCCAGGCCGAGCGTGACCAGCAGAAGCGCGAAGAAAAATTGCGCCTGGAAGAAGAGGCCGCGCAACGCGCAGCTGAACTCGAAGCTGCTGCAAACGCTGAAGAAAATGAGCGCAAGGCGGCTGAAAAAAATCGTATCGCTCGCGTCGTCGAAGACGAAGCAGCCCGCAAGGCAGAACGCGATCGTCGCTATGCCAACCGCAAGGCCCGCCAGGGCTAAGCTTGAAGCCATGATCCTGCAGCCGTTCAATCGAGGGGCTGCGATCATCCGCTGCGAATGCTGCGCGGAGTGCGAAAGCCCAAGAGGCGCTTCGCACCCTTGCCGCATATGGGATCAGCCATGCCGCCGCATTTCGGTGCAGCGCGGCATGATCCCGAGGCTCTGAATGCCGTGACTTGCGGCAGCTCTTGCGGCTCCAGAGTCCGCTTACCGGTACGCCGTTTCAATCCCCGATGACAAACTGACAAATCAATCGCCATCTCCTTGGTGACGCCTTCGCCTGTGCATGTTTGCGCTGTCCAAGCCGAAAAAATCGCAACAAAAAAGCGGGCCAAAGACCCGCTCATTTTATTGCGTCGAACTGGATGCGAAGCCTTAGGCTCTGCGGCGTTCGCTTACTGGCTGGTAAGCCAGCTTTGCGTGGAAGCGGCAGTACGGCGAAGATTCAGAAGCATCACAGCCGCAGAAGTGGAAGTCGTCCTTCAGAGGGTCGCCAACTGGCCACTTGCAGGTGCGTTCCGTCAGTTCCGTCAGCGTCAGGCGCAGCGATGTCGGCAGCGTGGAATTGCTGACCGGCACATATTCAAGAATCCGTGGTGCATCCGTCTCCGCATCGTCCTTCTGAACGTTTGCGTCTGCGGCGCGTGTGTTGGCGCGGGCAGGGGCAACGCGGCCCTGGAAAGTGGCAGCGCGGGGTGCCGCAGCAGAGGGTGCAGTTGTCGCTGCCGGACGCTTTGCAGCGGGACGCGCGGTTGCAACCGTGCCGCCAGCCTTGGCGCGGCCAGGAAGGTTCAAGCGGTGGACTTTGCCGATGACGGCGTTGCGGCTGACGCCTCCGAGCTGGGCGGCAATCTGGCTGGCGCTGAGGCCTTCAGACCACAGTCGTTTCAGTCTTTCGACCCGTTCATCAGTCCAGTTCATGCCGTGTCTCCGCTGGTCGCGAAGGCAGAATCATTCTGCTATGCCGTGGAGTGAACCACGCGCAGAGTATCCGCCAGATTGTAGGTGACTAGGTCCGCCGCTTGCGATCTAGTAATTGAGAGTTAACCTAATCGTCGGCAGACTCCGTGACAAGAGTCGGGAGAATCATCTGGAATCGATTTTCCGGTTTTCCCCAACTTGCTGTGTTTGTGAGTCAGAAAAGCAACACCTAGTGTGCGTCATATCAGCCCCTACAACAGCTTGAGAATGCCTGAAAATGAGGACATTTGTTGACATCCTCAGGCGAAGTGACAATAGTGCCCTCGCAGTAAGAGGATACCCCAAGCCGCCGCGAGGCGGCATTTTTGATTTTCAGGCACGGGATAACCGGTAAGACCCATTGACAGCGCCCTTTATGCGCAAGGAGTGAGACAGCCATGGCCGACACAGCGCCATTGTTCGATACGTTTTCCAGAGCACCCTTGCGGTTTGAGCGAGGAGAGGGCGTTTGGCTCATCACCGAGACCGGCGAACGATATCTGGACTTCGGTGCGGGCGTGGCCGTCACATCGGTTGGCCACAGCCATCCGCACCTGGTCGAAGCCCTGAAGGGTCAGGTCGAGAAGGTCTGGCACCTATCCAATCTCTATGAGATTGCCGGTCAGGAAACGCTGGCCAAGCGGCTGACGGATGCAACCTTTGCGGACAAGGTGTTCTTCACCAATTCGGGTGCGGAATCCTTGGAATGCGCGATCAAGACGGCGCGTCGCTACCACTACACCCACGGCCATCCTGAAAAATTCCGCGTCATCACCTTTGAAGGCGCTTTCCACGGACGTACGCTGGCGACCATCGCGGCTGGCGGGCAGCAAAAATACATCGAGGGTTTCGGACCAAAAGTCGAAGGCTTCGATCAGGTGCCGTTCAACGATCTGGACGCCCTGAAGGCTGCCATCGGGCCGGAAACGGCTGCCCTGCTGATCGAGCCCATTCAGGGTGAGGGCGGTGTTCGCCCCGTTGCCCCTGAGTTCCTGCGTTCCCTGCGCGCTTTGTGCGAAGAGCACGGCCTGCTGTTGATTTACGATGAGGTGCAGACCGGCGTTGGACGCACAGGCAAGTTCTTTGCCTATGAATGGTCTGGCGTGTCGCCTGATATCATGGCCGTGGCCAAGGGCATCGGCGGCGGCTTTCCGTTCGGCGCCTGCCTTGCAACGGCGGAAGCTGCATCCGGCATGACGGCTGGCGTTCACGGCACGACCTATGGCGGCAATCCGCTGGCGATGGCCTGCGGAAATGCGGTGCTGGATATCATTCTGGCCGATGGCTTTCTCGAGCATGTGCGCGATGTCACATTGATATTCCGCCAGGGCCTTGCATCGTTGAAGGATCGCTACCCCGACGTGATCGAGGAAATCCGAGGCGAGGGGCTGCTGATCGGTATCAAGGCGAAGATGCCATCGTCCGAACTGTTGCACGCCATCCGCGCCGAGCACCTTCTGGGTGTTCCAGCAGGTGACAACGTCATTCGTATTCTGCCGCCGCTTGTTGTCACGGCTGAAGAAGCGCGTGAAGGATTGGCCCGGATTGAACGTGCGGCGGAAAGCCTCACGACGAAAACCGCAAAAAGCGCCTGAATGCGCATAGTCAGGTGCGCGCCCAAGGCGCCACCTGCATCGATGGGACTGTATTGAAATGGCATCAGCAAAGCATTTTCTAGACCTTTCGGCCGTCGGCTCTGAGGACCTGCGGGTCATTCTGGATGACGCGCGCGCACGCAAGATTGCGACCAAGAACGGCACGGCGGAAAAGCCGCTGGCTGGCAAAATGCTGGCGATGATTTTCGAAAAACCATCCACCCGTACCCGCGTTTCCTTCGATGTCGGCATGCGCCAGCTCGGCGGCGAGACTTTGTTTCTCTCTGGCACGGAAATGCAGCTTGGCCGCGCTGAAACCATTGGCGATACGGCAAAGGTTCTGTCGCGCTACGTGGATGCCATCATGATCCGCACCACCGACCATTCGCGTCTGCTGGAGCTTGCCGAACATGCGACCGTGCCTGTTATCAATGGTCTCACGGATGATACGCATCCCTGCCAGATCATGGCGGATATCCTAACCTTTGAAGAGCATCGCGGCCCGATCAAGGGCAAGACCATCGCCTGGACGGGTGATGGCAACAATGTGCTGCATTCGCTGGTGGAAGGTGCCGCCCGTTTTGGCTACCGCATGAACATGGCCGTGCCTATGGGGTCTGAACCCCATGACCGGTTCATGAACTGGGCGCGCAACAACGGCGGCGAGGTCAAGCTGTATCATGATGCGCAGCGGGCCGTCGAAGGTGCCGATTGCGTCATCACCGACACCTGGGTCTCCATGAACCAGGAGCATAAGGCTCGCGGCCACAACATTTTCCAGCCCTATCAGGTCAATGCCGCGCTGATGGGCAAGGCCAATGATGATGCGCTGTTCATGCACTGCCTGCCAGCGCACCGTGGCGAGGAAGTGACCGACGACGTTATCGATGGCCCGCAGTCTGTGGTGTTCGATGAGGCGGAAAACCGTCTGCATGCGCAAAAGGCCATCATTGCCTGGTGCATGGGCGTTATCTGATCTGACCGGGTGCCGTTGAGGCAAGCCATGCGGGGTGCTTGAATATCCGGCATGGCTTCCCATTTGTAGCACCAAGCACGTGCTGCCGGACTTCATCGGCAGCTTTCATCAATGTTCACCGCAATACCCGGCCGGACGTGGTTCCGTTTTCACCTCCGCCGGTTTATCTATGCGGTAACAGCATCATGCCCGCTGGCCAGTTTCGCCTGCCGCCTTATCTGTCGGTGTGGCTGTGCGCAGTTGGGGCACCAAGGAGTAAGTGATATGGCAGATGTGACGGTCGATCTGGACACCCTCGAATTCGCTGGCGACGACAAGGTCGTTCCCTTTCAGGTGGAAGGGCTGGATGTGCGCGGCCGCGCCGTGCAGGTTGGGCCGCTGCTGAACGCCATCCTGGACCGCCATGAATATCCTCCGGTTGTCGCCCGCCTGCTGGCGGAAGCGGTGGTGTTGACCGCGCTGATCGGCACATCGCTGAAGTTTTCCGGAAAGCTCACGGTCCAGACCAAGAGCGACGGCCCCGTGGACCTGCTGGTTGCCGATTTTACCGCGCCGGAAAACATGCGCGCCTATGCCCGCTTCGATGAGGAGCGGTTGGCGCAGGCGACGGCTGAAGGAAAGACATCGCCGGAACAGCTGCTGGGTGCGGGTATTCTCGCCTTCACCATTGATCAGGGCGTGGGCATGCAGCCCTATCAGGGCATCGTTCCGCTGGATGGTTCGACACTCGAAGAAATCGCAGGCGTCTATTTCCGCCAGTCGGAGCAATTGCCCACCCGCGTGCGGCTGGGCGTTGCCGAATTGTTCGATCGTGACGAGGAAGGCAAGCCCCGTCACGGCTGGCGTGCCGGTGGCCTCATCGCGCAATTCCTGCCGCAGGCACCGGAGCGTTTGCGCCAGCGGGATCTGCATGGCGGGGATGGCGATGAGAACAATGTGGATTATGCGGTAGACGATGCCTGGAATGAAGCAGTTGCTCTGATCGACACGGTCGATACAGATGAACTGACCGATCCGCAGGTGCCAGCGGAAAAGCTGCTTTATCGCCTGTTTCACGAGCAGGGCGTGCGGGTTTACGATCCGCAGCTGATCCTTGATCGCTGCAACTGCTCCCGTGAGAAGATCAAGGGTGTTCTCTCAGGCTTCTCAGCCGACGAGATCCGCGACAGCCAGGAAGACGGCGTTATTTCCGTCACCTGCGAGTTCTGCTCCACCACCTACCGCTATCAGGTGGATGAGCTTGAGGCTGCGGAGTGACAATGGCAGGCCGGATCTGAAAGGTCCGGCCGAATGCCGTTTAAGGTGCTTAGTTCAGCACGCGCATCAGCCCCGGGCTATCCAGCGAAAATGCCGGGATGGCCACGGTAAAGACTTCTCCGGTGTCAGACTGCATCTCGTAATGGCCGAACATCATGCCGGATGGCGTATCCAGCGGGCAGCCGGATGAATATTCGTAAGTCCCGCCGGGCTCTAGATGCGGCTGTTCGCCGATCACGCCGGGGCCGGACACTTCGTCCACCTGTCCATTTTCATCAGTGATATGCCAATAGCGGTTGACCAGCGTCACGCCGATCTCGGAATTGTTGGAAATCACAACGGTGTAGCCCCAGACATATCGGCTGTCAGCCGGGTCGGACTGCTCTTCAAGATAATAGGGGTCGACTGTGACCTCGATATCTCTTGTTAGCGCACGGTACATTACGGGACCTTAAGTAATTGGTTGTCCAGACATTCTACACTACAGGCGCCGCCTATCGTCAATAAACCGTAAGGCGATATTAGCGTGGCAGCCCAAAACAATGCACGTTTCGGCTGGCATGGATTGCTCCACGGGCTCATTTCGGTGGTTGAGTGTAGCAGGTCTGGAACGAAGATGTTCCTTGTTTCAATGGCGTCAAATCCATCTAAAGGCGATCGCCATGGCAAACGGCCCGGTCGCAATGCCGGGCCATCCGTGTTTCTCAGGCAGAGACTGCAGCCATTGCCGCCGCAAAATCCTCCAGCAGATCATCGGTATCTTCGATGCCGCAGGAAAGGCGCAGCGTGCCACCGGACATGCCGAGTTCGGCGCGCGCCTCATCCGTCAGGTTCTTGTGGGTGGTCGTGGCAGGGTGGGTAATCAGGCTCTTAGCATCGCCCAGATTGTTGGAAATCTTGACGATTTCAAGCGCGTTCTGCAACTTGAATGCCGCCTCCTTGCCACCCTTCAGCTCAAAGCACACCAGCGTCGAGCCGCCAGTCATCTGCTTGGCAATGATATCGGCCTGCGGATGGTCTGCGCGACCGGGATAGATGACCTTGGCGACCTTGCTCTGATCCGCCAGAAAATCAGCGATCTTCGCAGCGTTCGCCGTCTGCTGGCGCACGCGCAGCGGCAGGGTCTCGATGCCTTTCAGCAGGGTCCATGCGTTGAACGGAGACATGGCCGGGCCGGTGTGGCGGAAGTAATCCTGAAGCTCTTCCTCGATCCATTTCTTGTCGGACAAAACAACGCCGCCAAGGCAACGTCCCTGACCATCAATATGCTTGGTGGCCGAATACACGACGATATGCGCGCCTAGTTCCAGCGGCTTCTGGAAAAGCGGGGTGGCAAACACGTTGTCGACCAGCAATTTGGCGCCAACCTGGTTTGCAAGCTTCGCAACGCCTGCGATATCAATGACTTCGAGCGTGGGGTTGGTGGGGCTTTCGAGGAAGAACAGCTTCGTGTTTGGCTGTATCGCCTTTTCCCAGTTGGCAAGATCGCGTCCGTCAACCAGCGTGCATTCAATGCCGTAGCGCGGTGCAAGCGTTTCGACAACCCAGCGGCAGGAACCGAACAAAGCGCGGGCAGCAACGATGTGATCGCCGGCCTTCAGTTGGCACAGAATGGCAGCGCTGACAGCGGCCATGCCGGATGCCGTGGCGCGCGCATCTTCGGCACCTTCCAGAAGGCACATGCGCTTTTCGAACATGTCATTGGTGGGGCTGGCGTAACGGGCGTAGATGAAGCCCTCCGTCTCGCCCTTGAAGCGCGCTTCGGCGGCTTCGGAATTTTCATAGACGAAGCCTTGCGTCAGGTAGATGGCTTCGGATGTCTCGCCATATGCCGACCGCAGGGTGCCGCCGTGTACCAGCTGTGTTGCCGGGCGCCATTTCTTGCTCATGTCATCACCTTACAAACAAAAAAACCGGTCGCAATAGCGGACCGGTTACAAGCGCACCCGGTCTTTTTAGCCATTTGTTTAACGTGGCTGCAAGCCGACCGGCCAAATCACCACGGGATAAGGTTGCCATAACTCTGTTAACGACTTGCGTCAATGGTTTGCTTTTGGTTTTGTCGCCATGAAAAGGGATGATGAAAAGATGACGAGAACGACGGGCATATTGGCAGATGGCGCTATCCGGGACCTGTTCGAATCAGGCCAACTGGCCAGCGAACGGCCGCTGGATGAAGACCAGGTACAGCCCGCCAGCCTCGATCTTCGTCTCGGCGCGAAAGCCTATCGTGTGCGTGCCAGCTTCATGCCCGGCCCCTCCACGAAAGTCATCGAAAAGCTGACCCGGCTCAGCCTGCACGAGATTGATCTGCGCGAAGGCGCTGTTCTGGAAACCGGCTGCGTTTACATCGTGCCCTTGATGGAAGCGCTGGCGCTACCGGCTGACATGGCAGCCTCTGCCAACCCGAAAAGTTCGACCGGACGCCTCGATATCTTCACCCGCGTCATCACCGATTATGCGCAGGAATTCGACAAGATCCCGGCAGGCTACCACGGCCCGCTCTACCTCGAAATCAGCCCGCGCACATTCCCCATCGTCGTGCGCCAGGGCTCACGCCTGTCGCAGATACGCTTTCGCATCGGCCATGCGCTGCTGGCAGAAACGCAATTGCTGGCGCTGCACGAGAGCGAAACGCTGGTCGCCAGCGAAACGCCCAATGTCTCCGGCGGCGGCATTGCGCTGTCCATCGACCTTGAAGGTTTCGGGGAAACGGGCCTGATCGGCTATCGCGGTAAGCACCACACGGCGGTGGTGGATGTCGACCAGAAGGCTGCCCATGATGTGCTGGATTTCTGGGAGCCGATCTATTCCAGAGGCCGCGCCGAGCTTATCCTCGATCCCGATGAATTCTACATCCTCGTCTCGCGCGAAGCCGTTCATGTGCCACCGCTTTACGCCGCCGAGATGACCCCCTATGACCCGCTGGTCGGTGAATTTCGCGTGCACTATGCTGGCTTCTTCGACCCCGGATTCGGCCATGCCAGCGCAGGCGGCACAGGCAGCCGCGCCGTGCTAGAAGTCAGAAGCCACGAAGTCCCCTTCATCCTGGAACACGGCCAGATCGTCGGCCGTCTCGTCTATGAGCATATGCTGACAAGACCCGAAGGCCTCTATGGCGCAGGCCTCGGCTCCAACTATCAGGCCCAGGGCCTCAAGCTCTCAAAACACTTCAAGGCTGAGTAGCCCCTTCTTGACAGGCCGGTTAAACTGCCCGAAGTTTCAATCGCGCGGGTGTAGCTCAATGGTAGAGCAGCAGCTTCCCAAGCTGAATACGAGGGTTCGATTCCCTTCACCCGCTCCAGTCGTTTTTTGAGAAAGCTCAATCAGGCGCGCTGTCGGCGTGCCTCCTGCCAGGGACGCGTGGTCACCTTCAGCGCGTGTGGTGGGCCATTAGACATACGCTGTTGCGTCTGCACCGTCGTTGAAATACTTGAGCAGTTCTTTCGATCTTCATTTCTGTTTTTATTGCATTTCAAAACGGCATACCACGCACGTTAGGCAGCGTATGTCTGCCGGTTCGCATTTTCAGGCTCGCATGGTTTTCAAACAGATCAGACATCTGCTTCCCGTTCTGGTGACGGCAGGCATGGTTATAGGGGTGCATGGGCTGCAACTGACTTTGGTTGCCGTGCGGGGTGCGTCTCATGGGTTTTCTGTCACCCTCATCGGGGTCATGAGTGCGGTTTACAGCCTGGGTTTTGCCATGGGGTGCCTGTGGGCCACGCGGCTTTTGGCCCGGTTCTCCCACAGCCAGATCTTCACGATATTGGTGACGGTTGCGGCATCTGTCGCGGCAATGATGGCATCGACGGCTGAGCCGGCCATCTGGATCGGCCTGCGGTTGGTATCAGGTTTCGCCTATGCTGGTCTGCTGGCGTTGATTGAAGGTTATATCAACGCGAACGCCTCCAATTCCCATCGGGCGCAGATATTGTCGATCTACCGCTTTGTCACTTTGGGTGCGGTGGCTGCGGCACAATATGCCATTCCGCTTGTTGGCGTGAACAGTTCCGCGCTTTTTCTGCTGATTTCGGCTGTGCTCGTCGCAACGCTGCTTCCATTTTCTCGCGTTAAAACCGTTGGCTCTGCCGCTGCGATAACTCGTCGTTTTGATCTTTCCAGCGCCTGGCGCATCAGCCCGTTGGCCGTGCTGGGCGCTATTGCGGCGGGCATGACGGCAACCACCTTTCGCTCCACCGGGCCGGTCTACGCACATCTGGTTGGGATGACACCAGCCGGTATCGCAACCTTCATGAGCGCGGGTCTGATGGGCGGGCTGATCCTGCAATATCCTCTCGCCTTTTTTTCAGATCGAATGAACCGCATCGCGGTCATTGTCGTCACGCTCATGGGGGCGGTGGCCATGGCGGGGTTTCTGTCAGCCTTTGCTGATACCAACACGATGCTCAACATGATCGGCATCGCCATCTTCGGGGCATTCAGTTTTCCGGTCTATGCCCTGTGTTCTGCGCATGGACATGATCGCGCAGGCCACGGCCATGAAAACGTCGCCCTGGCGGCATCCCTGTTGTTCTTCGTGTCTGTGGGCGGCGCGCTCGGCCCCTTGCTCGTCTCTGCACTCATGCAGCATGCGGGGCATGCGGCATTCTTCCTTTACATGATGTCTGTTCACGGATTCATGGGTGCCTATGCCGTCTATGCTTTGACGACAGGCGATTTGAACAAAAGCGGGGAAGCGCCTAGGCGTTCGTCAGTGCCCTGATCCAGCCATCGAAATCAGCGGCGGATTTGCTGTCTTTTGCCGCCTGCGTTTCGCTGAGCTGACGCCGGTACTGGCCGGGAGACATGGCGAAAAGGTCTGAAAATGTTCGTATGGCGTGGCTTTCGCTGGCAAAGCCAACCTGGTGACACAGAGTGCCCACGCTGAAACGGCCCATATCCGGTCGTGCAAGCAGCTGGCGCAGCTTCGTTGCTCTGGCCTTTTGTATGTGGCGGGAAATGCCGCCCGCAGACTTGAAAAGATCATAGAGACGTGTGCGGGAAAGATTGGCCTTCTTGCTCAGCCATTCGGGAGAGAGGTTGCGGTCGGCAATGTGCGCATCGATCAGAAGCCGCACACGTTCCACGGCATCGTTAGGGTCTTTGGGTTGCGCAGTGTGGCTCGTGTCCAGCGCCAAGGCCAGCGCCTGCCGAAACATCTGCGTCACGCGCCCGGCAGCGGCCATGTCATCATGCAAGGGGCGCCGCACCAGTGATGCCATGAGGTCGGCCAGAATGAAGGCGTTGCCACCTTTGAGAACCGTGCCGTGCAGGTTGCGGGCATCCGTATCCACGGTGCTGACCAGATCTGCCGCGACAGAAAACGTGACATAGTGACAGTCCGTCATCATCGTGCGTTGCGCTTGTGTGGTGTCGAAGAGAACAATGTCTCCTGCCGCAACAGAGCGCGTCGCGTTCGGCGTTTCCACCTGTAACTGGCCGGAAAGATTGAGCTGCAAGGTAAAATGTTCGAACCCGTCGGCGCTGGCCCGGCGCAAGGAGCGTTCATGCGCAACATCGTTCAGCTTGCGCTCGAACATCACGAGCTTCCCCAGGCGCGATGCCTTCACCCAGCCACGGAACCCAGGGCCATTGGTGCTGACATCAGAACCTCCCGCGTAAAGATCGCGATAGGCATCAAAACTGTCTTGATGTGGCAGGGATGCACTGTCGAACACGAAGGATGTCATAATAAGCCTTGAAATATTATAATATTCAAAAATACTATTTTCTCATGCAGTGAGTATAAAATAAGAAAAATGATCCAATAATCTTTTTATACTTTGTTGTCCCGCAACAAATCGCCTGCCGGGACGTCCAGACAATGAATACGGACGCTCAGACATATTCGAAAACCAGCCATACGGATAGATTTGTCGCAGATTTTTATATCCGCGCTGAATCTAAACTATGCGGTTGCAGCAATATGCAGGGGAATGAAGCGAAATGACGATGACATCAGGTAAGCCAGATCATGGCATGTCCAGAAACACGCGCAGGCTTTTCAGCACAACGTCATTGATTGCGCTGGCGCTGGCCGCATCGGCGGCGTTTCCCCTCAGCGTGCAGGCCATTGGCGGTACGCCAGCTCCTGACACCTCCAATACCAGCGCAAACACGACCTTCGACCAGTTCACGCAGCCTGATGTGGTTTATAATCCTAAAATTATCGGTCTCAGTGGTGATGGCTCCACATTGCTCGTGACAGGCTATGGCGAGCTCGGCTACCTTCCCTATTTGTGGAATGGTTCTGCGGGATCATCGCCAGTCATAACTAGCCAATTTAATGCATCTGATATCAATGAAGACGGTTCCGTCTATGTTGGGTCGGGACTGAGCAACGCCTACCGCGTCAAGAATGGTGTCATCGAGGATCTGGGAGCGTTCGGTAACGACTACCAAGGTGTGAGCGATGACGGCAACGCCCTTTTCGGTCACGGCTATGTCTACGTGGGTCCCGGGGGTATGCCGACCCTCCCTGGGCTTCATGCTTTTTACTGGTCGACTGCATCTGGTGCCGCAGCGGACGGTGTCATGGTGGACATCGGAACGCTGCATGGCAGCAATGGCTCGAATGCCAAAGCGATCAGCGGGGATGGGGCCACGGTGGTCGGCTATTCGGATAATGAGGCATTTCGTTGGCGGGTGGGGGGGACGATTACGGGCTTGGGAGTGCTTGTGGGTGACGGATCTTCCAAAGCCTTGGCCGTTTCAGCCGATGGCAGCGTTGTCGCGGGTACGTCAACTGGCGGAGTCGACAGGGTCTTCCGCTGGACGGATGCGGGTGGAATGCGAGACATCGGGAATCTGACTCTCGCGGATGAGGATGCTGGCCAGGGCATCAATTTCGGCCGAATGAGCGCAGACGGCAGCACGATCGTTGGCTCGGTTAATGTTTCTCCTGACAACAAAGATCCGAGCTACACCGCTGCCTACCGTTGGCATGTGGGCAGCGACGGCATCACCGGAACCATGCAGAATCTGGGCGGCTTTGGTGGGGGCTATGCCGAGGCCAGCGCCGTGAACGCAGATGGCAGCGTCGTCGTCGGCTCTGCAAATGACACCAACGGCTTGTACCACGGTTTCCGTTCGACGGAAGCGACCGGCTTGACCACCGTTGAAGACTGGTTGCGCGCCAATGGTGCTACCATTGCGGTGGACACGACGGCAACAGCAGAATCAGTCTCCAACAATGGCAATGTCGTTGCGGGCATGACCCAGAACGGCCAGTTCTACTATGCCCGTGTCGATGCCCTCGGCGCCGGCATCATCACGCCTGAACAGTTCGTGCCGACCATTCAGAGTGCTGCGGCCACGCCCACCACCACGCAGCTTGGTTCTGCCAACACCGCCATGTTCGGTGCTCAGGGCAGCCCGATGCGCAACTTGCTCAATGCCGGTCAGCGTTCCGCCTGGGGCACGGTGGATAGCGGTTATGACAAGAGCGATGCTTCCGATGGTGGCTTCGGCCTGGGCGAAATCGGCATGGGTTATGGCATTGCCGATGGTGTCACAGGGCGCTTTGCCATCGGTGGCACCTATACCAACCAGGATCTGGAAGGCGGCGGCGATTTCAACTTCAAGGGTTTCTACCTCTCGCCTGAAGTCACGGCCAATGTCGTCAGCAATCTCTATGTGACGCTGGGCGGTTATTATGCTGGCGGTAAAATGGACATTCACCGTGGCTATATGAATGGCGGCGCGCAGGACTTCTCCAACGGCAACACGGATACGCAGACCTTCGGCGGCAAGCTGCGCTTTGACTGGCTGGATGCGGTCACGATTGCCGATACGGCCATCTCGCCTTACATCGGCCTGTCGCGTGCCAACAGCAAGGTGGATGCCTACACGGAAAGCGGCGGCTCCTTCCCGGTCGCCTATGACGAGATGAGCGATCACGCAACGATTGCCCGTCTTGGTGCAGACTACGTTCACCCGCTAAGCGACAGCATCACGCTTCTGGCGCGTACGGAAGTTGCCCATCGCTTCGAGGACAAGTCTTCCGCTACAAGCGCAAACATTCTCGGCCTGTCATCGGTTGACCTGCCCGGTCAGGATTTGAAGCAGTGGTGGGTTCGCGGCGGCCTCGGCGCAGAATTCGCTGTCGGCGGCGGTACAGCATCGCTAATGGTCAACGCATCTACAGAAGGCGGCGACCCAAGCGTTTGGCTGCGTTCCGGCTGGAAGGTCAACTTCTGACGCTGCCAAGGCCTGATTATCCGCTCAAAACCACCGAAGCAATTCGGTGGTTTTTCTGTTTGGGGGCACCAAATCACCGATGCGTGATCGGTTTTTGGTGTCTGTCAATACAAAAAATTAACATTTCCACTTTTTTGGAACAAAAGCTTGCTGGGGCACGTTGGTTTTGCAAATAGAATAAAGGAATTACCAATGTCCAAAATGGTAAAACTGGTTACTCTCGCTGCAATAACCCTGGGCTTCTCGGCCGCCACCACCATCCCGGCCCATGCGCTCAGCGTCATCGCGCCCGCCTATGCGGAGCAGGCTCAGTCGCAGAGTGGAACCTATGATAGCACGCCTATTGCCTTTAGCAGCGGAGCCGCCGCAAGTGCGAGCGCCTCCAGCATGTCCTTGTCAGCTGAGGAAATTCAGCATGTGACGTGGTGCGCTACCCGCTACCACTCTTATCACGCAACCGACAACACCTATCAGACCAAGCAGGGCGCGCGCGCCGAGTGCCAGTCTCCATACTGATCAATCTAGGCTGGTTTAAGCCGTATAACTAAGTTGATTTGGATACTGGCTTGTGGGGCGTCTTGTTCCACACAAATGGCTTATAGCGAAGCTCGAAAACAGCCCGCCACGCCGCGGCTGAGAGCATCAGCCAGTAAATAGGCGTCGCCAGCCATCGCCTTCCGATCAAACCCCTTTCATGATCTATCATCGCCCGCGTCCCCATCAACAGGAAGACGGTGTAGCTGGCGAACATGTTCAGCGTGTCCACGGTCACAAGGGCGAGTTGGCTTGGCGAGAAGGCAGCAAAACCATCAAGCCAGAGAGCGCGGCCAACCGACATCAGATAGATGATGAAAAGCGGGTGGGTGAGGGCAGATAGAAGCATGCCGCCGATGAGAAGCTGAAAGACGAGATAGGCTTTCCAACCCATTTCCCGCGCAACGGTCAGCGGTGAACGCATCATCACCAGCCAGGTCTGCAGCCAGCCCTTGAACCAGCGGCTGCGCTGGGCCAGCCACACAGAAAGGTCTGTCGGTGCATCCTCCAGCGTCTGATAGCTGATCACGTCGGAATAATAGCCAAGCCTGTAAAGGCGCATGCCCAGATCGGCATCCTCGGTCACATTATAAGGGTCCCAAGCGCCCACCTTGCGCAAGATCGATGTTCGGAAATGGTTGGATGTGCCGCCTAGCGGAAGGGGCATTTTCATGCGCGCAAGCGTCGGCAACATGCGCCGGAACAGCGCTGAATATTCCAGTGAAAAAGATGATGTGATCCACGACGCATCGGCATTGCTGATGATGAGCGGTGCCTGAAGACACGCCAGGGTCTCGGAACCATCGCGAAACCGCGTATAGGCCTCCCGCAATTGCTTGGGGTGCGGTCTGTCTTCGGCGTCGTAGATCGCGGTAAACTCGCCGCGCGCGCCTGAAAGCGCGTAGGTCAGGGCTTTCGGCTTCGTGCGCGGCAGCGATGGCGGAACGGTGACGATCTCGAAATGCGGGCCGGGGCAGGTGCGCCGGATTGCAGCAATCGTGCCCTCATCATCCGCCTCGCAAACAAGCTTGATGTCCAGACGGGATCGGGGCCAGTCCATCCGGTCCAACGCGGCCACGAGCTGTTCAACAACCGCCTCTTCGCGGTAAAGCGCCACAAGGATCGTGTAGACGGGCAGCTCTTCCTCGCGGGTCGTCTCAACCAGCGCCAGTGTGCGCCTGTCCGGCTGAGATCGCAGCGGCAGAAGCCGAAACAGGATCGCAGCCATATAGAGTGCCGCCGTCACGATGTGCAGAAGGTGAAACGTTGTGGTGGGAGAGAGCAGCAGCGCGCCGATGAGAAGTGTAACGCCGACGCCGAGCAGAAAGCCCTGCTTGCCATGCAAGGTGATGCGCGCCGAAAAATGTGGTGTTGCATCGAACAGGGCATTCACGGTTTGGCGTGTCTGCCGTTCAGCCCCGGCATGCCACACCGCGTCGCGAAGTGCCGATGGTGTGGTCACGACCAGATCTTCACGCAAGCCGGGCGTCGTTCCAAGCGCATGTTTTAATCGCTCAATGCTGCTGACATCAGGCACGATTGCGATATAGGGGGCAGCATCGTGAGGCCGAAGGCGCACCATGCGCGCCTCGATAAGATGCACATCCAAAGACGGCGTGTCCACCACCAGCGCCCCATTCAGCTGTGGTTCAAACGGCAGGCGCAGATACCGGGCGAAAGCACCGAAATAGGAATCTTCCGTTACCATTCCACTGGAAATCACCTCCGCCTCGAAGGTGGAGCCGTTGCGCCGGGCGCGGGCGGAAAATGTCTCGATATAGGGCTTGCCAAGCCCCAGCGTCTTCAGAAACTCGGTTTCGGCACTGTCTGGTTGGTGGCTGTCGATGCCGAATAAAAGACCGTCGTCGGACCGGTCGCTGACAACAATATCACTCCTGACAAGCATCGCTTTTCGCGATTCTTGTGTATACTCATCAAAACGCAACGCCACTATCAACCACCGGTAAGGTGGTTGCCCCTAAATTCCCCAAGCGGATCATATCTATGCGCCTACCAGTTGCACCCGTAAAATTGATGGGTATTTTCACCGCTTTCGTCTGCGCGATCGGCCTTGGAAGTTCCCATCCGGCCAGTTCCGAAACTCTGGGGGAGGCGGGTCGCCTGCCTCTTTTGTTTGATAGCCAGGAGCGTCTGCCGGGGGCGGATCTTTCCACCGTTCCCCGTGTGCGGTTCCTGATGTCGGTTGATTTCCCGCCCTTCAATTTCACCGATCAGGATGGACGCCTTGCGGGTTTCCACGTTGATCTGGCCCGGGAAATCTGCGCGCAGCTGAAAGTCGAAAGCAAATGCCAGGTGCAGGCGCTGCCGTTTGACGAGCTGGAAGCCGCCGTGGAAATGGGCGAGGGCGAGGCCGTCATGTCCGGCATCGCATCCAGTGCGGATCTGCGCAAAAGCTTCAGCTTTACAAGACCTTATATCCTGCTGCCCGCCCGCTTCGCCATCAACAAGACAACCAAGCTCGAGGGCCAGTCGGCCAATGCGCTATCCGGTAAGAAGGTGGGTGTTGTCACCAATTCGCGGCACGAGGCCATGCTGAAAGCCTTCTTTCCGGCAGTTGTCGTGAACGGCTTCGATGGCTACGAGCCGATGTATGAGGCCTTGAAATCCGGCAAGATCGATGCGGTCTTTGCCGATGGGCTGCGTTTGCCCTTCTGGGTTTCCGGCACGGCCTCAGCCGGTTGCTGCGCCCTGTTCGATGGCCCCTATATGTCGGATCGCTTCCTGGGCGAGGGCTTATCGATCATGACCGTAGACCCTGAAAACAAGCTGGTTCCCGCCTTCGATCAGGCCCTTGCTGCCCTGTCGCGCAACGGACGGCTGGAAGAAATCTACCGCCGCTATTTCCCGTACGGGTTGTTTTAATCCTGCAGATTACTGGCTGGCCCAGATGATGCGGGCCATCCATTCCACATCGGCCAGATCGAAGCTGCGATTGGGGTGCTCGGGGTTTAGCGAGAACAATTCGATGGTCTTGGCTGTCTGGCGCGCCAGCACCTTGGCCATGACTTCGCCATCCTTGCTTTTCACCACCACGCGGTCTCCCCGGCGTACCTGCGCGCCCGGCTCCACGATCAGCATATCGCCATCGCGGTAAAGCGGCATCATGCTGTCGCCCTGCACTTCGAGGGCGTAGACGCCCGGACGGCTTGCAGGGGAGGCGGGAAAATCGACCACATCCCATCCCTGACCTGCGGGAAAGCCGCCATCATCGAAGAAGCCGCCAGAACCTGCCTGCGCAAAACCCAGCAGCGGAATGGCACCCGTCTGGGGCGGAAAATTGCCATCGGGCAGCGTATTCTTGCCCATATGGTTCATGGCGTAACCGAAAAATTGGTCGACCGTCGCGCCGGTGGCATCCAGAACCTTGGCAATGGATTCGGTCGATGGCCAGCGCTGGCGCCCGTCCGGCCCCACACGTTTGGACTTGTTGAACGATGTCGGGTCAAGGCCCGCCTTCCGCGCCAGGCCTGAAGGCGTCAACTGGTTACGGTCCGCAAGCGTATCGATCGCAGTCCAGATATTATCGTGTGACAGCATGTTGAACGGTCCGGATAGGGCGGCGGCGTCACGCTGCCCGCTTCACTATCAAACGAAATTTAGCCAAACACGATCAAAGAGTAAAGTAGAAAAAGGAATAAAATCCTTGTAAACTATGCCACCATCGTCGGTGTGTTGATCTTCGAAAGCTGGATCACCGCCTGTGTGCGGCTGTCTACCTTCAATTTCAGCAATATTGCGGAGACATGGGCTTTGATCGTTGCTTCGGAAACGCCAAGCTCATAGGCAATCTGCTTGTTCAGCAAGCCTTCCCCCAACATGCCCAGCACACGGCTCTGCTGTGGCGTCAGCGTTCTTAAGCGGTGGATGAGATCGGCCATATCGCGGTCCTGATCCTGCCCGGACTGACAGGATGCCGGTATCCAGACATCGCCTTCCAGCACAGCACGGATCCCGGCGCGCATGTCTTCAATGCCGCAGGACTTGGAAATGAAGCCGGATGCGCCGAGTTCAATGGCGTGGCGCATGGTCGAAGGGTCGTCCGTGGCAGAAACGATGATGATGGGCAGGCTGGCGAATTCCGCCCGCAGCGCCATCAGGCCGGAAAACCCGCTAACGCCCGGCATGGCAAGATCGAGCAACAGAAGATCGGCATCGGGTTGGCGCTCCACAGCACGCTTGGCCGCCTCGAAATCGCCAGCTTCGATGATTGTATTGTCGCCCTCAAGCCCCGTGACCGCCTGGCGCAACGCGCCACGAAACAAAGGATGGTCGTCTGCGATGATGATGGTGAGCTGTGACATGCCGTACCCCCTCCCAAGAGCATTTCATGTAAACCTTATTGTTGGTGGAGTTTCGCCAAACGTCAAGCTCCACAAACCAAGGATTGTGTAAAATTTTGGCGCAACGCACGGTCTTATGGGCTGTGACGCCAGCCGGTTCTGACAATCCGCAAAAAACAGTGCCGCACTGTGGACAAGCAAGGGCATTTGCGGCAAACCGCCCGCATATGAAGGAGACGCTGCATGCCTGAAACGCCCCCTGATATCGATAGCCCCGTCATCTACAAGGTCGTGCCATCGGCCCTTTGGCGCGAGGCCAAGGAGGCGGGTGTTTTCACCGGCGCGGCCATAGACATCACGGATGGCTACATCCATTTTTCCACCGCAGCCCAGGTCAAGACAACGGCGCAGCTCCATTTCGCTGGTCAGGAAGATCTTCTTCTGGTCGCGGTCGATGGTGGCGCGCTGGGCGATAAGCTCGTGTTTGAAGCCTCGCGTGGCGGCGACCTCTTCCCGCATCTATACGCACCCCTGCCTTTCAGCGCCGTCCTGTGGGAAACGCCGCTCACGCTGGATGATGATGGCGCACACCAGTTTCCGGAGATTGCATGATGAGTGGATTTTTTTCCCAGCTGGGCCGTCGCGGCCTGTTTTTGATGGACCCGGAAGTGGCCCATGGCATGTCGATCACGGCGCTGCGCAGCGGCTTCATTCCCACCTGCCATGTGCCGCATGATCCGCGCCTGCAACAAACGGTGGCCGGGCTGGTCTTCCCCAATCCGCTCGGCATGGCGGCGGGCTATGACAAGAACGCGGAAGTGCCCGGGCCTCTTTTGAAGCTCGGCTTTGGTTTCACCGAAATCGGAACCGTGACGCCATACCCGCAATCGGGAAACCCGAAACCGCGTATTTTCCGGCTGGTGGAAAACGAGGCCGTCATCAACCGTCTCGGCTTCAACAATGAGGGCCATGCAGCAGCTCTGGCGCGCCTGTTTGCAGCCAACCTGCGCGGCATTGTCGGCGTCAATATCGGCGCCAACAAGGATAGCGACGACCGCATCTCGGATTACGTGAAGGGCATCGAGGCCTTCTCGTCGGTCGCGTCCTATTTCACGGCCAACATCTCTTCGCCCAACACGCCGGGCCTGCGCGATTTGCAGGCACGCGAAAGCCTTTCGGCGCTTCTGGCGGCTGTGCTGCAAAAGCGGGATATGGAAACGCAAAAGCTGAACCGCGCCATTCCCGTCTTCCTCAAGATCGCGCCTGATCTGACCGAAGAAGGGCTGGATGATATCGCGGCTGAGGTTCTCGCCCATAATCTCGATGGCCTGATCGTCTCTAACACCACGCTGTCGCGCACCGGCCTCATGCCGGGCCAGAACAACCATGAAACTGGCGGCCTTTCCGGCAAGCCGCTGTTTGACCTGTCGACCACGGTGCTGGCCAAGATGCGCAAGCGCGTCGGCCCCGCGCTGCCCATCATCGGCGTTGGCGGCGTGTCATCGGCTGAAACCGCACTGGAAAAGATCAAGGCAGGTGCTGATCTGGTCCAGCTTTATTCGAGCATGGTCTATGGAGGGCCGGGGCTTCCGGGCAAGATCGTGCGCGGGCTTTCCACCCTGGTGGAGCGTGAGCGGGTTGGGAATGTCAGGGAGTTGCGGGACAGTGCTGTGGATCGCTGTGCTGAGCGGAAAATCTAAAGCATGTCGCGTTTAATTGTCCTCAATTAAACGATAACGTACATGCGGCAAAGCATGAGCTAAAGCATGTCACAGTGAATCCTATTCACTGTGACATGCTTTAGCGGATAATTCGAGGCTCCGACCTCTCCTCCGTCATCCTAGGGCTTGTCCCTAGGATCTGATCACGCCTCCAAAATCACAACGTAGCAGATGCTCGGGACAAGCCCGAGCATGACGAAGAAGGCGTTGAAGAGACCGAACCTTTGGCCTTCAGCCCAACCCTCATTACCGACACAGCACCATCGCCCAATAGGGGCGGTTGTTGGCGGCGGCATCATAGGCAACGGCCACGCCAAGGCCGCCGTAATTGCCCAGCATGTTTTCCAGATGGTGCGGAGAGCCGATCCAGGCTTTGACGACACGCTCGACGGTATCCTGACCGGCGGCCACATTTTCAGCGGCAGGCAGGGGAACGCCGCCCTCTTTCATGCGAATGAGAAAACTGTCGGTTAGGCCGATGAGATGCGCCATTTTCTGCGCCTTCACCATGCGGCTGGCCTGATAGAGCGCGGCCTGTTGCGCGGCACTATTGGCACTGAGCGTTCCCAGACCTTTGGAGCGGCGAAGCTCGTTGACCATGGGCAGCGCGGCTGCGGTTTCATCCCGGGCACCTGAGGCGATGCCCTTGTTGGTGGGGCGGGAAACGCAGGCGGAAAGGGCGGCGCTTGCGCCAACCAGCACGAAGCCGCGCCGGGAAAGCGAAAAGACTGTCTGTTGGGTCATATTAGCGGCGAAAGCTCAAAAGGCGAAGGATGATGAAGACGGGAATAACGATCACGGCACCGGCCAGCAGGTAGTCGCCAATGCTGCCCAAAGCGCGGAAGCCGCTGTGCCAGATGTCGAGAACGAAATCGCGCACGCCGTAGATGATGTTCCAGGGCGTCAGGCCGAAAACCGCCATGACGAAGCCCACGATCAGCGACACGACGAGCAATTTGATGATTGTCCGCGCCACACTGTCACCCAGCACCTTATCGACCTCACCAGCCATCAGCAAATCTCCTAAATTCCGCCAAGACATATGAAGCCAGGCACCACTATGCAAGCGATGACGCAGTCTCTGCGCCATAATTGCCTTTGCCATGAAATAGGACTTGAGTTTTTTTGTGGCCTGATGAAAGACAGCCCACCTCTTTCAGGAAAGCAATGATGGCCCCAAACCAGTTTTCGTCCGGCGATGCCATCGCAGACCGGCGCGCCGATTATGCCCGCATGCTCGGCGAAAGCGGAGATCACGCCGCTGCGGCAGAGTTGATGGAACAGGCGCTGGAACTTGTGCCCTCATGGGCGGCAGGCTGGGTGCAACTGGGCGATTATTGCGACAAGGCTGGCCAGACCGAAAAGGCTATTGCAGCCTACCAGACCGTGGACGGGCTGGATCCGGATGGAATTTTCGCAGCCCCTTTGAAACTGGCGGTGCTGGGCGCCGTCGAAACCCCGGAACAACCGCCGAGCGCCTATGTCGAAGGCCTGTTCGATGATTATGCCGAGCGGTTCGAAACATCGCTGGTGCAAAAGCTGGATTACAGCGTGCCGCAGAAGCTGGCAGCCTTGATCGAAACGGCAAAGCCTGAAGCCGGCGAGTTTGCCTGTGTGGTCGATATCGGCTGCGGCACCGGTCTTCTGGGTGTAGAAATCTGCGAATGGGCAGCGCGGTTGGAAGGTTTCGATATTTCCGCAAACATGCTGGCCAAGGCCCAGGAAAAAGCGATCTATCACCATCTGGCGCAGGCCGATCTTTCGCTAGCCTCAGAAGCCTCGGGCCTCTTTGCCGCTAATCTGCCCCGCCACCGTGCAGACCTCGTCGCCGCTGCCGATGTCATGATGTATCTCGGCAGTCTGGAAACGGTCATGCCGCTGGTGATTGAACTGCTTGCGCCGGGCGGTTCCTTTGCCTTTTCGGTGGAAGATGCTGAAGATGCCGATGGTTTTGTCCTGCGGCCATCCCTGCGCTATGCCCATTCGCAATCCTATGTCTGTGGCCTGCTGGCTGCGTCAGGGCTCGAAATTAAGGCTATCGAGAAAACCACCATTCGCAAGGATGCCGGAAAACCCCTCGGAGGCATTCTGTTTCTTGCCAGAAAACCCTGATGATCTTTTCGTTTCTTGCCTTTTGATCGATAGGTCAGCCCTGCTTACATATCGATATTGAACGTGCGGCTTTTGCGGTGCAAAATGGTCTCCATCGAGCGACCCATCCGGCGGATCCGTAGCGCGTCGATGCAGTTCCATTTTGGGGTAGCGCACATGGCATTCACGAGAAGCGTTTATGGCATGTGGAGTGCCGATCCGGCCAAGCATGCGCCACTGGAAGATATTCAGGGCATCGTCACCGGCAGCATCGTCTCTGCACTCGGCTTCTATATGCTGGCCAAGGTCGGCCTGCTCACGGGCGGCACGGCGGGTGTGGCCTTTCTCGTGCATTACGCCTTTGGCATCAGCTTCGGCCTCATGTTCTTCCTCGTCAATCTGCCCTTCTATTACCTGTCCTTCCGGCGGCTCGGGCTGGCCTTCTCGCTCAAAACCTTCATCGCCATCGGTCTCGTTTCGGTGCTGACGGAGCTGGAAAGCCGCTGGATGGTCATCGAAAGCATCAACCCGCTCTGGGCCGCCCTTCTGGGTGGGCTGCTTCTGGGCTACGGGCTTCTGGCGCTGTATCGGCACCGCGCAAGCCTTGGCGGCATCGGCATTCTGGCGATTTATATTCAGGACCGTTTCGGCATTCGCGCCGGTCTCATCCAGCTTGCTTTCGATAGCTGCGTCATGGTCGCCGCTTTCTTTGTCATCGATCCCGCAACGGTTGGTTATTCCATCGTCGGTGCCTTCGTTCTCAACCTCTTCCTCGCCATCAACCACCGCTCGGATCGCTATATCGTCGTGCGCTGATCCCTTGAGTTTTTTGTGAACTCTGCGCAAAGAGTGGAAGGCCAAGGCGGGGACCATGATGAGCGACACTGCAGAACAGACACGACTGAGGTTTTGGGCATCGACCCCTGAGCGCCATTCCGCGCTGGAGGATGCGCAGGGCGTCATCGCGGGCAGCATGCTGATATCGCTCGGCGTCATCCTGTTGTCGGGCGGCGGGCTTCTGACAGGTGGCGTCGTGGGCGTCGCGTTTCTGCTGCATTACGCAACCGATATCAGCTTCGGCCTTCTGTTCTTCCTCGCCAATCTGCCGTTTTATTACATTGCGCTGAGACGCCTCGGCCTTGCCTTCACCCTCAAAACCTTCTGCGCCGTGGCGCTGACGGCTCTGCTATCGGAATATCTTCCGCATTTTATCCCCTTGCAAAGCGTCAATCCCATCGTGGCTGCGCTTTTCGGCGGTCTCACGGTTGCAGCAGGCATGATGGCGCTGTTTCGTCACCGCGCCAGCCTTGGCGGCTTTGGTATAGTGGCTCTCTACATTCAAGATCGTTTCGGGGTTCGCGCCGGTCTTGTCCAGCTTGCCTTTGATTGCACGGTTCTGTTCTGCTCGTTTTTCGTGGCGACGCCGCTCATCATCGTCTGCTCCATTCTCGGTGCGCTGGTCATGAACTTGGTTATCGCCATCAACCACCGGAAAGACCGTTATATCGCGGTCTAAGGCCCTTCTTTTTCGGCTGGCTTTCACTACTTTAGGGGTGTGAAACACATAGACCCTCCCACGTCCGGCCAAGATGTCGGCAGTCTGCCTTTAGCTTTCCAGACATGGTTTGGGCAAAAGGGCTGGAGCCCCCGCGCCCACCAGCTGGAACTCGCCGCCCGCGCCAGAGCCGGCGAAAACATGCTGCTGATTGCGCCCACAGGTGCAGGCAAGACGCTCGGCGGCTTCATGGCATCGCTGACGGATTTGGCTGAGCGCGGCAAGGTGCCGCCCGGTTCAGCTTTCGTCGGCGTGCACACGCTCTACATCTCACCGCTGAAGGCACTGGCTGTCGATATCGAGCGTAACCTGATGAAGCCGGTGTCGGAGATGGGCCTGCCGATTTCGGTGGAAACCCGCACAGGGGACACGCCTCAGTCCAAGCGTCAGCGCCAGAAACTCAAGCCGCCGGATATTCTGCTGACGACACCGGAACAGGTCTCGCTACTGCTCGCCAGCAAGGAAGCGGAGCGTTTCTTCAAGGACCTGAAATTCGTGGTGCTGGATGAGCTGCACTCGCTCGTTACCTCCAAGCGTGGGCATTCGCTGGCGTTGGCGCTGGCGCGGGTGCGCAAACACGCGCCATCAATGCGCACCATCGGCCTGTCCGCCACCGTTGCCGATCCCATGGATTTGCAGCGCTATCTCATCCCGCAAGCGGATGGCCAGCCCGTCGCCGGCCTCATCACCGTGGATGGCGGGGCCAAGCCCGATATTGCCATTTTAACGACCGAAGAGCGCATTCCATGGTCCGGCCATTCGGCGCGCTATGCCATGCAGGATCTCTATCCGGCACTGAAAGCCCACAAGACCACGCTGATTTTCGTCAACACCCGCTCGCAGGCCGAACGTATCTTTCAGGAACTCTGGACGATCAACGACGATAATCTGCCCATTGCCCTGCATCACGGCTCACTGGATGCGGGCCAGCGGCGCAAGGTGGAAGCCGCCATGGCGGAGAACAAGCTGCGCGCCGTCGTTGCCACCTCAACGCTTGATCTTGGTATCGATTGGGGCGATGTCGATCTCGTCGTGCATATCGGTGCGCCCAAGGGCGCAAGCCGCCTTGCCCAGCGCATTGGTCGCGCCAACCACCGAATGGATGAGCCTTCCAAGGCCATCCTCGTTCCGGCCAATCGCTTCGAGGTTATGGAGTGCCGTGCAGCGCTGGACGCCAATTATGTCGGCGCGCAGGATACGCCACCCATTGCGGAAGGCGCGCTGGATGTGCTGGCCCAGCATGTACTCGGCATGGCCTGCGCCGAACCCTTCGATGCCGATGATCTCTACCGCGAAGTCATCACCGCTTCGCCCTACGCAAATCTCCCGCGCGATACCTTCGACCGTATCGTCGATTTCACCGCAACCGGCGGCTACGCGCTGCGCACCTATGAGCGATATGCCCGCATCCGCCAGACGAAAGATGGCCTGTGGCGTGTGTCCAACCCGCAGGTCGCCATGCAGTACCGGCTCAATCTCGGCACCATCGTTGAGGCAGCAGAGCTGAATGTCCGCATGGTCAAGCGCAACGCCAAGGGCACCATCGGGCGCGGCGGCATGACGCTGGGCAAGGTCGAGGAATATTTCCTTGAGCAGCTGGTGCAGGGCGATACGTTTCTGTTTGCAGGCAAGGTGCTGCGTTTCGAAGGGATCCGCGAGAGCGAATGTCTGGTCAGTCAGGCCTTTTCGATGGACCCGAAAATACCGTCCTATGCCGGGGGCAGGTTCCCCTTGTCCACCTATCTTGCAGATCAGGTGCGCTCCATGCTGGCAGATCCCGCCCGCTGGCAAGCCTTGCCGGGTCAGGTCCGCGACTGGCTGGCCATCCAGAAGGAAAAATCCGTCATCCCAAAGCGCGATGAACTGCTGGTCGAGACATTTCCGTTTCGCAAGCGCTTCTTCATGGTCATGTATCCCTTTGAGGGGCGGCTGGCCCACCAGACGCTGGGCATGTTGTTGACGCGGCGGCTGGAGCGGGCAGGGGCAAAGCCCATGGGCTTCGTCGCCACCGATTATTCGCTGGCCATATGGGCGCTGGAAGATTTGGGCCTGCGCCTGCAATCGGGCCGCCTGTCGCTAACCGATCTTCTGGATGAAGACATGCTGGGCGATGATCTTGAGGCGTGGCTGGACGAATCCTTCATGCTGAAACGCACCTTCCGCAATTGCGCGATCATCTCAGGCCTCATCGAGCGTCGCCATCCCGGTAAGGAAAAGACTGGGCGGCAGGTCACGGTATCGGCTGATCTTATCTATGACGTTCTTCGCAGCCATGAGCCCGATCACATCCTTTTGGAAGCGACCCGGCGCGATGCATCATCAGGACTTTTGGACATTGGCCGACTTGGCGATATGCTAAGGCGAATCAAAGGTCACACCACCCATTGCGCTCTGGAGCATGTCTCGCCGCTGGCCGTACCGGTCATGATGGAAATCGGGCGCGAGACGGTTGCAGGTCAGGCCATGGATGATGTGCTGGCCGAAGCCGCCGACGAGTTGATCGCCGATGCGATGTCATAGAGCAATTCCAGCAAAAGTGGGAACCGGTTTTGCGTCCGGAATTGCGCCCTAGATACAGAAAGTAAGTGATACGTGTTGAGCCGACTTGCCCTGAGCGACAAATTTTCCAGCGGCTTTGAATGCCTTGGCTCGGAAACCGTCATCAACGGAGTTGCTGGCTGGTGCGATCCGCTGGGCGGCCTTTACCTCCCGGATCTGTCGGTACTGGTCGTTTCGGATTTGCATCTGGAAAAGGGTGCAGCCTTTGCCCGGCGCGGTCGTATGCTGCCGCCCTATGACACCATCGCCACGCTGAAAATCCTGTCGTCCCTCATCAGCCGTTACGATCCGAAGATCGTCGTCAGCCTTGGCGATAATTTCCACGATCGCATCGGATCAACGCATCTGCCCTTGCCACTGCGCGAGGTCATCAAGGAGATGGCGAAGGGCCGTGAGTGGGTCTGGATCAACGGCAACCATGATCCTGATGGCACCGTCGATCTGCCGGGCTCTTCAACCGATGAGATGGTCTATGGCAGCCTCGTCTTCCGGCATGAGCCGAAGCTGGGTGCCGCACCCGGTGAAATCGCCGGTCACCTTCACCCCGCCGCCACCGTGCGCCGCCGCGACAAGTCGGTGCGCCGACCCTGCTTCGCAACCGATGGTGCGCGCATGCTGATGCCGGCCTTCGGCGTGTTAAGCGGTGGTCTGGACCTGCGCCACAAGGCCATGCAGGGCCTGTTCGACCATGCGGCACTGGTCGCGCATATGCTCGGTCGTGACAGGATCTACTCGGTCCGCTTCACAAACCTGCTGGGTTAGGCCTTAGTCCCTGCGGAACAGAATACTGGCACCCCAACCGGTAATCACGGCCAGAAGCACGCACAAAATACCGTAGACGACAGGCGTCTGGTGGGCGGCATCCGTTATGGCCTGCTCCATGCCGGTCTTGACCACGCGCAACCGCAATTCCTTTTGCGCTATGGGCATGCCGCTTTTGAAGAGGTAGGCGCGGGCGGTGTGGACGCCGTTCGGCACGTTGGCTGGCAGGCGCAGCGTAGCCCAGAACAGGCCCGTGCGTTCCAGCCGCACCCCGGTCGTGTCATTGCGATAAATGCCGCTCGACAGTTTCAGACGGCGATAGGCATCCTGAAAATCAAAGACATTGTCAGGCACGCCGGAAAAAACGGCGCTGCGCAGCGGCAGATGGTCTACGCCCAGACCCATGGCCTTCAGCGTTCCAGCCGTAGCGATATTGTCAATACTGCGGGTGCTTGCCATGGAATAGGATTCCGGCAGCGGCGCAAAGGTAATGGCGCTGGTGTTGATCCAGATGCCGGCCACCCGGCTTTTCTTGCGCACGGTGGAATATTCGTTGGGGCCTTCCAGCGTCACGACGATGTCGTACTGGCCGATGGCCAGCAGCAACTGGTCGGCATTGTTCAGCGCGCCGAACATGGTGAAGTCAGCGCCGCGAAAATCCGACGCGATGGAAATTTCCGAGGTCGATGCGCCGATCTCGATGTTTTCCTGCAAGGTCCGCGCCTGCCCATTGGCATCCGGCAGAATGGCGAGCGGCGGCGTCTGCGCTGAGGCCTGCGTGCAGAAGACGCCGAAAACGGCAGCAAGTAGGGCAGCACGGATCAATATCCCAGCCCTCCAACAGCCACCGAAAACAGATCATCCGGCTTTAGCACCAGCGAAATCGCCAGCCTCACGCCCACCGCCAGAACCAGCAGCGCCAGCAGCGCGCGAAGCTGTTCGCCGCGCAGTTTCTGGCCCACGCGCACGCCATATTGCGCACCAACGACCCCCGCCAGCATCAGGATGAAGGCCAGCACAATATCGACGGAAAAATTCGTCGCTGCCTGAACCACGGTCGTATAGGCAGTGACAAAAATGATCTGGAACAGCGAAGTGCCGACAACCACGTTGGTGGGCACGCGCAGCAGATAGATCATGGCTGGAACCATGATGAAGCCGCCGCCGACACCCATGACCGAGGTCAGCACACCGACGCCGAAACCCAGAACGATGATGGGGATGACGCTGAGATAGAGCTTCGATTTCTTGAAGCGCATCTTCCAGGGCAGGCGGTGCACCCAGTTGTGATGGCCGGGGCGGCGCAGCGTCACCGTCTCGTTGCGGGCAGAGCGGCGTATGGCCGAGATGCTTTCCTTCAGCATCAGCACACCAACGGTACTGAGCAGAATGACGTAAAGCAGAGAGATGATGAGATCGAGCTGGCCGATGCTGCGCAACAGCGTAAACAGCCACACGCCAACGGTTGCCCCGCACAGACCGCCAATCAGCAGCATGCCACCCAGCTTCACATCCAGCGTGCCACGCCTGAAATGGCTGATGGAGCCGGAAACGGAGGACGCCACCACCTGGTTTGCACCGGTTGCCACGGCAACAACGGGGGGAATGTTGTAAAAGATCAGAAGCGGAGTGATGAGAAAACCGCCACCCACGCCGAACATGCCGGACAAAAAGCCCACGGCCGCGCCCATGCCGAGAATGATGAAAATATTCACCGATAGTTCTGCAATGGGCAGATAGACAGTCACATCAGGACCTCGGGCATGGTTCCGTGCAAAACAGCAAAGCCGCCATAAGGCGGGCTTCACCACGAATGGGTGGTATCTGTCAAAAAATGGCGAAGGCTACAAGCCCTGCGACCTTCATCGGTCATGCCCGTGGTGGGCATGACTGTCAAACATTCAATGGCAAATACGTTGATATTTAGGAAAGATCGGTAAAGAGCCGATTTACTTGTTGCGAGCCAGCAACGCGGTCACCAGTTCGTCGGTGATGCGTCCGTCCGGCGTCTGGCCCACGGACTTCTGAAATGACTTGATGGCAGTCACTGTGGCCGGGCCCAGCTTGCCGTCAGGTTCACCCGCCTTGAAGCCATTATTGTTGAGAATGGCCTGAATGTTGCGGATCGCCTTTTGCATGTCCACAGAGGCGGTCTTCACCTCTTGCCCGCCGGTCCATTCGGCTGGCAGGTTCACGGTGTTGGCATCGTCGTTCAGGGGCGTCACCTTCCACGCATCAACCTTGGCCTTGGCTTCGGCCAGTTGCTCAGGGCGCATGGCCTTGGCAACATCGTCGCGCTTCTGGCCAGCATCGGCATCGCCATCACGGGCGGCAATGGCAAACCACTTGTAGGATTCCGGCAGGCTCTGAAGAACGCCGCTGCCGCGTGCGTAAAGAATGGCAAGGTTGAACTGGCTGTCACGAACGCCAAGATTGGCCGCTTGGATGAACCAGCGGGCAGCAGCCAGAATGTCGGGCGCACCTGCCGCATCGGATGCGAGCAGAACGGCCAGATTGTGCATGGCGCCCGCATTGCCCTGATTGGCAGCCATTTCGTAGTAGCGCTTTGCCTCACCCAGATTGCGGTCTACGCCGTTTGCCTTCTCATACATGTTGCCAAGGCGGTATTGCGCAAGCGCAAAGCCACGATCGGCAGAAAGCTTGTACCACTTTGCAGCTTCCGCACGGTCAGTGGCGACGCCGCGACCTTCGGTGTAGCGGGCACCGATCTCGAACAAGGCCTGCCTGTCGCCCTTTGCGGCGGCGTCGACAAGAGATTGCGGTGCAATGCCTGCAGGCACGGCAATGGCGGTTTCGCCAAGGGTCTGCTGCTGGGGCTCGGCCTGTGGTGCGGCGGGTGCCTGTTCAGGCGCGGGCAAAGCGGCAATGTCATTTTGCGCAGCGGGCGCAGGTGCTTCCACCGCTGGTGCTTCATCGGGCAGGGGCGCGCCGCCAATCGGGCGCGTGTCGATCAGAGGCGGGTTCCTGTCGGCATCGGCCTGCATCCGTTCGCCAGCGGCTCGGGCGCTTTCATCCATCGCGCTGTCGGATGGCACGGTCACGGCTTGTGTTTCAATGGCGGGCTTTGGCTGTTCCTGAGCGGCGGTCAGGGCCGAGACTTCGCCACTGGTCGCAGCTTCGGTCGCAACCGTTGCGGGCTTGGTGTCGCCACTGACCAGAGACTTGATAACGGGCATGGCCATCATCGCCAGCAGAATGGCGCCGATGCCCAGAAGCAGCGGGCGGCGGTAGCGCGAAAGAGCCGAACCTGCCTTGTCGCTTGATGGCTTGGCGCGCAGGGTGCGCGAGGCGGAACCGCGCTCTGGCGCAGATTCCTGCGCTGCAGCCTGGGCGGCACGGCGGGCGGCGGCGATAAAGTCGGCGCGGCTGTCGGTGTCGCCAGTTCCTGAACGGGCAGCGGCGGTCTGGCTGGCGCGCACGCGCTCCAGAATTTTCTTGATATCAGGCGCACCGGAGCCCGGCTCCAGCAACTCGGTATCCATGTCCGACTGAAGCGTGTCGATCGGGTCGAGCGCAGGCGCAGGGTCAACCTGTGTGCGGGCGGAAGCCTGCGGTTCTTTTTCAGTCTTGGCGGCACTGGAGCGGAAACGGCGCGTCAGCCCGGCCAAAAGGCCGCGCGGCTCTTCACCGGCAGGCTTTGCAGCTTGCGGCGGCGTCAGCGTCTCTGTGTCATGGCCCATCTCGGACATAAGGCCAGACTGGGTCTCGAAAGCATTGCGCTCAGTCTTGATCAGGCCATCTTCTGGAAAGGTGGCGGCTGGCATCTGCGCGATGCTGTCATAGTCTGCCCAGTCGCGATCAGAATCCGCTGTCGCAGGGGCGGCTGGCGAACGCGGTGCACTGCGATTGTCGAGATTGTCGAGACGACCGGCAATCTGCACCAGCGTTTCATGCAGCGCTTCAAAGGTGCGGTGTGTGCGCTCTTCGGTGTTGCGGCTCAGACCTTCCAGCTTGCGCAGGTCGTTGGCCAGCTCGGTCAGAATGGCAATGTCGGAGCTGCTGGCAGTCTGCGCCAGATTGTTGCGCGAATGCGCTTCCAGCACAGCTTCCGCCGCCTGACGCGCAGCTTCGATGATGTATTCGTCGCTCGACGCCATATAGTCTTCGATGGCCGACATGCGCTGGTCGAGTTCCGGCGACATGGCGGTCGCGTCGGATGCAACCGGAGCCTTGGTCTCATCAAGCCTTGCGGCGATCTCTCCCAGACGCTCTTCAAGCCGTGTGAAGGCCGTGTCGTAGGATGGGTTCCGGTCAGAGGAAGGCCGCGTTTCGATCGCCTCGATGCGGCGTGCGATCTTCTCCAGCCGTTCGGCCAGCTTGTCATTGACGGCACCGCTGCCCAGCTCATCGATCTTGCGGGATATATCGGTCAGAAATGCAGTCAGTTCCGGCTGGCTGGATGGCCTCTGAGAGCGTTCCATCAACAGCGAAAGCTGGTCCAGCCGCTCGCTCAGCTGCGAGACGCTACGCTCGGTAGACAGTTCCTCGATGCGGCTTGTCAGCTTGTCCAGCCGCGCACCCAGCGCGTCGGAAGGCTTGGCCCGCTCGGCGGCATCGTCTTTCAATGTGTCGATCTGGGCCGATAGCGCGCTCAGGCGATTTTCCAGCCGCTCGGTCAGTGTCTGGTCGATCGCTGCGGCAGAACGGCTTCCGGCAACGGAAATCGCCCGGCTCATCTCTTCCAGACGCTGGTCAAGGCCGGAGAAATGCTCGCCCAAAGCCAGGTTGGGCGGCAGCATGTGCTTGCCCATCTGCTCGACAGCACCGGCGATGGTGATAAGCTTTTCTTCCAGCGCACGGATATTGCCCTGGCCACCCGTTGAGCCCAGCTGGGTCTTGATGTCATCCAGACGGTACGCGAGCGATACGATTTCATCCTGAAGCGGAGCGGTATCGAATTCGCGCAGCCTGTCATCCACGCTGTTAAAACGCTGTTCCATGCGCTGCATGCTGGTTTCGCGGGCAACCTGATCCATCAGGCTGCGCAATTCCTCAAACTCGCTGCGCAGCGCTTCGCCATCGGGCGATGTCGTCTCGCCCATGCGCTCGATGCTGGCCGCCAGTCGTGCGACATCCTCACGAATATCCTCGGCAAAATCCTGTGTCTCGGCAAAGGTTCTGATATTGCGCAGCTCGGAACGCACACCCTGCATTTCGCGGGCAACGCCCTCGGAAATCTCGTGCTTCAGTTCCTGGCGCATGCTGACCAACGCCTCGGCCACTTCCCGCAGGGCCGCATCCCCCTGATTGGCTTGCGGCATTGCGCGCTCGTAACGGGCGGTCGGGCGCGGGCGCTGCGGCGGAATGGCTGTCGAGGCACGGTAATCGCGCTCGCTGTAACGGCGGTCCATATCGCGGGAGGGCGTGTCGCGATAGTCCGTGTCGCGCTCTGCGTGCAGATCCGCGCCACGCGGCGCTTCCGCCTGCTGGCGTTCCCAACGGGCATCGAGCGCCTTCTGGCGCTGGCGAATCTCATTGACGGGGTCAAAGCGCGGATTTTCGGGCCTTGCGCCGCTTCCGGTTAGGTCAGCGCGACGGTTCGTGGCCTCATAGGCAGGATTTTCATGAGATGGGCGCGCAGGCTTGGCACCCAGAAGATCCTCGATCCGGGCTTCAAGGCCTTCGATTGTGCGGTTGAGCGCATCCAGAGACGATCTGTCACTATGATCCTGGGAATTTGATCGCACTCGGTTCATCTTGCTGCCCGCTTCATCGTTGCCCGGTTATCTGCATGTCCCTTGGCCAGTTGGCAGGGGGCGTGCAGTGGTCATTGTATTGGCTACAGGAACCGCGCGATTCTCGAAGCAGCCCCTGAGAATGAACAATTGCCGAATTGTGGTTAACAATTTGTTAATTAGTTTTTTCTGTTTTAACCGTTTCTTTAGTATTGGCCTTGCGCGGGGCTTGCAGCAAAGCGCGCTTTGTATACTCTAGGTAGAGATATCCGTGCTCCAAAACGCATGAAAATGTCATTTGACGTTTACGCGCACGTCAAATATTGTGTCCTCATAATTGGCCGGAATATTCCGGCGCGGTGCGGAGGATCATCGGAATGCCTGTATACAAGGCCCCTGTCAAAGACACGCTTTTCATACTCAACGACGTGCTCGGTTTAGAGCGCTACAACAATCTCCCCGGCTTTGAAGACGCAACGCCCGACATGATCGAGGCAATCACGGGTGAAGCCGCAAAGCTTGCTGAGGAGCAGCTTTTCCCTCTGAACTGGTCTGGCGATCAGCAGGGCTGCAAGCGCGCCGAAGATGGCTCCGTGTCCGTGCCGGATGGTTTCAAGCAGGCCTATGATGCCTATTGCGAAGGCGGCTGGACTGGCCTTGCCGTGCCGCCGGAATATGGCGGCCAAGGCCTTCCCTATACGCTGCATGCCGCCATCGGCGAATATATGTCGTCAGCCAACCTCTCGCTGATGATGTATCCGGGCCTGACGCAGGGCGCGATTGCCGCCATTCTCGTGCATGGTTCGGATGCGCAGAAGCAGACCTATCTGCCGAAGATGGTGGAAGGCACATGGTCCGGCACCATGAACCTGACGGAGCCCCATTGTGGCACCGATCTGGGCCTGCTCCGCACCAAAGCCGTGCCGCAGGGTGATGGCTCCTACAAGCTCTCAGGCCAGAAGATCTTCATCTCGGCTGGCGAACATTCCATGACGGACAATATCATCCATCTGGTGCTCGCCCGCATCGAAGGCGCACCAGAGGGTACCAAGGGCATTTCGCTCTTCATCGTGCCGAAATTCCTCGTCAATGAGGATGGCTCGGTCGGCAGCCGCAATGGCGTGGTCTGCGGTGCGCTTGAGCATAAGATGGGCATTCACGGCAACGCCACCTGCGTCATGAATTATGATGACGCGACGGGCTACCTCATCGGCGCGGAAAACAAGGGCCTTTCGGCCATGTTCGTGATGATGAACGAGGCGCGTCTGGGCGTTGGCCTTCAGGGCCTCTCCGTCAGCGAAATCGCCTATCAGAATGCCGTGGAATATGCACGCGAGCGTATTCAGGGCCGCTCTCTCTCCGGCGTCAAGGCACCGGAAAAGAAAGCCGATCCGATTATCGTTCACCCCGATATTCGCCGCACTCTGATGACCATCCGTGCCTTCAACGAAGCTGGCCGCGCCTTCCTTCTGTGGTCCGCTCTGCAATCGGATATCGCCCACCGCTCGAGCGATGAGAAGGAACGTCAGGCGGCGGATGATCTCATCGGCCTCGTGACACCGATCCTCAAGGGCGTGCTGACCGACAAGGGCTTTGACCACGCGGTCATGGCGCAACAGGTCTATGGCGGCCACGGCTATATCGAAGAACACGGCATGAGCCAGTATGTGCGCGATGCCCGCATCACCATGATCTATGAGGGTGCCAACGGCATTCAGGCTCTGGATCTCGTCGGTCGCAAGCTGGGCCTCAATGGTGGCCGTGCCGTCATGGCGCTGTTCAAGGAAATCGGCGATTTCTGCGAGGAAAACCGCGCCGATGAAGCCCTCACGCTTTACACTAAGGGCCTCAAGAAAGGCCTGAACGACCTGCAGGCCGCTACCATGTGGTTCATGCAGCACGCCATGGCAAAGCCAGACAATGCCGGTGCCGGTTCCACCGATTACATGCACCTCTTCGGCCTCGTCGTGCTTGGTTACATGCAGGCCCGCATGGCAAAGGCAGCGCAGGCGGCTCTGGCCTCCGGCTCCGCATCAGACGAGGTTTTCCTCAAGACCAAGCTGGTCACCGCCAAGTTCTTCATGGAGCGCCTCATGCCCGAAACGGCCCTGCGCAAGACGCGCATCGAAGCCGGTGCCGACACTATGATGGAACTGGCTGCGGAAGCGTTTTAAGAATTACGGCATTCGCGTGCCGAGAGGCACATGCCGACAGGGAGATGAGAAAATGACTGACGTTTATATCTACGATCACGTCCGCACCCCGCGCGGACGCGGCAAGAAGGATGGTTCGCTGCACGAAGTGCCGTCCGTTCGCCTTGCTGCCAAAACGCTGGAAGCCATCCGCGATCGCAACGGGCTCGACACATCCACCGTCGATGACATCATCATGGGCTGCGTCGATCCGGTCATGGATGCGGGCGCTGTTATCGCCAAGGGTGCGGCTTTCGAGGCCGGTTATTCCACCAAGGCACCGGGCATGCAGATTTCGCGCTTCTGCGCGTCGGGTCTCGATGCCATCAATTTTGCAGCCGGAAAGATTGCTGCTGGTGCTGACGAAATCGTCATCGCAGGCGGCGTGGAAAGCATGTCGCGTGTGGGCATGGGCATGTCGGGCGGTGCCTGGTACATGGACCCATCCGTCAGCTTCCCGGCTTACTTCATGCCGCAGGGCGTGTCTGCCGATCTCATCGCCACCAAATACGGCTTTACCCGTGATGACGTGGATGCCTTTGCTGTCGAAAGCCAGAAGCGCGCGGCCCACGCCTGGGAAAACGGCTACTTCAAGAATTCCGTCATTCAGGTGAAGGACCAGAACGGCATCACCATTCTTGACCGCGATGAGCATATGCGTCCCGGCACGGATATGCAGACGCTTGCCTCGCTCAACGCATCCTTCCAGATGCCGGGCGAAATGGGTGGCTTTGAAGCTGTCGGCATCATGGCGCACCCGGAAGTGGAGCGCATCACCTATGTCCACCATGCGGGCAATTCCTCCGGCATCGTAGATGGTGCAGCAGCTGTTCTGGTCGGCTCCAAGGCGGGCGGCGAGAGCATGGGGCTGAAGCCCCGCGCGCGCATCCGCTCCTTCGCCAATATCGGCTCCGACCCGGCGCTGATGCTGACCGGACCTGTCGATGTCACTGAAAAGCTTCTGGCCAAGACCGGCATGTCGATTGCCGATATCGACCTCTTCGAACTCAACGAAGCCTTCGCCGCCGTGGTGCTGCGCTATCTCCAGGCCTTCGACATCAGCCACGACAAGATGAACGTGAACGGCGGTGCCATCGCCATGGGTCACCCGCTGGGTGCCACCGGCGCGATGATCCTCGGCACGGTTCTGGATGAGCTGGAACGCCGCGATCTCAACACTGCACTGGTCACGCTGTGCATCGGCGCGGGCATGGGCACGGCAACGGTTATCGAGCGGGTTTGATTGGAGCGACGAGCATGGCGGCGCATTCGAACGAGACCAAACGGCATTTCCAGACGAGGCAACTCGAAAAGGATATGGCCGATGCTGCGCAAGCGGTAGGTCGCGTTACGCCCGCCGAAAGCCACGCACGGATGAAAGCAGAAGGACGAGGACTGATCATCGTTCTCGCTCTGCTTGTCATTCTGCTTTGCTACCTGCTCGGCGTCTTCGGCTAGCACAGAAATTCAGGGAAGAGGAATCCCCATATGAGCACCTATACCAATTTCACCCTTGAGACAGATGCAGATGGCATTGCGCTCGTCACCTGGGATATGCCGGAAAAATCCATGAACGTCTTCACAGCCCAGGTGCTGGAAGAGCTGGATGCCGTCATCGACGCCACGGTGGCGGATGCTGGCGTCAAGGGCGTGGTCTTCACATCAGGCAAAGCCACATTCTCCGGCGGGGCTGATCTGTCGATGATCAAGTCCATGTTCTCCTTCTACCATGAGGAGAAGGAAAAGAACCCGGATGAAGCCGCCAAGAAGCTGTTTGATCTCGTCGGCAAGATGAACTGGCTGTATCGCAAGCTGGAAACCAACGGTAAGCCATGGGTTTCGGCCATCAACGGCACCTGCATGGGTGGCGCGCTGGAACTGTCGCTGGCCTGCCATGGTCGTGTGGTTTCCAATGCCAAGAGCGTCAAGCTGGCGCTGCCGGAAATCAAGGTGGGCATTTTCCCCGGTGCCGGTGGCACGCAGCGCGTCTCGCGCCTCACCGATGCTCAGTCTGCCCTTCAGATGATGACCACAGGCCAGTCGCTCACGCCAAGCCGCGCCAAGGCCATGAACCTCGTTCATCAGGTGGTGGAGCCGGATCAGTTGATCCCCGCTGCCAAGCAGATGATCAAGGACGGGCTGAAGCCCGTTGCGCCATGGGATGAGAAGGGCTTCAAGGCCCCCGGCGGCGGCATCTGGACGCCTGCTGCCGCCCAGCTCTGGCCCGCAGCCCCTGCCATTCTGCGCCGCGAAAGCGCTGGCAACTACCCGGCAGCACTTGCCATTCTGAAATGCGTCTATGAAGGCCTGCAATTGCCCTTCGACACCGCCTTGAAGGTGGAGCAGCGTTACTTCACGGAAATCCTTCGCTCGAAGGAAGCCTTTGCGATGATCCGCTCGCTGTTCATTTCCATGCAGGAGCTGGGCAAGGGCGCACGCCGCCCGGCCGGCCAGCCCAAGAGTGATCTCAGCCACGTGGGCGTTGTCGGTGCCGGTTTCATGGGCGCGTCCATTGCCTATGTCACAGCCGTTGCCGGTCTGGATGTCACCCTCATCGACCGCGACGACGAAGCCGCTGCAAAGGGCAAGACAACCTGCGAAGGTCTGGTGAAGGATAGCGTCAACAAGGGCCGCATGACGCAGGAAGAGGGTGCCGCCATCCTCGCCCGCATCACGCCAAGCTCGGACTATGCCTCGCTGAAAACCGCAAACCTTGTCATCGAAGCTGTCTTTGAAGACCGCGACGTGAAGAAGGGCGTGATCGAAGCAGTGGAAGCGGTTCTGCCGGAAGGCGCGATCTTCGCCTCCAACACGTCAACCCTGCCCATCACCGGGCTTGCGCAGAACTCGAAGCGCCCGAATGATTTCATCGGCATCCACTTCTTCTCGCCGGTCGAGAAGATGATGCTGACGGAAGTCATCCTCGGCAAGGAGACGGGTGACAAGGCTTTGGCCGTGGCACTGGATTATGTCGCAAAGATTAAGAAGACGCCGATTGTCGTCAATGACACGCGTGGCTTTTTCGTCAATCGCTGCGTGCTGCGTTACATGGCCGAAAGCTATGAAATGCTGATCGAAGGCGTGCCCGCCGCCATGATCGAGAATGCCGCGAAGTTCGCCGGCATGCCGGTCGGTCCTCTCGCGCTCAACGATGAAGTCGCCATCGATCTGTCCTACAAGATCCTCAAGGCCACCGTTGCCGATCTTGGAGACAAGGCCGTCGATGTCCGCCATATGGAGCTGGTCAAGAAGATGGTGGAAGGCGAGGGCCGCTTTGGCCGCAAGAACGCCAAGGGCTTCTATGACTATCCGGCAAAGCCTGCCAAGAAGTCTCTCTGGCCCGGCCTGAAAGACCTCTATGCGCAGAAAAAGCCTGAAGATGTTGATATGGAGGTGCTAAAACAGCGTTTCCTCGTCACCATCGCGCTGGAAGCAGCCCGCACCGTTGAAGAGGGCATCGTGACCGATCCCCGTGAAGCCGATGTCGGCTCCATTCTGGGCTTCGGCTTCGCGCCTTACACGGGCGGTGCTCTCTCCTATATCGATGGTATGGGCGTGAAGACCTTCGTCGCGCTGGCCGAGAAACTGTCGCAGACCTATGGCGCGCACTTCAAGCCAACCCCGCTGCTCCAAGACATGGCCGCCAAGGGCGAAACCTTCTATGGCCGCTTCGACCCCTATGGACAGGCTGCGCAAGCCGCATAATGGCAAACTTATACTGCAAATCGACAGGCCCTCCGGGGCCTGTTTTTGTTTTCAGATGCAGGATGCTGTATCGAGGCCCGCCATTGATGGCTATTAACAGAAATGCGTGATCGATATTGTCTTTAATCTCATTAACCGCGCTAATGTTATTATTGATTACTTCGTATTATTCAATTTCCAGACAATAAAATTGCACTTATATCGGAATTAAAGGCCAATAACGCAGCCATTGCTGCGCCAGAAGTCGCGCCCTGATCCCGGAGGACTTATCCATGAAACGAATACTGTTTGCTGCTGCCATCGCTCTCGCCCCCTTCTTTGCCCAGGCTGAAACACTGAAATTTCCGAGTGATGCGCCCATCGCATCGGTGAAAATTCCCGATGATTGGGGTCCGAAAGAAACCGAAACCGGCATCGACGCCACATCTCCTGATAGCGCCATCTATTTCTCCATCGATGTCGCCAGCGATAAAAGCATGGATAAGGTCATCGAAGATGCCATCAAATTCCTCGTCGACAATGGCGTGGAAATTGATGCTAAAAGCCAGAGCGATTCCGGCGATGTCGAAATCAACGGCATGACGTTTGGAAGCATCGAATTCGACGGTGTCGATGCAGATGGCCCGGTGGAAGTCTCCCTCGGCTTCGCCTCGCCCAAGGAAGGCAAGATGCTTGTCGTGACCTATTGGGGCACGAAAGCCACGCAGGACGCTCACAGCAAGACACTGGTCAGCATTCTGCAGTCGCTCAAGCCGGTCAAATAGCAATCACCATTGCAGCGCCCTGCGATCATATCGGGCGCTGCAATGCCTGTCTTGCGCCCTGTCACCACCACCTGCGTGCATCCTTTTGCGTCCTCCCGCGTTTGCGAGATATCCCAGATCTGCCTGCACCCATCGCAGCCAGACGCGCATATGAGAGGAATACGACATGAGGGCGCCGATCCGTTCGCATGGCTTTGACAAGCCGTCAGACCTTGAAGATGAACTTTCCCACCTGGATGATAACGCAGGCGCGACAAGAGACAGCGCGAACACAGGTGCAAGAGCATCTGGACTGTCCTCCTCTGATGTGTCCCTGCATGAGCAGATCAACGATATCAGGCGCGAGATGGCGGCCATCCGAAGCGATGTCGAACAGTTGCAGGCTGCGGCATCCAGTAAAAGCGGTGGATCCGGCCACGCCTCTGACGTCTCCACTTGGCTCCCCGTCGTCCGTTCCGTTGCCATCACATCACTGGCAGGCCGTATCTTCGCATCCTCGCCCATCATGGCGCTGCTGGTTGCTGCAGTCCCCTTCGCGCTCGGCCTGTCGGCTGGCTCGAAGTAGCTTTTTTGAGTACGGCCCGCTCAATGCGGGCCGTTTTCTCCACGGTCATCAGGACCTGACCGAAAAACATCATTGAAAATCAATGATCTGTCCAAAAAACGAAAAAAATCACAAAAAAATTTCCGCAACTTTCTCAATGACGCTGAAGCAGAGCGCACAATCTGCCTTGCATCGTCGCCAAAATGTGTTCGCGAGACATGGCGGGCCGACGGGGCTGGGACCGGGTTGTCTGCCTGTAACGTGCGGACAGGCAACAGGGTCTCAAAGGCGGAACGCCCGGCTATCCCTGAAGGAGGCCGGATGTTCCATTCCAATGGGCCACTCAAGTGGCGCGCAATCCCCGTGGTTCAAACGATCGGGGCAGGGTGCGCTTATTGCGAACGACTGGAACGACGGGAAAAGCGATTTTCCCGGATATATGAGGCCACGCGGATGCGCACGCCCGTTAAAACCATACCAGAGATCCCGCATCCGCGTGTCGTCTCAGGGCTCAGCATAACCGCCAACCACGCGCGCCCGCGCCGCGTGGTTGGCGAAGCCTGCGCATTTTTTTTCAAAAGCAAATCGTTTTCACCGCAGCAAGAACACCCAAAGCCCACGACTCCAAGCCTTTCCCACGTCATCCACAGGGACCGCCAAAAAACTGTCAAAAAAGTTCAAAGAGGCGCTTGCCATGGCCGAACAATATGTTAAAACCCGCTCACTTCCGGGGCAGCAAGCTTCTCCGGCGCAGACCAAAGCGAAGGTTCACCTTGAGCCTCTAGTGCCCGAATAGCTCAGTTGGTAGAGCAGCGGATTGAAAATCCGCGTGTCGGTGGTTCAAATCCGCCTTCGGGCACCATTCTTCCCTCAGAGAAATCAGTAAGTTCCGAGTTTGGTGTCAACGGCGTTCCGCGTCTATTTTTTTTGCCGCTTGCTTGTTGTTCTTCCGATAGCACCTTTCGCAATCGTCTGCCTCGTTGGCGGATTTGCATATCCGCGTTTGCGGTTTTTTACCAAGGAGCGTGCTTCCTCGTCGAGGAGGGGCAAGCCGCGCCTGATGTCGTAGAATCGCGTAGCACTTGAGTCGTCGCGAACTGCGTGGGGCCTTTCCTCTCGCAACGAAATCCTCGGCTCGGCAGGCCTTCAAACGTTACCGATACCTTAACAAAAGCGCACCAGAAGCTGCCTACAGTAACGTGAGTTGTCGCTAAAATACCACAGGCTTATAGTAGAAGCGTCTGTTGTGTTAGGAAAATCAATGGTTCCGGGTTGCGATGGTCCGACACTTTCTGTCTATTCAGATCCAGAAGCGGGGGGCGTCTCCAAGACTGTTCCGCTTTTGCAACGAAACATGACTGGAGGTCATTATGAACATCAAGAGCCTTTTGATCGGCTCCGCTGCCGCTCTCGCAGCAGTATCCGGCGCACAGGCTGCAGACGCAATCGTCGCAGCTGAGCCAGAAGCCCTCGAATACGTTCGCGTTTGCGACGCTTTCGGCACAGGCTTCTTCTACATTCCAGGCACAGAAACCTGCCTGAAGTTCGGCGGCTACGTTCGCTTCCAGACCGAAATCGGTCGTGACCGTTCTGGCACGTCTGACTGGGATTCGTTCACACGCGCTCAGTTCGAAGTTGACACACGCACAGACACCGAACTCGGCGCTCTGCGCGGCTTCATCGGCTTCCGTGGCAATGCAGATGGTGCTTCTGCAGCTTCGTCTTCCGTATTCGTTGACCAGGCGTTCATCGAACTCGGCGGCCTGAAGGTCGGTAAGTTCTACAACTGGTGGGACGATGGTCTTTCTGGCGAAGCTGACGTTCTCTCCACAAACGCTCTCTTCAACTCCATTCGTTACACCTACGATGCAGGCTCTTTCTGGGCTGGCGTATCGGTTGACGAACTCGAAAGCACAAACAGCCAGTTCGCCACTCAGGTTGGCACTGTAACCACCGGTGCAGGCACTTTCGGCGTATTCACTCAGGAAGCTGACAACAACGTTGGCGTTTCTGCAGGCATGGGCACGAAGCTCGGCGGCGCAACGCTCGCTCTGATCGGTGGCTATGACGTTGACCAGGAAGAAGGCGCAGTTCGTCTGATCGGTACAGCTGAAATCGGTCCTGGCACGCTCGGTCTTGCTGGTGTTTGGGCTTCCGGCGCAAACGCTTACTACGCAGAATCCGAATGGGCTGTTGCTGCTGAATACGCAATCAAGGCAACTGACAAGCTGACGATCACTCCAGGTGCTCAGTACTTCGGTAATGTATCTGACACTGTTGCGCTCGGCTCTGTTCAGTCCATCAACGGCACTCCAACGTTCGTATCGACTGGCTCTGCCACATTCGCGAACGACTTCTCGAACCGCGACGCTTGGCAGGCTGGCGTGACTCTGGACTACCAGATCACACAGGGCCTCTCCACAAAGGTTGCAGTTAACTACTTCGACGAAGACGGTGGCGACGATCAGGTTAACGGTTTCGTTCGCCTTCAGCGTTCGTTCTAATACCTCTAACTTCGGTTAGTAAAAAGAAAACCCGGCAGCAATGCCGGGTTTTTCTAATTTAGAATGTCAAAAAATAACTGGACATGCTTATTCGTTAGGTGCATGATATCATTGGTCAAAAGGCGTGATCCACAGCGCTTAAGCTTCGTCTGTTGACTCCAGTCAAATCCCCATCAGCCTCTTTTGGTTGATGGGGCGGACTCCATATGCAAATGGTCGGCAACTGTCCGGCCGCCAAATTTCCCTGAAATTTCTCTTTGCGCATGCCTTAGCTATGCGGCCTGGTCGGTACTCCTGTACCACTTTTAAGACGCTGCTGACGCGTCTTTCGCAGGCGTGACGAGCACTACCCGAACGCTTTTATTGCGTATAAAGCTCGCCGGCAGAGGTAATGATCTGCCATTTTCCGTCGATGTTGTTCATCGAGATCAGGCGGCTTTCATCGGGGAGTATGGAGCCGATCTGGACGAGGAACATGCCGGACTTGTCTTCGATAAGGGCGCGACCGTTCGAAACGTGGAGCAATTTGAAACGTGTGCCGCCGGGGAAGGGCTGGGCTTTGCCGTCTTCATTGGCGGCCTGACCGCCAGCGTCCGTCGGCACGGTTGCGGTGGTGAGCGCGTCCAGATCGGGCATCAGCTCGGTCTGTGCCTGCGTGGTCGGATCTTCTTCCACGTGCGGCATGACCGCGATCGAGCCGCCGCCTTCGCGTTGCGGCACATCCGTCAAAGCTTCCCAGCCAGCGCCACTGATCCCGAATTTTTCAGGGTTGAAAAATACATACCACGGCAAAGCCGCAGCTGTTGCCGCCACAACAATAAGGCCGCCGGTCAGCATGCGGTCGAAGTCGCGGATCGAGCGTCGCTGACGCGCATCGCGGTTCGGATTATCCTGTCGTTCTTGTCTCATCAGTTTCAACATCATGGGGCCCGTCGCTGGATCGGTGCTGGCTGGTTGTTAACGGGCGCATTTCGCAGGGCATTTGCCAGTTCGGCATAGGCGTCGATGACCGTGCGATCTCCCGGAGATTGCTTGAGCACGTCGTAAATGAAGGGCACTTGCTTGACCGCCATGTCGAGTTCGGCGTCCACGCCCGGGCGGTATCCGCCGATCAGGCGCAGGTCCTTGGTTTCTTCGAAATTGTGGATCAATGACTTCAGCCGCGATACCAGCTTCTGCTGATCGGGAGTCCATGCCTTGTGCGACAGGCGCGAAATCGAGGCGAGGGGATTGATCGGGGGGTATCTGCCCTCATCCGCAAGCGAGCGATCCAGCACAATGTGGCCGTCCAGAATGCCGCGTGTCGCATCGGCAATCGGGTCATTGTGGTTGTCGCCATCCACCAGAATGGAGATGATGGCCGTGATCGTACCGGTGCCCTCCGGCCCAGGTCCGGCGCGCTCGAGAAGGCGCGGCAGTTCGGTAAAGACCGATGCCGGATAGCCGCGCGCAATCGGCGGCTCGCCAGCAGCAATCGCAACCTCGCGAATGGCATGGGCAAAGCGGGTGATACTATCGGCAATGAAGAGGACGTTTTCGCCCTTATCGCGAAAATGTTCCGCAACCGTCATGGCCACAAGCGGCGCCATCTTGCGCAGCATCGGGCTTTCGTCGCTGGTGGCAACGATGGCGATGGATTTCTTCATGTTGTCGCCGAGCGTGTCTTCGATGAATTCACGCACTTCGCGGCCACGTTCACCCACCAGAGCGATGACAACCTTGTCAAAGGCATCAGCCCGCGCCAGCATGGACAAAAGCGTGGATTTGCCCACGCCAGAGCCTGCAAAAATGCCAAGACGCTGGCCAAGGCACAGCGGCGTGAAGATATCGATGGCTTTGACGCCTGTGCGAAAGCCGGTAACAACACGGCTTCGCGTCATGGATGGCGGCGGCAGGGCCAGAACAGACCGCTTCCGGGCGCCCCTAACCAGTGGGCCCTTGTTGTCGATGGGCTTGCAGAGCGAGTTGATGGTGCGCCCGCACCATGTGTCATCAGGCTCGACGCGGAACTCGCCTTCGCGCAAAACAACGTCGTTGACGCCAATGGGGTCGCCCGGTTCGATGGGGCAGACATAGATCAAGTCTGGCTCCACCCGCACAACTTCACCCAGATGCAGGCTTGATTCGCTTTTGTGGACGACGAACTCGCCAAGGCGCACATGTTCGGAAAGACCGCTGACCGTATAATGCCCGGCCGCGATGGTTCTGACCCGCCCGCCGCGAGACATGGACGCACCGGACGCAATCTGCGTTTCCAGAAGCTGCGCAAGCGTATCGAGCCGGGTGAAAATGCTGGGAGGCGGCTGGACCGGCGGCTGCGCGGCATCTTCGATCCCGGTGCCGGCTTCAGTCTCGATCTCTGTGTCGATCTCGGTTTCCATTTATGCCACGCGCCGCTTACTGGCCGCCGCCGAGGGTGCGGATAGCCTGTGAGAAGGAATCCTCGGTCGATTTCATCAGCGAAGAAATGCCCTCGAAGGCGCGGTTGACCTGCACAAGCTGTGTCATCTGGCTGATGGCGTTGATGTTGGACTGTTCGACATAGCCCTGGATCACGCCGATAGAGCCGGTGTCGACAGCTGGCTGCGGCGCTTCGGAAAAGATGACGCCGCTGTTTTCATAGCGCACGAAGCCCTTCTTGGCGTCGGCGGTAAAAATTCCCAGCTGTGCAACGGTTGTGCCGTTTTGCAGAATGCGGCCATCGGAGCCGACGGTCGGTTCGCCAGCTGCCGGGTTGAGCTGGATTGGTGCGCCGCCTGCGTCGAGAACCGGATAGCCCTGCGTGGATACGAGTTCGCCTGTTGTGCCCATGGAGAAGCGGCCGTCGCGGGTCATGACCTGACCGGCGGGCGTGTTGATGGCAAACCAGCCATCACCCTTGACCGCGAAGTCGAAGGGGTTGCCGGTCTGGATCATTTCGCCGTTGCGGGTGGACAGATAGTCGCTGCCCTGCGTCACGAATGCAATGTCGGCCTTCAGGTCGTTGCGGGTCTGGCTCATCACCTGGTCGAACTTGACCTCCGTGCCGCGAAACCCGACCGTGTTCATGTTGGCAATATTGTCCGCAATGGTCGTGAGACGACGTTCCAGGGCGATCTGGGAGGATATGCCTACGTAAATACCAGACTGCATGCCGGTCTCCTGTCCATTACTTCAAGAAAAGGCGCGTCTTCTATATCGCAACCTTCTGTTTACTCAGATACGGACACTGGCTTGCGCGAAGCTTTTGAATGACTGCTTATAAAGGAGAGCGGCGGCGCAGACGCGACAAGGCGATCATCATTTGGGTGAACGGCCGCAACAAACTGCGAGAGCAAGCCAGCCTCGCACAAGGCATGTCCCCTATCCCTGAGATGCGAAATTGGCATCAGACGCGAGCTTCAGATGAATATTCTTATCGGATTAGTGATTACTTTTGGCTGTATTCTTGGCGGATACATGGCCATGGGCGGACATCTGGACGTGTTGTTCCAGCCATTCGAGCTCGTCATCATCGGCGGCGCTGGTCTCGGCGGCTTCATCATGGCCAACCCGATGAAGGTGGTCAAAGACAGCGGCAAGGCGCTTGGCGAAGCATTTAAATATGCCGTGCCGAAAGAACGTCACTATCTGGATGTTCTGGGCGTGCTCTATTCGCTGATGCGCGACCTTCGCACCAAATCACGCAACGAGATTGAAGCTCACATCGACAATCCCGAAGAATCCTCGATTTTCCAGATCGCGCCGTCTGTTCTGAAAAACAAGGAACTCACATCCTTCATCTGTGACTATGTTCGCCTCATCATCATCGGCAATGCTCGCAGCCATGAGATTGAAGCGCTGATGGACGAAGAAATCGAGACCATTCTATACGACAAGATGAAGCCCTACCACGCCATTACCGCGATGGGTGACTCCTTCCCCGCCATCGGTATCGTGGCCGCGGTTCTCGGTGTTATCAAGGCCATGGGTAAGATCAACGAACCGCCTGCGATCCTCGGTGGCCTCATCGGTGCGGCGCTCGTGGGCACCATGTTGGGTATCATTCTGTCCTACTCCATCTGTAACCCCTTGGCATCGCAGGTAAAAATCGTCCGCTCCAAGCAGCACCGCCTCTACATCATCGTCAAGCAGACATTGCTGGCCTACATGAATGGCTCGGTTCCGCAGGTTGCGCTCGAATATGGACGCAAGACGATTTCCAACCATGAGCGTCCGTCTATCGATGCTGTGGAGCAGGAAATGATGAACCCGGGCGGCGACCAGAAGGCGGCTTGATGATGGCGAATGCTGTACAATCGAATGTCACACCAATGGAACCCGCGCTGCTGGCAAAGCTGACGGGTGGCCTGGGAGACAGCAAGAAGGTCGCCAAGATCGGTGCCGACATCGGGCAGATCTACGGCAACTTCCTGCCGGATACGTTCCACAGTGAGACAGGCATCGCCATCGAGGTGGATTATGTCGGTTGCGAATCCGGGCTCATGACTGATCTGGTGGGCAAGCTTGGCAAAGACTTTGCCGTTGCCGATTGTTCCCTTCGCAACTGGTGCCCGAATTTTATGATGGCCACCGGCACGGCCTTTATCATGGCCTTGATGGAGCGCATGCTGGGTGCTGCCCCCGATACGATCATGGAGCCCGAAGTGCGGGCGCTGTCGCATATCGAGCTTGATCTGGCGGCACTCGTGCTGGGACGTCTGGGCGAGGTGCTTCGCTCGTCGATCAATGCGCCGGGTGGGTTTGAGCCCACGATCGATCCACCCTTCAACGGAAATGGCAAGACCATTTTCGAAGAGGCTATTGCGGCCCAATACGGCATTCTGATCCGCCTCAAGGTGCAGATCGGCAAGGTTGCTTCCGAATTCGCATTGGTCATTCCGCAGCGCGCGCTGCTGAAGACGACCATTCTGGCGCCGAAGGCATCGGCACAGGCGATGAAGAAGCAGGAAGAATGGATGGAGATGATCTCCGAACAGGTGAAGCGTTCACAAGTGACGCTGGAAGCCAAGATACGATTGCAGAGCCTGACGCTGAAGACGATCTCTCGTCTGGTGCCAGGCGATGTCATTCCCTTCCGTGATATCACGCAGGATGACATTTGCGTCGAAGTCAGCGCCAATGGGGCGAATATGTACAATTGTGAGTTTGGTCGTGCGGGAGACAAATACACGGTTCGCGTGAAGAACAATGTGAGCACGGACGACGAAATTCTTAGACATTTGATGGGTTAAAAAGCCCGACATGCCTCTTTGAGAGGTGTGGGCAGCTTGACGCAAGTTTCAAAGGGAATAATTAGCGCATGGCTACGAAAAAGACACCCAAAACCGAAGACGATTTCCTGCCTTCGCTCGATGACACGGGCGAGCTGGACCAGGCAATCGGTGATCTGCGCGGTGTACTGAAAAGCGATTCGGATGGAGGGCTATCGGATTTCGGCGATTTCGGCGATTTCGGCTCAGTTGACGCTGAACCGGCAGCCGACGATCTCTCGGCATTTGGTGGCGGAATGGACAGCTTCGGCACGTCTGATTTCGGCTCCAGCTCAGCACCGCTTGCCGCATCGCCCTCGCCACTGGGCAGCGGTCTGACTGATAATTTCGATCTGATCATGGATATTCCCATTGATGTTCAGATCGTGCTTGGCACCAGCCGCATGCTGGTATCCGGGTTGATGGGACTTGAAGAGGGTGCAACCATTGCGCTTGAGCGGCGAATCGGTGAACCTGTCGAAATCATGGTGAACGGCCGTTGCATCGCACGGGGCGAAATCACCGTACTGGAAGACGACGATACACGCTTTGGTGTAAAGCTGATTGAAGTGTTGAGTACCAAGAAAGCCTAATCCCTGTGGGGACGGAGAGGAAAGACCATGATGGACTTTGAGGATTTCGGTAACCCCATTGCTGGGAAGCCGTTGTCTCAGGCAGACAAGGCCGCCGCCGTACTCTTGGCGATGGGAAAAGGCGTGGCCGGAAAACTCCTCAAGTTTTTTACCCAGGCCGAGTTGCAGACCATTATCAATTCGGCACAGACACTTCGCGTGATTCCGCCAGACGAGCTCGCCATCATCGTGGCGGAATTCGAAGACCTGTTCACCGAAGGCACAGGCCTGATGGACAACGCCAAGGCCATCGAGAGCATTCTCGAAGAAGGCCTGACACCTGAAGAGGTGGATGGTCTTTTGGGCCGGCGGACCGCCTTCCAGGCTTTCGAAACCTCGATCTGGGATCAGCTGCAGGACGCAGACCCCCAGTTCATCGGCAAGTTCCTGCTGCGCGAACATCCTCAGACCATTGCCTATATCCTCACCATGCTGCCATCCTCCTTTGGTGCAAAGGTTCTTCTGACCATTCCCGACGAGCAGCGCGCCGACATCATGAACCGTACGGTCAACATGAAGGAAGTCAGCCCTGCCGCCGCCCAGATCATCGAAAAGCGCGTGATTGCGCTGATCGCGGAACTGAATGCCGAGCGCAATGCTGCAGGTTCGGCGAAGGTTGCCGACCTGATGAACGAACTCGAGAAGCCGCAGGTCGATACCCTGCTCAGCTCTCTGGAAACGCTCAGCAAGGAATCTGCCAACAAGGTCAAGCCGAAGATCTTCCTGTTCGAAGACCTTCTCTACATGCCGCAGCGCAGCCGCGTTTCGCTGCTCAACGACATCTCGGCAGACATTCTCACCATGGCGCTTCGCGGTGCCACGAACGAGATCAAGGAATGTGTGCTGTCCTGCATCAGCCCGCGCCAGCGCCGCATGATCGAATCGGATCTGGCAGTGCCGACCGCGTCGCTCAACACCCGCGAAGTGGCCATTGCCCGCCGTGCGGTTGCGCAGGAAGCCATTCGTCTGGCCAGCTCTGGCCAGATCGTGCTGAAAGAAGCGCCCCCTGCCGACGGAGTAGCCGCCGCATAAGGCGGAGACGCGCCGATAAAAGCTGTGGGGTGGCCTCGCGCGACTTGCGGGGTGCCGCTGCCCTCTATACCCTGAGAAGAACGGCCTGCCTGTACCGGCGGGCCTTTTTCAGTCAGGGGACGTGTCTTGTCAGACGGCGAAGACAAAGACAGTAAAACAGAAGAACCAACAGAGAAAAAACTACGCGACGCGGAGGAGAAGGGAAATGTGCCTTCATCCCAGGAAGCGGCGTTGTTTGCTTCGATGCTCGCCTTCTATCTCTACCTCGTCTTTTTCATGCCCGATGGCATCAAGCGACTGGGTGAAACGCTCGGAGACATTATCGAGCGGCCGGAGCAGTGGCGGCTGAACACGGCGACCGACATGGTGTCGCTGGGTCTGCATCTGTCCAAGGAAATCGCGGCACTGCTTCTGCCAGCAGCCGTGCTGTTCATCGTGCTGGGCCTTGGACAGTCCTTCGCGCAGAACCTGCCGCAATTCGTGCTGGACCGGATCTCACCGCAAATATCCCGAATATCGCCCGTCAAAGGCTTTACCCGCATTTACAGCGTCGATGGCCTCGTCAATTTCGGCAAATCCCTGTTCAAGGTGGTCATCGTCGGCATCATCGTGGTGACGATGCTGAGGAACGACTATTATAATCTGCTCAACGCGCTGGTTACCGATCCCCACAGCATCATGCAGACCGGCTATAACATCTTGAAAAAGATGGTCGTCATTGTCCTGTTTTCGACGGGCATTCTGGCGGTGGCCGACTACTTCTGGACCAATTACCGCTGGCACAGCCAGCAGCGCATGTCCAAGCAGGAAGTGAAGGACGAGTACAAGCAGTCGCAGGGTGACCCGGTGGTCAAGGCCCGTCAGCGCTCCATCGCCCGCGATCGCGCCCGCCGCAGAATGATGGACGGTGTTCCCAGAGCGACACTCGTCATCACAAACCCGACTCACTATGCGATTGCATTGCGCTACGTGAAAGATGAGAGCGACGCGCCAGTCGTGGTTGCAAAGGGGCAGGATTTGATCGCATTGAGGATCAGAGAGATCGCCACAGAGAACGGAATCCCCATTTTTGAAGACCCGCCGCTTGCCCGCTCCATGTTTGCGCAAGTCTCGGTCGATAGTGTCATCCCGTCAGTATTTTATAAGGCGGTTGCGGAACTGATTCACAAGGTCTACGCAGCGCGCCAAAACAAAAGACGGGTAAACTGATCAATATGAAAAAATGCGCATATTCGGCTGAACGGGAAGAAATCTTGGCTCGTGCGATTGGTCCTGTGGCAGCCGAGCTTCGTTTAATCGATGCGGGAGATCTGATCTCCCTTCTGAAATTCGAATATTATAGTAGCCTTTCGGATCTCGTGGATTCGGCGGCTGAGCTCTATTTCCATCCAGGCACAGTCTATTTCGGCATTGGTGGAGACTACAAGCTGGACTGGGATACCTATCCGTCCATTACTCTGGACCTGGAAATCAAGCCGAAAGGCGTGACCATCTATGCGCAGCTACAGCTGGGCAAGGACCACGCAGGCATCAACATCAACCACATCAATTTCCAGAATCCATCGAGCGATCCGAACGAAAACACCGCGTTCCTGGCCGATAGTTTGCGCCACGCGACCTTTTACCGGACCCCTGAAGCTGCTCCCACCAGCACAGCGCATTAAGCGTCTTCAAGGCGGCACCGACCTCCACGACATGGAAATATGGAACGGCAAGGGCAATCCTCTGATTGTCCTTGCCGCTTGTCGTCTGTCAGCGCGTTTTATCCAGAATATAGCTCGATAGCCGGTCTGCCGCGTCCTCGATCTGCGCCGGATTGCGCAGGAAGCAGGCGCGCAGAAACAACTCTCCACCCGCGCCGAAAGCTTTGCCCGGTGCAAGGCCGACGCCGACCTTGTCAACGATGTCGAAGGCTGCCGCACGGCTGTCCGTCACGCCATCGATCTTGAGGAAGGCGTAGAGTGCGCCATCGGGCTTCAATGTCTCCACCCTGTTGGTGGCAATCAGCGCGTCGCAGAGAATGTCACGCGATCTGGCGGCGCGAGCGAAATTCTGTTTGATGAAATCGTCACCATGATCGAGTGCGGCAATGGCACCGCGCTGCATGAACTGGGCCACGCCTGATGTGGAATACTGGATGAGGTTTTCGATGACCTGACCGATTTCCGGCGGCGCCACCAGCCAGCCCACACGCCAGCCTGTCATCGACCAGTTCTTGGAGAATGAATTCGCGAAGACGATGCGATCATCCTCTTCCATGATGTCGAGGAAGGAGGGCGCGCGCTGCCCGGCATAATGGTAGAGCGCGTAAATCTCGTCAGCGATGATCCAGAGGCCGTGCTTGCGGGCAAGCGCCAGAATATCGCGCAGATTATCCAGCGTTGCCGTCCATCCGGTCGGGTTGGATGGGGTGTTGATGAAGAGCGCCTTCGTCTTCGGCGTGATGGCCTGCTCCAGCTTGGCAATGTCGATATCCCATTTGCCATGGGTGAAATCGATGCCGACGGGAACCGCCTTGGCACCGGCAACACCGATGGCCGCGACGATATTGGGCCATGTGGGCGTGAGGTAGATCATCTCGTCGCCGGGCGACGTCAGGGCCTGTACGGCAAGCACGATGGCCTGCATGCCGGAACCCGTGACATAGAAATGGTCGGATGAAAGCGTAGTGGCGAAATGGCGCTGATAATAGCGACCAAGCGCCTCGCGCAGCTCCGGAATACCGCGCTGCCATGTGTAGAAGGTCTCGCCGCCCGTCAGCGCATCGGCTGCGGCCTGCGCAATGAAGGCAGGCGTTGGGAGATCGCCTTCACCCACCCAGAGCGGCAGGAGATTTTCGCGGGCATGGGCGTATTTCTTGACCTCGACAATGCCGCTTTCGGGCGTCGAGAGAGAGCGGGCACTTAGACTTTTCAGAACAGACATGAAGGCACTCCAATGGAAGTGCCTTCTTAGCGCATCAGGCGTCCAGCGTGCATGATATTGTGTGAAGACATCACGGATTTTTATGATGGATCATGCACGCCGAACTGGCTTGGCTATCAGCGGGTCTTCAACAGATCGCGGATTTCCGTGAGCAGCCGCACGTCTTCCGGTGGCGGGGCCGGGGCCTTCTTTTCCTCAACCTTCTGGCGCTCGACAGAGGCGCGCAGCTTGTTCACGCCCTTGACCATCAGGAAGATGATCCACGCCAGGATGACGAAGTTGATCACGACGGTCAGAAAGTTGCCATAGGCAAACACCGCGCCCTGTTCGCGTGCAGCGGCCAGCGAATCTGCCGTAACCTTTGAACTGAGCGGCAGGAAGTAATTGGCAAAATCAAAGCCGCCGAACACCGCGCCCACGATGGGCATGATGAGGTCATTGACCACGGACTCGACGATCTTGCTGAACGCCGCGCCGATGATGACACCCACGGCAAGGTCCATGACATTGCCGCGTGCGATGAAAGTTTTAAACTCGTTCAGCATTCCACATATCCCTCTCTCAAGCCCTCTCGACCCAAATCTTTGGAATGGGTGTTCATTGATAACATCTCAAATTTCGAATGTGCAGATATGTGCTGCGAAAAACGAACAGTTTCACCATGTTAAACTTTATGCCAAGGCGCGAGCCAATTCTCATTGTCCCGGAACTGGCTTATGCTTGGCGCTGAGGATGGTGGGGAGAACAGCCAGTGCTTCCGGGGTGGATCATATTCGTATCGGCGTTCGCCTATATTCTGCTGCTCTTTGCAGTGGCAAGCTATGGTGACCGCAAGAGCCGTCAGAAACCCGTCTCCAACAAGGGCAGGCCGGTTGTCTATGCGCTAAGCCTTGCCATCTATTGCACATCCTGGACCTATTTCGGCGGTGTCGGTCTGGCATCGGAGCGAGGGCTGGAATTCCTCGGCATCTATACCGGCCCCATCCTCGCCTTCACGCTGGGCATGCCCATTCTGCGTCGGATTGTGGAGCTGGCGAAAGCCGAAAAACTGACCTCGGTCGCAGACTTCATTGCCGCCCGATACGGCAAGAACCCGGCAGTGGCCACGCTGGTGTCGGTCATCGCGCTGGTGGGCGCCATTCCCTACATCGCCCTTCAGCTCAAATCCGTTTCCAATTCGGTGGCCGCCATGGTGGACCCGACCGCTTACGGCATTGGAAGCGGCAACCTCTATTTTCTGGATCTCCCGCTTCTGGTCACGGTCATCATGGCCGGTTTCGCCGTCATGTTCGGCACCCGCCACACGGATGCGACCGAGCATCAGGATGGGCTCATTCTCGCCATCTCCATGGAATCGGTGGTCAAGCTCGTGGCCATCTGTACGGCGGGCGTCTATGTGGTGTTTTTCCTGTTCGATGGCCCGGCGCAGCTATGGCGACTGGCATCTGAGAATACGCAGGTCATGCAGGCCATGTCCTACCAGACGCCGATCAGTCGCTGGATCGTGCTGACGCTGCTGTCTGCCTTCGCCATCATTCTTCTGCCGCGCCAGTTTCACGTCACCGTGGTTGAAAACCGCACGCCGAACGAGCTGCGCACGGCGAAGTTCCTGTTTCCGCTCTACCTCATCGCCATCAATATCTTCGTGCTGCCTATCGCCATTGCCGGGCTTTTGACGCTTGGCAGCAATGGCAATGCCGACCTCTATGTGCTGCAATTGCCGCTGGTCAACCAGATGCCGGTCGTGTCTCTCATTACCTTCATCGGCGGGTTTTCGGCAGCCACGGCCATGGTCATCGTCGCTTCGGTGGCGCTGTCCATCATGGTGTCGAACGATATCGTCATGCCGATTTTCCTGCGACAGAAACTGCTGAACCGCACCGCGCACCGCGATGATTTTGCCCGGACGCTTCTCAACATCCGCCGCACCGCCATCTTCGCGGTTCTGTTTCTGGGCTATGCCTATTACCGGGCGGCAGATAGCGCGTCTGGCCTTGCCTCCATCGGCCTGTTGGCCTTTGCCGCCATCGCACAAATGGCACCATCACTTCTGGGCGGGCTTGTCTGGCGGCGGGCCAATGCGCGTGGCGCTATTGCGGGCCTAAGTTCCGGCTTTATCGTCTGGGCCTATCTGCTGTTTCTTCCAAGCCTTGGCGGACCGGATAATTCTCAAGTGGCTGCAACGGTTCTAAGCTTCCTGTTTCCCGGCGCTGTTGTCTTCAGCGGGCCGGGGGCGGACCCGCTCGTCAATGCCGTGACCTTGAGCCTGCTGGTCAATTGTGTGGCCTTTGTGCTGGGTTCGCTATCGCGCAACCCAAGACCGGCCGAGCGCATCCAATCCGGCATTTTCGTGAAGCGGCACTCCAAATCGCAATTCGCGACACGCGGCTGGAAAACACGGGTGAGTGTCGGTGATCTGAAGGCGGCCGTAGGGCGCTATCTCGGCGAGGAGCGGATGCTGCGCTCGCTGGCAGCCTATGAGAAAACCGCTGGTCGCAAGCTGGAGGACGATCAACCCGCCGATATGGCGCTTGTGCACTTTTCCGAGCAATTGCTGGGCAGTGCCATCGGTTCCTCTTCGGCAAGGCTGGTGCTGTCGCTCATCCTGCAAAAGACGGAGGATACCAGTGCCGACACCGTGTGGCTGCTGGATCAGGCCAGTGAGGCGCTGCAATACAATCAGGACATGCTGCAGACAGCGCTTGCGCAGATGGATCAGGGCATTGCGGTCTTCGATAGCTCCCAGCAACTGACGATCTGGAACCGGCGCTTCCGCACCCTGCTGGATTTGCCGGAGCAGTTCGGACGGGTCGGCCTGCCTCTTTCCGACATTGTCGGCATGCTGGAAGAGCGCGGTGATATTGCGCCCGGCCAGCAGCGCCAGACTATCGAGCTGTTTTTGAGAATGGATATGCCGTTTTCGCTGGTGCTGGCGGGTGGGGCGCGCATCATCGAGGTTCGCTCCAATGCCATGCCGGACAAGGGCATCGTCGCAACCTTCACGGATATTACCCAGCGCGTGGCAAGCGATCAGGCGTTGAAGCAGGCCAATGAAACGCTGGAGCAGCGGGTGGAACAGCGCACCGGGGAACTGACCCGCGTGAACCATGAATTGGCCGAAGCGCGGGCGGCGGCTGATGAGGCCAATGTGGGCAAGACCCGCTTTTTCGCCGCCGCCGGTCACGATATTCTCCAGCCGCTGAATGCGGCACGGCTCTATTCTTCGGCGCTGGTGGAGCGTGTCGGGGAAACCGAAAATGGCGCGCTCGCGCTCAACATCGATTCGGCACTGGAATCGGTTGAGACCATTCTGGGTGCCGTGCTGGATATTTCCCGCCTCGACACAGGCTCCATGAAGCCGCGCATGGCATCTGTGCCGCTCAATGATCTGTTCAAGCGCATCGAGACGGATTTCGCGCCCATGGCCCGCGAGAGAAACCTTGAACTCATCGTCATGCCCACATCGCTGACCGTGAAATCCGACATCAACCTGCTGCGGCGTCTCGTGCAGAACCTCGTCTCAAACGCCATCAAATACACCCTCTCCGGCAAGGTCATTGTCGGTGTGCGCCGCCGGGGCAAGGAGGCGGTCATTCAGGTGGTCGATTCCGGCATCGGCATTCCCACATCCAAGTTTCGCACCATTTTCAAGGAGTTTGCGCGGCTGGATGAGGGGGCAAAGACGGCGGCGGGACTGGGGCTTGGCCTGTCCATTGTTGACCGTCTCTCGCGCATTCTGCATCACCCGGTCCATCTGTCTTCGGTGCAGGGCAGGGGCACGTCTTTTCGGGTACACCTGCCGCGTGAGATGACGCAGGGGCGCGCCGCTCGATTGGTGGACCGTGATGCACCAACGCCTATCGCGCAACAGCTGCACGGCTTTCGCGTGCTGTGCATCGACAATGAGCCGAAGATACTGGAAGGCATGCGCTTGCTAATGTCTGGCTGGGGCTGCGAGGTCAGCCAGGCGGGCTCCTTTGCCGAGATTGGTCAATGGACCGATATAGAAGCTCGTGCTCCCGATCTCGTTATTGCCGATTATCATCTGGATGATGGAAACGGCATCGATGCGGTTCTTCGTCTGCGGCAGGTCTACGCCAAGGACATTCCGGCGCTTCTGATCACCGCCGACCGCACACTGGAAGTGCGCGCACAGGCCGAGAAGGAAGGCATTGCGGTGCAGCACAAACCGGTGCGGCCAGCCGCGCTGCGAGCCTACATCAACCAGGTTTTCAGCGTCACCCGGGCAGCCGCAGAGTGAGAAATGCAAACGGGCCGCCTGAGATTCAGACGGCCCGCATATGGTTTGGATAAACGCTGTGGCTGCGTTAGGCAGCGCGGTTGTAGCGACCCTGCTGCTGGGCTGGCTCGCCGATCTGGAAGCGTTCGACAAGACCGAGCAGAGCCTCGACTTCTTCAGACAGCATCTGCGTTGCGGCGCTCGATTCTTCCGCCATGGCCGCGTTCTGCTGGGTCATCTGGTCCATCTGGTTGACGGAGCCGTTGACCTCATGCAGCGCCGATGACTGGTCGGCGGTGGCTGTTGCGATGGTTTCGACGTGCTTGCTGACGACCACGATCTGCTGGCTGATATCGGACAGAACCTGTCCGGCTTCCTGCACCAGAAGCGCGCCGGTACCGACCTCGTTGGTGGACTGGTTGATGAGAGTCTTGATTTCGCGTGCAGCATCTGCCGAACGCTGTGCAAGCTCACGCACTTCCTGCGCCACGACCGCAAAGCCCTTGCCCGCGTCACCGGCACGTGCGGCTTCAATACCGGCATTCAAGGCCAGAAGGTTGGTCTGGAAAGCGATTTCATCGATGACTTCGATGATCTGTTCGATCTTCTTGGACGCATCTTCGATACGGCCCATCGCGTCGATGGCGTTCTTGACCACCGTGCCGGAACTATCGGCGCTTTTCTGAGTGATGCGAACTGCCTGGTTGGCTTCACGGGCGCGTTCCGCCGAAGACTTCACGGTGACGGTGATCTCTTCAACGGCGGCGGCGGTTTCTTCCAGAGACGCAGCCTGGGATTCCGTGCGGCGTGACAGGTCGTTGGAGGACTCGCGCATTTCAATGCCATTGTTCTGAATGACCAGCGTTCTATCGCGGATCTGTGCCAGAACATCCTTCAGATTGGCAAGCGAGCTGTTGAAGTCTGTGCGCAGCTGCTCCAGACGGCCAGAGAACGGCGTGTCGATGGTCCGGGTCAGATCGCCCTGCGACAGGCGGGCAAGGCCACCAGCCAGCTGGTTGACGGCATAATCGATCTGGCGGTCCGTCTCGCGCTTTTCGGCGTCGTTTCGGCTGCGCTCAGCCTCGGCCTCGGCACGTTCTTCGGCGCTGCGTCCTTCGATCAGAAGTTTTTCATGGGCGTTCTCACGGAAGACTTCCAGCGCACGGGCAATATTGCCGAACTCGTTGCCGCTTTGCGCATAGGGAATGGTCGTATCCAGCTTGCCCTGCGACAGGGACTTGACCGCGTTGGTGAGGATGCCGAGCGGGCGAAGCGTGCGATTGATGAGGAAATATCCCAGAAAGCCGAAGACCAGCATGACGCCGCCGCCGCACAGCAGAACAATATCGCGAACACCATCCATATGGGCCTGATAAACCGTCATCGGTACGCCAACGAAGAGAATGCCGACGGCGGCACCTGTCTTAGACAGAACCGGAACATAACCCGTCATATAGTCCGTGCCGAACAGAGTGGCTTGGCCGAAATAGGCCTGGCCCTTCGTGATGCTTGCGTAGGCGGGGTGAGTGAGTGCCAGCTTGGTGCCCATCGCCCGCTCGCCCTTCTCGTTTTTCAGGTTGGTCGAGATACGCACGAAGTCTGACCCCTCAGCCTGGAACACGGTGGCGACACCACCATTTGCCATGCCCGTGCGGTCCACGAGATCGAAATCCCGCATTGTGCCGATGCTCGGTCTGCTGATGGATTTCAAATCGCCATTTTCCATGGCGAGCTGCACACCGCCGATCTTCAACTCATAGAGCATGGCCATGTTTCTGATGGCACGCTGCGTATCGATCCGGGCGCTCTGCATCACGTCGTCCTTCAACCTGATATAGGTTGTGGTTCCAACGGCGAGGATGCCCATGAAGATGAGTGCAATCGTCATACAGACGATCTGCACCACTATGGATTTTGGAAGAAAGCGCGCCATAAAATACCCCGAAACAAACTGAATTCCGCCATGATGCGGGAAAACCGTTAAAATTCAGGGAATATCCGCGCGTGTAACATCACGATAACATTCGACAATCATCCGAAAGTTGATGAACGTCAAATATTGGAATTCATTGCCTTATTTCAGAAATAAAGCAATTGCCGATGGAAAAATGCGTCTGGCAGCTTTTCAAATTTTGAAAAAACTTCGCGTTTCTTGATTTTATTTGATCAGAGGCTTTGCCGGGTCACCGGGTTCTGTTCGGCACGGTCACGGTAAAGGGCGGCGCGGCCCAGCAGCATCAGCGAGACCGGCGTTGTGATGGTCATAAACAAGCCGATGAAGATTTCGTGGAACACAGGCCGCTGGCCCGAGACCGAGAAATAGATGACCGAGGCCATGACGATGCCGCCCGTGCCCCAGCTCGTTCCAAGGGTGGGCGCATGCAGACGCTCATAAAAGCTTTGCAGCCGCGCAAAGCCAATGGTGCCGATGAGCGCCAGCGAGGACCCCAGAAGAACGAAGAAAGCGACGAGGATGGCGGCCCAGAGCGGGAATTCGGCGGCATTGCTCATTCGATCACCTCGCCGCGCATCATGAATTTGGACAGCGCCACGGTGGACACGAAACCGAGGATGGCAATGAGCAAGGCGGCGGCGAAATAGACGTCGTTGCCGGTGCGAAGCCCGAAGACGAGGACCAGCAGCATGGCGTTGACGTAAAGCGTATCCACCCCCAGCACCCGGTCCTGCGCGCGCGGGCCAATGGCAATGCGATAGACGGAAATCGCCATGGCGATGGCCAGAAACAGCTGGGCAATGAAAAATGACCAGAAAAGGATAACCGAACTCATTCGAATATCTCCATCAGTAATGTCTCATATCGGCTTTTGATGAGGTTCTGCCAATGGGCCTCGCTGACCTCATCCAGAACGTGGATGAGCAATGTTCCCTGCGATGAATTATACTCCAGCCATGCGCTTCCCGGTGTCGCCGTCAGCACGATGGCCAGCACCGCAAGGCCCATGGGATCGCGCAGTTCCAGGGGTATGGTGATGAAGCCTGCATTGGTGCGGCGTCTGCGGTTCAGGATGATGATGACCGCGACGGAGACGTTGGAGCGGATGATGTCATAGAGCACGATGCCAACGAGCTTGATCAGCAGGTGCCAGTTGCGGATGCGCGGCTTTGGCGGGCGCAGCGACGCCATGGCCCAGGAGGCAATCAGCGCCACCCCTGTTCCCAAAAGCAGATGGCCGGGTGAAAAGGCGTTGATCGTCATCCAGAAAACGATCAGCGACAGGGTGAGCAAGGGATAGGGCAAAAAGCGCGAGATCATGGTGCGACCTCCGTGCCTGGAGCGGCTCTGGGTGCGGTCATCACGCCCTGAATGTAGCTTTGCGGAAGCCCGCTGATGCGTGCGGTTTCCTGCATGTAACGCATGACCGGACCGGCGGCGACCGTCATGGCAAGGGTCATGCCCAGAAGCATCAGCACGGGCGCGATTTCGATGACGAGAATGCGTGGCACCGTTCCTTCCAGCGAACCCCAGAAGGTGCGGATGCCCGCGCGCGTCATGGAAATGAGCGAGGCAAGGCCCGAAAAGACGATGAGGAAGACCAGCCACCAGGACAGGGTCGAGATCGTATCATTCGCGCCAAGCCCCGACGGGTTGAGAATGGCCGACAGCATCGAGAATTTGGCGATGAAGCCCGAGAGCGGCGGCAGACCGGCAAGAAGAATGCCACAGGCTGCAAAGCAGGTGCCGAGAACGGCCATCGTGCCGGGCATGGTGACGCCAACCTCATCTTCCGGCTCGTCGTCCTCGCCGTCGCCATAGGCTTCCATGGTCACGGCCAGAACGTTGGCACCGGCGTCCTGTCCGCGCTCGACCAGTTCGATCAGCAGGAAGAAGGCGCTGATGGTGAGCGTCGAGGAGACGAGGTAGTAGAGCGCACCGGCGGCAACTGTGGGGTTGCCGGTGCCCATGGCGGCCAGAAGCGTGCCGGATGAGACCAGCACGGAAAAGCCCGCAAGCCGCCCCAGCGCCTGCGAGGCCAGCACGCCGATGGTGCCGAAGACGATGGTGGCGATGCCACCGACGAGAAGCGCATCATGGCCAAAGCCTGCGGACGCGCCAGCGGTTTCCCCGAACAGAAGGAAGGAGAGGCGCGCAATGACGTAAATGCCGACCTTGCTCATAATGGCAAAGAGAGCCGCGACCGGTGCCGATGCTGCGGTATAGGCGGAAGGTAGCCAGAAGTTGAGCGGCCACATGCCTGCCTTCACCAGAAACGCAATGCCAAGCACAGCCGAGCCGGTTTCCAGCAGCATGCGCTGATCAGGGTTGAGACCGGCGATGCGCTGTGCCAGATCACCCATGTTGAGCGTGCCCGTGACCCCATAGATCAGGCTGACGCCGATGAGGAAGAACAGGGCAGCGACAAGGTTGATGGCGATGTAATGCAGCCCTGCCTTCACGCGCAACTGCCCGGAGCCGTGCAAAAGCAGACCATAGGACGCGGCCAGCATGACTTCGAAAAAGACGAAGAGGTTGAAGAGGTCGCCGGTCAGAAACGCGCCATTCACGCCCATCAGCATCAGATGGAACAGCGAATGGAAATGCGATCCGGCCCGATGCCATTTCGCCAGCGAATAGACGAGCGAGGGTATGGCCAGAAGCGACACCAGCAACACCATGAGCCCTGACAGGCGATCTGCCACCAGAACGATGCCGAAGGGAGCTGGCCAGTTGCCGAGCAGATAAACGCCGGTGGAGATGACGGCGGCAACTTCCGTGTTGATGGTGGAGTTGACCTCAAGAAACAGTGCGACGGCAACGCCCAACGAAACCAGGGTGCCGATGACGCTGAGAATGGCCTTGGTGGTGCGCTTGCGCTCATCGATGAACAGCAGCAGGGCACCAATAATCAACGGCACCAGAATGGGTGCGATGACAATATGGACGGGGAAGGCGTTCATTTCGTTTCCCTCCCGTCGACATGGTCAGTGCCGGTCAGGCCGCGTGCGGCAAGCAGCACGACGAGGAAGAGGGCGGTCGTCGCAAAGCCGATGACGATGGCGGTCAGCACCAGAGCCTGCGGCACGGGGTCCGTCAGGGTCGAGGTGATGACGCCGTCCAGCAGCAGGGGTGGTGCGTTGGTCTTGATGCCGCCGACGCCGAAAATGAACAGATTGACGGCGTAGGACAGAAGCGACAGCCCGACAATGACCTGATAGGTGCGCGGGCGCAGGATGAGCCACACGCCCGATCCCGTCATGACACCGATACCGATGGCGAGAATGAGTTCCATTTACGCGTCCTCCGCTTTTGCGGCGTCGGGCATACGTACCTTGTAATTACGCAGCGATTGGTGCGCCAATGCTATGAGTATGAGAACGGTGGCGCCGACAACGAGGGCAAAGACGCCAAGGTCGAAGAGAAGCGCCGTCGCCGTTGGCATTTTTCCGATATAGGGCAGGTCCGTATACTGGAAATACGAGGTGAGGAACGGGTGCCCGAAGAACCACGATCCCATGCCGGTTGACGCCGCTAGCAACAGGCCAAAGCCCATCCACCGCAACGGCAGAATGCGGATGCGGTCTTCCGCCCAGCGCGTGCCGCCCGCCAGATATTGCAGCAGGAAGGCGATGGCCATTGTGATGCCAGCCGAGAACCCGCCGCCGGGCAGATCATGGCCGCGAATGAACAGGAAGAACGAGAAGGTGACGATGACCGGGAACATCCATTGCATGATGATGGAGGGCACCAGAAGATAATCGCGGACCGTATCGCCCTTGCTACGATCCGGATTGTCCGCATCAAACGCGTTCTGAATGCGCTGCTGTTCGGGCAGGCCAATGCTTTCATGGGCAGGGCGGAAACGGCGAAGAAGCGCAAACACGGTGAGGCCGACAATGGCCAGAACCGCAATTTCTCCCATCGTGTCGAAGCCGCGGAAGTCCACGAGAATGACGTTGACGACATTGGTGCCGCCGCCCTGTGTATAGGCATTTTCCAGGAAGTAGTTGGCGATGGTGTTGGGCACGGGCAAGGTCATGACCGCAAAGGCAATGACGCTCATGCCGATGCCGCAGAATACGGCCAGCATGAAATCCCGTCCGCGACGAAGCTGTGCGGGAAGTTCGCTGTTATTGTCCACCTTGACTTCGCGCTTGGGAAGCCAGCGCAGGCCAAGGAGAATGAGAACCATGGTGACGATCTCGACCAGCAACTGCGTGATGGCCAGATCCGGTGCCGACAGCCACACGAAGGTGAGGCAGGTGACGAGGCCCGAGACGCCGAGCATGACCAGTGCGGCAAGCCGGTGATACTTGGCCTGCCAGGCGGCACCCATGGCCGCAATCATGCCGATGCCCCACAAGATGGCGAAGATAGGGTCGAATGTCGTGACGCTGGGGAGCGTCAGCGTAAACTGCGACGAGGCCACGGGCGAGAAGCCCGCAATCAATGCGACCAGTATCAGCATGCGCAATTGCGGCTGCAAACGCCGGGTGCCAAGCGTGCTTTCCAGCCAGCGGGCCCATTTCCAGGATACGGTGACGATGATGCGCTCGAATATGCGCTGTCCGCGCAGGTGACGAAACACCGGAGGGCCGTCTTCACACCGGGCGAAATAGCCGCCGAGCGCTGCATAGATCGCCACACCGCCGATGAGCGCGACAAGGCTCATCATTAGAGGCAGGTTGAAGCCGTGCCAGATCGAAAGGCTGTAGGCAGGTGTTTGCGGACCAAGCACCGAGAGAACGGCGGAATGCAGGAACGGGCCGATGGACAAGCTTGGTACGATGCCGACGATGAGGCAGGCAACGACCAGCAATTCGATGGGGAAGCGCATCCAGCGCGGCGGCTCATGCGGCTTGGGATTTGGGATATCGTGCGGTGCCGGGCCGAAAAACACGGTGTGGATGAAGCGCAGCGAATAGGCCACCGCAAAGGCACCCGACAGCGTCGCGACATAGGGAAGGGCCTTGTCCAGCAACGAATCTGCATGGGTTTCAACGGATTCCGCGAAGAACATTTCCTTGGACAGGAAGCCGTTGAACAGGGGAACACCGGCCATGGCCGCACTGGCCGCCATGGCAAGCGTGGCAGTGGCGGGCATGAAGCGATAAAGCCCGCTCAAGCGCCGCATATCGCGGGTGCCGGTCTCGTGGTCGATGATGCCAGCCGCCATAAACAGCGACGCCTTGAAGGTGGCGTGGTTCATCATGTGGAAAATAGCCGCAACCGCTGCAAGCGGGCTTCCAAGGCTCAATAGTGTGGTGATCAGGCCGAGGTGACTGATGGTAGAATAGGCCAGCAGACCCTTTAGATCCTGCTGGAACATGGCGAAATAAGCGCCGAGCAGCAATGTGGTAATACCGGCAAAACCCAGTAGCCAGAACCATTCCTGCGTGCCCGCCAGAACTGGCCATAGGCGCACCAGAAGGAAAACGCCCGCCTTCACCATGGTGGCGGAATGCAGATAGGCCGAGACCGGCGTGGGCGCGGCCATCGCATTGGGAAGCCAGAAGTGGAACGGGAACTGCGCGCTCTTTGTCAGGGCACCGATGAGAATGAGAACGAGTGCTGGAACATAGAGCGCATGGGCGCGGATTTCCGAACCTTTTGCCAGAATATCATCCAGATCATAGCTGCCCGCCATATGGCCGAGGATCAGAAAGCCCGCGAGAAGGCAGAAGCCGCCAATGCCGGTCACGGTCAGCGCCATGCGCGCACCATCGCGTGCCGTGGCGTTCTGGTGCCAATAGCCGATCAGCAGGAAGGAGAAGATACTGGTCAATTCCCAGAAGATGGAGAGAAGAATGACATTGCCAGACAGTACAATGCCCAGCATGGAGCCCATGAAGGACAGAAAGAACGCAAAGAAGCGCGGAATAGGGTCTTCCGCCGACATGTAATAGCGCGCGTAAAGCACCACCAGAAAGCCGATGCCGGTAATGAGGATGATGAACATCCAGGCAAACGCATCCAGCCTCAACGTGAAGTTGAGGCCAAGCTGGGGAAGCCATTCCACATCATACTTGATGACCGCTCCGCCCTTGACGCTGGCATATAGAAAAATCGCGGAGACGAGGCCAAACAGCGCAATGCTGCCAGCGACGGCGGCAGGTGCGCGCACCGCCCCGTATCGCGGCATCATCGTGGTGATGATGCTGCCGATGAAGGGCAGGGCAATCAGAATGGGAAGGAGGATTTCAAGGCTCATACAGGCTGGCAATTTCTCTGGCGTTGCGGTTGGCGGTGCATATGCCCGTCAGCTTCGCCAATCCCGAACGAAGGGGAAAATCGGCAGCGACGGCTAGGAAACCGTTTCCGGTGGCCCGCGAGGCGAAGCGGCTCCAAGAAGATGAAAGCCCGGTATTTTCGCGTACGGGTTATCAAAGCCGATCTGCATCGGGGCTTGCGCGTCAACCGTTCTCTGCACCGGCAGATGATGAAGGACAAAGCCGTGATCTGCCAATGTCAGGCAATGATCGACAATCTCCGTGCAACCCTTGGTTTCCGCGGCCGTGGCCGAGGCGATGTCCTGCGGGGGAAGTTGCGAACGCTCGAGACGGTTCGGTTTGAGAACAGGCGCGCCGTTGGCAGCAGCCTGAAGCCCCATGAAGACGAGCATGCCCGCAACAAAAAGATCGATCAGCCGATTTGAGGGACGAGAGGCGCAAAGGCGGTTCCCCATCGATGGCAAATCGTATCTCCTCCGTCGTCGTCAGCGTTTCGTTAAAACATCACCATGGAAGCGAATATCGTGTGTTTTCGTTTTAGGGGAACGGTGTTGCCGTTGTCCAGCGCGCTACGGGAAAAATAAGAAATCTTTTCCAATATTAACGATTCCAGCACAAACTACTGCTGTGCTAACGTAACGACAGGTAAATGATTCAGCTAATTTTAGCAACTTTGAGTCATATTGGGTTTTCTTAACGTTCAATCAACGAATTAACCATAAAGATTGGACGTATTTTACGGCGGAACGAGGATCGACACAGATCTTCTTCCAGGCATGACGCCGCCCTGCCGTACCGGGTCGATCCGGTATTCAGTTGATTGCAGAAGGCTCAGCGCGTCGGTGCGACCCATTCATGGTGCGCACACTCGTAAATTATCCGTCCTGGATAATTATCCCCCCGGATACTGGGATTCTCAATCGGTCATTGGCCGGTGTGATCCGGCGTAGCTTTTTGGGGACGTCGCTTGGGGCAGGAATTGCCAACAGATCAAACGAGAAAGGCCACGGGCAGCAGCCTGGGCGGCCGTCTGCGTTTTGCCGGTCTGGACCAGGACCAGTGCGATCTGCTGCGCCGCTACCGCATTATGCTCGAACCCCATGTCAAGGCAGGCCTGCGCGACCTGATGGTTCGCTTCCAGTCCATGCCCGACTGTTCCCCATCCTTTGAAAGCGAAAACCAGCTCGACAGGCTGCATGATCTTCAGACGGCGCATTGGAGCGTGCTGACAGATGCAAGGTTCGATGCTGTCTATGCAGAGCGCGTCAAGGTTCTGTCCGATACCGAAAGCCGCATGGGTCTTGACCCGCGCTGGCATGTGGCCGGACACGCCGTTGTTCTTGAAAACCTTTTGGGCGGATTGATTTCGCAGCACGCGCCGCGCTCCATCCTGCCTGGCAACAGTAAACGCCACCGTGAATTGGCCGAGGCCGTAAAGGCTGTTGTGCGCCTTGTGATGGTAGATACGGAGATCGCGGTTTCCCTTCGCTTCAACGAATTGCGCCTTCGCCATACCCAGGAACTGGCCAAGCAGCGCGAAACAGATCAGGCTGATGCCAAGCGCCTTCTGGGTGATGCCTTGAACGCATTCGCCGCTGGCGATCTGACGGCACGCATTACCGGCGATATTCCAGACGCCTATCGCGAACTGGCAGACGCCTTCAACGGCGCTCTGGAAAAGATCGAGGCTTCCCTTGCTGCCGCACAGGCAGGTGTGCGTGATGCGCAGACCGCGACCGAGCGCATGGCAGGCGAGGGCCGGACAATGGCTTCGCAGTCCTCCGAGCAGGCCCAGAGATTTAACGGTGCATCCGACACGCTTGGAACCGTTATCAACGACGTTCGCACCAGCAGCGAGCGCATTCAGGCTGCAGAAGCTGCGATGAAGCAGGCTCGCACCGCCGCAACCGAAAGCGGCACAGCCGTTGGCGAGGCCATCAGCGCCATGGCCGGTATCGAGCATTCTGCCGAACAGATCGGTAAAATCATCGGTTCCATCGATGAGATCGCCTTCCAGACCAACCTTCTGGCCCTCAACGCAGGTATCGAAGCAGCCCGCGCTGGCGACAGCGGGCGCGGTTTTGCCGTGGTAGCGCAGGAAGTGCGTGCGCTTGCACAGCGTTCTGCCGATGCGGCGCGGGAAATCAAAAACCTCGTCAACGGCACCAAGACCCAGGTGGTCGAGGGTGTTCGCATGGTCAACCGCACACAGGAAGCCATTGGCGGCGTCGTTCGTCAGGTTTCCGGCGTCAGCGATATGATCGGCGATGTGGCACGCCGCACCGGCGAAAATGTCAGCAGCTTGCAGGGCGTTGCTGTGGAACTCGGTTCCATCGGCGCAGAAACGGACCGTTCCGCCAACCGCCTGACAGGGGCAGCGCAGGACGCCGACGACCTGCACACCGTTATTCTCGAGCTGGGCCGGACCGTGCGGGAATTCCGCATTGCCCGACAGGCCGATGCGGCAGCAGAGCCGGTTTCGAGACGCTATCAGCAGACCGTGGCGACCATGCGCGAAGAGCTCGTGGACTATGGCTACGAGCATCAACAATTCAGACGCCAAGGAGTGATTTGATGGCAGGCAGGAAAGCAGCGCAGTCGACATTGAAATTGTCACCGGTGCTGGACCTCAATCAGGCATCCGTCTTGCACGGAAAACTGATGGAGATGAGGGGTGCCCCGCTTGCGGTGGATGCCTCCGAGGTCGAGCGCGTGGGCGTACAATGCGCCCAGGTCTTAATGGCCGGTGTCAAGGCCTGGGAGACTGACGGCAAGGCATTCACATTTTCAAAAGCATCGGACGCATTTGAGAAAACCCTTAAACTGATCGGCGTGGACATCGATCACATCCTCCCGAAGGAGAAGCAGAAATGAAGAAGAAAGTTCTGACGGTCGACGATTCCAGAACGATCCGGAATATGCTCCTGTTGACACTGAACAATGCCGGTTTTGAAACGATCCAGGCAGAAGACGGTATCGAAGGACTTGAAGTTCTTGAAGGTTGTCATCCTGACGTTATCGTCACCGATATCAACATGCCCCGTCTCGATGGCTTCGGCTTTATCGAGGGCGTTCGTCGCAACGAAAAATACCGCGCAATTCCCATCCTCGTGCTCACCACTGAAAGTGATGCCGAGAAGAAGAACCGCGCCCGCCAGGCAGGCGCTACCGGCTGGATCGTCAAGCCGTTCGACCCTGCAAAGCTGATCGATGCCATTGAACGCGTAACTGCTTGATACGGGACCACATACGATGGATATGAACGAAATCAAAGAAATCTTCTTCCAGGAGTGCGAGGAGCAACTCGCAGAGCTGGAATCAGGTCTTCTGAAATTAAATGACGGCGACCGCGACCCGGAAACCGTGAATGCTGTGTTTCGTGCCGTTCATTCCATCAAGGGTGGTGCGGGCGCGTTCGGTCTGGAAGATCTCGTGGCATTTGCCCACGTTTTCGAAACGACACTGGACTGCGTTCGCTCGAACAAGCTCGAACCGAACCAGGACGTCCTGAAAGTCATGCTGAAATCGGCTGACGTTCTGGCCGATCTGACCAACGCCGCCCGTGATGGCAGCGGCGTGGAAGACAGCCGAACGCGCGGTCTCGTCAAGGAACTGGAAGCATTGGCCAATGGCGAAATGCCATCCGGCGGATCCTCCTCGGAACCGGCAGCGCCAAAAGCTGCAGCACCCAAGGCAGCAGCACCGGCACCGGCAGCCGCCGCAGCGCCTGCGCCAACCGATGACAGCGGTTTCCAGCCCGTGGCCTTCTCCTTCGGCGAGTTCGAGGACGATGTGACCCCGATGATGGAAACGCCATCGTTCAACGTCGTGTTCAAGCCACAGACATCGCTTTACACCAAGGGCAACGAAGCCGCCCTCTTGCTTCGCGACCTCTCCCGCATAGGCGAGATGAGCATCAACTGCGACATGGGGGCCCTGCCTGCGCTCGAAAACATCGAGCCTGAGACCGCCTACTTCCAGTGGAAGATCACCATCAAGACGGACAAGGGTGCCGCTGGCATTCGCACCGTGTTTGAATTCGCCGAGTGGGATTGCGATCTGGAAATCACGGAAATCGTGGCGGAAACACCGCCCGAAGAAGAACTTCCGATGATCCCTGTTCCCTTCGATCTGTCGGTTCTCGACGATACGGTGGACGAGCCTGCTGTGCAGTCGGCTGACGCCGAGGAAACAGTGGCTGCAAAAACGGTCTCAACAGCCGTTGCCGCAACCGAAGTGACACGCACCGTTTCCGCCGCTGCCGAAAAGAAGGAAGCACCAGCTGCCGCAGCCGCTGCAGCCAATGCCGCCAACGCAAGCGCTGGCCAGACGATCCGCGTCGATCTGGACCGCGTCGACCGCCTCATCAACCTGGTGGGCGAGCTCGTCATCAACCAGGCGATGTTGTCGCAGAGCGTCATCGAAAACGACACGACCGGCACATCTGCCGTCAATATGGGCCTGGACGAACTTCAGCAGCTGACACGCGAAATCCAGGACAGCGTTATGGCTATCCGTGCGCAGCCGGTGAAGCCGGTCTTCCAGCGCATGTCGCGTATCGTGCGTGAAGTCGCCGATATGATCGGCAAGCAGATCCGCCTGATCACCGAGGGTGAAAACACCGAAGTGGACAAGACGGTCATCGACAAGCTGGCCGAGCCTTTGACGCACATGATCCGTAATGCCGTCGACCACGGCATTGAGACACCTGAAAAGCGCGAAGCTGCTGGCAAGAACCCGGAAGGCACCGTCAAGCTGACGGCGAAGCACCGTTCGGGCCGCATTCTCATCGAATTGTCCGATGACGGCGCGGGTATCAACCGCGAGCGCGTTCGCCAGAAGGCCATCGACAACGATCTGATCGCTGCCGACAGCAACCTGACGGATGAGGAAATCGACAACCTGATCTTCGCACCTGGCTTCTCCACCGCCGACAAGATTTCCGACATTTCGGGTCGTGGCGTGGGCATGGACGTGGTCAAGCGTTCGATCCAGGCACTCGGCGGTCGTATCAGCATCACGTCGCGTCCGGGCCTTGGCTCTACATTCACCATGAGCTTGCCGCTGACGCTGGCCGTCCTCGACGGCATGGTGGTGACGGTGGCCGGTCAGACGCTCGTCGTGCCTTTGACGGCGATTGTCGAAACCCTGCAGCCGGAAGCCGTAAACATTCACTCCTTCGGCTCCAACCAGCGCCTGATTTCGATCCGCAACTCGTTCTGCCCGCTGGTGGACGTCGGTCGCATTCTCAACTTCCGCAACACCCAGGCAAACCCGGTCGACGGCGTAGCCCTTCTGGTGGAATCGGAAGGTGGCGGCCAGCGTGCCTTGATGGTCGACGCCATCCAGGGTCAGCGCCAGGTCGTTATCAAGTCGCTCGAAGCCAACTACACCCATGTTCCTGGCATTGCTGCCGCAACCATCCTCGGTGATGGCCGCGTCGCTCTCATTCTGGATGTGGATGCGGTCGTCGGTGCGTCTCGTGGCCAGTCGCTCAAGCAAGAGATGTCTCTTGCGGTAGCCGGTTGAAAGTAGTGATGAATGACAGCGCTCAAGTTTAACGATACACGCCTATCCCCGGATGAAGTGCTCGCCAGCGGAGAATATCCGCTGACGCGCCGCGACCTCTCCGAAATAGCCGCGATGATCTATGCCGATGCCGGCATTTATCTGAACGACACCAAGGCGTCGCTCGTTTACTCGCGATTGTCCAAGCACATCCGAAACCTGGGTATTTCCGGGTTCCCGGAATACTGCGCGCTCGTATCGTCCGAACAGGGCGCCCATGCCCGTCGCGAGATGCTGTCGCATCTAACGACGAACTTCACGCGGTTCTTCCGTGAAAACCACCATTTCGAAAATCTTCGGGATGAGGTTTTGCCGGGGCTCATCAACAGGGCAAAAGCGGGCGGCCGTGTGCGCATCTGGTCTGCCGCCTGCTCCGATGGGCAGGAGCCGTACTCGATTGCACTGACGGTTCTGGGCCTCTTTCCCAACGCCGCAGACTATGATTTCCGTATTCTCGCAACGGATATTGACCCGAAGATCCTGGCGCAGGCCAGAGCTGGCATCTATGATGACAACGCACTGGAAACCGTGACGCCTGCCATGCGCAAGCAATGGTTCCAGGACGTCGACGTCGGTGGCCGTCGCAAGCACCAGATCAGCGACAAGGTCAAGAAGTTGATCACCTTCAACGAGCTGAACCTCATGACGCAATGGCCCTTCAAGGGCGGTTTCGACGTGATCTTCTGCCGCAACGTGGTGATCTATTTCGACGAGCCGACACAGGTGAAAATCTGGGCGCGCTTTGCCGGTCTTCTGCCGGAAGGTGGACATCTGTATATCGGCCACTCCGAGCGTGTCTCGGGCGATCCGAAGGCGCTGTTCGACAATACCGGCATCACGACCTACCGCTACATCGGCAAATCCGGCGGGAGGAAAGCATGAGCGTACCCGCCAGAGTTCTTGTGGTCGACGACTCCGCGACAATGCGCGGCCTGATTTCGGCTGTGCTGAAAGCTGACCCCGACGTTCACGTCGTCGGCCAGGCCAGCAACGCCATGGAAGCGCGTGCCGCGATCAAGGAACTCAACCCTGACGTCCTGACGCTGGATATCGAGATGCCGGAAATGGACGGTCTCGAATTCCTGGAAAAGATCATGCGGCTTCGGCCCATGCCCGTCATTATGGTCTCGACGCTGACGCAGCGCGGCGCGGGCGCATCGCTGGCGGCGCTTGAGATCGGTGCTTTCGATTGTGTGAGCAAGCCAGCGCCTGGCGAAAGCAGGCCATTCAGCGATCTGGCCGAAAAGGTCAAGGCAGCTGCACGCTCGCAGCACCAGAGTTATCGCAATCTGACCGTCGAAAAGCCGGTGATTGCAACACCCATGGCCGTCAGCGACTATCGCGGTGGCCGCAAGATCGTCGCTATCGGTTCATCGACCGGTGGTGTGGAGGCCCTGATTACTGTCTTGCAGAAATTCCCGGCCAACTGCCCGCCCACGGTGATTACACAACACATGCCATCGACCTTTACGAAGAGTTTCGCAGAGCGTCTGAACCGGCTGTGCGCGCCGGCGGTGGAAGAAGCAACGGATGGAGCACGCCTCCAGACCGGTAAAATATATCTTGCGCCGGGCGGTGAACGACATTTGCAGGTCGTTAATCATTCCGCGCCAACTTGCAGGCTTTTGGACAAGGAACCTGTTAATGGCCACCGACCGTCCGTGGATGTTCTCTTCGATTCCGTTGCAGAACTGGCAGGACGAAATGCCGTTGGTGTCATCCTGACAGGGATGGGACGCGACGGAGCCGCAGGACTTTTGAAAATGCGCCATGCCGGTGCTCGCACCATTGGCCAGAACGAAAAAACCTGCGTGGTCTATGGCATGCCGAGGGTCGCTTACGAACTCGGCGCTGTCGAACAACAATTTCCGCTGAACGCAATCGGCGAAGAAATTCTGAAACTTACCGCTGCCCGAAAAGAAGGTTCCGACTAATGTCTCTTGCAGAAAAAATCAAAGTTCTGATCGTGGATGATCAGGTTACCAGCCGCCTGTTGCTCAGTGATGCACTGACGCAACTCGGCTTCAAGCAGATCACCTCCGCTGGCGATGGCGAGCAGGGAATGAAGATCATGGAGCAGCAGCCCCATCATCTCGTCATTTCCGACTTCAACATGCCGAAGATGGATGGACTTGGTTTCTTGCAGGCGGTTCGCACGAACCCAACCACCAAGAAAGCAGCCTTCATCATTCTGACGGCGCAGGGTGACCGAGCATTGGTGCAGAAGGCCGCCCAGCTGGGTGCCAACAACGTTCTCGCCAAGCCATTTTCCATCGACAAGATGAAAGCGGCTATCGAAGCCGTATTTGGATCCTTAAAATGATTGAAACTGCAGCCAAGCGCGTACACATTATCCAGGGCGAATACAAAATCGCTAGCGATCCCGATGTGGTCCTGACGACCATTCTCGGCTCGTGCGTGGCTGCATGTCTAAGAGACCCTGTTGCGGGCGTCGGCGGCATGAACCATTTCCTGTTGCCGGGGACAGGGGGCGCTGGGGGTGGAGATGCAACCCGTTACGGGGTGCATCTCATGGAGTTGCTGATCAACGGCTTGCTCAAAAAAGGAGCGCGCCGTGATCGCCTTGAGGCAAAGATTTTTGGCGGTGCAAAAACCATTGCCACGTTCTCAAATGTCGGTGAGCAAAACGCTGCCTTTGCGGTTCAGTTTTTAAGGGATGAAGGCATTCGTCTTCTCGGTCAGTCGACCGGAGGAGATTCAGGCCGAAAGATCGAGTTTTGGCCGGTCTCGGGTCGTGCGCGTCAAATACCGCTCAGCGGTGCCGAAGCGCAGTCGACGGTTGCTCTGGAAAGAAAACCAGTGGTGGCTCCAAAGCCAGTGGCAGACGATATCGAATTTTTCTGAGGCGACAAAGCACAGGCAGATCGCCGCGTCGTTTCTTCATTTTGTTTCAGCATTGGACCGGCAACATATTTGCGGTCCGACGCCCTGATCACGGAGCTATTAATGCAGATCGCCGACTATGCCCAGCTTCCCATGTTCGAAGAGGCACTTCCCGAAGTCCTGATGCGGGTGGTTTCCGAGCTTCACGATGTTGCCTATCTGATCGAGCGCATCGAGCCAGAATTGCTCGAAGCGACAGATGGCGCGATGACGATTGAAGGCATGCGGCTTATGCAGGGTATTGACCTTGCGGTTCAAAAGACACGTGGCCTTGCCGAATTTATCGATACAATCACAGGTTCCATTCCGCTCGAATGGGCGGTTGATGTTTCTACCGCGCTCAGCCTGGTGAAGCTTGCCGAAATGCAGAAGGCGCTGGGTGCGGGCATGCGTCATGGGCATTCCCAGCCGCTCGACAAGGCATCCGGCGACTGCGACCTGTTCTAGAACCACCCGTTCATTCAACCGGGAAAGGGTCTGATGCAGTACCCTACCGGCACAGCGTGCCGGTCAAAACCTGTGTGTCCGCCTGACAATTGGCGGATCATTTCTATATTTATCTAATATTACCTTCCACGATCCGCACATCTGCACCGCTTTTCCATGTAAAGCGTCGCGCAAGCTTATAAGTATTAACCTGACCCCCGATTATAACAAAGAGTGGCATGTCGTCCTGCGCCATGCCAACGCCGGGGTTTTGATATATGAACAGTGCCGTAGACGCCTTAGCTTCCAACTCGCTTTTGACACAATTGCTCGAGTTGGCGAGAACTCAACGTCTTGCCTTGCCGGATGTGATCGCCTTTGCTGAAAAATTCATCGCCGAAGGCTACAAAGCCGAAGCGGTCGAGCTGTACAAGACATGGCTAGCCTTTAACGCGACGCAGCCCAATCTGCAGATGGTCTATTTCAACTATTCCGTTCTGCTGCGCAGCATGAACGATACAGCTGGAGCGATCAATGCGATGGACGCTGCATTGCGGATCGATCCGCTTTTTGGCCCTGCGCACATCAACCTGGGTCGCGCCTTCGAAGACTCCGGCACGGTTCCCCTGGCGATCCGCCAATGGCAGAGCTTTGTTGACGCAACAGCTGAAATTACCCCTGACCGCGTAACCTACCGGCTGATGGCGCTGCAAAACATCGGACGGGTCATGGAAAATGCCGGTTTGCTGGAAGAGGCCGAGACCGTGTTGTGGCAGGCCATGGAACTGCGGCCTGAAAAGACAGAGACCGGCCAGCACCTGAGCGCGATCCGCCAGCGGCAGTGCAAATGGCCCATTATCACCCCATCCAGCCACGTGACCCGTCGCCAGATGATCGATGCCCTGTCGCCCCTGACGCTGGGCTGCTTCTCCGACGATCCGATGTTCCAGCTGGCGCGCGCCTATACCTACAACAAGTCGCTCGTAGGACGTCTGGACGTGAAGAATTTTCCGCGCCCAAGCGTCAAGCAAAAGTCCGGCACAGGCCAGCGCCTGCGCGTCGGTTACGTGTCCTCAGATCTTCGTGACCACGCGGTCGGCTTCGCGCTTCGTGAAGTGCTTGAACTGCACGACAAGAGCAATGTGGAAATCCACGCCTATTACTGCGGTGATCCGGTTTCGAATGACCCGACCCAGATGCGCATGAAGGCAGCTGTCGATGCCTGGCATGATATCGGTGCGCTGTCCGACGAGCAGGCGGCACGCCAGATTGCCAGCGATGAAATCGATATTCTGATCGACGTGAACGGCTACACGAAACACGCCCGGATGAAGATCTTCGCCTATCGTCCGGCGCCTGTCATCGTCAACTTCTGTGGCTATCCCGGCTCAATCGGCAGCCCTTTCCATCAATATATGATTGCCGACAACGAGATCGTGCCGCCGTCCAGCGAGATCTACTATTCGGAAAAGGTCCTGCGCGTCACTTGCAACCAGCCGATCGACCGCAAGCGGACAATTGCCGAAAAGCCAACCCGGCAAGCAGCCGGTCTGCCGGAAGATGCCTTCGTGTTCGCCTGCTTCAACGGTATGCAGAAGATCACACCCGACACGTTCGAGCGCTGGAAGGTCATTCTGGCTGCAACACCCGGCAGCATCCTTTGGCTGTTGAGCGGCAACGACAAGGCTGACCAACGGCTGCGCGAAAAGTTCGTGGAAGCGGGTATCGAATCCGAGCGCATCATCTTTGCGCCCAAGGCTGGAAATGCCGAGCATCTCGCCCGCATTGCCGTGGCTGACCTCTTCCTCGACACGTTCCCCTATGGCGCGCATTCAACGGCAGCGGACTCGCTGACGGTTGGTCTTCCGGTCCTGACGTTCCCTGGAAAGAGCTTTGCCGCGCGCTTCTGCGCAAGCGTTGTTGCTGCGACCGGTGTGCCTGAACTGATCTGCAATGGCCCTAACGATTATGTGGCCAAGGCAATCGCCTATGCCAACACGCCTGCATTGCTGAAATTTGTCCGGGACAAGCTTCAGGCCAACCGCGAGACGAGTGCACTGCGCGATATTCCAGCTCTTGCGCGGCGCCTGGAGGAATTGTTCTGGCAGATGCAGGCGGAAGCCGAGCGCGGAGAAACGCCGGTTCCCGATTTTACCAATATGGGTGTCTATTACGAAATCGGCACTGATCTGGTGACGGAAAACTTGGAATATGTCGATGAACAGGCATACCGCGCGCGCTACCTGGAAAGACTGCGCGAATGGCACCACTATTCCGCCATACCGACCGACAAGCGGTTGTGGACGGCTGAAGCCTCGGCTACGGCTTGAGACCTGAACGGTCGGGAGCGATTCCCGACCGGTTCCCGTTCGTATTGGTATCATGCGTGGCACCATGGCGCGTAAGCAACAGGCGCGGCGCTCCGTCACATCACAAAAGGCAGACCCAGTGGCACAGTCCAAGAAGATTGCAATTGTTGGCGCCGGTCTTTCCGGCGCGGTTATCGGCCGCGAGCTTGCGAAGGCAGGCCATGAGGTCGACATTTTCGACAGGCGCGACCACATTGCTGGAAACTGCCACACGGAACGCGACGCCGAAACCGGTGTGATGGTGCATGTTTACGGCCCGCATATCTTTCACACCGACGATGCAGAGGTGTGGGAATACGTCAACACGTTCCAGACCTTCATGCCCTACAAGAACCGGGTGAAAACGACGAGCAAGGGGCAGGTGTTTTCCCTGCCGGTCAATCTGCACACGATCAACCAGTTCTTTGGCAAGACCTTCCGCCCTGATGAGGCCAAGGCATTTATCGAAGATCAGGCCGACAAGACCATCGAGGACCCGCAGACCTTTGAAGAGCAGGCGCTGCGCTTCGTTGGCCGTGACCTCTACGAGGCTTTCTTTCAGGGCTACACCCAGAAGCAGTGGGGTTGCTCGCCCACCGCCTTGCCTGCCTCCATCCTGAAAAGGCTGCCGGTGCGGTTCAACTATGATGACGATTATTTCTTCCACAAGTATCAGGGCATGCCGGAAACGGGCTACACGCCGATGGTGGAGCGCATTCTCGATCAGCCCGGCATTCGCATGCATCTGAGCAGCGATTTCGGTCGCGCTGATACAAGCCGTTATGATCACACCTTCTATTCCGGCTCGCTGGATGGCTATTTCGACTACGCCAATGGCAGGCTTGGTTATCGCACGCTCGACTTCGAACGCTTTACCTATGCGGGAGACTATCAGGGCTGCGCGGTGATGAACTACGGCGAGGTTTCCGTCCCATTTACCCGCATTACCGAGCACAAGCATTTTTCCCCTTGGGAAAAGCACGACAGCTCCGTCTGCTACCGCGAGTTTTCCCGCGAATGCGGCCCGGATGATGTTCCTTATTATCCCATCCGGCTTGTCGAGGAAAAAGAGCAGCTTGCGCAATATGTATCGCTGGCAAAGGAAGAGAAGGACGTGACCTTCGTGGGAAGGCTCGGCACCTACCGGTATCTGGATATGGATGTCACGATCCGCGAGGCGCTCGACACCGCCCGCCTTTTCCTCTCGCTGTCCCAGACGCAAGACGAGATGCCATCTTTCCTCAATCCGCCGCTCTGATCCAGCCGGTTCGCCTCATCAAACGCCCTCTCTCCCTCACGCGGGAGTGGGGGCGTTTTACGTCTCTGGCGATGAAAATGCGTCATTTTCTTTTCAAAAGACTGAAAGCCTCGCGCAAGCAACGAAAGCTAGGGTTGTCGATGTCGAATGCCGTTTCGCGTCCTTTCAGGATGGCGGCACGTGCGGGGTTTCCCGCTGCGCACTTCGTCCTCGATATTTGAACTCGCGATCAAGGCTTGCACATGACGTCGATCATACCCTCACTTTCCCCAAGCCAGATTGCGAAAGTTTCGACAGTCCAGATTGCGGCCTGGTCATCCGAGGATATGGGGGCGCTCTCCACCGAGCAGGTCAAGGCGCTGTCCTCCAGGCAGATCAACGTTCTAAGTTCAGACCAGATTGCGGCCATGGAAACGCAAGATCTGGGGGCAATGTCGCCCAAACAGCTGAGCGCGATTTCCGCGAACGCCGTGGTTGGGCTGTCGCTGGACCATATTGCAGTTCTGGACAAGATTTCCGTTGCCAGCTTTGGCGCCGCCCAGGTTGCTGCCCTGACGACCGCGCAGGTTGCACGGCTGACGACCAATCAGGCCGAGGCCCTGACACCGTCGCAGATCGCGGCCATGAGTTCCCTCCAGATTGCAGCGCTCGACTATGAGGATTTGGCCACATTTTCGATCGCTGACATTGCTGCCATGTCCAGCAAGGGCATTGCGGGACTGGACACGACGTCTGTGCGCTTCCTATCCAATGCGCAGATCGCGGCTTTCAGTGCTGCAGCTATTCCAGGGTTGAGCACCGGAACGCTCACCGCATTGACCGACGAACAGCTAGCTGCGCTCAACACGGCGGCAATTTCGAATTTGACATCAGACCAGCTCGGCAGCCTAAGCTCCGGGCAGATTGGCGCATTTACCTCAGCCCAGGTGGCGGCCCTGAAGGCCGTTCAGATCGGCGCTCTGGGAGCAGGCTATATCGCCAATCTTTCTGCAGCTGGTATTGCAGGATTAAGCACGACAGCCATCGCCAGCATGTCGACAGCGCAGGTTGCCGCCCTTTCGGATGACCAGATAGCAGCGCTGACCACGAAGCAGGTCGGCGCTTTCAGATCGACGCAGATCACTGCCCTCTCGTCTACCGGCTTTGCGGCTCTTACTCCCGCGCAGATTGCAGCCTTGAGTACGAGGACGATTTCTGCACTGACCGGCGACCAGATCGAGGCCCTGACCTCCGCGCAGGCGGAAGCCCTGACGTCTGCGCAGATCAAGGTGTTGAGTTCTGACCAGATTGCGAAGCTGGAGGCGGAAGATATCGCCAGGTTCTCGACGGCCGATATTGCTGCGATCACGGCAGCGGCTGTTGGCGGTTTGGGCTCCGCCATCATCCAATCGCTTTCCACCGCACAGGTCGCAGCGTTTAGCACCAGTGCCTTTTCCAGACTGACCCCGGCTCAGATCGGGGCGCTGGATACGACCCGGCTCGCGGCGCTGACCGCCAGCCAACTTTCAGTAATGACATCTGTTCAGGCGGCCGCAATTCTGTCGGACGATGTTGTGGCGCTCTCGACATCAGCACTCGGCTCACTCTCGGGCAAAGCAGTCTCCGGCTTCAGCGCTGCTGTCGTTGCAAGCTTGACATCCACCCAGATCGCCGCATTGGCGACAGGTGCGGTCGCCAGGCTGACCACCGAACAGCTGGCGGCGCTCTCGACAGACCGGGTTGGCGCGCTGACCGCGTTGCAGGTCAAAGCCTTTAGCTCATTGCAGATCGGCGCTCTGAGTGCCGATGGTATAAAGACGTTTTCGGCCGCTGACATTGCCGCCATTTCCACCAGGGCTATCTCGGGCCTGAGCACGGAAGCTGTTGCCGCACTGACATCGGATCAGATCAAGGCACTCACCACCGCAACAGTTGCAGTGTTTTCCTCCGAACAGTTCAATGCGCTGACAGGCGATCAGTTGAAGGCTCTGACGACCAAGCAACTGAGCTCGATCAAAGCTGCTCACATCAAATCGCTGTCAACGGATGATGTCTCTTCGCTGTTGCCTGCCCAGATCGCATCACTGGCAACTGCAGCTATTGCCGGGATGTCAACGGCACAGATTGGCTCCCTGACGACACTGCAATTGACAGCCTTGACCCCAGCACAGGTGAAAGCGCTGACAGCCACGCAGTTGTCGGTGTTGAATTCGGAGGACCTTGCCACATTTTCGGCGGAAGATATGGCCGCCATAAGCGCGAAAGCCATTCAGGGCATTACGTCGGGAACATTGGCGTCTCTGACGTCAGACAAGATTGCTGCGCTCAGCCCAGCGGCCATTCCCGGGCTGACAACAGGTCAGTTCGATGCGCTGACCACCTCGCAACTTGCCAGCCTCACCGCCGCTCAGGCCGTGATGTTGAATTCGGCCCAGTTGGGCACGCTCGGATCTGCAGATGTTGCCGCACTGAAGGTAGAAGCGGTGGCTGGCTTGAGCACCGCCGCAATTCCAGGCCTTTCGACCACCGCCATTGCAGCTCTCACGCCTTTGATGATCGCGGCCCTACGCCCGAGTGCAATGGCGACGCTGACCAGCGACCAGGTCTCGGCCATGACGTCTGAGCAGGTCGGCGCATTAACGACGGCGCAGGTCAAGCTCCTCACATCCACCCAAATTGCGGCTTTGTCTCCAAGAGCCGTTGCGGCACTTTCAACGGTTCAGATACCGGCAATTGCCACCAAGGCGCTTGCTGGCTTTTCAGCCGGTCAGATCACCGATCTCACAACAGGGCAAATCGCCTCCCTGACCCCATCGCAAATTTCTGCCTTGACCTCCTCACAGCTTGGGGGACTGAAGCCGGAAGACATTGCGGCGATATCTGTCGCCGGAATTCAAGCGCTGACCGCCGGTGGCATTGCAGGATTGTCAAACGAAGTGATCAACGGGCTTACCACCGACAAGATCGCGGCGCTGAGCGTCGGCGCTGTCGGCGCGTTGACGTCCGCCCAGATCGAGGCACTTTCGACCCTACAGGTCGATGCCTTGAAGGCGCTCCAGATCGCTGGCCTGAAGTCGACGCAGGTCGCTGTGCTGTCGACCGAGGACCTCGCCACGTTCTCGACGGAGGAACTGGCGGCACTGAGTGCAAAAGGCGTCACAGGCTTGAGTACCGCCAACATCGCGGCGTTGACGCCAGACATGACGAAAGCCTTGTCAACGGCGGCCATTGCCAACCTGACATCGGATCAGATCGGCGCTCTGGCTACAGCGCAACTGCAAGCGATGACGAATGAACAGATTGGCGCGTTGACATCGACCCAGGTCGCAGTGCTCAGCCCTACGATGATGGCGGCGCTGACGTCCGACCAGCTCGCAGCGATGCGCCCCACTTCGGTGACCAGTCTGACCGACCCGCAGCTTAAAGCACTGACGCCTTCGCAGATATCCGTGCTTTCCACCAAGCAGATCTCCGGTTTAAGCTCGACGCAGGTTTCTGCGATGAGCACGGCGCAGATTGCTGCGATGACCAACGACCAGATTTCAGCGTTGAGCACAGCCGGCGTCGGAGGGCTTTCGAGCAAGCATATCGGGGCCCTTTCCCCCAATCAGGTCGAAGCGCTGAACAGCAATCAGATTGCGGCGATGACCAATGAGCAGATGGAAGGTTTCGGTGCCGACGACATCGAAAAATTCTCTGCAAATGAGCTTTCCGTCATCCGTTCGACTGCTATCTCAGGCATATCCACGGCCGTTCTGTCATCGCTCAGGCCCGAAACCATTGCAGAACTGAGTGCAGCCGGCGTTTCAGGCCTGACCACCAGGCAGGTGGCAGCACTGACGTCCACGCAGATTCCTGCGTTGAAGACCGGACAGGTTGCCGCGTTGACCGGCGAGCAGGTGGCCGTGCTGCGGACACAGGACATCGCCGCGCTGACGACCGCACAGATGGCCGCGTTCAGCGCAGGAGGGATTACCGGGCTGACAACCGCGCAGATCACGGTCCTGGATTCCGATCAGGTCGAGGCTCTGACCGCGGTGCAGGTCGGTGCATTGAACTCTGTTCAGCTTCGCGCGCTTGGAACGGCGGGTATCGCCACATTCACGAATGCCGAGATCGGTGCGATCAATGCCGCCGTTATCGACAGCTTGCCAACGAGCACAATCGCCAGTCTCACGACTGACCAGATCGCATCCTTGAGCACGACAGCTGTTGCAAGCCTGACGACCGCGCAGGTCGATGCACTGAGCACCGGCCATATAGCCGCCCTTTCGACCAAGCAGGTCGCAGCCCTCACAGCCAAACAGCTGGGTGCTTTCAGCACCTCTGACCTTCAATCCATGACGGCAAACGGTCTTGGCGCAATCAGCCCCGCAGCCATTGTCGGGCTGTCGACAGCAGACCTTTCCGTTCTTCCGAATGAGACGGTAACATCATTCAGCAGTGCCGCGATTGCAGGTCTGTCGACTGCGCAGGTGGCAAGCCTGACATCGACCCAGCTCACGGCACTCCTGACCGGACAGGTTGCCGCATTGACGTCTGGCCAGGTTGCGGCCCTTGGCGCCAGTACCGGTTTCCTCAGCACGTATCAGATAGCGGCACTGAGCACGAATGGCGTGGCAGGATTGTCTAGCGCCCAGCTTGCTGCCTTGACCACGGTGCAGACCGAGGCCTTGACGTCGGCGCAGGTGGCTGCGCTTAGCTCTGCGCAGGTGGCTGCGCTGGGTAGTGAGGATTTTGCCGTGTTTTCCTCAAGGGAAATTCAGGCCTTGTCCAGCAGCGCAGTTTCGGGACTATCCATCACCACGCTGGCGGCACTTGAACCAAGCATTATTGCGGCTCTGGCATCGACCGCTATTCCAGGTCTTTCGACAGCCCAGATTGCCGCTCTGAACTCGAATCAGATTGCCGCATTGACGACATCACAGATTGCAGCCCTGGGCTCCAAGCAGGTCGCTGCATTGGGTACGGTGGGCGCTTCGGCGCTCACCACCTCGCAAATTTCAGCTCTCAGCACCATCGGAATACCCGGCCTGTCTGCCGCGCAGGTCTCCGCGCTGTCCGCCGCCCAGATCGAAGCTCTCAAATCCGATCAGGTGGCAGTATTGACCGCGACGCAGGTGGCGGGTCTGGATGCGGCCGATCTGGGCGTATTCACCACTGCGGAACTCGCGGTGTTGAGCTCGAGTGCTATTCTTGGTCTTTCCTCCGAGACACTGGCTGGACTTTCCGCCGACCGCCTTTCCGTTCTCGGCACCGCCAGCGTATCCGGCCTCTCAACCGCGCAGATCGCATCGCTGACGTCTGACCAGCTGCCCGGGCTGACCACGGCGCAGGTCGCATCGCTCGGCTCAAGGCAGATTGCCGCGCTGAGTTCAGCCTCGGTCGGATTGCTGACGACGAGCCAGATTGCCGCCTTGAGCACCGCCGGTGTTACCGGGCTTTCAAGCGCCCAGATCGCTGCCATGTCGACCGTACAGATCGAGGCGCTGACTTCGACGCAGGTGGCTGCACTGACCTCCGCACAGATTGGCGCGCTGGGTTCCGATGACTTTGCCGCCCTTTCCACCGCAGACCTTGCATCTTTGACATCGAGCGCCATTCAGGGGATCTCGACCCAAACGCTGGCAGGTCTTCCCAAGGAGCGGATTGCGGTTCTTGGAACCGCCAGCATCTCCGGTCTTTCCACCGCGCAGATTGCTTCGCTGACGATGGCGCAGCTGGAAGCCCTGAGCACAGGACAGGTTGCCGCTCTCGGCTCCAGACAGATCGCGGCGCTTGGAACAGCAGGCGTGCAGACCCTGTCTGTCGCACAGGTCATGGCCCTGAGCACGGCGGCAATTGCCGGGCTTTCCACCGACCAGATCGTTGTATTGCCAACCGACAAGGTGGAAGCCCTGAAACCTGCCCAGGTGGCGGCGCTGTCTTCCACGCAACTCTCGGCCTTCGGTAGTGACGATATCGATGTGCTTTCCACAGATGATCTTGCGGCACTGCCCGCCCATGTCATTCAAGGAATGTCCACCGAAGCACTTGCCGCCATGTCACCCGCCCGCATCGCCATTTTGAGCCCCGCTGGCGTCTCAGGGCTGACCAGCGGCCAGATTTCGGCACTGAGCCCAGATCAGGTGGAAGCATTCACCAGCAGTCAGGTAGCGGCACTCACTTCCCGCCAACTTGCCGCATTGGGTCTGGATGATCTGAACACCTTCTCTCCGACCGACCTTGCCGCCATCAGCGCGGGTGCGATCGCGGGCATTTCGACGGCAATACTGGTAGCGCTGCCAACCGAGACGATCAAAGCGCTCAGCGCAGCTGCTATTCCCGGCCTCTCCGTCTCGCAGATTGCGGCGTTGAACGTGGATCAGATCAGCGTCCTGTCTACGGGGCAGGTGGCTGCTTTCACGTCGCAGCAGGTTGCAGCTCTCGAAACAGCTGACATCATCGCCCTCTCCACGGGCCAGATCGCGGCTCTCAGCACCGCCGGTGTTGCTGGTCTATCCAGCGCGCAGGTGGCGGCGATGACGCTGGAACAGGTTCATATTCTAACCACCGCGCAGGTCGGTGCCTTGACCTCCACGGCGATTGCCGGACTGACGGCGGAAGAACTTGAAACGATGAGTGCTGCGCAGATATCTGCCATCAGTTCCTCGGCAATCGCTGGGCTGGCAACAGGCTTCATATCCGGGCTTTCCGCCGCAGAAATCTCGGCCATGGGAACGCGTGGCATTGCTGGCCTGACGGCCCAGCAGGTTGCAACCCTCAGTTCCTATCAGCTCGAAGGACTGTCGACCGCGCAGATCGCGGCGCTGAGCGCCGATGGTATTTCCGGACTGACAACCGCCGGCATGGCGACCTTCTCGACGGCAGATATTGCAGCCATTGGGCCATCTGCCATCCGGGGTCTGAAGACCGCGATCATTGCGGGCCTGACAACAGACGACATCAGGGTGCTGACACCTGCGCAGGTTGGCGGGCTGGGTTACAACCAGATCGCGACATTGACCACGGCGCAGGTGGATGCTCTTTCCACGATGCAGCTGGGCGCGCTGAACGCCATCCAGACCGCAGCGCTGGGAACCGACGATATCGCCCTGTTCACGACCGAAGACATCGCGGCTCTTGGCACAAGCGGGGTGGCTGGCCTGACGACGAGCGTCATTGCAGCGCTGACCACGGCGCAAAGCGAGGCCCTGACACCGGCACAGGTGGGCGCATTGACGGCGTCCCAGGTCGGAAGTCTGTCGAAGGACAATATTGCGAAATTCTCAACCGAAGATATCGCCGCCTTCAGCTCGGCAGGGGTGTCAGGTCTTTCCACCGGTACGTTGGTCAGCCTGTCCAGCCAGCAGATCGATACCCTGTTGAACACGCATATGGGTGCGCTGACGCCGACCCAGGTTTCCGCGATCATCGGCTCCTATATTGACTGATGAAGAAACGCTTGCGCGCAATCTTTAACAGCCATCCGGGAAATGCTCGCGCAAGCTTCGCCGTCTAGTTTGCTATCGAGGCCAGAAGGTCTCGGTTCTTCGAATGACGGTGCGGACAGAATGAATCTGTTAAATCAATTTCCACAGGTTTTAAAAAATTTCGCGGCCCTCGGGCAGACGCGGCTTTTGATGCTGGGTGGTGTGGGCGTTTTGTCCATGGCAATCGTCCTTGCGGCTGCGCTCTACGTAAACAAGCCTGCCTATGAGACGCTCTATGTCGGCCTGGAAACGATGGATCTGAACAAGATCAGCATCGCTCTTGCCGAATCGAACGTTGATTTCCAGGTTGGTAGCGATGGCACGAGCCTTCAGGTTCCCGTGGGCATGACCAGCAAGGCTCGCCTGCTGCTGGCCGAACGCGGTCTGCCTGATAGCGCCAATGCAGGCTACGAGCTTTTCGATAGCGTCGGCTCACTCGGCCTCACATCCTTCATGCAGGAAGTGACCCGGGTTCGCGCGCTTGAAGGCGAAATCGGCCGCTCCATTCAGCAGATTGACGGCGTTGCCGCTGCACGCGTCCACATCGTCATGCCGGATGTCGGCAATTTCCGCCGCGGAGAGCAGAAGCCGACCGCCTCTGTCATGATCCGCGCCAGCGCCACCGCAGGCCGCAAGGCCGCATCCTCCATTCGCCACCTCGTTGCCTCGGCTGTTCCCGGCCTTGAAGTCGATGATGTGACGCTGCTCGACTCCACCGGCCAGCTTCTCGCTTCAGGCGATGATGTCGGCAACGGCGCACTGAACCGCTCGCTTACACTGGCACAGAACGTGCAGCAGGAACTTGAAACGAAAATCGACAAGGCGCTTGCGCCATTCCTCGGCATGGACAACTTCCGCTCTACGGTGACCGCCGAGCTGAACACCGATAGCCAGCAGATCCAGGAAACGGTCTTCGATCCCGAATCACGTGTCGAACGCTCTGTACGCACGACCAAGGAAGACCAGAAGTCTCAGGAAACAACGCCTGATTCGGCTGCGACGGTTGAGCAGAACGTGCCGCAAGCTGCGCCACAGGGCGGCGGCGGCGGTCCCAAGTCTTCCGACGAATCGGCCAAGAAAGAGGAGCAGACCAACTACGAGATCAACTCCAAGACGACAGCCACGGTTCGCAATGGCTACACCGTCAACAAGGTTTCCATCGCCGTCGTGGTCAACAAGGGCCGCCTTGCCAAGATGATTGGCGAATCCTCTGATCAGGCCAAGGTCGATGCCTATCTGGCCGAAATGCAGAAGATCGTTGCCTCTGCAGCCGGTATCTCGACCGATCGTGGCGACATCGTCACCATCACCGCAATGGACTTCCTCGAAACACAGCTTCTGGACCAGGCAATTGCCGGACCGGGCGTCATGGAAGTTCTCAGCCGCAACTCGGCTGGCATCATCAACTCGGTTGCCTTCGTCATCGTCGCCTTCCTCGTAGTCTGGCTGGGTGTTCGTCCGATGGTTCGCTCGATCTCCGGTGGAAGCACATCCACCGCAGAGCTTGCCCAGGAAGCAGGTGGCCTGGAACTGCCAGACTTCTCTCCAGGCATAGGCGAATCCAGCGGCGGTGGCCTCATGGACGGCTTCGGTTCGGACTTCGGCTTCGACAGTGCCGACGACCTTCTCTCCGGCGACAATGGCGATGGCGACTTCAATCGCCGGGTTCGCGAAGGACCGGAGCGCCGCCTCTCGCGCATGGTGGAAATCAGCGAGGAACGCGCCGCCAAGATCTTGCGCAAGTGGGCAATCGAAAAAGCAGCATAACAGGAAGGCCGGTATCACACCGGCCTTCTGCCGTTTTATCACTTGCATCAAATCGGCACACATGTTCTCCTTTGGGACGTCGTTTATAAATGGTTAACCAGCTCCATACTTTACCTTGGAATAGTGAAATCAACTCTGTGCGAGGCGCAGAACATGAATATGATTTCGGCAAGAGATTCAGGAGATAAAAACGGGGGATGCCGCCGGCAGGCAATGGTTTTTCCCGTAGCGTCTTCTAAAATAAAGTGATTCGGTCGCCAGGTGCGCAATTCGCAGTTTGTGGTTGTGTTCCTGAATGGAAATGATTTCCATCCCGGTTAAAATATCTCCGAATGGAGAGTAAGAGGGCGTAGGCTATTGAAGGTGGATTTTGATGTTCGCAGGCTCTCTGCTGTGCCGTTTGACAGGTCGGTGAAGTCATTGCCGCGCGATCAGTTGGTGAGGAACCTCGCGCTTGCGGCTGCTGACAGCAACGTTACAGCGGCGGTCGAGATGCTTGCGTCCTTTGCTGGCGCGGCTCACTATCTGCTGGCCCGCGAAGACCTGTTGCAGGAAGCCGGGCTGAACTTCATCATCACGTCCGACTGGCCGTTCGATCTGGTGCGCAGGCTGAGCCTTGAGCTGACCAACAATCAGAACCGCGTCAGCGAAATGGAAAAATGCCTGGCGCTCTTGAAGCCAAGGATGCTTTTCCTTCCCGAAGATGCCGTCATTCCCCATGGTGTGAACCCGCAATATTGCGCAATCACCTTCTGTGTTGGTCGCGTCAGGTTCTCTCTTCTGCTGCTGTTTGCTGAGGATAGCGTGCCCGTGGATGATCGGCTGCGGGAGGCAGGCATGCTGGCAGGATATTTCGCCAGCTCCGGTGTCGTGGCCGAATCGCGTGTCGAGCGCGACATCGATCTGACCGAGCGCGAGCTTGAGTGCCTTTTCTGGATTGCCGAGGGCAAGACCAGCGATGAAATGGCGACGATCCTGGGAATTTCCCGCAATACAATCAACAACTACATCACCAGTGTCATGCGCAAGACCGCAACCAAGACCCGCTCCGAGGCCATTGCCTATGCGGTCCGCAACAATCTGGTATAGGGGCGCATCAGATGGGGTATTACAAGGGTTCCGACGGCGCCACAGAGCTGGTCTCGCCGCCACGCACAGGCTCGTCTGCCAGCCGTTCTGATCTGTTTCCCAGGCTGGTGGCCATACAGCGCGTTTTAGGCGCGAAGAACTTCGTCGTGGTTCGGGCCATCGCATCGGGCTTTCCCAATAAGCGCAAGCTGTTTTGCGAGATGGAAAACTGGGGCATCAGCGCCAACGAACAAAGCGCACGCCTCGTTCATGCCATGGGAGATCGTCTTCTGGATCACCTGGAGCGATCCCTGCTGCCCGTGACCTGGAAAAGCGACAGAGGCGGCGGCTTTGCCGATATTCCCGATGTGCCTGCTCTCATGGTTCGGCTTCTCAACGAAGAACTGTCCTATGCCGGATTGGCGCTTCCGGTTCGCCTCGGCACGATTGGCAACGGCTATGTCGTGTTCTGCGGAACAAACCTTTTGCTGGACAACGAAGTCGTCCTTGAGCAGCACATAAAATGCACCGAGATCATGGTGGATCTGCTGGCCCTCGATGAACGGCGTGTGACACCGGCGGAATCGCTCAGCGAACGGGAAGTGGCGTGCCTGCAACTTGCAGGTGATGGCCGCATCAGCGAAGAGATCGCCGTCAAGCTTGGTCTGTCGGTTCACACCGTCAACGCCTATCTCGGATCAGCCACCATCAAGCTGGATTCCGTCAACCGAATCCAGGCGATCGCGAAGGCGATCCGGATGGGCTACATCCACTAGAACGTCCCATTCAACACGGAAATCCATCTGCCGGGATCACCCTGAACAGACGGATTGTGTTAACGCTTTCCTACACTCTGTTTTATCGGCCTGACGTCTCCCAGACATCAGGCCGATTTTTTATCATCTTTCGTCGAACGGGGCAGTGCGGGGAGGCAGGGCAGGGACGTCGAAATGATCAGGCGTCTCGCCTGATTTCGCCCTGCCGGCCATCATCTGAAAGGCCGTTTCCAGATGGCGGCAATAGCGTTCCGCATCGAAAAGCGGTTTTACAAAACGGTTCGCATCAATGCGGGCTCTGATGTCCTTCAGCGCCTCAGGATTCTGCGCGAATGCAACGGCCATGTCTGCATAGGCCTCCTCATCCTCGGCAATCAGTTCCGGCGCTCCGATGGCATGCAGCAGGCTTTCACTGACGCGGGAAGCGAAGTTCGTGCCCTTCATCGTCAGCACGGGCAGGCCTGACCAGAGCTGCTCCGACGTTGTCGTGTGGCCGTTGACGGGGAAGGTGTCGAGGCCGAGATCGGCAACCGTGATACGGTTAAGGTGAAGCTCGAACTCCAGCTTGTTCATGAAGAACACACGCTTTGCCGGAATGCTCAGCTCCAGGAACTTGGCGAGAATGTTCTTTTTGCTGTCCTGGCTGTTGTGCAGAATCCAGATGACGCTATTGGGCGTGCGCTTCAGGATATTGCCCCAGGCCTGAATGGTTTTCGGGGTAATTTTGCGGTTCGCATTGAAGGATGCGAAAACGAAGGCGTCTTCCGGCAGGCCCACATCGGCACGGCTCATCTGCTTTGCCAGCGGACGGTTGACGGGGTCGTTTGGCTGATAGGTATCCGGCAACCGCACGAATTTCTCGTAGTAATGCGGCTTGGAGCTATCGGGCAGAACATAGTGGTCGCCGATGACGTAATCGAGGTCGACATTGACGGTGGAGCCCGGAAAGCCGATCCACGCAACATGAACGGGTGCCGCGCCCATATTGAGAATGGCTGTGCGGTTGCCCGCCGTGTGACCCTTGAGGTCGACCAGAATATCGATGTTGCGGGCCTTGATGGTGGCCAGCGCCTCTTCATTGGTCATCTCTCTGATGGTCACGACGTCGCCCCACAGGCTGCGGTCGGCCTCGTTCGTTTGCAGGAGATCCGGGTCGGAGTGGCAAAACAGCGTGACCTCGAAGCGGTCACGATCGTGCAGCTCCAGCACGCGACGGATGAGCTTCATGGTCGCATGCTTGTCGAACAAGTCGGAGGAGAGGTAGCCGATGCGGATCTTCTCGCCCCATGTGTGAGGCATCTGGTGCCGCTTGACGGTCATCTCGGGGCTGAAGACCGGCGTGTTGCTGCGGGCTATCTGGTTGATGTGTTCGTCAGCACTCCAGTGGAGATTGAAGAACGTGCCATCAAGCGCAATGAAATCGGTCTCTCCGGCTGCCACGGCTGCATCGATGATGGGCTGATGAAGCTCGATTGCGTCGTACTTGCTGTGTTCGCGGCAGAATACGAGATACATCAGACGCACGGCCTGCTGGCGCGGCAGCTTTGCAAGAAGCAGGCGGGCGGTATCGATATCGCGCGGGTCGAACAGATCCCATGTGGTGATGGCTATGCGCGCGCCGAGCTTGATGTGATCGATCTTGTCGCTCTTCATCAGGATGCTTTTCAGCGCACGGGCAATCTTCTGCTCACCGCGCTCGAGCAGTATCGTGCCAACGATATAGGTGATGTCCGGGTGCCTGTGGAAGCGGTGGATAAGCCTGTTGGAAAGGGCCAGTGCCTTGTCCTTCTGGCCGCCGTCGAAGTAGAGTTTGATGGCCTCAACGAGATAGCTTTCGGCTTCCATGCCGCCCTGCTCGAACGCAAGCTCATAGGACGTTGCGGCTTGTTCCGGCATGCCGATTTGCAGGCAGGTCTTTGCCAGAAGAGCATAGGTCCGTGCGTCGCGCTTGGTATCGATCAGCCTGTTCAGCGTTGCCAGTGCCTGCGTATATTGCCCTGTCTTGAAGTGCTTGGATGCCGCGGAGTAGCTGATTTCATTCAACATTTTTTTTGTTCGATCCTCTTGCCATCGTCGCTGCAGGCGTAAGCCCAAGACGGACACAGATGTAGCCGTTTCAAAATTTCTAATGAAAGATACGCGCTGAAGCTTGCTTGAAGCAGGACTTTGCGAGGCGCCGACCATTCCAAATGGAACAGCCTTAACCATGGCCGTTTGTCCAAAATTAACCATCAGAATCAACAGCTATAGGTCTATCTCCGAAATTAAGGACTTGGAAATGCTTGCCGCGCATTTTCAATCCTGCGTGACGGGTTTGGTGTCCATGGAATTGGAACCGAGTGGCATGATGCCGAACCGTTCGCGCCGGTACGAAATCCGGCATGTCCCTCTCTTGTACCGCGTTTTTAAGGGGCAACTTATGTCTAGCATCAACTTCAACTCTTCCGCCAGCAACGCACTCCAGACACTGCGTGGCATCAACAACAACCTCGGCAAGACCCAGGACCGCGTTTCGACCGGCCTCAAGATTGGCGACGCTTCTGACGGTGCGGCTTACTGGTCCATCGCGACGACGATGAAGTCTGACAACAAGGCACTCGGCGCAGCAACGGATGCACTCGGCATCGGTGCAGCCAAGGTCGACACGGCTTATGCCGCCATGGACAGCGCGATTGACGTTGTCAACGAAATCAAGGCAAAGCTGACAACCGCCAGCGAAAGCTCTGTCAACAAGGACCAGGTCCAGCTCGAAGTTAAGAAGCTTCAGGAACAGCTGACAGCTATCGGCCAGGCAGCATCCTTCAACGGCGAAAACTGGGCAGTTCAGTCTTCCACGTCTTCGAAGACAACAGTTGTGGACGGCTTCATTCGTAACACCGACGGCACCGTAAAGGTGACGAACGCGTCGTTCGACTCTGGCTCTTATGCCATGTTCAGCACGATTGACGGCGGCGTCGGCAGCGGCGGTGTTCTGGCTGGCGTTATGACGATTGCTCTTACGAGCGTCATGACACAGGGTCAGATCGACGACTTCCTGACGACTGTTGAGACAGCGCTCAGCGAATTGACCGATGGCGCAGCGGCTCTCGGTGCTCTGTCCAAGCGTATCGATCTTCAGGACGCATATTCCAGCAAGCTTAGCGACGCTATGGAAGCCGGTGTAAGCAAACTGGTCGACGCCGACATGGAAGAAGAATCGGCTCGCCTCTCTGCTCTGCAGACACAGCAGCAGCTGGCAGTACAGGCGCTCTCGATCGCCAACTCCAGCTCCGACAGCCTGCTCACACTCTTCCGTTAAGACGAGTTTCAGCTCTGAAATACGAAGGTCGGACCGCGAGGTCCGGCCTTTTTCGTTGTTCGTTAACAAAGTATTACCAAATTATTTTCAAAATTAACTAAAAATTTATACAATATTTGGAAGTCCTTAACCTTAATGGGTTTAGATCGGTCTATCGAAACGACGGCCGAATGTTAACTATATTGCTCGGCAGGCATGAAGCTGATCGTCGTTTACCGGTAAAGGCCGGAATGTCCCTTCAATTTACTTGCCAAAGGGGCAATTAATACTATGACCAGCATCCTGACCAACACTTCTGCTATGTCTGCACTGCAGACCCTTCGCTCAATCAACAGCGACCTTTCCACAACGCAGGACCGCGTTTCTTCTGGTGAAAGGGTCGGCAAGGCTGCCGATAACGTTGCCTACTGGTCGATTTCCACAACCATGAACTCGGACAACAAAGCGCTCAACGCTGCGACCGACGCTCTGGGTGTTGGTGCCGCGAAAGTTGATACAGCTTACGCCGCCATGGACAGCGCGATCGAGGTCGTCAACGAAATCAAGGCAAAGCTGACAACCGCCAGCGAAACTTCGGTCAACAAGGACCAGGTTCAGCTCGAAATCAAGAAGCTTCAGGAACAGCTGACAGCCATCGGCCAGGCAGCATCCTTCAACGGTGAAAACTGGGCAGTTCGCGGCGCCGCTTCCTCCACAACCGTTGTGGATGGCTTCATCCGCAGCGCCGACGGCACTGTCAAGGTAACAACAGCGACGTTCAACGCTGGCTCCTACGCCCTGTTTGACACAATCGCTGCTGGCGTCGGCAGCAACGGCATCTTGGCTGCCGTTATGACGATTTCTCTGACGAGCGTAACGACTCAGGGCAACATCGACACGTTCCTGACCACAGTTCAGACTGCTCTCGACACGCTTACAGACGGTGCCGCAGCACTCGGTGCTCTGTCATCCCGTATCGACATGCAGGACGACTATTCTGCCAAGCTTAGCGATGCGATCACAGCTGGCGTGAGCCGTCTGGTCGACGCTGACATGGAAGAAGAATCTGCTCGCCTCTCGGCCCTGCAGACACAGCAGCAGCTGGCAGTTCAGTCGCTCTCGATTGCGAACTCCAGCTCCGAAAACATCATGACTCTCTTCAGATAGTCGTTTCACTCTTCAAAACAGAAAGCCGCGCTCTCAGCGCGGCTTTTTTTTATAAAAAAATATTAACCATTCGAATTTAAAATTCTGCATAATTAACAATATGTTATTGATGATTAACCGGGTGGTTCGGTCTTAATGCTTTCTTCAATAAGGTAAAAGAATCCCTACGATTAAATCTTTGTTAACCAAAAACCTGTTTTCTGTGGTCATCGAAACAGCGCACCGAACTCTTAATCGGTAAGCATGAAGCTGCCTGCTGCGTTTCCCGGCTTGACCGGAATGTCCCTTCTTAAAGAATTTGCCAAAGGGGCGACCTGAAGATGACAAGTATTCTGACAAACACCTCTGCAATGTCTGCTCTCCAGACGCTGCGCTCGATCAACATGGACCTCTCCAACACCCAAGATCGCGTCTCGTCTGGTTTCCGCGTTGGTCAGGCCAAGGACAACGTCGCTTACTGGTCCATCTCCACGACGATGAACTCCGACAACAAGGCGCTGAACGCAGCGTCTGACGCTCTGGGTGTTGGCGCTGCAAAGGTTGATACAGCCTATGCCGCCATGGAAAGCGCCATTAGCGCGGTCGACGAAATCAAGGCCAAGCTTGTTACAGCAAGCGAGCAGTCAACCGACAAGGCGCAGATTCAGCTCGAAATCGGCAAGCTTCAGGAACAGCTCTCGGCAATCGCTCAGGGTGCGTCCTTCTCCGGCGAAAACTGGATGGTTCTGGGCAACTCCACCGAAGCAAGCGTCGTTGATGGTTTCATCCGTACATCCAGCGGCGGTGTGAGCGTTACGACCGCGAAATTCAACATTGCATCCTACGCCATGTTCTCCACCATCAATGCCAGCGGCGTTGGCGAGGGTGGTATCCTCGGAAGCGTCATGAGTGTGCAGCTGACCAGCGTTTCCACCCAGGGCGAAATCGACGCCTTCATGACCACCGTCGAAGCTGCAATGAGCGGCCTGACTGACTCGGCTGCCGCTATCGGCGCCCTTCAGACCCGTATCGACCTGCAGGATGCCTATTCCGCGAAATTGTCTGACGCGATGGAAGCCGGTGTGAGCCGTCTGGTCGATGCCGACATGGAAGAAGAATCGGCCAAGCTCTCTGCATTGCAGACGCAGCAGCAGCTCGCGATCCAGTCTCTGTCGATTGCGAACTCCAGCGCGAAAAACATCATGTCGCTCTTCCAGCAGTAAGTTTCTGCTCTTTCACATCAAAACCGCGCCCTCTGAAAAGGAGGCGCGGTTTTTTCGTGTTTGCCGACAAGCACTTCAAAAGACGTCATTTTTTCTCGCGCACCGCACATTGCGCAAGCTTCGCCATAGCTTGGGCCTATACATGGCTTGTCACAGGTTTATCCTTTCGTTAACCTTCCAGCCGTGCGTTGTGCATGTTTTGCCCAACCCAAGCCTCTTCATGATGAGAGTGCGGCTTAGCGCCAGTGTGTTCTGGCATGTTCCGTTTCTCTCTGCCCGAAGTAGGTTCCATGACCAAGATTCTCTCTTCCAACACCGTGCAAAGTGCTCTCCAGACGCTTCTGTTCAGCGACGATACGCTGCAGCAAACGCAGCAGCGCGTGACCTCGGGATTGAAGATTGCCAATGCCGCGGATAATTCGGGTTACTGGTCCACAGCCACCAATTTGAGATCGGATAGCGGCGTTCTGTCCAGTGTCAGCGACGCGCTGGATCTCGGCGCATCCAAGGCCGACACTGCCTATGAGGCGGTGTCGTCGATGATCGATGTTGTCGATCAGATCATGATACAGCTGACAACGGCCCATGAAACAGGCGCCGACCGCGGCCAGATCAACAATGCCATCAATGCCCTCAAGAGCAATCTTTACTCAGTTGCACAGGCAGCCTCCTTCTCTGGAGACAACTGGCTGTTTAACACCAGTGAGCTGCTTCCATCGGTCAAATCTGTACCGTTTGCGTTCAACAAGAGCACAACGGGCGCCATTTCGCTGCAATATCTCGAAGTCCGCACATCCCAGACGACAATGGTGGACACAAACGATGCGGAACGCGGCTTGATGACCAAATCCATGGATGCGAGTGCCCGCAACCCCGACGTTCCTTCGTCGCCGCGTGAATACTACCTGCTCAACGCTAACTCCGCCACCGCCGCTGCGGGCACCGAAATCATGGTTTCGGATTCAACCACCCAGGCTGAGCTTGACGACATGGTCTATGTGGTCGGCAATATCCAGAAGCAGCTCAATGTTCTGGGCGGGTCGATCGGTAGCATGTCGAACCGGATGGATCAGCAGACAGTCTTCATCAGTGCCTTGAAGGATTCCATGGACAAGAGTGTCAGCCGACTGGTGGATGCCAACATGGAAGAGGAGTCGACACGGTTGACGGCCTATAAGACCCAACGCGATCTGGCCGTCGAAGTCGTATCCATGGCCAATAATCATGAAAAAAGCCTCGCAGGCCTTCTTGGCTGATGACGCCTGGGGGTTCATCCTCGCACAAGTTTGAACCTCTATTTTAGAAAACTGAATTGCTGCCGGATTTTCTTGGGTGTTGAGCAAACGACCCGATCCTGCTGGCCCTCTCTGAATGCCTTGCGGATGATTTCATGATTTTCTTCTCCATCGAAACGACAAGCACGTTACTGGGCGAGGTGAAGCTGTGAGCGGAGCACTGGCAAAATATCTGAAGGATTTCGGCGAGCCTGCGGCTGCCCCAACTCCAGCCCCGTCAACGAGTGCATTCGACTTCGATGCTCCAGTCTCTGACTTTCAGAGCGATTGGGCGGCTGAACCCGAAGATGTCGTTGATCTGGACGAGGAAAAGCGCAAGGCATTTGCCGAAGGCCAGGAAGCAGCCGGGCAGGAACAGCGCAAGATCCATGAGGAAGAAATCGAGGCTTTGCGTGCCAGCCACGCAGATGAGCTCGAGGCGATGCGGAACAAATACGAAGACGAAATCGCAACGCATCTCGCCACATCGGTTACAACGATGAAGCAGGCCATTGCCGCAAATGTCGAGTCTGCGTGTTTGCGCCTGTTCTCTGCGGTGATGGAGCGAGACCTCGCGCTGACGGCAGCCACGGGAATTTCCGCCGAAATTACGCGCGAGATCGAGGGTGGTTTTGCCGGCACGATCAAGATCACGGGCCCCGACCGCCTTCTGTCACGCGTTCGCGAGACGCTGGGCGATGTCGACAATCAGGTCGATTACGATGTGTCTGACGATATCGATATTAAAGTTCAAATGGATAATTCAATCTTGATGACAAGACTTTCGGAGTTTTTCCAGAATACTAGAGGTCTAGCCGATGAGTGAAGGCGAAAATCACCATCACGGCAAGAACGAGATCATCATCGTCAAGCGTCACAAGGGCGGTCACGATGGTGCGCATGGTGGCGCCTGGAAAATCGCATTCGCCGACTTCATGACCGCCATGATGGCCTTCTTTCTCGTTATGTGGCTGGTTAATGCCTCGAATGAGGAAACGAAGGCTTCAGTTGCCAGCTATTTTAACCCCATCAAGCTGACGGATGAAAAACCGGCCGACAGAGGCATGAAGCAGCCTGCGAAAACCGCCAAGGGCGAGCAGACGCAGCAGACCTCTGACACGAAATCGGAAAAGCCGCAGGATGCCGCAGCTGCAGCCAGCGGTGAAGACATGACCTCCTCGTCTGGCGACAAGACGGCCTATTCCGAGGCGGCGTTGTTTGAAAATCCCTATGCCGTTCTGGCCGAGATCGCCCAGGAAGTCGGCCAGCAGGCCAATGTGAGCGTAAAGGGTGAGGGCGGTGCCGGCGAATCCGGTCCATCCACGGGTGCTTCCGGCGGTGAGGCTTATCGCGATCCTTTCGATCCGGATTTCTGGAGCAAGCAGGTCGAAGTGCGCCCGGATCAGGGCGGCATGACGGTTCAGGACACGGCTTTGCCTGAAAAGGCGCAGAAGAAGACCGATCCGAAACCCGTTGTCGCTTCGCAGGACCTTGCAAGTGTCATCGAGGACACCGGTCTCGCCGACCCTCTGAAACCGGTCGATCCGAACGCCAAAAAGGTTGAACCGGCTGCGGATGATGAGATCGGCGAAGTCTCCACAGAGCCAAGCCCGCCAAAGGCCAACGCCAAGCCACAGACAAAGCCTGCCACCCCCGCGCCGCCAAAACCTGCGACCGCAGCCGAGGCAAAAGCCGCCGACAAACTGCGCGATGAGATTGCAAAGCAGCTTGGTGGCGTTGCGGGCAGGCTTGCCGAAGGCATCGTTGTGACGCCTGCCGAAGGTGGCACGCTCATCACGATCTCAGAAAAAGCCGATACGGCCATGTTCAACGTTGGATCGGCGGTTCCGCAAAAGGATCTCGTTCTGGCGATGGAAAAGATCGGCTCGGTCTTGAGCAAGCAGAAGGGCGCTGTCGTCATTCGCGGCCATACGGATGCACGTCCCTACAACAGCGGCGGAAAAGACAACTGGTCACTTTCGATGGACCGCGCCCATGCCGCCTATTTCATGCTGTCGCGCGGTGGCCTGGACGAAACACGCATCAAGCAGCTGTCCGGCTTTGCCGACCGTCGCTTGCAAACCACGCAAGATCCGCTGGACGGTGCAAACCGTCGCATCGAAATTTTGCTAGAGGATAGTTGAGGCAGCGGATGATGAAAGCGACCCGCCTAGCTGTTCTGTTCGTTGGCATTCCGTGGCTGGCCAGTGCCGGTTACGGACATGCGCAGAGCGACTTGCCACCGGCCAAGATCCTGCGTTCCCTACAGTTCGTTCAGGACTCGGTGGTGATGGGTGATCACGCCGCACGTGAGATGCAGAAATATCTTCTCGAGACCATGGACACTACGCTTCGGACCTCCGATGCGTCGGTCTTTGAAGATGAGCACAATGCAGATGCAGCACTTGCCTATATCATGAGCGGCGGCAACCCGCAGACGCTGGAATATCTGGTGGCGCGAGACGTGCAGGGCAACTTCGATTCGCGTGTCATCAACGTGCTTCAGAAGTATTTCAACGGTCGTGGCCAGCAGGCTGAAAAGGTCATCGCCGATATTCTTCCCGAATATCGCAATGGTGTCCTCGGGCCATACCTGATGCTGATTGCCGGTAACATCGCGGTCAACAGGGACCCAGTGGCCTCACTCGTCTTTTTTGACGATGCGCGGTTGACTGCACCCGGTTCGATTATCGAGGAAGCGGCGCTTCGGCGGTCCATCATCGCGACGATGCAAGCCAAGCAGCCGGACAAGACATTCGAATATATCCGTAAATACGCAGTCAGGTTCCTGCATTCGCCCTACGCTTCGCAATTTGCCGATCTCTTCGTCAATTTCATTGTCGAGAGCAATGGTGCCGTTACCCATGAGAAGATTGCCGAGATCGCGGAGTTGATGGACCCGGACCGCGCGGAAGAAATCTACCTTCGGATCGCGCGCCAGGCTTCGTTGCGGGGCGAGACAAAACTGGCCAGCTTTGCCACAGAGCAGGTCGCGGGGCTGACATCGCAGACCGGCGAGACCTCTCGCGCACCCCTGTCCAAGCTTTATTCTGGCCTGGCGGGTGTGCCGGGCCAAGATGTTCGCAGTGCCAGTGAAGCGCTGGCCAGCATACCAAACGAGGAATTGTCGCCTCGCGATATCGCATTGCGCGATGCTGCAAAGACGATTGCCGAACAGATTGTGAGACAGCCTGCCGTCGCGACACCGACACCGCCACCCAGCGCCAGTGGCGCACCGGATGCGCCGGAAAAAGCGGCTGAACCGGCTGCTGGCGACGCTACCGCACCTGCCGAGGCATCGGCGCAGGACGTGGCCGGCGCGCCTTTGAACGAATTTTTCAACAAGAGCAGAGCTCGGCTGTCCGAGATCGACTCGTTGCTGGAGCAGGAGGAGAGATAGCATGAACGTTGCACAGGCTGTTATTCCGGGTATGGCCGACTCCGTCAGCCAGTCTAACCGGCAGAATAAAGAAAGCGCGTCCAAGAGGGGAGGGACGGGTTTTTCCGATACGCTGGGATCGTTTGAAAAAAGCAAATCGCCACCGCAAAGCTCGTCTCCCGCACATCAAAGAACACCATCAGCGGATACAAGCTCTGCCTCGGTAAACGAGGCCCCGGTCCAACCGGTCGTATCCGAAGCGGCACCCTCGCCAGTTGCGGCGCCCATTTCGGGAACGCAGGCCCAAGTTTCCAACGCCAATCCTGTCGCGCCGGCTCCAATCGTTATCGAGCAGCCCGTGCTGCCTGTGCAGCAAGACCTAAGCCTGGAGACGGCGCTGGCCGCGACAGAGGCGGGCAAGCAGCCTGATGTTACCAATGTCATCAAGCCGTTGAACGATGTCAATGTCGCGGCTCTTCCGGATAACGACCTTGCAGCGCTTGTGACGGCCCTGACCAATCTTGTCACATCGCCTCTCTCCGCAAAGACAGATGAAGCGGGCGACAACGGGGAAGACGCAGGCGAGGGTGAGGTGGAGGCAGAGCCCGTTGAGGGCGCTGGCGACAATATGGATCTTCTGTCCCTGCTGTCCTCGACCACCATGCCGATTAATCAGAACACCCCGCCGGAAGCACAAAATGCCATGGCCCAACAGGCACAACAGGGAGGCATAACCGGCACTGCCGCGACTGATCCGGGTCTTTCTGACAGCGCTGCGACTACATCGACGGTGGTCAGGCTGCAAAAGCAGGACACACCGGGTGTCGATTTCCACATTGAAACCAGCGAAGACGGTACCGCCACCCTGGATGTGTCAAAAGCATCAGGTGATGTCACCAATATCGTACAGGTCGTGGAGAGCAGGCGTTTTGTCGGCATGGCGGCTGCCTCCAATGCGACAGCCATCAGCAGCGCTATGGCAGCTGATCCCGATTGGGCGGCCTCCATGGCTGGGCAGACCGGCAACGCTCCTATGATCTCCAGTACGGGACAGGTTGTTCACGTGTTGAAGATCCAGATGAGCCCGGTTGAGCTTGGGCACGTGACCGCAGCGATGAAGCTGGTGGGCGACGAGCTCAGTGTGCAACTGACGGCCCATACGCTCAAGGGCTATAGCGAGCTGCAGAAAGACAGCTCCGAGATCATGGATGCCCTGAAGGCACAGGGTTTCAGCGTCGACCAGGTGACGGTGACACTGGCCAGCAATGCAGACCGGCAGGATAGCGCCACCGGCAACCGCCAGCCAAACGATGCAAGCCAGAATGGCGCGCAGCAGGGTCAGCGCGGCGATGGCGACAAATCGCAGGAACAGTTTTACCGGCAGCCAGGGCAAAGCGGCCGTGAGGAGACCACTATCAATGAGAGCATTTTGCAGCCTGAGACTGCTGTTGGCGGCGTCGGCACTCGTCCTGACCACGTCTATCTGTGAGGCCTCCCAGACAGCCTCTAAAGCAGATTGCGAACGCCAGATACAGGCCGCCGCAGGCCATTATGGGATACCCGAAGGCATCCTCTATTCGGTCGGTCTGACGGAGACAGGCCGCAAGGGGTCGCTCAGCCCCTACGCCATCAACATTGAAGGCAAGGCCTATTTTCCTGCCACCATGCCTGACGCTTACAAGCTGGTGGAGGATGCCAGACGCGGCGGCGCGAAGCTGATCGACATCGGCTGCATGCAGATCAACGTCCATTTCCACGGGGGTGAATTTGCCTCCGTTGCCGAAATGTTCGACCCCGCGAAGAACGTCGCCTATGCCGCGCAGTTCCTGAAAAGGCTTCACGACCGACACGAGACATGGACGATGGCGGTCGCGCGCTACCACGCTGGACCCAATAATGACCCCGCCCAACAGCGAAATGTGTGCCGTGTCATCTCCAATCTGATCGCTACCGGCTATGGTCAGTGGACCGCCAATGCGAGAAATTTCTGCTTGAGTTGAGCAATCAAAAGTTGCAATCAAGCTCGCAAAGGGCCCAAAAAACAAATGTGGCAGGATTAACCCAAAAAAAGGCACGCAAGCATTAAGTGGCTTGACTCGCACTTTTCCCCCGAAAAAATATCCCAATTTTTCGTGAGGCCTACTAGATATAGATCAAATCGGGACAATATGGTTAATCAATTATTAATTAATGCCTGTGCTTTTTTGTAGTTGTGAGAGATTCCCACGATTCGTACACCTCAGCTTGTAGATTGGCTACACTGATTCGGAGGCGGACGAATGATCGTGGTAGTTGATGAGCGGAAGCTTGTTAAGGACGGCTATACAGCCCTGTTTGGGCGAGAGGGTATTCCCTCGACCGGGTTTGACCCGGTTGAATTTGGTGAGTGGGTAACCACAGCAGCAGACTCTGACGTCGCTGCAATCGAGGCTTTCCTGATCGGGCAAGCCGAGATGACGCATGAATTGCCACGCGCGATCAGAGATCGCTCGCAGGCACCTGTGATCGCAGTCAGCGATCATCATTCGCTGGATGCAACGCTTGCTCTGTTTGACTGTGGCGTGGACGATGTCGTCCGCAAGCCGGTTCATCCAAGAGAGATCTTGGCGCGTGCAGCTGCAATTCGTCGCCGCTTGTCGGTGCTGACGAATTTCACGGATGTTGGTCCGATCAGAGTGTTTTCGGATGGACGCGATCCCGAGGTCAACGGCGAGCTTTTCGCATTGCCGCGCCGCGAGCGTCGTATTCTGGAATACTTAATCGCAAATCGCGGTCGTCGCGTTTCCAAGTCGCAGATCTTCAACGCGATCTATGGCATTTTCGACGAGGAAGTCGAAGAGAACGTCGTTGAGAGCCACATCAGCAAGTTGCGCAAAAAGCTTCGCAAGAAGCTCGGTTTCGACCCGATCGATTCCAAGAGATTTCTCGGTTACTGCATCGACTGGAGCTAAGCAGGTTCACCCCCGGAGATCCTTGAAAAAGGTATTTGGAGAAAACACATGCAAGCCTATCCCTGACACGCCGTGGGTCTATCCAGCCCGCGGCGTTTTTTCGTTTAAGCCTTTTCAAAGGCTATATTCGATTTTCATCACATATCGACATCACAACGGCCGCTGCGCCAATTGGTTCCGCTTAATATCTTATTTTTTGAATAACTTTTTCAACCAGCGGAAAAACAGACAGCTTCACGCAAGGCCCGCATCCTAACGTCGAGACAGTTAAAGCAGAGGATTCGAGATGAGCCTTTTTGGAACGATGAAAACCGCCGTATCCGGCATGGGTGCCCAGGCAAACAAGCTCGGCACAGTCGGCGACAACATCGCTAATTCCAGCACCACCGGTTACAAAAGCGCCTCGACAGCCTTTTCTTCGCTTGTCCTCTCTTCAGCCGGGGGCAACTACAATTCCGGTGGCGTTGATACCAAAGTAAAATATTCGATTTCCCAGCAGGGCGCGGCTGTTGGAACGCAGTCTTCGACGGACCTTGCCATCAACGGTGACGGATTTTTCGTCGTGCAGGACACGGCAGGCAACGTCTTCCTGACGCGCTCCGGCTCGTTTACGGCAAATGACGAAGGCAACCTTGTCAATGATGCGGGCTTCACGCTCCTCGGTTACGAGTATACCGGCACAACACCAACGACCGTGATCAACAGCTACGATGGTCTTGTGCCTGTCAACGTTTCAGCCAACGGCATGACGGCAACGGAATCCACGCTGGGTTCCATTACGGGTAACCTCAGCTCGTCCGCGCCAATTGTGGATCCTGCCAACCTCCCAGGCAATCAGAACGCGACGGTGGTCGTGGATCAAAAGGGTACGCTTAAAACGTCCGTGACTGGCTACGACACGCTCGGCAAGGCAATCAAATACGATTTCTATTTCGCCAAGTCGGCAGACAACCAGTGGGAAGTGGCCGTTTATGACGCTGCATATGCTTCCGCGGATGGTTCGTTCCCTTATTCGCAGCCCTCTGTTGCGTCTGATACCATGGTATTTGATCCTACAACCAAGACCTTTGATGTCACCAGCTTGAATATTTCTGACCCAAACAATGGCACAGATATTGTGATTGATCTGTCTGGTATGACGCAGTTGTCAGCAGCCGGTTCGACCATTGAAGAGGGCGGGATCAACGGCAATACTGCAGAGCAGGTACAGTCCATCTCGGTTAACTCTGACGGTACTGTCTATGCAACTTACGCAAAATCAGCAGCTCGGCCGCTCTATCGCGTTCCTCTTGCTGACGTAGCAAGCCCTGACAACCTTTCTGTCCTGTCTGGAAACGTATTCCAGCCGAGTGCGGAATCCGGCGTCGTGACGCTCGGCTTTGCGGGTCAGACCGGGTTTGGCTCCATCAACTCCAAGCAGCTGGAATCGTCCAACGTCGACATCGCGACTGAACTGACAGAAATGATCCAGGCGCAGCGCAGCTACACGGCCAATTCCAAAGTCTTCCAGACCGGTTCCGATCTGATGGACGTTCTCATCAATCTGGTACGGTAACGCTTTAAAGGACGAGTGAATGTCTCTGGGATCGGCGCTTAATACGACAAAGGCAACTCTGAGTAACACTGCTATTCAGACGGGTGTCGTTTCGAATAACATTTCGAACGCCAGCACTGCGGATTACAATCGCCGTACGGCGATCACGACCACGAATGCGTCCACAGGCGCAATCACGGTCAAGATCGAGCGTACCGAAGACACCGCGCTTTTGAAGCAGACGCTGACGGCAACCTCCGACGATGCCGGCAAGCAGACATTCCTCGATGGCATGAATTCGCTGAGCGTCCTTTTGGGTGGCGAAGAATACACGGCAGCGCCTTCCACCTATCTCTCCGCACTGCAGGAAGCCATGCAGACCTACGCTGCGTCACCCGGTGACGTGACTCTGGCATCGGCCGCCATCAGTGCCGCAGGCGACGTGGCCAGCTCTCTGAACACCTCTACCGAGGCTGTTCAGCAGTTGAGAGCGGACGCCGATAGCAAGATCGACACGACGATCCAGAAGCTCAACCAGCTTCTGGCTGATTTCGAGCAGGCCAACAATGCGGTCAGTTCCGCAACGGCGGCAGGCGGGGACCCGAACAATGCGCTTGACCAGCGCGAAGGTCTTCTCAAGCAGATTTCCAGCATTGTCGGCATTTCCACCACCACGCGTTCCAACAACGACATGGTGATCTATACCTCTGACGGCACGACGCTGTTTGAAACGACGGCGCGCAAAGTCTCGTTCGACCCGCAAGCGGCCTATGACGCCAGCTCGACCGGCGCCGGCATCTATATCGATGGCGTGTCGATCAAGACCAGCGCTGGCAGCAATACCAATGCCAAGGGCAGCCTTCCGGCACTTCTGCAATTGCGCGATGAGGTCTACCCGACCTACCAGGCGCAGCTCGATGAAATCGCACGTACGGTCATCGGAGCCTTTGCTGAAGTCGACGCTGGTGGCGATGCCATCGCAGGACTGTTCACCACCAAGGATGGCTCCACCGTCGATTTCGAGACGGCTGAACTCGTGCCTGGCCTGGCTGGTCTGATCACCGTGTCAGCAGATGCGACGGCGTCGCCGATCAAGCTGCGTGACGGTAACATTGCCGGGGATACGCCAAATGTGGACGGCTCCTCCGGTTATTCCGATCTGCTGTACAAATATGCAGCGGCGTTGAACACACAGGTTGAGTTCGACCCGAATGCAGGCATCTCGACCAAAGTGACGCTGCTCAGCTTCGCCTCGGACTCTATCGGGTTTGTGGAAGAATATCGCAGCAATGCGACGACGGCTGCGGAAAGCACATCGGCAATGTTGAACAAGTCAACAGAGGCCTACTCCAACTCGACAGGTGTCAATCTGGACGAGGAACTCATCCAGATGTTGGACATCGAGCAGTCCTATAAAGCTGCGGCAAAACTCATGTCGACCATTGATGACCTTTTGAAGACGCTGATGGAGGCCGCAGGCTAATATGAAAACGACCCCAATCTCATCCCTTTCCATCACGAATGCCATGCAGCTGACTGTCGCGACCGCGCAGACGGAAATCACGAAGTTGCAGACCGAAGCTGTGACTGGCACCTATGCCGATGTGGGCCTGGAACTTGGAACACGCACATCGACGAGTGTGGATTACAATCGCGAAAGCAGCCGTCTTCAGTCCATCATGGATGCAAATTCCATTGCCGAGCAGCGCATGGACGCCTCTCAGCTCGCCATGGAAAACATGTCTGCTTCCGCACAGAGCCTTCTGAACTCGACGATTGCACTCAGCGGCAACACGGATGCCAGCAGCTTGAGCGTTGCCCAGACGACGGCCATGTCCACGCTTGAGAATTTCGTCAGCTACTCCAACACGGCTGTTAATGGTGAGTTCCTGTTCTCCGGCATCAACACCGACGTCCAGACGCTGAGCGATACGTTCGTCGCGGATTTCACGAAGGACTTCAAGGATGCCTTCGATCTGCAGTTTCCCGACCCGTCTGCGGTGACGGCTGACGATATGAAGACCTTCCTGACCGATTATCAGGACAATCTCGACTGGTCGTCCTGGACAGGCGCATCCGAAGCCACGATGAGCAGCCGTATTAGTACTTCGGAAACCGTATCTACATCCACGACGGCCAACTCCGATGGTTTTAAAAACCTTGTTCTTGCAAGTGTGATATCGTCACAACTGGTAAATACCGGATTGAACGCGAGTGCGCTGGCTGTTGTCAACAGCACCACAACCAGCTTGGCCGGATCGGCAATTTCCGGCATCGATACCCAGCGCTCAAAGATCGGACTTTCCCAGGAACGTGTGGAAAAGGCGAATACTTACATGAGCGCCCAGAAGACCATCATCGATACGCAGCTCACCAACCTCATTGGCGTTGACACGTACGAAGCTTCCACGCGCCTCACAACCCTTTTGAACCAGGTCGAGACTTCCTACTCGATCACTTCGAAAATCCAGGGACTGAGCCTGGTGAACTATCTCTGACGAAAACAGAAAACGCCTATGACGGGTGCCGGTTGAGACCATGAAGGAAAGATGAATGTTCCAGTTTTCATATGCGGAGATAATGGAGGATGACCCCAATATCGCCCGGGATAGGGAAAGACAGGTCCTAGAGAGATCGATCGAACTTCTTACCGTGGCCAAAGGCCAGGACAATTACGGCAAGGACGGCATCGAGGCAATTTTTTATACAAGACGCGTTTGGACAAGGCTCATCGACGATCTTAAGCAATCGGAAAATGAGCTTCCCGTTGAACTGAAAGCCAACCTGATATCCATCGCTATCTGGATTCTGAGAGAGTGTGAGCTGATACGCAAGCGTACTTCGAAGAATTATCAGGGCATTATCGACGTTACAACCATCATCAAGGATGGATTAAAATGAAAAGTACACTGCGGATCTCTCTGAAGTCTGGGGAAAAGATTTTCATCAACGGCGCTGTTCTGCGCGTTGACCGGAAAGTGTCTCTGGAATTTCTCAACGACGTGACATTCCTTCTGGAAAACCACGTGTTGCAACTTGAAGACACGACGACACCTTTGCGGCAGCTCTATTTCATCGTTCAGATGATGCTGATCAACCCCGAAGGCAAGGATCAGTCGCTTTCACTGTTCCGCAAGTCCATCACCATGCTTCTGACAACCTTCAAGAACGAAGAAATTCGTTCCGAATTGAAGCGGGTGGATGCGACGGTTTCGTCTGGTCGGCCTTTCGATGCCCTCAAGACAATCCGCGGCCTCTACGCCAAGGAAGAGGCCATTCTCAACAGCCACGAGATCACGCCTGCCGTGGTCAGTGAACTGAGACGGGAAATTGCACCGTGGTAGACCCAATCAATTCGTCCACAGGTACATCCAAGACCAGCACCCCAGCGGCGTCCAAACAGGACTCCGCTAAGGCGACGCTCGACTACAACAACTTCCTGCAGCTCCTCATCACGCAGATGAAGAACCAGGATCCGACGGACCCGATGGACGCCACCGAGCAGGTATCGCAGCTTGCGACCTTCTCCCAGGTGGAGCAGCAGATCAAGACCAACACCAATCTTGAGAGCCTGCTGTCGAATTCCACGCTGGCGAATGCGTCTTCCTATATTGGCAAGACAATTACCAGCGCGGATGAAAAGACCAGCGGTGTCGTGGCCTCCATCAAGGTCACAGCAGAGGGCCTGACGGCAACAACCACTTCTGGTGCCAGCATTGCCATTACCCAGGGCATCAAAATAGCGCAGACCCCGGCTTAACGGCGGGGCGCGAATCATCTATCGCTCTTGCCTGACGGTAACGGCGTCACAAATTTTCATGTCTCAATTTCGGCTTCGTGACGCCGAGTGAATCGAGCCGCCGAGATGAACGAGGCCGACGCTCTTGATATTATGCAGAATGCGATCTGGACTGTCCTGATTGCATCTGGCCCTGCTGTCAGTGCAGCGATGATCGTCGGGATCGTCATTGCGTTGATTCAAGCCCTGACCCAGATCCAGGAAACAACGCTGACCTTCGTTCCCAAGATCATTGCGGTCATGGTGGCGGTTGGCGTGTCAGCACCCTTTGTCGGTGCGCAGATCGGCATGTTCACAAACATGGTCTTCTCCCGCGTTCAATCCGGGTTTTAAGCACAGCTAGAACGATGCGATGGTTAGCAGGTATGTCCGCGCCTGCCTTGAAAAGCCGCGCCTGCGTGTGAGGCGAGCAGGTGGCAGCCACTGTGCGCTGTCGTGCTGGCTTGTTTTTTCAAGGCGTCGAACGCGGCCCTGCACCCACTTTTCAAAAGAACATCATTCCCAAAGCGGCTGCGTAAGTTCGCGGCCAATAAGCGCGTGCTGACGCAGCTGTGCTGGCGATCTATTTCAAAGAAAACTGAGAACTTGGGAAATGGTGCTGCGAAAGAGGATTGAACTCTCGACCTCTCCCTTACCAAGGGAGTGCTCTACCACTGAGCTACCGCAGCATCTGACGCCGAAGCAGGTGCTTCACATCAAGTTGGGGCCTATTGCCATAGGTTTATGACGAGTGCAAGCCGCAAATACAGACTTCGTCGTTCAACAGTGCAAAAACCGGTGGGGGCTGTTGAAAAGCCGTGAATTCGGCTATGGGTGCGCCCATGGACGATCATCACGAGAATCAGGCGGATAAGCCTGAGCCTCCCTTGGGGCAAAATGGACCCGGCGACCGGGCCAAGCGGCAGGAGGCCGAGCGCAAGGCGCGTGCGGCGCAGAAGCTGCGTGAAAACCTGGCGCGGCGCAAACAGCAGGCGCGGGCACGACGCGCTGGAGAGGCGGACGAAACAAATGGTCTGCCCGCCGCAAAAACGGACGAATCGTGCTGACATAAAATATTCATCAGAAAATTGAATTGGTGCTGAGTTTCCTTTACTGCGTAGCCTGACGAATTACGCGGCAGGCCCGCTCTCAAAACCGATCTCAGACCGGATATCACACAACGGATGGCGCGGCGCCTTACCGTTGCAAGCACTCAGGAAAGGCGAGCGCATCGCTCGTAGGCACGTATGGATCGCATCAGAATCATCGGCGGCAACGAACTTAACGGCATCATCCCGATTTCCGGCGCAAAGAATGCAGCTTTGCCCTTGATGATCGCTTCCTTGCTGACGAGTGACACTCTGACGCTGGAAAACGTGCCTCATCTGGCCGATGTCGAGCAGCTCGTCCGCATTCTCGGTAACCATGGTGTGGACGTATCGGTCAACGGACGGCGCGAAAGCCAGGGCGAGGGCTATTCGCGCACGGTGCATTTCACCTGCCGCACGATTGTCGATACGACGGCACCTTACGAATTGGTGTCCAAGATGCGCGCAAGCTTCTGGGTCATTGGCCCGCTTCTGGCGCGTGATGGCAAGGCCCGTGTGTCCTTGCCCGGCGGCTGCGCCATCGGCACGCGCCCGGTTGACCTGTTCATCGAGGGGCTGGAGGCGCTGGGCGCCAAGATGGAAATCGACAGCGGTTACATCAACGCGACAGCACCGGCGGGTGGCCTTATCGGCGCGACATACACATTCCCCAAGGTTTCTGTGGGCGCAACCCATGTCATGCTCATGGCCGCGTCTCTGGCGCGTGGCACGACAGTCATTCACAATGCGGCGCGTGAGCCTGAAGTGGTCGATCTTGCCGATTGCTTGAAGGCGATGGGTGCGAAGATTGAGGGTGCAGGCACCTCCACCATCACAATCGAAGGCGTCACATCGCTGCACGGTGCTCGCCACCGCGTGCTTCCAGACCGCATCGAAACCGGCACCTATGCCATGGCCGTTGCCATGGCAGGTGGCGATGTTCTGCTGGAAGGCACCAGAGCGTCGTTGCTCGACAACGCACTGGAAACTTTAAAGCTTGCCGGCGCGACCATCACCGAAACGGAAACCGGCCTGCGCGTTGTGCGCAACGGCAACGGTATTCACCCCGTTGATGTCGTCACCGAGCCTTTCCCTGGCTTCCCGACGGATCTTCAGGCGCAGTTCATGGCGCTGATGACGCGCGCGCAGGGCGTTTCGCACATTACAGAGACAATCTTCGAAAACCGCTTCATGCACGTGCAGGAACTGGCGCGTCTGGGCGCGAAGATCTCGCTCTCCGGCCAGATGGCCCGCATCGAGGGCGTGTCCCGCCTCAAGGGCGCGCCTGTCATGGCAACCGACCTTCGTGCATCCGTTTCGCTCGTCATTGCCGGTCTGGTTGCTGAAGGCGAGACGATGGTTTCCCGCGTTTATCACCTCGACCGTGGTTTCGAGCGTCTGGAAGAAAAGCTCAACCGCTGCGGCGCGCAGGTTGAGCGCGTCAGCGACTAACTATTGTTATAGGCAATTCCGGTGGCCACGTTTGCTGGAATTGCTCTAATCCACCCGTCATCGAGGCCCGCTGGTTGCAGATCGGGCCTCGACTGCCTATCTCCGAGTCACAATGGAATTTGAGCGGCTCTGGCCGCGCACGGAGGGCATAGATACGATGAGCGGCCTTAAATTGATGGCGCTTGATGGAGAAGACCTCTCCATTATCTCGACACACATGCAGGACAGCGTCTTCAAGCTGAAAGATGTGTCCTTTGATCGAAAGCACGGCCAGTTCGTTCTTTCTGCCAACCGCTTTGTCTGGGAACACACTGCCAAAAAAGGCCAGCCGCCCGAGCGTTGCCGCAGCGTGCTAGCGCTGAAGCGCGTGGGCAATGTGCGCTCCTACGGTTTCAATCGCGATAACAAGGATCAGGTCCTGTCGCTGCTGGCCGTGCAGTTCACCCAGAATGGCGAAGGCCCCGATGGAACGGTGGAGCTGACACTGTCCGGTGGCGGTGCGATTGCGCTGGATGTCGAGTGCATCGAGGCGCAACTTGCCGATCTCAGCGGTGGTTGGGAAACGGCATCGCAACCGCAACATTCGTTAGACTGATCTTATAAAGCCGGGGCAGGGTGAATTGCCTTGCTCGCCTGTTTTAATTTATGCCACATACCCCAGAGCAATTCGCCTTCAGGAAGTCCGGTGTGATTTTCGGAAGGCGCGTTGCGTTGAGTGAAATGTGCAGGCAAAGCATTCGCCCCGGGGTTTGAGCTTTGGGGCATCAAGAGGGTAAGTGACGTGGCAATCTGGCTGGAACAATCGTCTCAAGATTTCGAACAGGCATTCGCGACATTCCTGACGACGAAGAGAGAAGTCTCCGAGGACGTCAATGTTGTCGTGCGCGATATCATTCATGATGTCCGCACCCGTGGCGATGAGGCGCTCGCCCATTATTCTCTGAAATTCGATGGCCTGGATTTTACCAAGACATCCATGCGCGTGACCGCTGAGGAAATCGATGCAGCAATTGCGCAGGTCGATCCTGCCGTGCTGGACGCGCTGAAGCTTGCGGCCGCGCGAATTGAAAAGCACCATGCCCGGCAAATGCCGAAGGACGATATTTACGAGGACGATATCGGTGTGGGCCTCGGCTCTCGCTGGACGGCCATCGAAGCTGTGGGTCTGTATGTGCCCGGCGGCACCGCAAGCTATCCGAGTTCGGTGCTGATGAACGCGGTTCCGGCACGGGTTGCCGGCGTTGAGCGCGTCGTGATGGTCGTTCCGGCCAATGGCGGTGTCATCAACCCGGCGGTGCTGGCGGCAGCGCGCATTGCAGGTGTTGAGGAAATCTACCGCATTGGCGGCGCACAGGCTGTGGCGGCACTCGCCTATGGCACGCAGACGATCGCGCCAGTGGCCAAGATCGTCGGCCCGGGCAATGCCTATGTGGCAGCGGCCAAGCGCCATGTGTTCGGCACTGTCGGCATCGACATGATTGCCGGACCTTCTGAAGTGCTCGTGATTGCGGACAAAAACAACAATCCCGAATGGCTGGCCGCCGATCTTCTGGCGCAGGCCGAGCATGACGAGGGCGCACAATCCATTCTGATCACCGATGATCGGGAATTGGGCAAGGCCGTGGAGCAGGCCGTTGAACGCCAGTTGAAACTCTTGTCCCGTGAGAAGACGGCGACTGCGAGCTGGCGCGATTTCGGCGCGATCATTCTGGTCGATGACCTCAAGGCCTCGCTTCCGCTGGCCAACCGCATCGCGGCAGAGCATCTGGAACTCGCCGTCGATGATCCCGACGCGCTGATGGCGGGCATTCGCAATGCCGGTGCGATCTTTGTCGGACGCCACACGCCTGAAGTCATCGGCGATTACGTCGGCGGTTCCAACCACGTGCTGCCGACGGCGCGCTCTGCGCGCTTCTCTTCGGGCCTGTCTGTTCTCGATTTCGTCAAGCGCACGTCGATCCTGAGGCTTGGGCCGGATCAGTTGCGGCAACTGGCGCCAGCGGCCATCATACTGGCCCATTCCGAAGGGCTGGACGCCCATGCGCGCTCCGTTGCCATTCGTCTCAATCTAGAGGGTTAAGAGATGGAGCCCGGCGCTTTCAGGCTCTGCGATGTGGTACTGGACGAGAGCATCGGCCGGTCCACACCCGACGTGGAGCATGAACGCGCCGTCGCAATCTTCGATCTGATCGAGGAAAACAGTTTCGAGCCCAATGGCCATGCGGGTGGGCCTTACAAGCTCAATATTTCGCTTGTCGATTCCAAGCTGGTTTTCACCATCAGGACCGAAGACGAGCAGGCTGTTGCCACCCACATCCTCTCGTTGACGCCATTCCGGCGGATCATCAAAGACTACTTCATGATCTGCGAAAGCTATTATGAAGCGATCCGTTCTTCCACGCCAAGCCAGATCGAGGCCATCGACATGGGTCGGCGCGGCATTCACAATGACGGCTCGCAAACGCTGATGGATCGTCTCTCAGGCAAGATAAAGGTCGATTTCGATACGGCGCGTCGTCTGTTCACATTGGTCTGTGTGCTCTATTGGCGGGGGTAGGCGTGCAGGACCCTGTCGGCATCGACTTGAAAGACAAGCCCCCGCGCGCCATATTGTTCATGTGCGGCATGAACTCCATTCGCTCACCCATGGCCGAAGTCATCGCCAAACAAATCGTTGCTCCCGGCATCTACATTCAATCGGCAGGCGTGCGCGCAGGTGAGCGCGACCCTTTCGTGGATGCGGTGTTGGATGAGGCGGGTCTGACGCTTGGAAAACACAAACCGCGGACGCTGGATGAAATCGAGGATGATTTCTTTGATCTTATCATTACGTTGACGCCGGAAGCGCATCATGCCGCCCTTGAACTGACCAGATCGAACGCCCTTGATGTCGTCTACTGGCCAACCATGGATCCAACGGTGGCGACAGGCACGCGAGAACAGATTCTGGAAGCCTATCGCGAGGTGCGCGAGCATCTCAAAAAGCTGATTTCGGAGCGCCTGCCGCAGCGGCCAAGGCTGTTTTCCGAGACACTTTAAAACGATTGACAATTTAGGTTCACAAATGTGCGGCGATTGTGTAGTTTCCGCGCAATTTTCCCGGACTGCTCAGTCCGGCATTATCAACAGGAAGAAAAACTCTATATGACCAAAGAAGAAGTCCTCGAATTCCCGGGCGTCGTAACCGAACTTTTGCCGAATGCCACGTTTCGCGTGAAGCTGGAAAACGAACACGAAATCATCGCCCACACAGCCGGCCGCATGCGCAAGAACCGTATCCGCGTTCTGGCGGGCGACAAGGTGCTTGTCGAAATGACACCATATGACCTGACCAAGGGTCGCATCACCTATCGTTTCAAGTAATCGCCCGGCAGACCGGACGACTGGCAGAGCATGACAGACGCAAAACAAAAGCTGATTCTGGCTTCCGGGTCGCCACGCCGCCTTGAGCTGTTGCATCAGGTGGGCATTGAGCCCGATCGTTTGATGCCAATGGATATCGACGAGACGCCAGCCCGGCTTGAACATCCCCGCACGCTATGCCGCCGCCTGTCCTTGCAGAAGGCCGAGGCTGCTTACAAGGCGGTGAAGGGTGAGCTTGCCTGGAAAGGCGCCTATGTGCTTGGCTCCGATACGGTGGTGGCCGTGGGCCGCCGCATTGTCGGCAAGGCTGAGTATATCGAAGAGGCTTCGGCGGCACTTCATCTTCTGTCCGGCCGCAGCCACTGGGTCTATACGGGCGTCTGCCTGGTGACACCCAGCGGTAAGGTGCGCCAGAAGGTGGTTGAAACCAAGGTTCGTTTCAAGCGCCTGTCGCAGGATGAAATCGAAAGCTACATCGCGTCAGGCCAATGGCGCGGCAAGGCGGGTGCTTACGGCATTCAGGGCATTGCCGGTTGTTTCGTGCAGAAGCTGACCGGATCCTACACCAATGTCGTCGGGCTACCGCTCTATGAAACGGTGTCACTTCTGGCTGGTGAAGGCTTCGAGGTGGCTTCCTCCTGGCAAGAAGGCTAATCCCAGTGACCGATCCATCCAACAAACCGACTGTCACACCGCTGCGAAAGGCGCAGCCTTGCCCGGAGTGCAAAAGGCCCTCCACGCGCGAAGACTATCCTTTCTGCTCGGATCGCTGTCGGTCTCTGGACCTTTCGCGCTGGCTGAAAGGCTCCTACGCCATTCCCGTTGCAGATGATGAAAGCAATCCGGATGAAGAAGGTGTCGCACAGCGCCGCAGCGACGAAGAGTATTAAGCCACCAAACATGGCTATCTATGAAAAACGCCGTAAATCCTCGTGATTTACGGCGTTTTCTTTTGCTCGAAACGAATTACGTTCGACTAACCTGATTTCAGCTGCGCCACGGCTAGAAGCGTATCGGCGCTGATGGATGTCGCGCCGCTCAGGATCGACAGGGTCGAAGAGCTGTTATTGTTCTGAACATCGTAAAGGGCGGTAAACCGCTTCAGCATCTTTCCGACGTAATCCGGGTCCTGCAATTTGGTGATGTCGATATAGGTGTTCACCAGATCCGCCTGCTTGGTCACATCCATGTTGCCGACCGAGGTTGGCAGGTTATAGGCAGTCTTGAAGAACTGGAACAGCGCATCGTCGCTGAGGAAGCCATAGGCGCTTGAAATGGTGGGCGCCATGCGCTCGAAATACAGCGCAAGCCGAACGCCCGCATTGGATTCGCCTTGGTCTTCTTCCATCGTCTGGCGGACATACTGGTTGGTCGTTTCCAGAATAGCGCCTCGCTGCTGCGCTCCACCAACGGCCTTTTCAGTCAGTTTACCTTCAGTATCGAAGTTGAACGATGCGACAATCTCGGCGAATTTATTGTCATCCAGTGAATTGACGTAGCTTTTCGGGTCCGACAGGTCGGACGTGAACATCTTCTTCAGGTCAGCCGGTTCGACGCTTTTGGGGTCGATGCCATTGGCCTCGAAAATGAACTTCGTCAGGCGGCTATCGGCCAGCAAGTCTTTCACAGACTTGATCGATTGCATTTGCGATTTGTAATATTCGATCTCGGCGTCCGCTTTCTTGCCAGCCGCATCTTTTTCGGCCCCGGTCAGCGATCTCAGCTTCGCGTTCTGGTAATCGCCCGCAAGTCTCTCCGTTATGCTTTCCGATTGCGCCAGAAGAGGAGCCTTTAGCGAGCCATCGGAGGTGAAGTTGAACGCCTTGTTCAGCTCAACGAAGCGTTCGTCTTTCAGGGTGTTGACGTAGCTTTTCTTGTCATTGACATCGCTCGTCAAAACACGCTTCAGCTCAGACTGGCTGACCTCATCAGGATCAATGCCGAAAGCCCTGAGTGCCACGTCCCAGACTTCGGTGACGCTGTCATTCTTCTTGTCCTTATCCTTTTTGTTCGAGACGAAGAAGTCCTCGATGCTGGTAAAGCCCTCGACCCGTGCTTTATAGTTGGTAATGGCTTCGTCCGACGCTTTGGACTGGTCTTCCAGAAACGCGGTCTTGTACTTCTTGTTGATGTCGACGGTCTGGAGCGCGGTCTGCGCCGTGTTGCCTGACGCCAGCGTGCCATCCGTTTCGAAATTGAAGCTGTCCAGCAGCTTCGTGTTGCCATAGGTCGTGGCAAAGTTCACGCTCGACATAAGGCTTGCCACGCTGCTGGCCATGATCGTCGGGTTCAGGTCGAACGCCGTTTTGACGTAATCCAGCATCCGAGGATCGGCAACAAGCTCGGTGGCCGTTGCCACCGTGGCGACGTTCTTTTCCCAGTAACGCTTGTTGGCATCGGCCAGGGTATCGGATGGGAATGTCGACTGGTTGTAGATGTAGTCCAGCTTCAGATCTTCGGTCTGGTCAGCCGTCTGCACGCTGCCATTGATGGTGCCGTCTGTCTTGAAATTGAAAGCTTCTGCGAGTTTTTTCCATGCAGGATCTTTGGCCTGATTGGCGACGCTCGCCGGATCATTGAGATCGCTGGTCAAAACCTGTTTCAGATAGGACTGGGACGTATATTTCGAATCAAGGCCGGCCGCATCGAGCATATAGGTGCGAAGGCGCTCATTGTTGACGAGGCCGTCGAGACTGGTGACCTTGGTAATCTGCGCGGCGAAATAGGTGGATTCGGCTTTGAGCGATGTTTCCTCGGCTGTGAACGACGCCTTGTAGGCATCCGTCAGGCTGGTGGCCTGTTGGGTGTTCTGAACAGTCTTGGTATCGCCCTTGAAGTTGAAAGCCTCAGCAAATTGCAGGTATCGCTTGTCGGTCATGGAATTGGCGAAGCTGGTGCTATCGCTGAGATCGCTCTCCAGAACCTTGCGCATGAAGGCCTTGCCGTAGGTCATATCCTCAAGACCGTAAGACTTCATGGCATAGGAATAGAGACGATAGTCGCCCAGAAACTCATCGACCGTGGAGACCTTGCCGATGTTTTCTTCGTAATAGGCGGTTTCACGCGCAACCGAAGCCTTGCTGGCAACTGTCTCCAGCGAGGATTTGATATCCCGGTTTACGTTGAGGTAACTGGTATAGGTAGATACAGTCGACATGGATAGCCTTGCAGGGTTTGGCCTTTGAGGGTCATGGCCAGAGTGCACGCTATCATCGCGCGAAGTTCCTGCCTAATATATTACAGAAATAGTCTGAACCAAAGCCTAAATATAGCGGGCGATTAAAAAGCAGATCTCAGGCCTTACCTCGCGTTTTTGTCCATTCTCGCGCAAGCTTGATCCCATAATGCTGCGACGTCGATCTCTGTCCATTGGGTCGGCAGGCTTTTCCATGAGGGCAAGGCCGGGACATTTCTACAGTTCTCATCAAGAGATGGAGTTAGAATGGCAACGCCTCCAAGCATATTGCCCCTTCCGAAAGTCGCGGCGCGTGGGCGCGATATCGGGTTTGCGGTGGGCATCGTGTCCATTCTGTGCATCCTGTTCCTGCCGATCCCTGTCTTCCTGATCGACATGGGTCTGGCATTCTCGATTGCATTCTCCGTCCTCATCCTGATGGTGTCCCTGTGGATCCAGCGCCCGCTGGATTTTTCATCTTTCCCGACCATTCTTCTGATCTCGACCATGATCCGTCTGGCGCTGAACATCGCCACGACGCGAGTCATCCTGTCCCATGGCAACCAGGGCCACGAAGCAGCCGGCGGTGTTATCGCTGGCTTCTCCAGTCTTGTGATGTCGGGCGATTTCGTGATCGGTCTGATCGTCTTCCTCATCCTCATCGTGGTGAACTTCATCGTCATCACCAAGGGTGCAACGCGTATCGCGGAAGTCGGCGCGCGCTTCACCCTCGATGCCATTCCCGGCAAGCAGATGTCGATCGATGCCGACTTGTCGGCTGGTATCATCAATGAAAAAGAAGCCCAGCTGCGTCGTCACGAGCTGGAAGAAGAAAGCGCCTTCTACGGTGCCATGGACGGTGCGTCCAAGTTCGTGCGCGGTGACGCTGTCGCGGGCCTCATGATTACCGGCATCAACATTTGCGGCGGCATCATCATCGGTGTTTTCCGCCACGGCATGGCCATCGGTGAAGCCGCTGACGTTTTCGTCAAACTGTCGGTGGGTGACGGTATCGTTTCGCAGGTGCCGGCCCTCATCGTTTCGCTGGCCGCCGGCCTTATCATTACCCGTGGCGGTGCCAAGGGCTCCACAGACACCGCGGTTCTCAACCAGTTGAGCGGATACCCGAAGGCTCTTGGCGTTGCTGCCGGGCTGATGATGGTTCTCTCGCTTGTTCCCGGCCTGCCATTCTTGCCGTTCATGACGCTGGGTGGCTTGCTTGCCTTCGGTGCCTGGATCATCCCGCGCCAGCTGGCGCAGGAGAAAGACGCCGAGCGCGTGGCCGAAGAACAGCAGACGAACAAGGCCCAGGAAGCCGAAAAGGACACCGTCAAGAATTCTCTGCGCACAACCGAAATCGAGCTTGCGCTTGGCAAGCAGGTTTCGCCAAGATTGCTCGGCGCGCACCAGGAGCTTGGCTTCCGTGTCGGCAAGATGCGCAAGAAATTCGCAACCCAGTACGGTTTCGTCGTGCCGGAAATCAAGGTCACAGACGATATCGCCATTCCCGACAAGTCCTACCAGATCCGCATTCACGGCACGACGGTTGCCGCCAGCACCCTGCGCGTCGGCGAAGTTCTCGTCATCACCGGCAAGGGTCGCAGACCGTCTGTTCCGGGCGACGAGGTTCGGGAACCAGCGTTCGGCATGCCGGCCGTTTCCGTGCTTGAAAACTTCGTGGAAGACCTCAAGCGCGAGGGCTTCCATCCGATCGACAACATCTCGGCACTTCTGACCCATGTCAGCGAAGTCATTCGCAACAATCTGCCGATGCTGCTGTCCTACAAGGACGTCAAGGTGCTGATCGATCGCCTTGACCCGGAATACAAGAAACTGGCGGACGAAATCTGCTCGTCGCACATGTCCTATTCCGGCTTGCAGGCCATTCTCAAACTGTTGCTGGCAGAGCGTGTTTCCATCCGCAATCTCCACCTCATTCTCGAAGCCGTGGCAGAGCTTGCGCCGCATCTTCGCAGAACAGAGCAGATCGTCGAGCATGTCCGTATTCGTATGGCTCAGCAGATTTGCGGCGACCTTTCGGACAATGGCGTGCTGCGCGTCTTGAGACTTGGCACCAAGTGGGACGTCGTGTTCCAGCAGGCCATCAAGCGCGATCCAAAGGGCGAAGTGATCGAATTCGATATCGATCCGCGTCAGGTGGAAGAGTTCTCGAACGAGGCGAGCAAAGTAATCCGTGAATACATGGATGTCGGGCTGCCTTTCGTACTTGTTACCTTGCCGGAAACCCGTTCTTATGTGCGCATGATTACGGAACGCCTCTTCAGCACGCTGCCAGTCCTCTCGCATGTCGAATTGGCCAAGGGCACGGAAATAAAGATACTCGGCTCGATCTCATGATCTCAGACCCGCAGGGAACGGTTGTGGCGCTGTTTCTGGCATTTTGCCGGATTGGTGCCTGCTTGATGGTGATGCCGGGATTTTCCTCGGCGCGCCTTCCCATGCAAATCCGCCTGCTGACGGCCATGGCTCTCGCCATGGCCATTCTGCCTTTGATGTGGACCACGATCTATCCCGTGGTGACGACCGATGCCATCACGCTTCTCAAATTCATGTTCTTCGAATCGCTGATTGGCGCGACCTTCGGAATGATCGCGCATCTCTATGTGCTGGGCATGCAGTTTGCCGCGACCGCCATGGGCATGGCCATGGCCTTTACCGGCCCGCCGGTGCAGGATGTGCTGGAGGATACGTCGGAAAGCCAGCTAGCCAGCATGCTATCCTATGGCGTCTTGCTGCTGCTGTTCATTCTCGATTTCCATCATGTGATTTTCCGTGCCATCGTGGAATCTTACACGTCCATTCCGCTGGGCGGGGCCATGAGCGTGCAGCGAATGCTGATCTCGCTGACCGATACGCTGGTCGCTTCAATGACCATTGCCCTTCGCGTCGCCAGCCCGTTCATTCTGTATGGATTTCTGTTCAATATGGCGATTGGCCTCATCAACAAGATGGCCCCGCAGATACCGGTCTATTTCATCTCGACGCCTTACGCGCTTGGCGGGGGTCTGCTGTTGCTGTATTTTGGCATAGCAGCATTGGTCAACCAGTACGTCACCGGGTTCTTTCGCGTCTTTGCGAATATGTGAGGGGCAATCATGGACGACAGCAAATCCAAAAAGCTCGGCAGGCTCGTCAAGGTCCAGGGACATTTGAAGCAGATGGCCGAAAACGAGCTGGCGATTACCACGCGTGAGCGCAATGAACTGGCCGAAAAAATCGATACCTTGACGGGCTACCTGACCTCTCTCGACCCGCTGCACCAGCACATGCTCAAGCACTATGCCACACGCCACGGCAGGCTGAAGTCTCGCGACATCAGACTCGAGTCCATCGAGAAAGCGCAGGAACAGCAGGTGGTGAAAGAGACGAAAAAGGGCGAGCGTCTCGAAGATAAAAGGGATGATGCGCGTGCGGACGAAGCGCGGGTGCGCGACGATAACAGCGTCTATGAGCTCATTGATTTGCAGATGAGCCTGAAAGACACCAGCCTCCAGCAAGGTTAGAGATATAGCGTCATCCGATAAAACGTAAAAAGGATGACGACGTTGGCCATTTCTCCTCCAAGCGATCTTGTGCTTGATGTTGTGAACGCAGCTGACCCGACACAGGTCATGGCGGCACGGGAAAAACTGCGCTCTGTGAGCGCAACACGCGAAGCATCGGTGCTGACAGCCAGCAATGCCGGCTTCGAATCTGCCATCAACAGCATCGATACGGCAGCCGGCAAGGCGGGCGTCGGCAACATCCACCACATCAAGTCCGATGAAAAGATTCCCGAAACCTACCGCAAGTTCGAGGCCAGTGTTCTGACGACTATGCTTCAGAACATGATGCCGAAGGACAGCGAAGAGGTTTACGGCAAGGGTTCTGCAGGTGAATTCTGGCAAAGCATGATGGCCGAGCAGATGGCGGATGCCGTTTCCAAGCGCGGTGGCATCGGCATTGCCGAACAGGCCTACGGTCAGGCCATGCAGCGGGTGCGCAATTCTGAGGCCCCCACCAAGATGAACGAGGACGACAAGAGCCTTGCCGTCAGCATGGTGACGGACTTCCAGCGGCGCACATTTTCTGTAGCCGAAACCAACAAGACTGAAAGCTAAAGCAATTCCAGCAAAAGTGGAAACCGGTTTTGCATCCGGAATTGCTTAAAACAAACAGATAGAGCTTTGAAGGTGAACCGTGTTCACCGGAAATGCTCTAAAGCGGCGGAGCGCTGATACATTATGGACATCGTAAACAACGACTATAGAACCCAGGCCATTCTGGGGCGTCTCGAAACCGTCATCGATAACGAAAACCAGCGGATCGGCAAGGATCCCGATTTCGATTTCAAATTGTCGAACGCCCATAAGAGCCGTTGCCTTTATGAGCTCAGCATGTTGTTGCGCGATGTCGATGGCGCCAAGATTGCCGCCGCGCACAAGCGCCAGATTCTGGACATCAAGGCAAAGCTTGCGATCAACCTGCGCCGCGTCGATGCCAATCTTCATGCCGTGAAAGCAGTGGTCGATCTGTTGAAGAACGCTGCCAGACGCGCAGAGGATGACGGCACCTACTCGCTGCAACAGTTTGCAAGTGGGGCGCAATGATCAAGCTGATCGCGACCGGGATATGGGTTCTCGTCGTAACGCTCGGCGGCGTCTATGCCGCCGTGACGCTCGGAAAGAAGGATAGCGAGAAGACCGTCGAGGTCGTCCGTCCACCGCACTTCGTCCAGAGCGAAACCGTGACACTGCCGGTGGTAACAGATGGCCAGGTGAGCGGATATTTCCTCGTTCGCGCCAGCCTTCAGATCGATGAAGAGGCAATGAAGGACGTTCATGTCCCCGTGCCGACCTATCTGACGGATGAGCTCTACACGCTGCTGGTGGGTAACAAGCTTGTTGACGTGAAGAATGCTGGCAAATTCGATGTGGCCGGTTTCAAGACGACGATCATGGACGGGTTGAATGCCCGCATGGAAAAGCCGTTTGTCAAGCAGGTTCTCATCGAGCAGATGGATTTCATCTCGAAAGAGGAGATCGAGGCGAGAGACCCGGGTCGCAAGCCCAAGAAAATCGTGGTCAATACCGATCCACCACCGCCAAAGCCAGCCGAGCCTGCCAAGGCCGCGCACTGATTATTCTCCCGCTAAAACCGCCCGGTCTGCTTCGTCAGTCCGGGCGGTTTTGCGTTTGGGGCGGGGCATGCCTCATGGCGCCAAGAAACCAGCTCGGTGCCGGCCTACGACGTGGCCAAGGGCTCGAAGCTCGAGCAGCACGCAGATGAGGTAAGACGGCAAATGGACGGCGCGTCGCAACGCTCATGGCCCCCGATAGGAGACGATCGATCAGTAGAACGATCTGACTAGTGAGCCGACCAGGAGGTTCCAGCCATCAATCAAGACAAAGAACAGGATCTTGAAGGGCAGGGAGATGGAGGTCGGCGGCAACATCATCATACCCATCGCCATGGTGATGGTGGCCACGACCATGTCGATGACAAGGAAGGGCAGGATGATCAGGAAGCCGATTTCAAAGCCACGGCGGATTTCCGATAGCATGAAGGCGGGGACGAGTACGCGATATTGCGGCACGTTGCCGTTCATCGTCTCCTGTCCACGCTCATTGGCCAGATCCACGAAGAGGGCGAGATCCTTGGGGCGGGTATTGCCGATCATGAACGTGCGAAACGGCTCGGCGCCGCGCTCGATTGCGACGGCTTCCGTGATCTGGTTCTGCAACAGCGGCTGTATGCCATCCTGCCAGGAACGCTCGAATGTCGGAGCCATGACGTAGAAGGTCATGAACATCGCCATGCTGGTGAGGATCATGGTCGATGGGGTGGTACCCAGGCCCATGCCGGAGCGCAGGATGGAAAAAGCAATGATGAAGCGAGGAAAGCTCGTCACCATGATGAGGATGCCGGGCGCGATGGACAGAACCGTGAGCAACCCGAAGGTGCGAATGATCCACGATGCCGCAGACCCGTCCAGTGGCAGGTTCAGCAGATCAGCCGGTGTTTGCTGGGCAAGCGCAAGCCCTGGGGTCAGGACAAGGGCCAGCAGTAGGACAAGGTTTCGAATCATTCGATCACAAAGGTTCTGAAGAGAACCTTGGATACGCGCCCTTTTGATCTAACGTCAACGATTTCTCTCAGGTCATCCCTAAGATATTGAAAGCCACGAGGGCCCTGGATCTGCTGAAGGGAGACAGTCCTGAGATAGGACATCAATTCCTGATGCAATTCCTGGCTCAACGGCACATCGCCGGGGCCGTTGAATTGCAGGGCAAGTTCCAGTCGGATCCACTTGTCGTTTGGATAGCCAAGATTGGTCACGATCGGATCGAGCGCGATCAGGCTCGGTCCCGCCGGACCTTTTTCCCCATGGGCGGCAGGGGCGCCATGTTCGCCCTCTGCCCCTGCAGCGGCTGCAGGCTCGGCTGCATGTTCCGGTGCGGCGGGGGCAGGTGTTGCCTCAACTGGCGCAGCCGGCACGAACAGGGCGTTGCCCACGAACCATCCGCCTCCCAGGCCGAGAAGCGAAAGCACCGCAATGGCACCTGCGGTCACGATGATCGACGGCTTCTTTGGGGCTTCAGGTTCGGTTGTAGTGAGGCTCATGATCGCTTCTTACGTCTGTCTCGGAGAGCAGCCCGTGCGGAATGCAATGGACCGTAGGTTCGTTTTATGCGGTGTTTTGCGTTAGATCGGTGAGAACATATCGGCGATCTGCTGGCCAACCGGTGGCTGCTGGATTTCCGTGATGCGCCCGCGTCCGCCGTAGGAAATACGCGCTTCGGCAATCTTCTCGTAGGAGATGGTGTTTTCGGAGTTGACGTCCTGCGGCCGCACGATACCCGCCACGTTGAGGATACGGACCTCGTGATTGACGCGCACTTCCTGCGAGCCGCTGATCAACAGGTTGCCGTTTTCCAATATCCCGGTCACGACGGCGGCCACCAGCAGGGTCAGCTTTTCGGCGCGGCTGATGGAGCCTTTGCCGTTGGATTCGCTGGTATTGTCAAAGCTGAGCGACGAATCGGCCTGCGGCTTCCAGCCGAGAATTTCGGCGTCTGCCTTCCAGCCCGTCTCGCGATTGTTCTTCTTGGTACGGTCGGTTTCGTTGTCGAACGTCGCCTTGTCGTTGATCTGGATGTTGACGGTCAGAATGTCACCAATGTTCAACGCGCGCGCATCCTTGAACAAGGCTGCCTTGCTGTCGCTCCACAGCGAGTAACCGCTGGCCGAGCGCAATGGCTGCTTGGGGTAGGAAGCCAGTTGCGGCGCCTGACTGAATTGCAGGCCGCTGCCAATCGGGCTCATGGCAGGCGCATTGCCGATTTCCTTCAGCGTCTGGTTCTGGGTGATGCTCGAGCAACCGCTCAGAACACTTGCGGCAGAAAGAACGAGAATAAGCGCTTTGTTCATGACGGATCTCTTGATGTGGTTTTGTCGGTCGCGCTGGACATGATCGATGCGATGGTGGCGGCCTTCTTGGCATCCATTTCAGCAAGGATCAGACCGGACTGGCGAGGCGGCAGCTTCATGATGATCGCCGCTGCGATGCCAGCGTCGATTTCCTGCAATTGGGGTGCCGCAGCATCGGCTTTCATCGTCTTGTAGACGTTGACGAGGTTTGCTTCGGCCTGCTTCAGAAAATCGTTGCGGCGCTTCAGCCAGTCTTCATACTCGGCCTTGCGCGCTTCCATGACGGCGATGCGGTTATCGACATCCTGTTGCAGCTTTTCCAGGTCCTGCTTTTGCAGCACATAGCGCTGGTCGCGCGCCTGATCGATGACATTGGTGCAATATTGCTGGATTTCCTGACTGCTCGTATCGCCCGTCGTTACCCGCACCTGTTCCTGGGCGCGGGCGGAAGGAAGCGACGCGACCATGAGAAACACGGCAAGGATCGTGCGTTGCGGGGTGAATAGCTCAGAGAGTTTCAGCATCATTGCAACACCAGTTCTGCTTGCAGCGCACCCGCTGATTTTATGCCCTGAAGGATGGCGATGATGCCATCAGGCTTCACACCGATATTGTTCAGGCCAGCCACCAGCGAGCGCAGATTGGGCCCGTTGAGAATGGCGACAGGGCCGCCGGTTGCCTGTGCCGAAATGTCGGTCTGCGGCTGAACGGCGGTCTCTCCGCGCGAAAATGGCTCTGGCTGAATAACCTGTGGTGTTTCGGTCACCTGAACGGTCAGCGTTCCGTAGCTGACGGCGACCTGTGAAATGCGAACATCGGCGCCGATGACGATGGTGCCCGTGCGCTCGTTGATCACCACCTTGGCAGGCGTATCGGTTTCCACGGCAAGGTTTTCGATGCTCGCCATCAGGCGGGTCAGATCAGCCGTTCTCGGCTTCTGAATGAAAACCACCTGGCTGTCGCGGGCTTCGGCAATCGGTTCGCCGAAAGCGGTGCGGGCGTAGCCATTGATAGCATCGGCAATGCGTGTCGAGGTTGAGAAATCGGGGTTGCGCAGCTGCAGGACCAGATTGACGGAATCCTTGAACTGCGATGGCAGCTCGCGCTCGATGATCGCGCCGCTTGGAACGCGTCCGGCTGTCGTCACGCCCTGTGTCAGCTGCGCGGCCTGGCCTTCGGCATTGAAGCCCGAGACAATGACCGAGCCCTGCGCCACTGCGTAGATCTGGCCATCGGCGCCCGACATGGATGTCATGACGAGCGTGCCACCGCGCAAGGACGAGGCATCGCCCAGCGAGCTGACATTGACGTCCAGCCGGCTTCCGGGGCTTGCAAATGGCGGAAGGTTGGCGGTGACCATGACTGCGGCGACGTTTTTGGAGCCGCTCTGGTTGCCCTGCATGGAAATGCCGAGGTTCTGCAACATCGCCCGCATCGATTGCTCGGTGAAGGGCGAGGAACGCATGCTGTCGCCGGACCCTTGGAGGCCGACGACAAGACCATAACCAATCAGCTGGTTCTCACGGCCAGCCTGCAAGGAAGCGATGTCTTTGACACGCGCATTGGTCTGGGAATAGGCGACGGGTGTGGTTGCCAATAAAGTGGCGACCATCACAGTGACAGCGATCAGGCCCTTACGAAAACTCATTTTTGGAAAACCTCCACGGTTCCGTCCTGCAGGGCCGTGCCGCTGACTGTGACGCCGGTGTCGCGGTTGCGAACACGCACGACTTCACCCGGCATGCCATCTTCAATGGCGGTGCCGGATGCTGAAAGGTGCATGCCACCCACACTATAGATGATCCTGATCGTCGCTCCGCGCTGGACGGCGAAAGGATCACGCAGATCGCTGAGCGGAATGGTGCGGCCAGCAACGAGTGTGCGCTTGGAAACCTTGCCCACCACAACGTCAGTCGTTTCCGCAAAGCCCGGAGCGATGTTGGGGTTGGTCACTGGAACTTCGGTCACACGCTCATGGGTAATGATATCGCCGGGGAAAATAGTGCCTGTTGGAACAACGGCGTGTCTTTGCTGCGAAAGGGCAGCCTGCGGCGCGAGCGCCACAAGACCAACCATGAGCGCCAGCGCCGTTGTGCAGAGACTGCCAGGCACGAATTTCGGGCGAAACTTCATGTTACCCTACCTTTTGCGTTACTTCAGGTTCTGACTGACGATCGTCGCCATCTCATCTGCAGTGGTGATGACCTTGGAGTTCATTTCATAAGCGCGCTGTGCGGAAATGAGGTCGGTGATTTCCTTGACGGAATCGACGTTCGAGCTTTCAAGATAGTGCTGCTTGATATAGCCGAAGCCGACAGACTCAGGAGTTGCCGTTACGGGATCGCCAGACGCTTCCGTCTGCGAAAACAGGTTGTCACCAAGGGGCTTGAGACCCGCTTCGTTGGCAAAGTTGCTGAGGCTGAGCTGACCAAGTTCCGTGAGGGTTGTTGCCGTTCCGATGCGTGCCGAAACAATACCATCCGTGCTGATCGTGACTTCCGTCGCGTCCGTGGGAATGGTGATGTTTGGCTGAACGCCGAAGCCGTCGATCGTGACCAGTCGGCCAGTCGAATCCTTGTTGAGAGCGCCGGCTCTTGTATAGAGCGTGGTGCCTTCCGGTCCATCGACCTGAAGCCAGCCCTTGCCAACAATGGCAAGATCCAGATCGTTGCCGGTCTGGGAGATTTCACCCTGGAGGTGGAGTTTTCTGACGGCAGATGTCTGAACACCCAGGCCGATATTGGCGCCTTCTGGAACCACGGACTGGTTGGCACGGTTCATCACGCCCTGTGCGCGCTCTGTCTGGTACAAGAGGTCGGTGAACTCGGCGCGGCCGCGCTTGAAGGCGGTCGTGTTGATGTTCGCGATGTTGTTCGCGATGACCTCAAGGTTTGTCTGCTGGGCATCCATGCCCGTCGCTGCGATAGCTAGTGCTCTCATTTTTTATATCCTTAAGCGTCAAATCTGCATTTTCACGATGTCGAGATAGGCCGAGACGATCTTGTCGCGCAGAGCCACGGCGGTCTTGAGCGTCTGGTCCGCCTGCATGACGGCATCAACGACTTCTCGCGTATTGGCCTTGCCCTGAATGCCTGCAAACGACATGGCTTCACCCATTTTCAGGGACTGGACAGCATCGCTTGCGACGCCGCCAAGAACGCTGGCGAAGGTAGGGCCAGTGGCAGCGGTTGCCGCCGTGGAGATAGCGCTTCCGGCCAGAGAGCCGAGGCCGGATGTGACCTCTTTCAGGCTGTCGGTTGCGGAATTGCCCGTCAGTGATTTCAGGCTGCTGATGGCGTCGATCATGATCACTGACCCTTCAATAATGCGATGGTCGAGGCAACCATGTCGCGTGTCTGCTTGATAATTTGTAGATTAGCCTCGTAGCCGCGGTTGGCCTCACGAAGGTCGGCCATCTCGATCAGCATGTTGACGTTCGGAAGCTTGACCATGCCTTTTTCGTCTGCGGCAGGGCTGTCGGGATCGTATTCCTGGGTGAAGTCGGAGCGATCAACGCCCAGTTTCTTGACCTCGACAAGATTTGTCTGGGAAACGCGATCCATCTCATTTGCAAACGTAATGGTCTTGCGACGATAGGGGTCTGCACCCGGCGTATCGCCCGTTGTACGAGAGTTCGCGATGTTTTCCGAGACGATGCGCAGGCGCGTGGCCTGAGCTTCCATTCCGCTTCCTGCAATTTTCGTCGCAGACTTTAAAGGATCCATCTTACTTGCCCACCGCTGTCAGCATCATGCTGTTAAAAGAGCGAACGAGTTGCGCGTTCAGTTCGAACTGCCCCTTGATCTCGCTTGTCTTGGCCATTTCCTTGGAAAGGGACACCGTGTTGCCCGACTCCTGAACGCCGATTTCGTTGTTAAGGTCAGCCTCGTCGAGAGCAACTTTGCCGCCGCCTGCGACTGCCAGTTCCATGTGTGCGGAATTGGTGCGCGCCATCTGCATGCCGACCGACTGCAATTCCGTATCGAAAGGAACGACGTCCTGTGCGCGGAATTTTGGGGTGCTGGCATTCGCGATGTTACTGGCGACGACTTCTTGACGCACAGAAAGCCATTCGGCCTGCCGGGATGCCAGCGCAAAGAGCTGAATCGGCTGCATGACAATTCTCCGTGTTTAACCTGTCTCCGGTTTAGGCCGACAATCTTGCGCGGGACTTGCGGGCGATGGCTTTGTGTAAGCGGTCGCGAAAACAGCTGAAAATGCGCTGTTTTGGCCCCAATTAACCATTTGTTTGCCTTGTCGCTTTAGGGTTCGTTTATGTTTTTACCAGCGGGGTTCCAGCCGGAATTCTGTAACCCCTTGGGTTTGCGATGGTTTTTGAGAGCGATAGACACACATTGCGAAACTGGAACGCGCTTCACCCAAGGCGCGGCGCAGCCTCGTTGCGGGATTATCTCCTCTCGGGCTTTGTCGCTATCTCGCTTTCGGCGGCAGGGTTCCTTTTGCCGGGCATGCTTCTGGACCCGGGCCTCAAGGGCTATGTGTCGGATACAAGCGTCAAGATTTCCAATTCCCGTTCGGGCACACAGGGCGTGCAGCGCATGGCCGCGCAACTGCGCGAGACACTGCTGTCTCCGGTCGCTCTTGGGCTGATGGTCTCTGACATGAAGCTCAAGGCTGAGGACGTGACCGGCGTTGAGACGCCAGGCCATCTGTCCGTCTTGCTGGACCTGCTTGCAGGCGGTGGGCAGGATGGGAGTGCCGTGGTGGGCGCGACTGAGACAGCTCTGAAAGACTCCGTTGCCATCACCTCGAAGCCAGCCAGCGACGAGATCGATATCCGTGTGACTGCCGCCACCCCGCAGGCTTCGCAACGCATAGCCGATAATCTGGCCAGCCGCGTGGTCCGGGACATAGGGGCCGAGCGGCACGATCCGCAACTTCAGGCCGTCGAGACGGCGCGGCTTGCGCTCGATAGTGCCGAGGCAGCTTTGACCGGGTTTCAGATGCGGCATGGAAACGATGCCGTGTCACGCATACAGGATCTGCAACAGAAAATTCGCGAAGATGACACGCAGACGGAAGCGCTGGTTTCCAGAAACACGCAACTGGCCGACGCCATCGCCTCTGCTGCCTCCATGAAGCTGGATGATGTGCTGAGCCAGTCCTTGCCAGCGATGCCGGCCTTTACAGCTCTTGATGATATCAGGCAGAATTATACCGCCGCCAAACTCGCATTGGCCGAGGTCAGCGTCGACCACGGACCAAAACATCCGCGCACAATTGCAGCTCAAACGACGCTGGACGCTGCCCGTGCCGCGGCCATGCCCGCTCTTCGCCGTGTGCGTGAGGCGCTGGCGAGCGAACAGGCAAAGATCGCTGCGGCTTTGAGCAGACAGCAAACTGCGCGGGCTGAGCTGGACCGGCAGATGCAGGAGATGGGTGACGCACCGGCCAATCTGGCAAGGCTGGAAGCGGCGCTGGAAGAAGCCCGCAGCACCTATATCCGTTCCAGCGATGCCGCAGGCACATTTTCACCGGCACCTCGTCCAAGTGCTGCCATTGCGCAGGCAGCTCAGCCGGGTCTTGCAAATTACGACAGCTTTACCGCCAAGAGCATGGCGCTGGCCGGCGGAGCGGCTGGTTTGCTGATGTCGCTTCTGGCTTTGAGCTTCCGACGCAAGCGCGGCGATGAGAGTGAGCAGGTAGCGCTTCCAGACTCAGTAGAGGCCGAAGTGGCCGAAACGCCTGAAGAGTTTGAGCTTGTCGCCGCTGAGGCCATAGAGATCGAGCCTGGTATTTTCGACGACGTCATGATCGCTCGGGATGAACAAGAGCCTGAACTCGATGCACCCATCGCCGCGCATTCTGATGGGGAGCCTGTCAGCGAGGCGGTGATGCAGGACGGTGGGGATGATGGTCTGACCGTTCATGATGAGCCCGCCAACGACATGCCCCTGGATCAAAAGGTGCGGCAGGTGTTGATGCGCAATGCTGTTCCGCTTGAGCAGATGCAGCGCGAAGCGCCTGTGTTCAAGCTTCCGCCGCTGCTGGCGGCAGCTTTGGCCGGAGAGGCTGAGCACCCACAGGCGGAGACCGAGGAACTGCACGCGCTGCGTCAGGAACTCGTTGTTCTGCGCGAGCGCCTCCAAAGGCTGGCCGATGAAGAGCGCGACAGCCGCCGGGCCTGATTTGCTGCCCTGAAACAGCGATTTTCCTTGCATTCCACGGTGCTGCACAGCATTAGGGCGCTAAAGAGCTATCGTGTTCCCAGGAGGCAGGCATATGGCGACGGTCATCGACGGCAAGGCAAAGGCGGCATCGGTAACGACGGCCGTGCGAGAGGCGGCGGAGAAACTCGAGCAGCAGACCGGCATCAAGCCCGGCCTCGCCGTGGTCATCGTCGGCAACGATCCGGCCAGCCACGCCTATGTCAACTCCAAGAGCAAGACAGCCAAGGAATGCGGGTTCAATTCCATCCAGCACACGCTGTCGGAAGATACTACGCAGGCGGATCTTGAGGCGCTGGTCGCGACTTTGAACGACGATGCTGCCATTCACGGCATTCTGGTACAACTGCCCTTGCCGAAGCACCTCAATTCCGATCCCGTCATCCAGTCCATTTTGCCCGAAAAGGACGTTGACGGTTTGAGCGTTCTCAACGCTGGCAAGCTGGCATCCGGCGACCTCGAAACTGGTCTGATTTCCTGCACGCCAGCGGGCTCGCTGTTGCTGGTGCGCAGCATTCACGGCGATGACCTCTCCGGTCTCACCGCCGTTGTCATTGGTCGCTCGAACCTGTTCGGCAAGCCGATGGGGCAATTGCTGCTCAACGCCAACGCAACCGTGACCATGGCCCATTCGCGCACCAAGGATCTGGCTGCCGTCTGCAAGACCGCCGACATTCTCGTTGCAGCCGTTGGCCGCCCGCAGATGGTCAAGGGCGATTGGGTCAAGCCCGGTGCAACGGTCATCGATGTCGGCATCAACCGCGTGCCAGCACCTGAAAAGGGCGAGGGCAAGTCACGGCTGGTGGGCGATGTGGCCTATGATGAGGCAAGCGCCGTTGCCGCCGCGATTACGCCTGTTCCCGGCGGTGTTGGCCCGATGACAATCGCTATGCTGATGGCTAACACTGTGATTGCAGCCCACCGGGCGCTTGGAAAAGCCGCGCCAAAATTCTGAGACCTTTCTAAAGGTGCGCAGGTCCGGTCGATCCGCGCACCACAAGCTCTGCCTTCCAAAGCTCTTCGGATGTATCAGCCTTGCCGGTCTTGATCTGCTCGATCAACCGCTCTGCGATGCGCGATCCAGCCTCACGAAGCGATGACCGGGTGGTTGTCAGCGGTACTGAGAAATTCACCGGTTTCAATAGCGGGAGAACATCGTCATGGGCGATGATGGAAATGTCTTTTCCCGGCTTAAGGGCCCGCAGATTGAGTGAGCGCACGGCGCCCAGCGCCAGCGCAGTCGATGCACAGATGACCGCTGTCGGGCGATCAGCCTGAGATAGCAGCCTTTCCATAATCGAAAATCCGGCCTCGTCATTCATGACGCTGTGGCTGACATTGGCCGGGTTTAGCGCATAGCCTTGCGCGGCCAGCGCCGCCTCGACGCCCCGGTGGCGGCGAAAGGTGAAGTCGTAGCCTTCAGGCCCGTTCATCAAGGCAATGTTGCGATGGCCAAGCTGGAGCAGGAGCGATGTTGCATCGTTGAACGCGGTTTCGTTGTCCACATCCAGAAACGGGTAATCCGTCTCCACACCCCATGAACGACCGTGAACGATGAAGGGAATGGGCAGGCTCTTCATCATCTCGATACGGGGATCGTTCTTCTTCATATAGGCGAGATAGATGCCATCGACGCTGCCGCTGGCGGCCAGTTCTCGCAGGGCTTCCTGCTCATGGGTGGGTGGGCTGGGCATGATGACAAGATGAAAGCCGTTGCGCGCCGACACCTCTCCCAGACCATTCAGAAATTCCGCGAAATGCACGTCGGACTGGTGCTCCGCCCCGGTTGGCATGACCAGCCCGATGGAGCCCATCTTGCCCGTGGCCAGACGTTGTGCCGCAGCGTTTGGCCGGTAGCCCGTGGCTTGCGCGGCCTCAATTATCTTGCGTCGTGTCTCGGCTTTCACTTCAGGATAACCGTTCAGCGCACGGCTGATGGTCGTCTGCGAAATGCCGAGCATTTGCGAAAGCTGTTTTAGGTTCATATCATCCAGCCTCCGCTTTCCCAAACCGCTTTGGACCCTACCAACTGTCTCTTCCAGCCACAATTGGAAACTGCGGAAATGCCCAGGTTTTCGCTTATGCTGCAGCGCAAGATGGTTATTGAAACCTAATCGGCGTAGCATGGACTTGACTCATCTTCCATCTCAGTGAGATGAATGGTTAGCCAAAGCGCTTTGAGTATCTTTTCAGGCTATTACGCCTGACAATGTGATGGGAGGTAGATCACATGAAAAAGACTTTCTGGACGACCGTGGCCGTGGCCACGTTTCTGTCGGGGGCAGCTTTCGCTGCGGAGCTGAAGTTTCAGCCCGGTGGCGATGCCAAATTCAACTGGAAAAGCTATGAGGATTTCAAGGCCGCCAACGCCAGCCTGAAGGGCGAAACGCTGACGATTTTCGGACCATGGCGCGGCGAGGACGAGGCGCTGTTCCAATCGGTGCTGGCCTATTTCACCGAGGCGACGGGCGTGAATGTTCGTTACTCCTCATCGGAAAATTACGAGCAGCAGATCGTTATCGATACGCAAGCCGGTTCTCCTCCCAATGTCGCCATTCTGCCGCAGCCCGGCCTGCTGGCCGACCTTGCTGCTAAAGGTCTGCTTACGCCGCTTGGCGATGAGACAGCCAACTGGGTGAAGGAAAACTACGGCGCGGGCCAGTCCTGGGTGGATCTGGGTATTTATCCCGGCAAGGACGGACAGAAGGCCTATTTCGCCTTTCCGTTCAAGGCCGACCTGAAATCGCTAGTCTGGTATGTGCCTGAAAACTTTGAAGAAGCGGGCTACGAGGTTCCGAAAAGCGTGGAAGATCTCGTCAAGCTCAGCGACAAGATCGTGGCCGATGGCGGCACGCCATGGTGCATCGGGCTTGGTTCAGGCGGTGCGACCGGCTGGCCAGCCACGGACTGGGTTGAAGACTTCATGCTTCGCACGCAGCCGCTGGACGTCTACCAGAAGTGGACGACCAACGAGGTCAAGTTTAACGATCCGCGCGTTGTCGCTGCCATCGAGGAATTCGGCAAATTTGCCAAGAACGACAAATATGTGAGTGGTGGCGCTGCTGCCGTTGCCTCCACCGACTTCCGCGATAGCCCCAAGGGCCTGTTCGATATTCCGCCGAAGTGCTACCTTCACCGCCAGGCATCGTTCATTCCATCCTTCTTCCCGGAAGGCACGAAGGTCGGAACGGATGTGGACTTCTTCTACATGCCGACATTTGCTTCCAAGCCTGATCTCGGCACGCCGGTTCTGGGCGCTGGAACGCTCTTCACCATCACAAAGGACTCCAAGGCTTCTCGCGCTTTCGTGGAATTCCTGAAGACACCGATTGCCCATGAAGTCTGGATGGCGCAGTCCGGCTTCCTGACACCTTACAAGGGCGTGAACCTCGACACCTATGCCAGCGAACAGACCAAGCGTCAGGGTGAAATTCTGACCACGGCCACAAGCTTCGGCTTTGATGGTTCGGACCTGATGCCCGGCAAGATCGGTGCTGGCGCATTCTGGACGGGCATGGTCGATTATGTCGGTGGCAAGTCTGCCCAGCAGGTTGCTGATGACATCCAGAAGGCCTGGGACGGCCTCAAGTAATCGAAAACTCCATCCGGCGGCGGCAATCCGCTGCCGGGTCGTTTCTCTCGCATGTCTCTGCCGCAACGGGGTAACGCTGTCAGGCCGGGTATGAACACGAAATAACGGGGAGGGAATATGATTACCCAGATCGTTTCGGCGCTCGGCGTGATGATTGTCGGCGTCTTTGCCTGTGCGGCCTATTACTGGCTGTCCGACAAGGCGCTACAGGTCATTTTTCCGGTGAAAGACGGCGATGTGATCCACGCATCGCGCAACCTCAACCGGCGCGCGGCGGTCCGCCCCTGGCTCTTCGTCGGCCCCGCACTTTTGTTGCTCATCGTCTATCTCGTCTACCCCGTGGTCGCCACCTTCATCCTGTCTTTCTACGACCGGACCGGAGACAATTTCGTTGGCCTTAACAATTACCGCTGGGCCATCTACGATGATGGTTTCCGCCAATCCATTTTCAACAATATCCTCTGGTTGGCCGTCGTGCCCGCCGCCTGCACCTTCTTTGGCCTCGTGATTGCCGTCATGACCGACCGCATCTGGTGGGGCAATATCGCCAAATCCATCGTCTTCATGCCGATGGCGATCTCCTTCGTCGGCGCCTCCGTCATCTGGAAGTTCGTCTATGAATATCGCGGCGAGGGGCAAACGCAGATCGGCTTGCTGAATGCCATCGTCGAATATTTCGGCGGCTCGCCCGAGGTGTGGATTTCTATGCCGTTCTGGAACAACTTCTTCCTTATGGTCATCCTCATCTGGATCCAGACCGGCTTTGCCATGGTCATCCTCTCGGCAGCGCTTCGCGGCATTTCCGAAGAAACCGTGGAAGCCGCTGTGATCGATGGGGCCAATGGCTGGCAGATTTTCTGGAAGATCCTCGTTCCGCAGATATGGGGCACCATTGCCGTTGTCTGGACCACCATCACCATTCTTGTTCTCAAGGTCTTCGATATCGTTCTGACCATGACCAATGGCCAATGGAACACCATGGTTCTGGCCAACCTCATGTTCGACTGGATGTTCAGAGGCGGTGGAGACAGCGGACGCAGTGCCGTTATCGCGCTCATCATCATGGCAGCGGTTACGCCGATCATGATCTGGAACATTCGCCAGGCAAACCGTGAGATGGAGGGTCGCTGAGATGAGCATAGCCACGCGTATTCGCCGCATCGGCCTGCCACGCCTGATCGTTCACGTCAGCGTCCTCTTCGTCGTGCTGCTCTGGCTTTTGCCAACGCTCGGCATTCTGGTCAGCTCGCTGCGAGACAAGGACCAGCTTGTTGTATCCGGCTGGTGGACGGCCTTTTCCAGCTCAAGCCAGACCCAGGCGCTTCGCCTTGCCGACCCTGCAACGCAAAGGCAGGAGGGTGATCGCTTCATCATCTCCGGCAATGTGTTTGAAAACGGCGCGGGCGGCAAGATTTCCGCTTTTGGCGTGCGTGTGCAAGAGCCTGAAGCCTTCCCGGCAGGGGAGGCGGCCGATCTGGGTGAGGGCGAAAGCCTCGTTATCAACGAAGACGGCACCTACCAGTACAGCAAGAACGCGACCTTCGAGGGTTCGCGCGCCAAGCGTGTCTATCTGGCCGTTTCGACACCGCCCATCTTCACACTCGATAATTATCGCACCGTGCTTGCCTCTGAGGGCATCGGCCAGGCCTTCGTCAATTCGCTGACGGTTGCCATTCCGGCCACGGTCATCCCCATTCTCATCGCGGCTTTCGCAGCCTATGCCCTGTCCTGGATGAAGTTTTCGGGCCGCTCCCTCATCATTGCCATGGTCGTCGGCCTCATCGTGGTGCCGTTGCAGATGTCGCTCATCCCGCTGTTGCAGCTCTATAACTGGATTGGCAACGTCTTCGGCGTGCCATCCAAGACCTATGCGGGCATCTGGCTGGCGCACACGGCCTTTGGTCTGCCGCTCGCCATCTATCTGTTGCGCAATTACATTTCCGGCCTGCCGAAAGAGATCATCGAGAGTGCGCGTGTGGACGGGGCCAGTGATTTTGAAATCTTCGTCAAGATCATCCTGCCGCTGTCTTTCCCGGCGCTTGCATCCTTCTCCATCTTCCAGTTCCTCTGGACATGGAACGACCTTCTGGTCGCCATGGTGTTTCTGGGAACGCAGAAGGATGAGCTGGTGCTGACGGGGGCGCTCAACGCGCTTCTGGGTTCACGCGGCGGCAACTGGGAAATCCTGACCGCATCGGCCTTCGTCACCATCGTCGTGCCGCTCTGCGTTTTCTTCGCTCTCCAACGCTACCTTGTGCGCGGGCTGCTTTCCGGCTCGGTCAAGGGAGGCTGATCAACATGAATGCCCATACCAAACAGGATACTGAAATGACGACTTCTACTCTCGTGCGCGACAAGGATTGGTGGCGCGGTGCCGTGATCTATCAGATCTACCCGCGCTCCTATCAGGACAGCAACGGCGATGGCATTGGCGATCTCAAGGGCATCACCTCGCGCCTGGAGCATATTTCAAAGCTTGGCGCAGATGCGATCTGGATTTCTCCCTTCTTCACCTCTCCGATGAAGGATTTCGGCTACGACGTGTCCAACTATGTCGATGTCGACCCGATGTTCGGCACACTGGCGGACTTCGACGGCTTGATTACCGAGGCGCACCGTCTTGGTATCCGCGTCATGATCGACCTCGTCCTGTCGCACACGTCGGATCAGCATCCGTGGTTTGTGCAGAGCCGTTCCAGCCGCCAGAATCCGAAGGCTGACTGGTATGTCTGGAGCGATGGCAAGCCGGATGGCACACCGCCCAACAATTGGCTCTCCATTTTCGGCGGCTCCGGCTGGCAGTGGGACCCGACGCGCATGCAATATTACATGCACAACTTCCTCACCTCGCAGCCTGATCTTAATCTGCACAATGAAGAGGTGCAGCAGGAGTTGCTCAACATTACCCGCTTCTGGCTGGAGCGCGGCGTCGATGGTTTCCGTCTGGATACGATCAACTTCTATTTCCACGACAAGGAATTGCGCAACAACCCGGCGCTTGCTCCGGAACGCCGCAACGCTTCCACCGCACCAGCCGTGAACCCCTATAATTTCCAGGAACACATCTACGACAAGAACCGCCCCGAAAACATCGCATTCCTGAAGCGCTTCCGCGCCGTTCTCGATGAGTTCCCGGATATCGCAGCCGTGGGCGAGGTGGGGGATAGCCAGCGCGGGCTTGAGATCGTCGGTGAATACACATCCGGCGATGACAAGATGCAGATGTGCTACGCATTCGAGTTTCTGGCGCCGGATGCGCTGACGCCGCAGCGTGTGGCCGATGTGCAGGCAGATTTTGCCCGCGCTGCCCCCGAGGGCTGGGCATGCTGGGCCTTTTCCAATCATGACGTCGTGCGCCATGTCAGCCGCTGGGGCGATGTGGTGGAAGACAAGGATGCTTTCGCCAAGGTGCTTGCCGCACTGTTGATGACGCAGCGCGGATCAGTCTGCATTTACGAGGGCGAAGAGCTTGGCCTAACCGAGGCCGATATCGCATTCGATGATTTGCAGGACCCCTACGGCATTCAGTTCTGGCCGGAGTTCAAGGGGCGTGACGGTTGCCGCACGCCGATGGTCTGGGATGCGGGCCATGCGCTGGCAGGTTTCTCGACAGCTGATAAGGGCTGGCTTCCGATTCCCCCTGAACACAAGCAGCGTGCTGTCAGCGCCCAGCAGGGTGATGAGGCATCCGTGCTGGAGCATTACCGCCGCTTCCTTGCCTTCCGCAAACAGCACCCGGCCTTTGCCAAAGGCAGCATTGCGTTTCAGCCGGTTGAGGGCACCGTTTCCAGCTACACCCGCACGCTGGGCAACGAGACCGTGGTCTGCCTGTTCAACCTTTCCGCAGAACCATCCACGGCATCGCTGCCTGAGGGCAACTGGGAGGTTCTCGACGGCCATGGTTTTTCGGCTGAACGTGAAGGCAAGACCGTTGCACTACCGGCATGGGGCGCATTCTTCGCCCGTTACGCCTGACATCATACGAGGGAGGAACACCGCATGACTGGTCTCGTTCTCAAGGATATCCGCAAGGCCTATGGCCAGGTCAAAGTCCTGCACGGCATTGATCTGGAGATCAAACAAGGCGAATTCATTGTTTTCGTCGGCCCATCTGGCTGCGGTAAATCCACGCTGCTGCGCATGATTGCCGGGTTGGAGGAGATCACTGGCGGCGAGATGTATATTGACGGCCAACTGGTCAACGAAATCCCGCCTTCGCGGCGGGGCATCGCCATGGTCTTCCAGTCCTATGCGCTCTATCCGCACATGACGGTCTACGACAACATGGCCTTCGGCATGCGGATCGCCAAAGAGAACAAGCAGGAAATCGACCGCCGAGTGCGCGCTGCGGCCGACATTCTGCAACTGACGCAATATCTGGAGCGGCTGCCCAAAGCCCTGTCGGGTGGCCAGCGCCAGCGCGTTGCCATCGGTCGCGCCATCTGCCGCAACCCCAAGGTTTTCCTGTTCGATGAGCCACTGTCCAACCTCGATGCGGCCCTGCGTGTGGCGACCCGCATCGAAATCGCCAAGCTTGGCGAGCAGATGGCGGATACGACGATGATCTATGTCACCCATGACCAGGTCGAAGCCATGACGCTGGCTGACCGTATTGTTGTGCTCAACGGCGGTCGTGTGGAGCAGGTGGGCGCACCGCTGGATCTCTATGAAAACCCCGGCAATCTCTTTGTGGCGAAGTTCATCGGCTCTCCAGCCATGAACATCATTCCCGCAACGATCAAACGTTCGGGCGCGCAGACTGCTATCGAGCTCGCCGGTGGAAAGACTCTGTCCGTCGATATTGCGACCCCCGCCGGAGAGGACGGCAAAGCCGCATCCTTCGGCGTGCGCCCGGAGGATTTGTCTGTCGTCACGGGCGATGACTATCTTTTCGAGGGCAAGGTTTCCATTGTCGAGGCGCTCGGGGAAGTCACCTTGCTCTACCTCGAAGCCCCTGATGGCCAAGAGCCGATTATCGTGAAAATTCCGGGCATCGCCCAGGCCAAAAAAGGTCAGGTTCTGCGCTTCTCAGCACCGCGTGAAAAGCTGCATCTGTTTGATGCGGAGGGCCAGACTTATCGCCGCTGAAACGGCTTTTGAAACGCGGCATTAACTATTTTTGAAAGGCGTTTCGTGGCGTCGTTTTCTTATCATATTAGAGAATATGATAAGATATCAGCGGCTTAACCATGGCTGTCTCATGCCTGCGCGCAGTGGTGGATCTTATCCACAGTCAGATCTGGCATGTGTTTCATATCGAAACGGGGAGATAAATTCTTAAGACCTTCTGGCTAGTCTTTTTTCTCAAATAATGAAAAGGGATGACGAAATTGAACGCCCGGGCAGACATCGGCAAACCCAGCTATCTCAGCAAGGAAGAATCTTTCATGTACGACCGCGAGGGGCGGTTCAAACTGGAAGATACGATGAATGCCGCACGCATCGAATATACCGAGAAAGCCGTGATGAATATGGCTTCACGCCGGTGCGATGTCGTCAAGATTTCCCACTCCGAAGCCGTGCTGGCGCTTTTGACCCAGTACAATCTGCCCCAGCAATTCTATCTGGATATCCCAGACGCCCGCATTACCAAGATCGGTTGCGTCTTGTTGAAGGTCAATCCCAACAACACGATCCACGTTCGCTTCCTGCATATTCTGAGCAAGAAGGATATGGAGCGGATTTTCGTGTTCAGCACGCATCCGCAGCACCGCGACCGCAAGCTCGATATCCGGGCCTGGTAACGCTAATATCAGCCGTATAGGCGAGGCGTGCCGATCTTGAACCACGCCTTGGCAATCTTGCCCGCCGAAATTTCATAGATGCAGATGACGTCAAGCTCTCCGGGACCATCGGGGAATGTGCGTGTCACTGTTTCATGGTCGATGACCGTGTTGCCGAGCACCATGCGGTGAAGCAACCTGCCATGCAGGTTCGGCTCCTTGAACCGCTCCACGTGTCTTTCACGGATCTCGTCAGCCGTTTTCGCCAGAAGCGTATCGGGAAACAGGTAGTAGTGGCAATCACCTGCCCACCACGGCATGAAGGCGTCAATGTCGCGTGCATTATACGCCTCCAGCTGCATCTGGACCGGGTAGGCGACCTCTGTCGGGTCCACCATTGTCAGCTCGCGAACACGCTAGCACCCTGATCTGCCGGTCCGACGCTGCGGCGGAAAGGTGCGAACAGCTCGCGGCCCATGCCCCACTCATTCTCGGAGAGGTCAGCGGTTGCAGGCTCACGCGCCGCAAGCTCCGCATCCGATACCAGAACCTGAATGGTGCCGGTGATGGCGTCGAGCCGGATGATGTCGCCATCCTTGATACGGGAGATCGGTCCGCAATCCACGGCTTCCGGTGTCATGTGAATGGCGGCGGGCACCTTGCCTGACGCGCCGGACATGCGACCGTCTGTGACCAAGGCCACCTTGAAGCCGCGATCCTGCAACACGCCGAGCGGCGGCGTCAGCTGGTGCAACTCGGGCATGCCATTGGCCTTCGGTCCCTGGAAGCGAACCACAGCCACGAAATCGCGGTTCAGCTTGCCTTCCTTGAACGCCGTTTGCAGGCTCTGCTGATCATGGAAGATGATCGCCGGTGCTTCGATGATATGCCGTTCCGGCTTGACTGCCGAGATCTTGATGACGGCCTTACCGAGATTGCCGGTCAGCATTTTCAGGCCACCGCTTGGCTGGAAAGGCGTTTCGACGCTGGCGAGAACCTTCGGGTCATGGCTGACATCAGGTGATGGGCTGCGCGTGACGCCGCCCTTCTCATCCAGCGTCGGCTCAATGGTGTATGCTTCAAGCCCCTGACCAAAGACGGTGCGGACATCATCATGCACCAGGCCCTGCTTCAGCAGCTGCTTGATGAGGAAGCCCATGCCACCGGCTGCGTGGAAGTGGTTCACATCTGCCAGACCATTGGGGTAAACGCGGGCCAGAAGCGGCACGACGTCGGAGAGATCGGAAATATCCTGCCATGTCAGCACGATGCCAGCGGCACGCGCCATGGCGATAAGGTGCAGCGTGTGGTTGGTGGAGCCGCCCGTGGCGTGCAGACCGACAACGCCGTTGACCACGGAGCGTTCATCGATCATTTCGCCCGCTGGCGTAAACTCGTTGCCCTGCGCGGTGATGGCCAGCGCCCGTTTGGTCGCTTCCCGTGTCAGTGCATCGCGCAGCGGCGTGCCCGGATTGATGAAGGACGATCCGGGCATGTGGAAGCCCATGATTTCCATCAGCATCTGGTTGGAATTGGCCGTGCCATAGAAGGTGCAGGTGCCGGGGCCGTGGTAGGATTTGGATTCCGCCTCCAGCAGTTCAGCGCGGCCGACCTTGCCTTCGGCGTAAAGCTGGCGAATGCGGGACTTCTCGTCATTCGGCAGACCAGATGTCATCGGTCCAGCTGGAATGAATATGGAGGGCAGATGGCCGAAAGACAGCGCCGCAATCACCAGACCGGGGACGATCTTGTCGCAGACGCCGAGAAACACGGCTGCATCGAACATATTGTGCGAGAGGCCGATGCCAGCCGACATGGCAATCGCATCGCGCGAAAACAGCGACAGTTCCATGCCCGGCTGACCTTGCGTCACGCCATCGCACATGGCTGGCACCGCACCGGCAACCTGCGCAATGCCGCCCGCTTCCTTGGCCGCATCGCGGATGATGGACGGGTAGATCTCGAAGGGCTGATGCGCTGAGAGCATGTCGTTATAGGCGGTGATGATGCCCAGATTGCCAACCCGGTCGCCGGCAAGGATGTCCTTGTCGGCGGGGGAACAGACCGCAAATCCATGCGCAAGATTGGCGCAGGACAGAACAGAACGATGCACACCCTTGGTTAGCTGGAGACGAAGCCTTTCGAGATAAATCTCGCGGTAAGGTTTCGAGCGCTCGACGATACGGGCTGTAATAGCCTGAATACGCGGGTCGGCAGCCATGGGCGTGTATCCTGTCCTTTAGTGGAACATCGGCCAGGCACTTGGGAATGCCAGCCGGTGTTCATGTTGCTGTTTCAAGCGTGGGGCTTATGGCGCCCAATAGATCTGAACGGGCGATTCCGCGCGGTTGAGCACGGCCCGCACAGGCATGTCTTCCTCGTCCAGATCGGACTTTGCCTTGTCGAGCGTTTCCTTCTTGGCGGCACCTTCGATGTGCAGCACGAGGAAACGGGCGTCGTGAAGCGCCGAGAGGTTGAACGTCAGTCGCTCTTCACCGGCAGTTTCCGCACTCATCGGAAGCACCGAGCGCTCTTCATCGAGATCGAGCGCCTCTTCCAGATTGTCTCCGCCGGGGAAGAACGATGCCGTGTGGCCATCCGTACCAATGCCAAGAATGACGACGTCGAATGGATCGCAGATCGCTTCCGTCTTCACCGTTGCAAGCGTCGCAGCGTCTTCCGGCGTGGCGAAGAACTGATAGAGCGGCACGAAATAGGCGTAGGTCGCGGCGTTCTGCAGCAGGTGGTCGGCCACCAGCTTGTGGTTGGAACGGTCGCTTTCCGGGGCTACGAAACGCTCGTCCACCAGCGTTACGCTGATGTTCTTCCAGTCCAGCTCATGCTTGGACAGTTCCTGAAAGAACAGCTTGGGCGTCGAGCCGCCGGAGACGGCAATACTTGCCGTCCCACGCTCGGAAAGCCCACGCTCCAGACGCTCGGCCACGTCCTTTGCCAGCGTTTGCGCCAGTTCACGGCCGTTTGCGAAGATATGCTCCTGTCCGATCATTGCATATCCCCTTAATCGGCTTCGTGCCATGTGCGGCCGTCACGCTCGATCAGCGCAATCGAACCGCTTGGTCCCCATGTGCCCGACGTGTAGCCCTGAACGCCCTGATTGACGGCTTCCCAGCTTTTCAGAATTGGATCGACCCATTTCCATGCCGCTTCCACTTCGTCGCGGCGCATGAACAGAGCCTGATTGGAGCGGATCGTATCCATCAACAGGCGCTCATAGGCGTCTGGGCTGCGCACGTTGAAGGCTTGGGCAAAGCTCATATCCAAGGAGACCTGACGCAGGCGCATGCCGCCCGGACCCGGGTCCTTGATGAGAAGCGACTGCTTGACGCCTTCATCGGGCTGCAGGCGAATGACCAGCTTATTGGCTTCGATCTTGCCTGCCGCATCATCGAAAATCGAATGCGGGATCTGCTTGAAGGTGACGACGATTTCAGACACACGCGATGCAAGACGCTTGCCGGTGCGGATGTAGAAAGGCACGCCCGCCCAACGCCAATTGGCAATTTCAGCCTTGATGGCCACGAAAGTTTCGGTGTTGGAAACACCGCCTTCCAGTTCTTCCAGATAACCCTTGACCGCACCACCGGCAGAAGCGCCAGCGCGGTACTGTCCGCGAACTGTCAGCTTCTCAACATTCGACTGGTCGATCATCTTGAGCGAGCGAAGAACTTTCACCTTCTCGTCACGAACGGCTTCCGCGTCCATGGAGGAGGGGGGCTCCATCGCCACAAGGCACAAAAGCTGGAGAATATGATTCTGCACCATATCGCGCAGCGCGCCAGCCTTGTCGTAATATCCGGCACGGCCTTCAAGCCCAACGGACTCGGCAACGGTGATCTGCACATGGTCGATATGGGCGGAGTTCCACAGCGGTTCAAACAGCGCATTGGCAAAGCGCAGTACCATCAGGTTCTGCACGGTTTCCTTGCCGAGATAGTGGTCGATACGGAAGATCTGCTCTTCCTTGAAGACGTTGCCCAGCGTGTCGTTGAGCTCAAGCGCGGACGCCAGATCGCGGCCAATCGGCTTTTCCACGACGATGCGCGTAGACTTGGTAATCAGCTTGTGGTCACGGATCTTGAAGGCGATATCGCCGAAAATGCCGGGGGCGACAGCCAGATAGAAAGCGCGAATGCGGTCCTTGCCTTCATCGAGAAGCTTTTTCAGCTTGTCCCAGCCGCCGTCAGACTTGGCATCGACAGGAACATAGAAGATGCGGGCGCAGAATTTCGCGACCTGCTCGTCATCATACTCGCCCTTCTTCAAATGCTCCTTCAGAGCATCCTGAGCGAATTTACGGTATTCGTCATGGGTCATAACCGAACGGGATGCACCGATGATGCGTGTTGGCTCAGACAGCTGGTTTTCCACCTGCCGGTGGTAGAGAGCTGGCAAAAGCTTGCGCTCGGCCAGGTCGCCAGTGCCGCCAAAAACGACGCAATCGAAGGGCTCTACTGGAATGATTTGACTGCTCATACCGATTCTCTCGATCTCTCATGTGTTGGAGGCATCCATAATCTAATCGATTTAAAAATGCCAGATGTGTTGGAAAAAAATATGGTTTTTGCTTTTAAGACGTTGTTTATGCTGCGTTAACCTTCGCCGCGCCGATATTTCCCGCTTGTTGCATCAGAACCTGTCTCGCAGTGCGTACCACGAAAGCGCCAGAAACAGCAGCGGTGCCCGCAATGATGTTCCGCCCGGAAATGACGGCACGTCAAGCGACGAGAACTGGTCCAGCGCCCGGTCCTTGGCAATCACCATATCCGCATAAAGCTTGCCGCAATAATTCGACAGCATAACACCGTGACCGGAATAACCGCCGATGGACATCACGCCGGGCATGACTTCGCGCACGAATGGCTGCCGGTTGAGCGTAATGCCGACGGACCCGCCCCAGGCATGCGTCATCTCGATCGTATCGAGCGCCGGATAGATTTCGGCGATCTGCTTGCGAATATGCCTAGAAATGTCCCGTGGAGAATCGGCTGTATAGGCTTCGCGCCCGCCAAACAACAGGCGATTATCAGGTGTCTTGCGGAAATAACGCACCACGAAACGACTATCCGCGACCGCTTCCTTTCCCGGAATGATCTCTGGAAACTTATCCAGTGGCACCGTCGCGCCAATGAAGGAGCGGATGGGCATGACATGGGCCGCCGTCACAGGCTCCAGATTGCCAATATGGGCATTGGTCGCGATGAGAACACGGCTTGCGGTGATGGTGCCGGATGGCGTTTCGATCAACGTCTTGCCGTCCGTCTGCTTGATGGATGTGGCAGGCGTCATCTCGAAAATCTGTGCGCCCGCAGCATGAGCTGCCTTGGCCAGCCCGGCGATGAGCTTCAGCGGATGGATGTGGCCGGTGCCGGTGTCACGAACGCCGAAATGGTAATGATCGGAACCCAGTCTTTGCTCTGTCTCGGCCTTTTCCATGAAGGAAACATGGGCGTAGCCATAGCGGTCGCGCATCGCGTCGACGCTGTCGCGATAGGTCTTCTCATAGCTTTTCTTGTGCAGGACATTCAGCTGTCCCGGCAGAAACTCCATGTCGATGCCATGGTCGCGGGCAAAATCCAGCACGTAATGTTTTGCACCTTCGGCAATGTCGAACAGCGCCTTCGAACGCTCGAAGCCGATCTGCTTTTCCAGCTCGTCCGGCCAGGCGCGCTGTCCAGTGCCGAACTGGCCGCCATTGCGCCCGGATGCGCCATCACCAAAGCGGCACCCTTCCACAACCGCAACGGAAATGCCTGCCTTGGCCAGATTATAGGCGGCCTGCAGACCGGTGAAGCCGCCGCCAATGATGGCGCAATCCACCGTGCGGGAACCATCCATGGCTGGATATTGCGGCCTCTCGCCAAGGCTATCCTGATACCAGGACAGGCCGGGCGCTATCGGGCTTTGCCATGTCATGCGCAAACCCTCATACGTTCAGAAGCAGGAATTCCCGCTCCCAGGGGCTGATCACCTGCATGAAGGTTTCAAACTCCCCACGCTTCAGACCGGCATAAAGACCCACGAACTCATGCCCGAAGACCCGTTCCAGCTGAGGCTCGCCTTCCAGCAACGCCACCGCTTCCAACAGGCCACGCGGCAGCTCGATGGAGCCTTCGTTGGCTGTCTCATAGGTCGGCTCGGTCGGCTCGATATTGTTCATGATGCCAAGCCAGCCGCAGGCAAGCGATGCTGCGATGGCCAGATAGGGGTTGGCATCGGAGCTGGGCAGACGGTTTTCCACGCGCCGCGCCGAAGGGCCTGATATCGGAACGCGGAAGGCGGTCGTGCGGTTATCATAACCCCAGGCATTGTTGACCGGGCATGCCATATCAGGCGTCAGGCGGCGGTAGGAGTTGACGTAAGGCGCAAGCATAACAAGCGCATTCGGCACATAACGCTGCATACCGCCGACGAAGGAGAAGAATTCCTTGGATGGACTGCCATCCTTGTTGGAAAACACATTGTCACCAGTCTCGGCATCCACCACCGACTGGTGAATGTGCATGGCGGAGCCGGGCATGCCCTGCATGGGCTTTGCCATGAAGGTGGCATAGATGCCGTGTTTCAACGCTGCTTCACGAATGGTGCGCTTGAACAGGAAGACCTGATCGGCAAGCTCGATGGGATCGCCATGGCGCAGGTTGATTTCTAGCTGCGCCGGACCCTCTTCATGGATCAGCGTGTCGATTTCCAGACCCTGCTTTTCCGAGAAGTGGTAGATGTCGTCGATCAATTCGTCGAATTCGTTGATGCCGGCAATCGAGTAGCTCTGCCCGCCGACGATGGAACGGCCCGAGCGACCCTTTGGCGGATGCAGCGGATAATCGGGGTCGTCATTCATGGCGACCAGATAAAACTCGATTTCCGGGGCAACGACCGGCTTCCAGCCCTTTTCCTTGTAAAGATCGAGTACGTTTCTGAGCACGTTGCGCGGCGTGTAGGGAACGAAATTGCCTTCCTGATCCACGACATCGCAGATGACCTGCGCGGTGGGGTCACTTTCCCATGGCACGACGCAGAGCGTAGATAGATCGGGCACCAGCTTCAGGTCGCTATCGCGCGGCTCATAGCGGAAGTTTGCCGTCTCATCAGGATATTCACCAGAAATTGTATGGCGGTAAAGGGCGGATGGCAGCGCCAGCGATGTATCGCCGGTGAACTTGGATGTCGGCATCATCTTACCACGGGGAACGCCGGCAAGGTCAGGCGTGATGCACTCAATGTCCTCGATGCCGCGGGCCTTCAGCCATTGCGCGGCTTCCCGCCATGTGGCGCAACCGCGTGTGGGCGAGACGTCGACGGGTATCTTCTTTGCCATGGTTGCCGGTTTTTTGGGACGGAGCATGGTTTTCTTGGAAGGCATAAATCACCGGCTTTGTGTTTCGATTGGCACTATCATAGCCAGACTTTGGCAATTGGCAAAAGGGGAAAGCGCCATTGACAACAGACCTGACTTCGAAAAGAGGAAGTACACCGAAACTAGGGAAACTCCATGACGGAAAAATGTAACGTGCTGATATTGGGTGCGGGGGCAGCGGGCATGATGTGTGCCATCCGTGCCGGTCAGCGTGGCCGCTCCGTCATTCTCATCGATCACGCCAAGGCGCCGGGCGAAAAGATCCGCATTTCCGGTGGGGGCCGCTGCAATTTCACTAATGTGCATACCAGCCCGAAGAACTATCTTTCCAGCAATCCGCACTTTGCCAAATCCGCGCTTGCCCGTTACACGCCGCGTGATTTCATTGGCCTTGTGGAAAAGCACCGCATTGCCTTCCATGAAAAGGCGCTTGGCCAATTGTTCTGCGATGACAGCGCCAAGGATATCATCCGCATGCTGCTTGGCGAAATGCAGGCGGTTGGTGCGAAGCTGCGGCTGCAGACGGAGATCACATCGGTGGAAGCCATCGGCACCGGTGGCTTCAGGGTTGCAACATCGGCCGGGATGATCGAAGCGGACAGTCTGGTCATCGCCACCGGTGGAAAATCCATCCCGAAAATGGGCGCGACCGGCTTTGCCTACCGCGTGGCCGAGCAGTTCGGGTTGCCGATCATCGAAACACGGCCCGGCCTTGTGCCGCTCACGCTCGATCCGGTGGTGCTGGAAAAGCTCTCACCGCTGTCGGGCATTGCTGTTCCTGCGGAGCTTTCGCATGGAAAGACATCGTTCAAAGAGGCGCTGCTGTTTACCCACCGAGGCCTGAGCGGCCCCGCGATTCTGCAAATCTCTTCCTTTTGGCGCGAGGGTGACGAGATCAGCCTGAAGATGGAGCCGGAACTCGATGTCATCGGCCATCTGAAGGCGGCGAAAAAGACGAATGGCCGCCAGTCCGCGCAAACGGTGCTTGGTGACATCATGCCTAAGCGTCTGGCGCAGCATGTGGTGGAGCGGGCAGGGGTCACGGGCAATCTGGGCGATATGTCGGACAAGACTTTGGGCGCGCTTGCTTCCGCCATGCAGGAATGGACCATAAAGCCGTCGGGGTCTGAAGGATACCGCACCGCTGAGGTCACCTTGGGCGGCGTCGATACCACCCATCTCGATTCCAAGACGATGCATGCGAAAGCCATGCCGGGCCTCTATTTCATTGGCGAATGTGTTGACGTCACGGGCTGGCTGGGCGGCTATAATTTCCAGTGGGCATGGGCATCCGGCCACGCCGCTGGAGAATCTGTGTGAAGCTTCGCCATCTTAAGGCCTTATTAAGAGACGCGGAGTCATGCTGATCGAATGCCAGCACAACGCAAGTTGATACATGATGTCCCGCTGGACGCCGGAACCCGGCATCGATCGGTTATGTTTCTCGTTCAGGAAGCCGCTCATGATGACGTCCAGAAAACCTGCCCGCGCTATCGCGATTGCTCGCACCGCCCATGACAACGCAGTTTACGCCTTCCGCCTCAGCCTGATCTCGGCTGGTGCGATTGCGGCGTTTCTCGTTTTGCTGTTCTGAAAATTCCGTTGCGCCATACCGGGCAGAGCCCGGCATGACGAACATTTGGTGGGAAGCGCTCAAGCCGCAGCCTTGCCCTGCGCAACGATGACGGGGATGAGCAGGTCTCCCCAGTTGCCGTCGCCGCCATGGTGGCGGGCGGAGCGGACGAGCTCTACCGAAACGCCAGCTTCGACAGCGTTCATGACCGCCTGATTGAGGCGGTGCAAATCATTGGCGAGCATACGGATGGCGCTTTGCTGATCGTGGCTCATGGATGAGGATTGCTCCTCGGTGCGTTCCTTAACTCTCGAAATCGAAGCCATTGTTTTTCCTCCGTTCAATGGGATTGATAGCTTATTCCGCTGCCGGGCGGAACTGGTCGTGTTCGGTCGATTCTTTCATCGCAGTTGTGGATGATGTGCCGCCCGTAATGGCGACGGATACCGCATCGAAATAGCCGGTGCCGACTTCGCGCTGGTGCTTGGTGGCGGTGTAGCCGTTGATTTCGGCGGCGAATTCCGCTTCCTGAAGCTCCGAATAGGCCGCCATCTGCCGGTCCTTGTAGCCGCGTGCCAGTTCAAACATGCCGTAATTGAGTTGATGGAAACCGGCAAGGGTGATGAACTGGAACTTGTAGCCCATGGCGCCGAGTTCGCGCTGGAACTTGGCAATCGTCGCATCATCAAGATGTTTCTTCCAGTTGAAGGACGGCGAGCAATTATAGGCAAGCTTCTTGCCCGGATGCACCTTATGCACGCCTTCTGCAAAGCGTTTGGCCTGTTCCAGATCGGGCTTGGACGTTTCGCACCAGATCAGATCGCAATAGGGCGCATAGGCATTGGCGCGGGCGATGCAGGGCTCCAGTCCGTTTTTGACCTGATAGAAGCCTTCGACGGTGCGACCGGCATCATAATCCACGAAGGGGCGGTCGCGCTCATCGATATCGGAAGTCAAAAGCTTGGCGGCTTCTGCATCCGTGCGGGCAATGACCAGCGTTGGTGTGCCCATGACGTCTGCTGCCAGACGCGCCGCCGTCAGGTTGCGGATATGCGCGGCTGTCGGGATAAGAACCTTGCCGCCCAGATGGCCGCACTTCTTTTCCGATGCCAGCTGGTCTTCATAGTGAACCCCCGCAGCACCCGCCTCGATGAAGGCCTTCATGATTTCAAACGCATTGAGCGGGCCACCGAACCCTGCCTCGGCATCGGCAACGATGGGCGCAAACCAGGTATCGACAGACAGGCCTTTGCCTTCGGCGGTTTCGATCTGGTCGGCGCGCTGCAATGTCTTGTTGATGCGCTTTGCCAGTTCCGGGGCGGCATTGGCCGGGTATAGGGACTGGTCGGGATACATCGAAGAGGCCGTGTTGGCGTCCGCTGCAACCTGCCAGCCGGACAGGTAGATCGCCTTCAATCCAGCGCGAACCATCTGCATGGCCTGATTGCCGGAGAGCGCGCCGAGTGCATTGATGTAGCTTTCCTCATTGATGAGCTGCCACAACCGGTTCGCGCCCATCTCCGCCAGCGAGTAACGGATCTCGACAGAGCCGCGCAGCTTCTCCACATCCGCTGCCGTATAGCTGCGCTCAATGCCATCAAAACGACCCTTCGGAGCCTTCGGTACAAGCTTGTAAAAATCCGTCATATCTCTCTCCCTTTGTCACATCTCCTTGCTGATCCACTCCCGATCAGCAGTGATCCGATGTAGAAATGTTTACAATTTACTGCCTTCAGTCGCCAGTTCAAAAGCAATATCAGTGACTTGAAAGAGGTCACGCTGTGGGGAATTTGACAGCAAGATTTGTAAAATTGTAAATTTTGTAAAAATGACCGGCTGAGTTATTCTGTCTGCATCACTTGCTGGGAGGCGTTGGTGGAAGCAAAGATTTTCGCAGGCGCGCGCGTGCGCCGTGTGCGTAATGGACTGGGCTTGACGCAGACGGCGATGGCGGAGGCACTGTCGATTTCGCCGTCCTATCTCAACCTCATCGAACGCAACCAACGCCCGCTGACCGTTCAGCTTCTGCTGAAACTCTCATCTGTCTACAAGGTGGATCTCGATGATCTGCAGGGCGAGAGTGGCGGCATGTCCAGCCAGCTGCGGGAAGTGTTTGCCGATCCGCTTTTGGCGGGGGAGGTGCCGTCGGGACAGGAACTGGTTGAGGTGGCGGAAGCGGCCCCCAATGTGGCGGCTGGTATCAACAAGCTCTACCGTGCCTATCGCGAGCAGGCGCAGCGCCTCAGCGACCTCTCCGATCTTCTGGCGCGGGAAGGGCACCAGACCACGCTTTCGGCAACGCGCCTGCCCATTGACGAAGTGCGGGAAATCTTTGAACGGCGGCCCGCTTTTTTTGCGCAGCTGGATGCGGCGGCGGAAGCGTTTCACGCTGCGCTGAAGCCGGGAGACGATCTGGCGCAGGCGCTGAAACTCTGGCTTCAGAAAAACCACGGCATCGTTGTGCGCACCATGCCGGTGCACGCCATGCCGAATTTGCGAAGGCGTTATGACCGCCACTCCATGCGGCTGTTTCTCTCCGAGCGCCTTTCGCCGCAGGATCAGCTGCGTGAGATGGCCATGGAAGCCTGTCTTTTGGCGCTGACGACGGAGATTGGTGTTGAGCTTGCAGACCTGCCGCTTTCCAGTGAAGAGGCGAAACGTATCGCCCGTTTCGAGCTTGCGCGTTACGCCGCCCATGCGCTGATGATGCCCTATGGCGCATATCTCGCCGCCGCACAGCGGGCGCGTTACGATATCGACATCTTGCGCGGGCGCTTCAACGTATCGTTCGAGCAGGCGGCAAGCCGCCTCGTTACTCTGGTACGGCCGGGTGCCAACGGTATTGCCTTCTTCCTCATGGAAATCGACAGTGCCGGAAACCGTTTTCGCAAGGCGGGCGCGCTTGGCTTTCCGCAGGCCCGCTTTGGTGGGCTCTGTCCCAAGCTCAATGTGCATGCCGCTTTTTCACAGCCCGGTCAGGTTCTGGCCGAGCAGGTGGAGATGCCGGATGGCGGTGCCTATCTGACCATTGCACGCACGTTGGAGGGGCCGCAGGCAGGCTTTGGAGAAAGGCTTCGCCGCACCACGGTCATGATCGCCTGCGATGCCGCACTTGCCAGGGAAACGGTTTATGGTGACGCGGTTGGAAGCGCAGCGCTGCGGGTTGCCATCGGCCCATCCTGTCGTCTGTGTGAGAGGCAAGGCTGCCTGTCGCGTGCCGAAGCGCCGTTGACGCGGCCATTGGGGCTGGATGAGATGGTCACGGGTCTCAGCGTTTTCGATTTTCAGTGACGCATTTGAAGACAATTGTTTGAAAATGCCGCGCTGCACATTTCCCGCTTGCGGCGGCAAGTTTTCCTTTCTAGTCTCTGACAAAACAAGGGGATCACGCGCTTCCCACGGCGCGCTCAAACAGGAGTTACCATGAAACACCGTTCGCTTCGTTTCAGTCTTGCTGTTGTGGCCGCGGCGCTGGCCGCCGGCACGGCCTATGCGCAGGAAAAGGTCGTCCACGTTTATAACTGGTCCGACTATATCGAACCTTCTCTGCTGGAAGAATTCACTAAGGAAACCGGCATCAAGGTCGTTTACGACGTTTATGATGGCAACGAGGTTCTGGAAACCAAGCTTTTGGCCGGCAATTCCGGTTATGACGTGGTTGCGCCGACATCGCCGTTCCTTGCGCGTCAGATCAAGGCTGGCGTGTACCAGAAGCTGGATAAATCCAAGCTGCCGAACCTCAAGAACATGTGGCCTGAGATCACCACCCGTCTGGCGCAGTACGATCCCGGCAACGAATATGCCGTCAACTACATGTGGGGCACCACCGGCATCGGTTACAACGTGGCCAAGATCAAGGCCGCCTTGGGCGACGTGAAGATCGATAGCTGGGATGTTATCTTCAAGCCTGAAAATGCTGCAAAGCTGAAGTCATGCGGCATCAACATTCTGGATGCATCCGACGAAACCTTCGCCATTGCCATGAACTACATCGGCAAAAACCCTGACAGCAAGGAAACTGCCGATCTGGAAGCAGGCGGCGATGTCTACAAGGCCATCCGTCCTTCGGTGAAGACCTTCAATTCCTCGGCCTATATCGATGAGCTGGCCAATGGCGATAGCTGCATTACCATCGGTTGGTCTGGCGACATTCTTCAGGCCAAGGCGCGCGCTGAAGAAGCCAAGAATGGCGTGGAAGTGAACTACGTCATTCCCAAGGAAGGCACCTATATCTGGATGGATTCCTTCGTCATTCCGGCAGATGCCAAAAATGTCGATGCAGCCCACGCCTTCATCAATTTCATGATGAAGCCCGATGTCGCTGCCAAGGCATCCGACTATGTGCAATATGCCAACGGCAATCTGGCATCGCAGGCATTGATGGATGAGGCTGTTTCGAAGAACCCCGGTGTTTACCCGGACGCCGAGACAATGAAGAAGCTCTTCACCATCTCGCCTTACGGGCCAAAAGAACAGCGCGTTCTCAACCGCGTCTGGACACAGATAAAAACCGGCAGCTGACCGGGATTGGAAAAAGGGGCGGGCGCATTCCTGCCCCTTTCTCGTTCAGGCTTATGAAACAGATGGGACAATACATGGCTAAATCTCTTGGTCCGGTGAAGCGCAAATTCTCTCCATGGACAGACCCGGCCTCCGTGCCGTTCATTCGGTTTGAGAATGTGACCAAGAGATTTGGCGATTTCGTTGCCGTCGATAATCTGACGCTGGATATTTACGAGCGCGAATTCTTCTCCCTGCTCGGGCCATCGGGCTGCGGCAAGACGACATTGATGCGCATGCTGGCCGGTTTCGAAGAGCCGACCGAGGGCCGTATCCTTTTGCAGGGCAAGGATATTTCCGGTGTTCCGCCCTATAAGCGTCCCACCAATATGATGTTCCAGTCCTACGCGCTTTTCCCGCATATGTCGGTTGAGAAGAACATCGCCTTCGGGCTTGAACAGGATAATCTGCCACGGGCCGAGATCAACACCCGTGTCCAGGAAATGCTGCGCCTCGTCAAGCTCACCGAGTTTGCCAAGCGCAAGCCGAGCCAGCTTTCCGGCGGCCAGCGCCAGCGTGTGGCGCTTGCCCGTTCGCTGGCAAAGCGCCCGAAGGTTCTTCTGCTGGATGAGCCATTGGGCGCGCTGGATCGGAAGCTGCGCGAAGAAACCCAGTTCGAAATCATGGATTTGCAGCAGACGCTGGGCCTGACCTTTCTTATCGTCACGCACGATCAGGAAGAGGCCATGACCGTCTCGGACCGCATTGCCGTGATGGACAAGGGCACCGTCGTGCAGGTGGCGACGCCCGCCGAAATCTACGAAGCGCCCAACAGCCGCTACGTCGCGGATTTCATTGGTGATATCAATATTTTCGAAGCCGAGGTCAAGGATATCGCCCCGCGTGAGGGTGCGCCGGCCCATATCCGTCTGGACTGCGAAGGTCTGCCCGTTGTGGTGGAGCAGGATTGCGCCGTCGCGGTCGGCGGCAAGGTTGCCTTTGCCATTCGCCCGGAAAAGGTAGGCATCTCGCTCGACCCGCCTGCGGACACGACAGTCAATGTCGGTCACGGCGAAGTCTGGGATATCGGTTATCTTGGCGATTTCTCGATATTCATCGTCAAATTGAGTGATGGCCGCATCATGCGGGCGGCGCAAGCCAATGTGTCACGCCTCGTCGATCGACCCATCACCTTCGGGGATATGGTCTGGTTGAAGTGGAAAGCCGATTCCGGTCTGGTTCTCACCCGCTAAAGGAGGTGTCATATGGCTATCTCGTCTCCTGAAAATCGGCAGAGCCCTCTGCGCTGGCTCATTGTCGCCGTTCCCTATATCTGGCTTGCGCTGTTTTTCACCGCGCCGTTTCTGATCATCGTCAAGATTTCGCTGTCCGATACGGCCATCGCCATGCCGCCCTATGTGCCGGTGTTTGACGGCTTCAGCGTCATTGGCGATTTCCTGTCGCAGCTCGATTTCGAGAATTATCTGTTCCTCACGCAGGACCCGCTTTACGTTGAAGCCTATCTGTCGTCGCTGCGGATCGCGCTGATTTCAACACTCCTGCTGTTGTTGATCGGCTACCCCATGGCGCTGGCCATGGCGCGTGCGCCTACGACCATCAGGCCAACTCTGGTCATGCTGGTCATTCTGCCGTTCTGGACCTCGTTCCTCATCCGTGTTTACGCATGGATCGGCATCTTGAAACCAGAGGGGCTGTTGACGGTTCTATTCCAGACCATCGGCATTCTGGGCCCGGACGAGCAGGTCAATATTTTCCGAACGGATACATCGGTCTTCATCGGCATCGTTTATTCCTACCTGCCTTTCATGGTGCTGCCGCTCTATGCAGCCCTTGAAAAGCTCGACAATACCTTGCTGGAAGCCGCAGCCGATCTCGGTTGCCCGCCATGGAAAGCCTTCTGGAAAATCACCTTCCCACTGTCTCTGCCCGGCGTGATTGCCGGATCGATGATCTGCTTCATTCCCATAACAGGTGAATTTGTCATCCCCGATCTCCTGGGCGGCGCGGAAACGCTGATGATCGGCAAGACATTGTGGACGGAGTTCTTCGGCAACAGAGATTGGCCGCTGGCCTCGGCCGTTGCCGTGTTGTTGCTGCTGGTGCTTGTCGTGCCCATCGCCATCTTCCAGAACCAGCAGAAGAAGGTGAGCTGAGCCATGAAGCGCGGTAAATTTGACACCACCATCCTCACGCTCTGCTTTGCGTTCCTCTATATTCCGATCCTCATTCTGGTGATCTATTCCTTCAATGCGTCCAAGCTCGTCACGGTTTGGGGCGGGTTCTCGCTACACTGGTATCAGTCCATGTGGAGCAATGAGAGCCTGATGGATGCAGCATGGATCACGCTGCGCGTGGCGCTTTTGAGCGCGACCATCGGCACGATCCTGGGAACGCTGGCAGCTCTGTCACTCACTCGCTTTACCCGGTTTCCGGGGCGGATGCTGTTTTCCGGCATGATCTACGCGCCACTCGTCATGCCAGAGGTTATCACCGGCCTATCCTTGCTGCTGCTGTTCGTCTCCATCGGGGTGGATCGCGGTTTCTGGACCGTCATCATCGCGCACACGACCTTCACCATGTGCTATGTGGCGATCGTGGTGCAATCGCGTCTGCTGACCTTCGACCGTAGCCTGGAAGAGGCAGCGCTCGATCTTGGCTGCCCGCCCGTCAAAACCTTCTTCCGCATCACTCTTCCGTTGATCTTGCCGGGTGTCGTTGCGGGCTGGATGCTGGCATTTTCACTGTCGCTGGACGATCTGGTCATCGCGAGCTTTACCACGGGGCCGGGCGCAACAACGCTGCCAATCAAGATCTATTCGCAGGTGCGGTTGGGTGTGACGCCTGAGATCAATGCCATCTGCACGATCCTGATCGCCTTCGTCACCGTTGGCGTCATCTGCGCCTCGCTTGCCACCAAGCGTTCGGAATTGCAGCGGATGCGGGATCAGCACGCGGCGGCCAAAGGCTGATCGGCTTATTTGTGGCGGTTTAATGCAAATGAGCCGATTAGGATTTTGTTGTCCCTAAATGGTGTAGTGCGCTTTTAACACTTTGTTAAAGGGCAATGTCTCAAATGGTGTTTAACGTGGGTGCACTCAATGAGAGGGTGGCCGGGTCGGTGACCCAAAGACATGATGTTTGTTTATTCCTACTCTCGTTATTAGCACAAACTTTTAAAGGCAGCATTCGCTGCCTTTTTTTTCACTGTCAGTGTGCATCAGGTCCGTGGTCGAGCGACCGGGAAACGAAGAGTACGGGAATAAGTCCTGCGGCGATGATGATGAGAGCTGGGATGGAGGCATCCTGCACTTTGGAGCGCGACGCATTCTCATAGACCAATGTGGCGAGCGTGTTGAAGTTGAACGGTCGCAGCATGATGGTGGCGGGCAGTTCTTTCAGGGATTCGATGAAAACCAACAGGGCGGCGGTCACGGCGGCCGGGCGAATGTTGGGTAACAGCACATCCACCAGCGTGCGGGAGCGCGTGCGCCCGAGCGTTCTGGCGGCCATATCGACATGCGGCGAGAGCTTTTGAAAGCCCGCATCGATCGTGCCTTCCGAAAGCGTCACGAACCGCACACTATGGGCGTAAATGATGGCAAATGCCGTTCCCGAAAGCAGAAGTCCGGTCGAAATGTTGAGGTGAGCCCGCAAGAGGCCATCGAGCGCATTGTCAAAGGCTGAAAGCGGCAACAACACCCCGATGGCGAGCACCGTTCCTGGGATGCCATAACCCAGTGAGCCTACGCGACTGGCAACACGCGCAAAGGGCGATGCGTTGATGCGCTGGACATAGGCAAAAAGAAAGCCAAAGACGAGGGTGATGACAGCGGCACAAATCGACACTTCCAAACTGTGTGCCAGCGCCTTGATGAGTTTCGGATCGGCAAGCGCACCAAGCCGCTTGAGGGCATAACCCCCCAGCACCAGAACCGGGATTGCAAAACCACAGAGAACGGGCAGCAGGCAGAAGGCCGTCGCTGCCCAGCCGGTTGCTGGCGGAAGTGCCTTCAAGGCAAAGCGCTGCTTCATGGCCGTGGATTTGGCGGCGGTGAACCGCTGGCTGCTGCGCGCCTTTCTTTCGGTGATGATGAGCGCCACGACAATGAGGATGAGCACCGAGGCGATCTGTGTTGCGCCAGCCAGATTTCCTCGATTGAGCCAGGTTTCGTAGATGGCGAATGTCAGGGTACGAACGCCCAGATACTCGACCGCTCCGATATCGTTGAGCGTCTCCATCATCACAAGTGCAAGACCGATGATGATGGCGGGTCTGGCCATGGGCAGTTGCACGGTGAGGAATATTCGCAAAGGGCTTGCGCCGAGCGTTCTGGCGGCCTCCGTGGCCAGCCTGCCTTGCAGGCCAAAAGCGGCGCGCACAGATAGGTACACATAAGGGTAAAGCACCGAACTCAGCACCAGAACCGCGCCACCGAGCGATCGCACATCCGGGAACCAGTAGTCCTTGATGGATTGATAACCCAAGAGAGAGCGCAGAGCCGTCTGCACAGGGCCTGTGAAATCCAGGAACTCGCCAAATGCATAGGCAGCCAGATAAGACGGGATGGCAAGCGGCAGGACCAGCGCAAAGGATACCAGACGGCGCAGCGGAAACTCAAAGCTGCTGACGAGCCATGCGGCGATGATGCCAAAGACGGCGCAAGTAAGCCCGGTCATCACGAGAAGCGCCAGCGTTTGCACACCCACACGCGGCAGAACATTGACCAGCAAATGATGCCAGCCATCGGTGCCGCCTGTGGCCGCAATAGAAAAGATGGCAATCAAAGGCATGGAGACCATTGCCGCCAGCACCAGCGTGGCTATGGACAGGCCTGAGACGCCCGCTCTTGGCCGGAATATGCGGGAAGAGAACATCCGTGATGACGCCAATGCCTTTATTCCTTCCGACATCGGCTAAAGCCGATGCGTCGATCTAAAAATGTCTGGAGGAACGAGCCTCGCAGACATTGCTAATCCTGGAAGGGTTCAGTTCGCAAGCACGCGCTGCGAAGGAAAGCTGATTTCCACCAGCGTTCCCTCGTTGGGAGCCGATGTAATCGAGAAGTTGGCACGGTTGGCATCCACCATCGCCTTTGTCAGCGGCAGGCCAAGGCCAGTGCCATCGCCGCGAACGCGGTTGCTGGAGGCCGAAACCTGACGGAATGGTTTCATGGCATGTTCCAGTTCCGTGCGGGTCATGCCGATGCCGGTATCACGAATGCGCAGAACAACGCTGCCATTGGCTTCGTAGGCCGTCGACACAACGATCTGACCGCCCGATGGCGTGAACTTGATGGCATTCGACAGCACGTTGAGCATGATCTGCTTGATCGAGCGAAGATCGGCAACGATCTGCGGCACAGACTGCGACAGCGCAGTGCGAATGATGACCCGCTGGTTGTTCGCCTGCGGCTGCACGATGGACACGGCCTCGGCAATCGTGTCGTTCAGGGCGACCGCCTTGAAGTCGACATCCATCTGGCCCGCCTCGATCTTGGAAATATCCAGCAGATCGTTGACGATATCGAGAACGTGACGACCAGAGCGACCGATGTCGTTGGAATATTCCACATAACGCGGGTGGCCGACAGGGCCGAAACGCTCCGTTGCCATCAGTTCTGCAAAGCCGATAATGGCGTTCAGAGGCGTACGAATTTCATGGCTGACGCGGGCGAGGAAATCGGTCTTGTGCGCGTTTGCTGTCTCTGCGGCGCGCTTGGCGTTGCGCAAATCTTCTTCCGTGCGTTTCCACTGGGTAATGTCGCGAATAACAGCGCAATAGCCATTGGATGATTTCAGCCGGCCAATGGTCATGAACAGCGGCAGGAAACCGCCGGATGCCTCACGGCCAATGACTTCACGGCCATCGTTCAGCACGCTTGCGACGCCATTATTGGCAAGGCCCGAGAGATAATCAAGAACCGCACGCTGGCTCTCATGAGCAAACAGCATGACGAAGGGTTTGCCGGAGATTTCATCATTATCGTAATTGAACAAAGCATTGGCGGAACGGTTCAGCGACCTGATCGTGCCACCTTCGTCTAGCAGCACTACACCATCCGTCGCCGTTTCCAGTATCGAATGCAGTTCCTCGACCTGGCCTTTCAGCGCAGAAACCTCGCCATCCGTGGCATCGGTTGTAGGTTGTTGAACGTCATTCTCGTTGGCGGGCAGGGGATTGGCGGCAGGCTCCTGCATCGGTATGAGAGACAGCATCAAAGCGCCCGCGTCGTCCCAGCTTACGGATTGCAGGCGTGCCTTGACCGGAATGAGTTCGTTCTCTGCGCTGACGGCCACCAAGCCGCCCGAGCGCTGCGACACGGCGTCGAGATCATCACGCTGCAACAGCGCATCAAGACCGCCAACCTCGGCCAGTTCCTCGATGGTGCCATAGCCTGTCAGGCGCAGAAATTCCGGATTGGCATGGATCAGCCGGTCACCGCTGTGAACCAGAAGCGCGACCGGCATCTGGTCGATTGTGTCAGCATTCAGCGTAGCGATCGTGCGCGGCGCATTGTGGGTCTCAACGGGCGCATCCGCTTGAGAGGGGCGGGCTACGCTCTGTGGAGCGATGAAGGTAACATTTTCATCACCACGCGTGTAGGCAGCGAAATCGTCGTCATCATCAGAGGACACGTCTGCAGACTGTTCACTGTTTGCTGTGAACAACTCCTGCTGCAATGCTTCGTCTGTATTGACGGGTTCGACATCCGATGCCGCATCATCGATAGGCTCGGGCGAAACAGTTTTATCGTGTTCCGTCTTCCTCTCGTCGGCAACAACCGGCGTGAGGGCGCGGCCGATTTCCTGGAAGGCAGCCTGCTCGCTCGCGCTCAAGCCCTCGCGGTTCTTAGCGCGGTGTTGTTCAAACTGAACGACCTTGTCGGTAGAACGGCGGTTCGGCGTCTCGGTGATCTCAAGAACAGGGACTTCAGTTTCTGGCGGATTGAAGTCACGCTGCGCCTGCGGGCGTTCGTCCTCGGCAATATTCTCGTTCACAGCCTGCAAGGGAGCGGGCGCGTCTTCTGCCGCGTCATCCTTAGCGTCTGCTGGCGAAACCGCCGCAACGGCCGCATCATCCGCGACTGTTTCGGCCAGTTCGTCATCTGCTGGCTGTTCTTCACCCGCAAGCGCTAGGCCAACGGCGTTCGGATCTTCTACCGCGTCCGTGATGCGAACAATGCCGAACCCCCGGAAGCCATCAAACTCACGCGACCGCGTATAGGTTGGCAGGGCTGCAAGATCGATGGGAACCATCAATGATGTGCCTTCGACAGGCCAATAGATCGTCTTGCCGGACCACGTGTCGCGTCGGTTCAAAAGCTCGGTAATCTTGCCATCCGGGTCAAGGTTGAACAAAGCGGCCAGATCGGCAAAGCTCATGCCTTCAACATTGGCAGCCTTTGGCCCCACAGCATCCGCGAATTCATGCGATACGGAGCTGAACCGCCCGGCGGCATCAATCTTCCAGACGAAGCGGGATGCGCGCCGACTTGGATCGAATGTGAATCCTGCCTCATCCTCAACAGGCGATGTCGCGGCATCTTCCAGCTCGACTGTATCGGCAACGGCAACCGGTTCCGGCTCGACGTCGGCTGTCTCTGTTTCAGCCTCGTCCTCGCCCAAGACAGTGGTTTCAGTCTGGACGGCTTCTACAGGTGTGATTTCCTCTTCGGAGGGCGTGACATCGACGTCGGCCTCAGCTTCAACGATGACCGTTTCCGGGATCGTTGTGTCAGCCTCGTCAAGCACTTGCGGCTCTAGCGCTGGCTCCAGATCGGTCATTTCAGTCGCAAGGCCGTCAACTGAGTCAACCGGATCGGCAGAGACAGCCTCAGCAACCTCTTCCTTCGAGACGGTACCGGGAAGCTCTACATGCTGTTGGGCCGCTGGCTCTACTCTTGTCTGGGTAAACTCGGCGGAAGGATCAAGCGTGCCGATGACGGTTTCAACCACGAACAGAAGGTTGAGCTGCGGGTCTTGTGACAGTTGCCCGGCGGCGGCAGGGAGATAACCCTTGCCCGCAGGCACCGGCCTCTTGACCAGCTTGCCGGGTTGGCCAGATGCCATGGCCACAAGCGTGCGTGTCGTAACAGGCGTAATGCCTAGCGCCGAAAAGCCTTGCGACGCCGCAAGGACCTTGCTGTCGGCATCCAGCACCGCCAAGTGAATGTCAGGGTCATCGAAACCCTCAATCATCCGGCGTGCCCGCTCCTGAAGCGAAGGGACAACGGCGTCGATCGGCGCGGTAAAGAGGATTGCAGGCTGGCCGGGTTCCGGTTCGATGATCTGGGCCGTCGCCATAACCGAAACGCTTTTGAAACCGGAATGAATGCGGATATTGAACTGCCCGCTGTCGCCGGTTTTTGCAAGGCGCGCCGCCGTTGCGGCAAATTGCCGGAATGTTACATCCTGCTGCCTTGGCCCGCGCTCCAGGAAATCATAGATCATGGGCGTGCCGAACAAGGCCGCACCCCGGCCATTGGCCCAGAGCGCCGTCTGCAAATCCATTGAGAATAGGGCCATGGCTTCGCCGCGACCGAAATGGTCACGAACGCGCTCATGGACTGCAATGTCAATAAATGGATATTGTACGGCGGGCATGTGGATACCTATTCTGGCACGACCTGACCTCACGCAACCGCAAAACCTCATCATGAGGGGTATACGGCCTGCATCGGCCCGATGTTAACAGAATCTTAAATAACTTGACAGGGTCTTTTGGTCCATCATCTGTAAGGGGAATTGCCAATTACAGTTAATGCGCCAGACTTTTAGGATCAGAACTGTACATCACATCCAATGTGTGTCGGCAGCAGCCCAAATGCAATCGACAATCGGTGTTTGCGGCCTTTCTTCCATAGGCTTTTTGCAGCTCTTGCCGACGCCTATTCGAAACATGCTTGTTTTATGACCCTTTTTTCGTAAAAATCACCGAAGGACTTGCAAAACGGAAAAACTCCCCGTATGTGAGCCCCCGTGACGCCAACACGGCGTCCGTGATGTGCGGTTGTAGCTCAGTTGGTTAGAGCGCAGGTTTGTGGCACCTGAGGTCGGAGGTTCAATTCCCCCCAACCGTACCATTTTTCCACAATATATCCAGATGTTTACGGTAAGCCGGAACATTGTGGTGCGCTGAGTTTCTATACCTTACTGCAGCCCACAGAGTTTTCTTTATCCTTGGTCAGGGCGCTTCGTCGCGAACGATCATACACTCTGGCGTCAGAGGCCGGCTGAAACCGCCAGCGTCTCGACCCCTTTTTCACCTCCCTGTCTTCTATCCACGCAGCCCGTTTTGCGCGCATGTCGTCTGTGGCTTCTGATTGTGCCAATCCGTTTTCACCTCGCCAGAATGTGGTGCTGAAAAGTCAACAAATGTTGACAGGCTGCCTTCCTTCCTGAAACCATAGGGCGAGTTAGCTTCAAAAGTATTAGTTAGCTTCAAGCAAGCTTATCCTCATATTTCCACTCTGGGGAATGCAACCAATGGTAATCGATTCGGCCATTGGGGATCATAGGGGAGAAAATGATAATGGCAGAAACGTAAAATCACCGTCATCAGCATAAGCCGTCATTAGCGGCTTTTCGTCTATTGCGGCGCACAATTTTTATGAAAAGCAAAGCACGTGTGGCCCGATTCCTGTTCAGGTTTCGGTCGCATCGTTGCGCGTATATCTGAAACTTATAACACGCAGGGGTGTATTATGATTATGGTACCTATACTTGCATTGGGAGTACGAGAGTATGAGCCTGACCGATTGAAATCTGGCGCCATCGGCGGTCGTGACAGATCGCAGCGGCGCTCGATTTCGCTTGTCCACATTCTGGCTGGCGCCTGTGTTGCCGGTGTGAGCGGCATGGCTTCCTCCGCCATGGCGGCAGAGCCGGGGGCAATGAACTGGGGGCCTGGCGCCCCGGGCACTTATTTTGGCGCGTTGCCGCCTGTTCCCGGCATATTTCTGCTGAACAAGACCGGCTATCTGACGGCCAGCGAGTACAATGGTCCAGATGGAAACAGAGACCCGCTGTTTGATCTCGACCAGAAGGCGGCGGTCAGCGTGTCGAGAATTATGGGTGTGTGGCCAGTTGATCTGGATGGCTGGCGTTTCGCAACCCAGGTGGTGATCCCTTATGCTTACAATAACACCGACTTTGACAACATTCCGGTATCCGGCGAGGTCGATGGCTTCGGCAATCTGGGGGCTGTTCAAATCGCGAACTACACGTTCGGGCACTTTCATAATATTGGCGGCGCCATTGGCTATGCTGCGCATACGTCGAGCTACAAAACGTCACGGCAGATTAATGTCCAGAATGGGTACTCTACCGCCGATGTTTCCGTGCACTACAACTACTTTGATCCAACCGGCCTGGATTTCGGTGTCATGGCTGGTTATCACCGCAACAATCGCAACGAAGATACCGATTATCTTTCCGGCGATCTGTTCGCCACGGACTTCAAGCTCACCTATGCCGTTACGGATAAACTGAAAATTGGTGGCTATGGTGGTTTTCTCGTTCAGATCGAGGACGACAAGATCGGCTCGACTACCATCGCGAACAGGCGTTTCAGGGGCTTAAATCTTGGCCCGACCGTGATGTATGATCTTGGCCACTCCACGGTTTCTCTCAGCTACCAGTTCTCGGTGCTAGCGGAGAACGCACCGAAGGCCAATGCGGTGTGGCTATCGCTCTCCACGCCACTCTATGTGCCCAAGCCGAAAATCTGACGCTTGAATGCTTCTCTCCCCCACAGGCCGCGCTCTAAAAGCAGCAAAGCCTGTGGGGAAGAAAATCGTGTCATTCAAGCCGCAGCATACATGCTGGATCTGTTGCTGCCTCGGCCCGTATGTGCGCCGGTGGCCTCGGTTTTGAACTGGCTGAGAAGATCGGCAAGTTTCGTGGCTTCCTGGGCAAGGCCAGCACTGGCAGCGTTCATCTCCTCCACCATCGCGGCACCCTGCTGGGTTGCCTGATCCATGTGGTTGACAGCGGTGCTGACCTGCGTCAGTCCCGATGACTGATCCTGTGCCGCAGCGGAAATGGCATCCATGTGCTGATTGATGGATTGTACCACTTCGGCAATCGCATTGAGGCCCTGGCCCGTATCTCCCACCAGCTTGACGCCTTCAGTGACGGCACTGTTGGAGTTGCTGATCAAGGCCTTGATTTCCCGAGCGGCATGCGCCGAGCGTTGGGCAAGTTCGCGGACTTCCTGTGCCACGACAGCAAATCCCTTGCCTGCCTCGCCAGCGCGGGCGGCTTCAACACCAGCATTCAGCGCCAGAAGATTGGTCTGGAAGGCGATTTCGTCGATCACGCCGATGATCTGGCCAATCTGACCGGACGCCTGTTCAATCCGCTCCATGGCCGAAACCGCGTTGCCCACCACCTCGCTGGAATGTCCGGCATTGCCACGCGCCTCGCGAACAAGGTCGCGCGCTTCGTTGGTGCGTGTCGATGTTGACTTCACGTTGGTGGTGATTTCTTCCAGCGCGGCCGCTGTTTCTTCGAGCGATGCGGCCTGTTGTTCGGTCCGGCGCGCCAGATTGTCGGCGGCATGGGAGATTTCACCGCTACCGGCCTTCACGGCGCTTGCGGACTGACCCACAGCCACAAGAACATCACGCAGTTGGTTGACGGACACGTTAAAGTCCTGGCGAAGAGCTTCAAACTGTGGCGCAAACTGCTCGCGGATTTCGCAATTCATGTCACCGCTTGCCAATTGGCGCAGACCGGTTGCCAGCGAGCCCGTGGCCCTGTTGAGGCGATCTTCCGCTTCCGCTTCGGCGCGTCGCTGCACCTCCTCGCGCTCTGCTTCATTGCGCTTGCGGGTTTCTTCGGCTTCGGCTTCCAGTTGGCGCGTTCGAATGGCGCCCTGGCGGAACACTTCAACGCTGCGTGCAATGCTGCCGAACTGATCTTGACGGGTGGAGAAGGGAATGGGGGCTTCAGTTTTGCCCTCAGCCAGTTCTCCCATGCGCAGTTCTATCACCCGGATAATTCCGGACACGGTGCGCATGACGACGATACAGAGAATGATAACAAGAACAGTGACGAGCAAAGCAATGACGCTGCCCTCAATAAAATCGGAATAAAGTGCGTCCTTGCGGGCCTGCGCGGCGGCATTCAATGCTATCCCGGTTTTTGCAATCATCTCGAAGCGTGTGCGAGTGGCTGCATTGGCAGCTTCGCCGAACTGAGCCATCGAAATGGTCGTCGGGCCTTTGGGCGCGTTCACCGCCATATCTTTGGCGAGGGCGTCCAGCATTTTACCCTGATCGCTTTTTTGAAAAGCTTCGAACGAAGCAATAATATCGGCTGGAAGAAACGCCCGCATCGTGACGCCATAGATCTGTTTCAATTCGCGGGCATGAGACAGAAGATTGACCAACGGTCCGCCGATGCCTTCCTCACCGAGATAGCTCCTTGCTACAACACCCTCGATCAGGCTGCCGTCGTTCACCTGCATCAGGGCATGGTAGCCATCAATAAAGCGAGCGAGATCAAGGTCGCCGATGGTCGCGCTGGACCGCGCAATCAGAGAGATGCTGTTTCCAACGATAGGCTGAAGGACCGCCACCTCTTCCGAGAGATTGGGTGCGTTATTGTCAAGCTTGGCCCGAAATCCGTTGATACGATCCTTCCGTTCCATAACAAAGCTAACGGCGGCATCAATGGCAGGATCGACTTTGCCAAGCGTTTTCCAGTCATCATATGCCTGTTTCAACGCAACCAAAGCATCATCTGTTTCCTTGCGTTTCTGCGCCAGCTTATCAGGTGGCGCGACGCCCTCGGAAGGCAAAACAACCGCAATGGCGGCCCCGGCATTGGCCAGCCGCTGCACGACCAGCTGCTTTTCCAGGTTCACATATCGGTTATAGCTAGTCCACACTGAGGAAATGCTCAGGAAAAGGAAAGCAGCCAGTGGCGCAAATGCAATTAAATAAAGAAGGCTACGAAGGCTGAAGTTTTTCACGGTTTTCTCCAGTGCGACACCCGGGGAGGAAAATCTCCCCATGAACGGGTGAAAGAAATTTGAACCTACATGCAATAAAGTTGAGGCAGACCGTTTCATCGTGGTGAAATGGCGCTTCCGGCTCGTCCAATCCACCAGCTTGATCCCTCAAAACTGGACGACGGCGGCCTGTTGCAAGCCTGGTGGCTTTTCCAATCTCAAACAGCACATTGAAAGTGCGTAGGCTGTCCCACAGGTCGCAAAGCCACCTGCCGACTCAACAGCGCACACGAATTAATCCTTCTCAACTATGAGTATATGCGATGTCAGGTTAAAGAAAATCTAATGTAGTTTTAAGTGGAGTTTGATTTTAAGGGAAATCGCGAAGTTCGGCACAAGGCAGTCTCGGCCTTGAACTGATATGGGGCAGGGGCGGCAGATTGGAGAGGCCCCCCTATTTGCCGTCGTATTTTTAAATTACCGTGGGTTGAGTGAATATAAGCCGTCGGAAAGAACACTGCTTCGACAGGCGTCAAACAGGCACATTTATATCCGTTAATATGGATTATTGTCCGCTGATGATCGTCGACATACAACTTGAAAGAGTTAAGGTTCGCTTTCCAATATATGGCAGATCTTGCATGGCCGCGAGGCAAGGTGGCATCCCAAGTGGGAGATTCATGAAAATGTTAGAAATAAATAAAAATTGATTTTTGTTAGAATTATAATACATTACAAAATAATATTATATTCATATAGAACAAAATATTCAGTAAATTCCAAATTTAAGTGTATTTATTTTATTAAAGATTATTATGAATATTGATTGTTATTTTGTTTTGCTGTTATAATATTTAAATTCACTATCGTGAATGGTCAATGCGATTAATTTTATTAAAGCTCTGTTCGTTGTCTCCTAATGTTTTGAGGCTATGACATCGTTTTGATGTTTCCGCAGGTGCGGACCTTCTGTGCGGACTTGAGCCTTGTTCGAGTCTGGCACTATACTGCGGTTTACCTCAGTGCCGGAAATGCGTTTCAGATATTCAACTCAGGCTGGGATTGGCCTGTGCGCACAACTGAAATAAGCGGAGGCCATGCGCTGGTTCGGCGCCGATGGGTGAGCTTTGACCCGTGGCGCTAAGTGCTACTGGCAAAAATCGGTTGGCTAAAATGTCCGGCACTGTTATGATTGCGGCAACGTAACTTTATGAACGCCAGCAGCATCGCAATAAGCTTTCGCGCGGCGGAATGGATAAAACAGTGACTGACCCCGGTAACGGCATAAAGCCGTCGGAATCGGGGGCGTCGGCGGTGGAAAAAGGGAATGCGAAGCGTTCCCGTCGTGGCAAAAGCAGGCGTAGCGGGAAACCCCGTGACGCTTCTGCTTTGGCGCAGCCTCATATTGCCGATTCCCGCGCGGATTCCCCAAACAATGGCCAGGCGGAGCGTGACTCCGAACCCCGAAAGCGCAAGCGCCGCAGGCGTTCCCGTGGCCAAGGCGGCGGACAGCCTTCCCAAGCTGTGGAACACGGCGACACAGTTGGCGCTTCGGCAGGCGATGTTGCAAGCCCCGCCAAGCCGCAATCTCCGCATGAAAAGCGCAGGGCCCGGGGTAGCAAACACTCGCATCGTGGACCGCAGGGCAGGCCCCTGGTGCCCACCCATGCGCCCAAGCCCTCCGCCCGTCAAAACGGCGGGGCATCTCCTTCCCATGCTCCGTCTACGGCAGATCATCAGGGGCGCTCGCACGGCCGGTCGCAAAGCCATTACCGGGATGCTGGGCATGACATCGGCGCCGACATGTATGCGGCGCTTGATCTCGGCACCAACAATTGCCGCCTGCTGATTGCGCAGCCGACCCGCCCCGGCCAGTTTCGTGTTGTCGATGCATTTTCCCGCATCGTTCGGCTCGGCGAAGGTCTGGTCTCGACGGGACGCCTCTCCGATGACGCGATGGACAGGGCGGTTGAAGCCTTGCGTGTCTGCGCCTCCAAACTTTCGGGCCGACCTATCCGGCGCATGCGGCTGATCGCGACTGAGGCCTGCCGTGCTGCGGTGAACGGTGAACAGTTTCTTGAGCGCGTGACCCGCGAAACGGGGCTGACGCTGGAGATCATCAGCCGCGAGACCGAGGCCCGCCTTGCCGTTTCAGGATGCTCGTCGCTTGTCGGTCGTGAAGCGCGCTCTGTCGTGCTGTTCGATATTGGTGGCGGCTCGTCCGAAATTGCCGTCATAAAGGTTGGCGAAAACCGCTCCAGCCGGCTGGCAAACCACATCACGCATTGGACCTCGCTGCCGGTGGGTGTTGTGACGCTGTCCGAGCGCCACGGCGGACGCGACGTGTCGCCAGAGGTTTTCGCGGCGATGGTGGCGGAAGTCGAAGGCTTGTTGAACGGGTTTGATTGCCCGGCACCCGGCGAAGACATGCCCAATGATGACTTCCACCTGATCGGAACATCCGGAACGGTCACCACGCTGGCGGGCGTGCATCTTGACCTGCCGCGCTATGATCGTAGAAAAGTGGATGGCCTGTGGCTGTCTGACGACGAAGTGACGGCCATGCAGGATAAGTTGCTGGCCTGGGATTTTGCAGGGCGAGCCGCCAATGCCTGCATTGGGCCTGACCGGGCTGATCTCGTTCTGGCAGGCTGTGCCATTCTCGAGGCCATCCGCAAACGTTGGCCTTCCCGGCGCATGCGTGTTGCCGATAGAGGGCTTCGCGAAGGAATTTTGACGGATATGATGGCAGACGATGGCGCATGGCGCCGCAACAAGATCCGCCGTGCGGCTACGCAGGGCAAACCGGAACGGAAGGCTTGATATGAGCAAAGCGCCCACGAGTACAACCCGTACCGGACGCAAGATTGGCCAGAAGGTGAAGAAGGCAAAGCTGAAGCCTTCTTCCCGCGCCTGGATCGAGCGTCACATCAATGACCCTTATGTGCAGCGTGCGAAGCTCGAAGGCTACCGCGCCCGCGCGGCATTCAAGCTGCTGGAAATCAACGACAAGCATCAGATTTTGAAAGATGCGCGCCGGATCATTGACCTTGGTGCCGCACCGGGAAGCTGGTCGCAGATTGCCGCCAAGGTTACGGACTCGACCGAGGACGATATCCGCGTTGCGGCCATCGATTTTCTAGAAATCGACCCCATTCCCGGCGTTAAGATCCTGCATCTCGACTTTTTGGATTCCAGAGCGCCCGATCTGTTGATCGAGTCTGTGGGTGGAACGCCGGATCTGGTGCTGTCGGACATGGCAGCGCCTACCACCGGCCACCAGAAGACAGACCACATCAGGACGATGCATCTGTGCGAAGTGGCGGCGGATTTTGCCGTGCAGGTTCTGGCTGAAGGCGGCCACTTCCTTGCCAAGACTTTCCAGGGCGGCACGGAGCGGGCGCTTTTGGATATGCTCAAGAAGAACTTCAAGCAGGTCATTCACATCAAGCCCGCATCGTCGCGGTCTGAATCCGTGGAAATGTTCCTGTTGGCCAAGCACTTCAAGGGAAGAGAGCCCGGCGACCGCACGAGCCGGGAAGAGGATCTCGAGCGCAACACGCGGGAACTTGCGTTCGACCCACGCGAAGATGACTATGATGACATGGATATGCGCTGAACCCAGCGCATATCGTCTATTCCGCGGGCTGTGACGCCTTGTCACGATGCCCTGAAACGGCAGAGCCAGCACTCCTGTCCATCGCAATCAGCGGTACGATAGCAAGCAACGAGACGACAGCCACGATTGTGAAGGCTGTGTGGAAATCCGCGAGCTGCAGGTGCTCGCCCGATAGATAGCTGCTGGCTTCCAGAATGGTGGCGGCAAAGGCCACTCCAAGCGCAAGGCTGATCTGCTGCAAGACCGATGACATCGACGTTGCCTGGCTTGCCTGCGCATCCTCGATATCGGCATAGCCGAGCGCGTTGGTGCCGGTGAAGAAAAACGACCGTGCAAAGCCAGCGGTTACCAGAAAAATCATGATCAGCGGATAGGGCGTTAACGGCGTGAAGAACGCGTTGGCGGCGGTGGTGAACGCACCGACAATGCCCGCCCCGATCAGGATCGTTCGAAAGCCCGTTGCTGCGAACACGCGCCGTGCCACAAACTTGGTGGTGATGGCACCGATGGCACCGGCAAAGGTAATCATGCCGGATTGAAACGGATTGAGCCCGAAGCCGATCTGCAGCATCAGGGGCATGAGGAAGGGTATGGCGCCCGTTGAAATGCGAAACAGGGTTCCGCTGACCGAAGCAGCGCGGAAAGTCGCATTGCGGAAAATCTTGAAATCGAGGATCGGGGCGGGGTGAGATCTGGCATGCCGGACATACCAGAAGCCACAGATGAAACCAATGATCATCGTCGCAATGCCGACCGAAGGCGGAAGCGCGGGCAGGCTGACGACGGAGACGCCGAAGACGACGCCCGATGCCGCGATGCCCGAGAGGATGAAGCCCTTGGTATCCATGGGCGGTGGATTGGTGGTTTCGATTTCTGGCAGATAGATCGTCGCCAGCCAGATGCCGATGACGCCAATCGGCACATTGATGAGAAAAATCCAGTGCCAGGAGAAATAGGTGGTGATGAAGCCGCCAATGGGTGGGCCGGTGAGCGGACCCACAAGGCCGGGGATGGTCAGTAGCGCCATGGCCGAGACGAGTTCGGAGCGTTTTGTGGTGCGCAGCAGAACTAGCCTTCCGACCGGCGTCATCATCGCGCCACCCATGCCTTGCAGGAAGCGGGAGAGGACGAACTCGATGACCGAGGACGACACCGCGCAACAGATCGAGCCGATGACGAAGATGGCAATGGCGATGCGGAAGATTTTCTTCGCGCCGAATTTATCCGCCATCCAGCCGCTGATGGGAATGAAGATGGCGAGCGCGACCATGTAGGACGTCAGCGCCAGCTTGAGCGTGATCGGCCCGACATTGAGATCAGCGGCAATCGCGGGCAGGGATGTCGCGATGACTGTGGAATCCATCTGCTCCATGAAAAGAGCAACGGCGAGTATAAGCGGAATGACGCGATTCATGGGGTGATTGCGGGAAGACCGCATCCTGATAGGGTCGTTGCCTGTTACCTACGCCTGCGCGCAGGATTTGCCAACTAAACATTCCTTCATTCGGGAATTCATCACGTCTGTGTGAGACGGATCTTTCTGCTCAATCCTGACGTTTAGCAATGTTAAAGCTATCGCGCTGAGGCGAATATATCTGGAGGATTTCATGAGAAATTTATTGACGATGAACAGACGCAACCTATTTGCCACCGCAGGACTCGGCGTACTCGCTGCTCCCTTCGTTCTGCGTGGCACTGCTTTTGCGCAGGCAAACCAACCGCAAACGTCCATGAAGGTCGATCACGCCATGCCACCTGATACAAATCGCTTCAAACTTGGAAATTTCGAAGTTCTCGTCGTGAAAGACGGAGCAAGACCATCCGGCAAGCCCGGTGAGACCTTCGGCACCAACCAGAGCGCCGAAACCGTTGGTGCACTGCTGCAGGAAAACTTCCTGCCCACGGACCAGTTCGTCAACAGCTTCTCACCTGCGCTCATCAATACCGGTTCCGACCTCGTTCTGTTCGATACGGGATTTGGTGAGAGCGGTCGTGGCGCAGGCAATGGCCGCTTGATGGAGGGCCTCGCTGCCGCAGGCTTCAAGCCGGAAGATGTGACCGTTGTCGTGCTGACCCATATGCACGGCGACCACATTGGCGGCCTTATGGAAAAGGGTGCTCCTGCATTCCCTAACGCCAGATATGTCATGGGCCAGGCCGAGTACGACTTCTGGACCGACACCAAGCGCGTGGGATCACCGGCAGAAGGCGGCCATAAGGCGGTGCTCGCCAACGTCAAGCCGCTTGCGGAAAAGGCCACCTTCATCGGTGATGGCGCAACGGTCGTATCCGGCATCACCAGTGCCGCTGCATTTGGCCACTCGCCCGGCCATATGATTTTCCACGTCGAGTCGGAAGGAAAGCACCTCGTGCTGACCGCCGATACGGCCAACCACTTTGTTCTGTCGCTTCAGCGGCCTGAATGGGAAGTGCGCTTCGACATGGACAAAGCCGCCGCTGCCGCCAGCCGCAAGAAGGTGTTCGACATGGTCGCGACCGACCGATTGCCGTTCCTTGGCTACCACATGCCGTTCCCTTCGGTGGGTTATGCGGAGCGCCAGGATGTCGGCTATCGCTTCGTTCCGAAGTCCTATCAGTTCGACATCTGATACCTGCTGCATAGGTGCAACACCAAGACCCGGAACGTGTTTCCGGGTTTTTTCTATTCCCTTCCTGTCATGAACGTGTTACCAGCCCTCGCCAACTTCCAAGCAATCCTTTGCAGGGCGCCGGGGTGAACATTCGTTCCGGGACGGCCATGCATTTTCAAATTAGGAATTTGGCCATGGCTCGCATTATTCAAACCCCCACCGGTCTCGATGCTCTCACATTCGATGACGTGCTGCTTCAGCCGGGGCACTCCGAAGTCATGCCCGGCCAGACGAATATCTCCACGCGTATTGCCCGTGATATCGAACTCAACCTGCCGATCCTGTCCTCTGCGATGGATACGGTGACCGAAGGTCGTCTGGCCATTGCCATGGCGCAGGCTGGCGGCATCGGCGTTATTCACCGCAACCTTTCCCCGGTCGAACAGGCCGAAGAGGTCCGTCAGGTGAAGAAGTTCGAAAGCGGCATGGTGGTCAACCCTGTCACGATCGGCCCGGATGCGACGCTTGCCGAAGCGCAGGCGCTGATGAAGACCTACAGCATTTCCGGTATTCCCGTTGTTGAAAATGGTGGTTCCGGCGGTCACAAGACGGGTCGCCTCGTTGGCATTCTGACCAACCGCGATGTGCGTTTTGCGTCTGATCCAAGCCAGAAGATCTACGAATTGATGACCCGTGAAAACCTGATCACGGTCAAGGAAAGCAGCGTCGATCAGCAGGAAGCGCGCCGCCTTCTGCACAAGCATCGCATCGAAAAGCTGCTGGTTGTGGATAGCGCCGGCAACTGCGTGGGCCTCATCACCGTCAAGGACATCGAGAAGTCGCAGCTCAACCCTAACGCCACCAAGGATGCGCAGGGCCGTCTTCGCGCTGCCGCTGCCATCAGCGTGGGTGCCGATGCCATCGAGCGGGCCGAGCGCCTGATCGCGGCAGGTGTCGACCTTCTGGTTGTCGACACGGCGCATGGTCACTCCCAGCGCGTTCTGGATGCGGTCACGCAGGTCAAGAAGATGTCGAACGCCATTCGCATCATTGCTGGCAATGTGGCGACGGCAGACGGCACCAAGGCGCTGATCGATGCAGGTGCGGATGCGGTCAAGGTCGGTATTGGCCCCGGCTCGATTTGCACCACGCGCATCGTGGCGGGCGTTGGCGTTCCACAGTTGGCGGCCATCATGTCGGCAGTTGAAGCGGCACAGGCTGAGGATATTCCAGTCATCGCTGATGGCGGCATCAAATTCTCTGGCGATTTTGCCAAGGCCATTGCCGCCGGTGCGTCTGCGGTCATGATCGGCTCGCTGTTGGCTGGCACGGATGAAAGCCCAGGCGAGGTGTTCCTCTATCAGGGCCGTTCCTTCAAGGCCTATCGCGGCATGGGCTCTGTCGGTGCCATGGCCCGTGGCTCCGCAGACCGTTATTTCCAGGCGGAAGTACGTGATACGCTGAAGCTGGTGCCGGAAGGCATCGAAGGCCAGGTGCCATACAAGGGTCCGGTCTCAGGCGTGCTGCACCAGCTTGCTGGCGGCCTGAAGGCTGCCATGGGTTACGTCGGCGGCGGCACCATCAAGGACTTCCAGGAGCGCGCAACCTTCGTTCGCATTTCCGGTGCGGGTCTTCGTGAAAGCCACGCCCATGATGTGACGATCACCCGCGAAAGCCCGAACTATCCCGGCGCAGTCTGATCCGTCTAACAATGCACGCTCCCCGAACCAAGATCGTTCGGGGAGCGTTTTTCTATAAAAGGAAGCCTGACAATGTCACCAACGACTGCCATGTTCTGGCCTATGATTGCGCATGCGCTTCTGGTCTTCGGTCTCTATATGCTTCTTTTTATTCGTAGAAAAAAATATACATTCTCCAATAAGGAATCGTTCAAGCGCTTTCGGGATGCTGGGGAAGAGGCGGATCAAAGCCGGGTGGTGAACAAGAACCTCGCCAACCAGTTCGAACTGCCGATGCTGTTTCATGCGGCGTGTCTTTTGCTTTACATCACCGATGCAGACAACATCGCCACCATCATCCTCGCCTGGATTTTTATCGCTGCCCGTTACGTCCATTCCTATGTGCACGTCACAAGCAATCGCCTGCGTTACCGCGCACCGGCCTTTGCCATCAGTTTTCTCGCGTTGATCCTCATGTGGGGCTGGCTCGGCATCTGGCTTGCGCTGGAATAGGCGTATAAGGCCTGTCTCGCAGATCGCGAAAAGTTGTTTTTCTGACCGCCCTGATACTGCATCATTCGTCGCGTATTTCCGTTAAGTGTCATGCTCCAGCAAAGCTAGATTGGAGCATACGATGACCGATGGCCCGAAGATTTCGCAGGCGATGATCGATGCATACGACGAGTACACGCATCTTAGCCTCGACCGACGCAAGTTCATGGAAAAGCTGACGCTTCTAGCAGGCTCTGGTGCAGCCGCCGCAGCCATCGCGCCCATGCTGGCCGCCTCAGGCGCTCAGGCTGCCATGATCGCTGAGACAGACGACCGCATCGTAGCCGAAGATGTCACCTATCCCGGTGCTGACGGCGAGATGAAGGGCTATCTGGTGACGCCGAAAGATGTCTCCAAGCCACTCGGCTCGGTCATCGTCATTCACGAAAACCGTGGTCTGAATGCCCATATCCGTGATGTTGCCCGCCGCATTGCGCTGGAGGGGTTTGTTGCTCTCTCTCCAGATTTTCTGTCATCGCAGGGCGGAACGCCTGCGGATGAGGAAAAGGCGCGGGCGATGTTTTCGGGCATGGATATGAACGCGACTGTCGCCAATGCAGAAGCCACCCGGCTGTGGCTGACGAAGCGTGCGGCATCCAACGGCAAGACGGGCGCCATAGGCTTTTGCTGGGGCGGTGGCCTCGTCAACCGCCTAGCCACGAAATCACAGGGTTTGAATGCAGGCGTTGCCTATTATGGTTCGCAGCCGCCGGTGAAAGACGTTCCCGCTATCACCGCGCTGCTGCTTTTGCACTATGCGGGGCTGGACGAGCGGATCAATGCCGGGATTGATGCCTACCGCAAGGCGCTGGAAGCCAATGGCAAAACGTTCGAAATCTTCGTCTATGACGGCGTGAACCACGCCTTCAACAACGATACCTCGTCCGCTCGCTACGACAAGGCGGCAGCCGATCTTGCCTGGAGCCGCACGGTCGCGTTTTTCGCCAAGACGCTGGCTTGATTATAGTGCCGGCTCGTGACGCTACCAGCCGGGCATGAGTTGCGCGGTGCGCAGGCGTGGCGTAGCGCGGCCAAAGGCCTTGCCATCACTGTCAAGATCCTCAGCGGCGCTGGCTGGCGAGATATTGTCCAGGCAGGCGGTGATGTGATCTGTGATGGCATTGATGAGGGAAGGCGAAAGGCCAGGACGCTTCATCAGTCCGATTTGAACGGGTGGCAGTGGCGGGAAGCCATCCGCTGCTGTCAGCACCTTCATGCCGGTTCTGAGAGTGGATTCCGGCAGCACCGAAACGGCCATGCCCGCAAGCACGGCTGACGCTATGACGGTGGATGACCAGCTGGTAAACAGCACCTGATAATCACGACCATCGGCATCCAGTGCCGAAGCAGCCAATTGCCGCCAATGGCAATCACGGCGTCCTACCGCAAGCGGCACAGGCACGTCATCACGCAGAGGGTGGTTGGCGGACGCGACCCAGCACAACGGCTCGGTGCGCACGATATCAGATGTGCGGGCGCGGGGATTGTGAGTCACCAGCGCGATATCCAACTCGCCACGCGCCATCTTTTCCGCAAGGCTGACCGATGGCTCGCAGACAATGTAAAGCTCGACATTGGGATGCGTCTTGGCAAAGCGGCCAATAATTTCAGGCATATAACGGTCTGCATAGTCATCTGGTGTGCCGATGCGCAGCGTGCCTTCGAGGCGGTTGTCGTCAAAGGCGGCGACAGCCTCGTTGTTGAGGCGGATGATACGGCGGGCATAATGCATAAGCTTTTCACCCTCTGCGGTCAGCCGGTTGCCGCGTCCATCCTTGGCGAAAAGCTGCTTGCCAAGCCGCTCCTCAAGCCGCCGCATCTGCATCGAGACCGCTGACTGAGTCTTGAAAACCCGGTCTGCCGCTTTGGTGAAGCTGCCCGCGTCGATGATGGCGATGAATGTGTGCAGCTGGTCAATATCGAGGGGTGCGGACATCGCGTGCCATCCATAAGAATGATTGATGTCTGACATTAGAAACATTCGTTGGACTGATCAATAGTCTTGCGACATTTTGACGCCAGAAACATCAATCAACCAAATGGTCATCCAAGGATGATCGAACCGGCGGCCTCCACACATGGGTGTGCAGGCTTTGTCTCATCGTGCCTGAATGAAGGATAGTGTTATGCGCACGGCAGTACGGAAGATGGAACTGGGCTTATTCGCACCACGGGCCGCGACCCTTGAAGTGGTCGTCGCCAGCGTAGCCAAAGGATTCCGCACGTTTCTGCGCCGCATTTCCAACCGCATCGCCGCTAATAGGCTCAATGAGATGGATGACCATCAACTGGCCGATATTGGGCTGACGCGCAATGATTTGAAAAACGCATTCGACGCGGGCCTTACTTCGGACCCCACCACGCGGCTGGCGCATTGCGCCAGAACGGCGGCCGCAAAGGCCCTTTAGCGGCGGCCTCTACAGTTTCCCCGCAGGGTGATTGCCAATAACCCTGCCTTTGCCCGGTGTCTGCGCTTGCGCTGCACCGGGCTTTTTTGTGCGTCTATCTTAGTATTGATACTCATCAAAGACCGGCAAGACTGACTGGTTCCAGCGACCATTGTAGGCTGCCAGCAGGTCCTCTGCCATGGTTGACTTCTTGGCCAGAACCTCATCCAGCGGGTTGAGGAACACGCTCTCGTCCTGGCCCTCTTCATTGAGGCGCTTGCGATTGCGCAGTCCGTCGCGGGAGATCGACACGGTTTCACGCGCCACATCCATTACGGAGCGACCAGCCACGGTGGCTTTGAGGCCTTGGACCGGCACCGTGTCGCGCATGGCAACAACGTCTTCAACTGTCCAGTCCGCCGTCAGTTCATCAGCAGCGGTAAGCGCGCTGTCATCATAGAGGAGGCCGACCCAATAGGCAGGCAGCGCACAGATACGACGCCATGGGCCACCGTCTGCACCGCGCATTTCCAGGAAGCGCTTCAGGCGCACATCCGGGAAGAGCGTCGAGAGGTGGTTAGTCCAGTCACCCAGGTTCGGTTCCCACTCGGCAATCTGGCCCTTCAACGCGCCGTTCATGAACTGGCGGAAGGTCATGTCGGTACAGTCACGATATCTGCCATCGCGCACTATGAAATACATCGGCACATCCAGCGCCCATTCAACATAATGATGGAAGCCAAAATCAGGCTGGAAGGCGAAGGGCAGCACGCCCGAGCGGCCATTATCGGTATCGCGCCAGATATCGCCGCGCCAGGACAGGAGGCCATTTGGCTTGCCTTCGGTAAACGGGGAGGAGGCGAACAGCGCCGTTGCCAGCGATTGCAACTTCATGGAAACACGCATCTTGCGGCGCATGTCCTCTTCCGAGGAGAAATCGAGGTTAACCTGGATTGTACAGGTGCGGTACATCATATCCAGACCATGGCTACCGACCTTGGGCATATAGCGCGTCATGATCGCATAGCGGGATTTCGGCATTTGCGGCGTTTCGTCATAGGTCCAGAGCGGGCTGCCGCCTATGCCGAGAAAGCGAATGCCCATTGGCTCGGCAATCTCGCGCAACATCGCCAGATGCCGGTTGGATTCCTTGCAGGTCTCATGCAGGGTTTCGAGCGGCGCGCCTGAGAGTTCGAACTGTCCACCCGGCTCGATGGAAATGGCACCCATGCCGCTCTGCTCGCTCAGGCCGATGATGTTGCCTTCGTCGATGATGGGTTCCCAGCCGAGCTTTTCCTGCATGCCTTTCAGAAGCGCTGAAATGCTGGCATCACCAAAATAGGGAACGGGCTTGTTGCCATCGCGGAAGAAGGCAAACTTCTCATGCTCTGTGCCGATACGGAATTTTTCAACCGGCTTGCAGCCTTGCGCCAGATAATCGATCAATTCCTGCGTCGAGGAAATGGGGGTCTGGTCGGTCGTGTCGCGGGCCATGAAATTACCTTGTGGTCGATGTTGCCAATCTGGCTTTAATTCGCTGATAGGGTGCTGCACCGTGGCGCGCAAATGAATTTCTTTCAAGCATGGATTTACGGCTTATGTTGTGCGCCGTGACCAGCCTGACAAGTCGCTATTTCCAATCGCCGAGCGTTGCCTGAATGACAGCAAGCGCTACAACCGCTGCCGTATCTGCCCGTAAAATCCGAGGTCCAAGCGGAATGGGTGTCACGGATGGATGGTCGCGCAGCATGTGCTGCTCCTCCTTCGAAAAACCGCCTTCAGGACCGACCAGCAAAGCGAGCTGCTTTTCTTTGATTGCGCTGAGGATCGGCAACGGGTTTTGGCCTTCGTCGCCCTCATCGCAATAGATGATGCGGCGGGAGGCGGGCCATGTTTCCAAGAGGTCTTTGAGCTTTACCGGTTCTTCAACCTGCGGCACGGCCAGAATGCCGCATTGCTCGGCGGCCTCGATCACATTGGCGCGGAGCTTCTCCAGACTGGTGATCTTGCCCTGAACATGCTGCGTCATGACAGGTTGAAGCACGCCCGCGCCCATCTCCACGGCCTTTTGCACCAGATAATCCATGCGACCGGTCTTCAGCGGCGCAAAGAGATAGTGAAGATCGGGTTTGGACGGCTGCGGCCTTGTCTGCTCAATCGGCGTCAGCAGAATTTTCTTGCGGGTGGGATAAGAAAGCTGCGCCTTCCACTCGCCATCCCGACCGTTGAACACCAGAATTTCCGCGCCATCCGCCATCCGCAACACATTGGCCAGATAGTTGAACTGATCGCTGTCAGCCTCGATGGCATCAACCGCGCTTAAAGGCTGGCTGACGTAAAGACGTTGCATTCTGAAGTTGGCGCGCATGTTTCTCGTTCGACCGAATTGAAGGCTATAGAGCGTTTCCGCTGGACTTGCTCTAAAGCCTGATAAACAGAATATACATGATTCCATAACAGGTTGCCGACAAGGCTGCGCTGACCGGAACGGTGATGATCCAGGCTGCGATGATCGTCATGAAATGCGAGCGGCGGACCAGATAGCGGCGGCTGACCTCGGATGAGTTTTCGGTGTCTTCAACCTGTCTGTCGCTGCCTGCTTCCAGCCGCTGGCGTGCCCTTTCCATGTACCATTCACGGAAAAAGCCGACCCCGAACACAGCGCCGATGGCTGTGTGGGTGGTGCTGACAGGCATGCCGAAGCGAGAGGCGACGAGAACGGTCAGCGCAGTCGAAACCGATATGCAAAAAGCCCGCATGGGGTTGAGCTTGGTGATCTGCTCACCCACCAGACGGATCAGCCGTGGTCCGAACAGCAGAATACCGCAAGACAGGCCAAACGCGCCAATCAGCATCACCCATTCAGGTGCCCGATCCGTCTCACTAACGACAACGCCCTGCGTTGCGCGCACGATGGCAACCACGGGGCCGATGGCGTTCGATACGTCATTGGCTCCATGCGCAAAAGACATCAGGCCGGCAGCCAGAATGAGGGGCCATTGAAACATCTTGCGCAGCGACTGATTGCGGTTCTCAAGTCCCTGGGACTGCTTCGCGATCAGCGGTATGCAAAGACGCCAGCTGATGACGCCAACTGCAAGCCCCGACAATATTGCAGTTTGGTAGGAGACGGTGACCACATGGTGAAACCCGACCCAGATGAGATAGGCGGTGAAAACGCCGCTCATGATGCCGATCAGTACCGGCACCCAAGTCCGAGCAGCGGCAATCTTGTCCGTGCGGTAGATGATATATTTGTTGATTAAGGCAAGCAGAAGAATGGCAAAAAAGGCACTGATGAAGGGCGTTGCGACCCAGGTCATGGCAATGCGGCTCAACGAAAACCAGTCTACCGCTGCAAAGCCATAGGCAGCGGTACCCGCGCCTGCCACGCCGCCGACAACGGTGTGCGTGGTGGAAATGGGAGCCTTGAGATAATTGGAAAGATTGACCAGCAATGCAGCGGTCATGAGTGCCGAGAGCATGGCCCAGGCAAAGATGGAGCTTTCGGGAATGGACCGGGTGTTGATGATCCCGCTTGAAATCGTTTCCACCACGTTGCCGCCGGTGATAACGGCACCCATGACCTCGCAAATGGCTCCGATGATGAGCGCTGCCGCCAGAGGCAACGCCTTGGCGCCAACCGCAGGGCCCACATTGTTGGCCACATCTTTTGCACCAATGTTCATGGCCATGTAGGCGCCGATAATAACGGCCGCAAAGACTATTCCCGCGCCGGGCTGGTCCATGACAAACACGCTGGCGACAAGCGCTGAAAGCATGAGGAACAGCAGACCAAGACCAACGGCCGTTAGCCCACGGGTCAAGTGAAACCCGGCCTCCTCGACAAGCGTCAGCTTATCCAGATCCTTGTCCAGCGTTGGTTTCATGCGGTTGTTGGGTGGTTGCGCCATGGGTCTGCTTTCGGCTGCGGTATTCACCGCATATGCAGGCGCAAGCGGTCGGTAGAGATTATAGGTTTACGATTTTCAGCGGCGGTTGCTGTTGCGTTTGCGCCATTTGCTTGTCGAATGAAAGGAAAAGTTCTTTCAGTTCCGGTTCGTTCACACGCAGCGCAGCTTCCTGCGGACTGACCCACTCCAGCGTGCGGCTTTCTTTCTCGGGAAAGTTTTTTAAGAGCTCGGCAACTTCCAGTAGATGCACCTGCACGCGGCACAGAACATTCATTCCGTTGCGCATCTTCTTGTCATAGGTGAAAAATCCGAAATGGTCTTTCTCGACACGACCGCGCACACCGGCTTCTTCATAGGCTTCACGCTCAGCAACGGCATGCGCCTTCTTGCCTTCCATCGGCCAACCCTTGGGAATCACCCAGCGGCCCGTGTCGCGGCTGGTCAAAAGAAGAACCTCCACACAGCAACTCTTCTTGGCGCGACGATAGCAAAGCGCCGCATATTGCTGCCGCGGTGGGCGGCGCAAAATAAGGCGAACATCATTTGCCAGTCGGTTCAGAAGATTCAATTCATGAGATCCTTTTTTCGATTTATCTTATATAAAATATCCAGCCCGATATAGCCAGTTGCTCACGGCCATATCTTCGCATGGAATGTGAAACGATTCGCTAAATTGTCAGGTTGTTACAACCTGAGGTCAAGGCTATAGCAGCAAATGCTCAAGCATATTTCATGTTGAGCACATATTTTTTGTGATCAAAATGACATCCGTCAAAACAACCAGTGCTGCAGGCCGGATATAACGCCATCGGCTTCATTTTCAAGGGCTGAGAAAATATTACCCTTTTGCGCAGCCAATGCTTTCAGTTCCGGCAAGGCATTGGCAACGGCAATACCGCGCACGCCGGGAAGTTCAAACATTGCCCGGTCGTTGCCCGTATCGCCAGCCACCACAACCTCATCAAGACCGATTGCCAGACGGTGGCACAGCCATGTGAGGGCGGCCCCCTTGTCTGCTGCTTTCGGCAAGATATCGAGATCCCGCTGGCTGGAATAAACGATGCGCGCGTCTATGCCATTGTCCGCCATGAGGTTTTCGATGATGGCAATGTCTTCGGCCTTTGCATCGTGCAGGTACCAGCTGGATTTCAAGCCGTGCTGGTAACGTTCGGGCTGAATGCTGACGCCCGGAAGACCCGAAACAAGCGATTTGATCTTGTCGATGTCGAAAGCCTGACCGAGCGATGCCGTGTAAGCAGTTTCCAAGGAGGGTTCGTCACGGCATGACAGCATCGTTCCAACACCGCCGATGACATAGTCAGGCGAGGGCAGGGGAACCTGTTTCATCAGGTCGAACTGGTCATCGAGCAGCCGCCCGCTGTTGAAAACAAGCAACGGACGGTTACCTTCCGGCAGTGACTGCCAGAAGTCGCGGAAACGGGCCGTTGCAGCATTGTCGCCCACAACCGTGCCGTCGAGATCTGTTGAGAAAATGCGAAGCTTTTTCAATCGCCATCATTCCATGGTTCAGCCCAGTCCGACTCTTCCAGAACAGGCATCATCGGGCGCCCCTCCACAACGGCCAGCAGCTGCTGTGCAATTCCTGTCCAGGTGAAAAGGCTGCGGGCCTTGTGCGCGCCCATGCGCGAGAGGCGGCCATAGAGGCGCTCATGCTTGAGCGGCTTCATCATGGTAATGCCGAGATCTTCCTTATCGAAAGGATCGGCAAACAGCGCATGACGCCCGTAGCTGACCGCTCGGAACAGGCCGCCATGAATGGTGACCACAGTTGGCGTGCCACTTGCCATGGCTTCGATGGCGGTCATGCCAAAGGGTTCGTACCGGCTGGAAAGCACGAACATGTCGGCGGCACGGTAGATGTCGGGCAGGTCCTCATCGGCAACATAACCGGAGAAAATCACCTTATCCTCAAGGTTTAGCGACTTTACCCGCTCCTTGAGATGATTGAGGATAGTCGTTTCCTGCTCGTCCATGTTCTCGCCGCCCACGGCCAAATGAAGGCGGGCATCCGGCTCGCGTTCGATGAGGACGGAGAAGCCGTCGATCAGCAGGTCATAGCCCTTGTTGGTCGCAAGACGCCCAAGCGCCAAAACCGTCTTGCCCTCGAAGCCAAAACGCTGACGCAGCATCTGCCGCGAACCTTCCGACACCGGAAAGAACCGGTTGTCGTCGTAACCCGGCGGGATCATGTGGATGTGCTTGCGCTTCAGGCCGTAATCTTCGATCAGAACGTCCAGCTGCACCGGTGTCGTGGCAATAACCATGTCGCAGCTGCGATAGACGATCAGCTCATGCTGTATGCGTTCCTTGAAATTGAATTCCAGTTCGAACGTATCCGCCTTTTCCGGATAATCGGTTTCCATCTGGCGCTTTTTCCAGATGCCGATGGAGTGCGGCGTGTGAAGATGCGACACCTTCAACGCTTCCGAGAGACGTTGACCCGCTACACCCGCATCCCAGTAATGGCTGTTGATGAAGGTGTAATTCAGGTTGTTTTTCTTGATGAAGCGAAGTGCGTTTTCGCACCATTCCATCATGTGGCGGTGGAGATATTCCTTTGGAATGAAATCCTTGCCGCCGCAGGGAATGCGCACGACGCGAACGCGCTCATCAACTTCGTCAAATTCCGGCTGGTCTTCGAATTGGCGGGTGTAAAGATCGACTGTATATCCAAGCTGCCCGAGTTTTCGAGCCAGCTCCAAGACATACACGACCTGTCCTCCGGTATCGGCAGCGCCTAGCGGCGGGTGCGCGGCGACATAGCCATGTGTCGATATGAGTGCTATCCGGGGATAGCGTTCAGTTTCGCTCAAGGTCATCAATAGCGTCCCATCGTAGTAAAAAATTCCATTAACCACATGAAAATGGCTCCTTTCCGAAAAGGTTCCATCAAAAAGTGATAAAATCTGTCAATCTCGGTTGGTTCGGCAAGATTTTAAGGCGCTGTCAGGGACTGGCTCGCTTGCCCACAGTGCCGAGATGCAAGGCGTATACAGATGCTCCATATGGCGCCAATCCACGGCTTGCTTCTCCCCTGTAAAGCCCGATAACATGGGGCATGCATCGCAAGGAGGAGGCCTGTGGAGCAACCATGTCGCAAACCATAGAATTCCTGAAGCCCAGCGCCTCGGTGCTGGATAACAGAGCCAGAATTGTAGCGGACCTGAGCGATCTTCTGCCGCCTGAATGTCTTGTGCATGAGCAGCGAGAGCTTGTGCCGTTCGAGACGGATGCCTTCGTGTCATATCGCAAGGTTCCGCTTGCGGTTGCTCTGCCGAAGACGACAGCTCAGGTTGCTGCGGTGATGAAATATTGCAACCGTTATGGCATCCCCATCGTGCCGCGCGGGGCGGGCACGTCGCTATCAGGCGGCGCTATTCCGCAGGAAGATGCTGTGGTGATCGGCCTGTCGAAAATGTCGCAAATCCTGGAGCTGGATTTTTTCAACCGGGTTGCCACGGTGCAGGCGGGCGTGACAAACCTTTCGATCTCCGATGCTGCCGGTCCGCAGGGATTTTTCTACGCGCCGGACCCCAGTTCGCAGCTGGCCTGTACCATCGGCGGCAATATCGGCATGAATTCCGGCGGCGCGCATTGCCTGAAATATGGCGTCACCACCAACAATCTGCTGGGCGTCAAGATGGTGATGGTGGATGGCACGGTGCTGGAGCTGGGCGGCAAGCATCTGGATGCCAGCGGTTACGACCTGCTCGGCCTCGTCTGCGGTTCGGAGGGCCAACTCGGCATCATCACTGAAGCCACGGTGCGGTTGATTGCGAAGCCGGAAGGCGCGCGTCCCGTTCTCTTCGGTTTCGATACGTCAGAACAGGCAGGTTCCTGCGTGGCGGATATTATCGGCTCAGGCATCATTCCCGTGGCCATCGAATTCATGGACAGGCCGGCTATCGAAATCTGCGAGGCTTTTGCCAAAGCGGGTTATCCGACGGATGTCGGCGCGCTGCTGATCGTGGAAGTGGAGGGGTCTGAAGCCGAGATGGATGCCATGTTGGCCGATATCGTCGCCATCGCCCGCCAGCATGCGGTAAAAACCGTGCGCGAATGTCAGTCGGCCATGGAGGCCGCCGCCATCTGGAAAGGCCGCAAATCCGCCTTTGGTGCAACGGGCCGCATTTCAGATTACATCTGCATGGATGGAACTGTGCCACTCAGCCAGCTTTCCTATGTGCTTCAGAAAACAAGCGAGATTACTGATCATTTCGGTCTTCGCGTCGCCAATGTTTTCCATGCAGGCGATGGCAACATGCATCCCCTCATTCTGTTCAACGCCAATGATGCCGTTGAGGCCGCAAAGGCGGAAGAGGCGGGAAACCAGATTTTGCGGCTTTGCGTGGATGCCGGTGGCTGCCTCACGGGCGAGCACGGCGTCGGCATCGAAAAGCGCGACCTGATGCGACACCAGTATTCGGACGCGGATCTGGCGCAGCAGATGTCCGTGCGGTTCGCCTTCGATGACGGCTGGCTCCTCAACCCCTCCAAGGTCTTCCCGCTGGAAGGGCGCCCCGCCTCATGAGTGACATGCTGTTACCCGCAAGTGAAATCGAAGCTGCCGACATTATTCGTGGCCATGCCGATGCCTGGCAAGCCCTGGCGATCATAGGCGGCAACACCCGCTCCGGCTTTGGAAACGAAGTGGACGCCCAGACCTATCTTTCCTCACGCGCTTTGAGCGGTATCGTCGCCTATAATCCGGCGGAAATGGTCATGACGGTAAGAGCCGGTACGCCGGTCGCCGAGGTTGAGGCGGCACTTTCCGCCGCCAATCAGATGATGGCGTTTGAGCCGGTGGACCATCGTGCTGTAATGGGAACGGTGGGCGAACCCACGATTGGCGGCGTCTTTGCCGCCAATGTTTCCGGCCCCCGACGCTACGTGGCGGGTGCGGCACGAGACAGCCTGCTCGGCATTCGCTTCATCAATGGCAAAGGCGAGGCCATCAAGGCCGGTGGCCGGGTGATGAAGAACGTCACGGGACTGGATCTCGTCAAGCTTTTGGCCGGGTCCTATGGCACACTGGGTTTTCTCACAGAGGTCACATTCCGCGTTCTGCCGGTGCCGCCTGCGCAGACAACACTTGTCCTTTCGGGCCTTGAAGATGAAGCGGCGACCCATGTCATGGCCGCAGCCATGGCGACCAGCATGGAGGTTTCGGGAGCGGCGCATTTGCCGGAAAGTGTCCGGTCGCGTTTCCTCGGCGGGTCTTTGCCCGATGGTGCGGCAACGGTGCTGCGGCTGGAGGGGCTGAAGGCCTCTGTTCAGGTACGGGCGCAGAATTTGCAGACTGTGCTGGGCAAGGTGGCCCCCTCAATATTGCTGTCGAGGGACGAGAGCCAATCGCTCTGGCGCGACATCCGCGATATCGCGCCCTATGCTGGCAACGCCGCCAAGCCTCTGTGGCGTGTGTCCGTTGCACCTTCTCAAGGCCATAAGCTGGTGGCGGCGCTGCGGCTGGAAACAGGCATTGATGCTTTCTACGATTGGCAGGGCGGTCTTGTCTGGATGCAGATGGAGGCCGACCCCGAGCCGATGTTGCTGCGTAAATACGTGAAAGCGCTGGGCGGCGGCCATGCCACATTAGTGCGTGCACCTGTCCGCAGCGATGAGGCCGCGTTCGAGCCGCTGTCTTCGGCAGAGATGATGCTTTCTGCCCGCATCAGGGAAAAGCTCGATCCGGCAGGAATTTTCAACCCCGGCAAGATGGGTACCGTGACCCGAACCCACGCTGAAAAAGGCTCTGCCTGATGCAAACCTCCTTCACGCCACAGCAACTCGCTGATCCAGACGTCGCGCAATCCGAGAAGATCCTGCGCAAATGCGTGCATTGCGGTTTCTGCACTGCGACCTGTCCGACCTATGTCACGCTTGGGAACGAACTGGATAGCCCCCGCGGGCGCATTTATCTCATCAAGGACATGCTGGAAAACGACCGCCCGGCCGACGTCCAGGTGGTAACGCATATCGACCGCTGTCTTTCCTGCCTGTCCTGCGTGAGCACCTGTCCATCGGGCGTCGATTATATGCATCTGATCGATCACGCCCGCGCCCACATTGAAAAGACATATAAGAGACCCTTCTGGGACAGGTTGATGCGCAATGTGCTGACCCGCGTGCTGCCCTATCCAGACCGGTTTCGTGCGGCACTCACGCTCGCTCGCCTTGGCCAGCCTTTCGCGCCATTGTTTCGCAACAGCAAAGCGTTGAGGCCCTTGGCATCAATGCTCGATTTGGCCCCGAAAGCCGCCCCACCCATGTCTGCCTTCGCAAATCCCGGCATTCATCCAGCGCAGGTCGCAAAGCGCGGGCGGGTGGCGATGTTGACCGGTTGCGCTCAACCGGTGCTGGACCCCGGCATCAACGATGCCGCCATTCGGCTTTTGACCCGGCTCGGCATTGAAATTGTGTTGCCGCAGGGCGAGGCATGCTGCGGCGCGCTGGTTCACCATATGGGCCGGGAGGAGCAGGCCTTGGCGTCGGCACGCCACAATGTCGATGTCTGGACGCGTGAAATCGAGCAGGGTGGGATCGATGCCATCATCATCACCGCATCCGGCTGCGGCACTACCATCAAGGATTATGGGCACATGCTGCGGCTCGATGCCGCCTATGCCGAAAAAGCCCAGCGCGTATCTGCTCTGGCAAAGGACATTACCGAATATCTCTCAACGCTCGACCTGCCGCCTCTGGAGCGGAACGGCCTGACGGTGGCCTATCATTCGGCATGCTCCATGCAGCATGGGCAAAAGATCACCGCCCAACCAAAACTCCTCCTGAAAGCAGCGGGATTTGTGGTTCGTGATCCGGCCGAAGGGCATCTCTGTTGTGGCTCGGCAGGCACCTACAATATTTTGCAGCCGGAAATTTCCGCGCAGCTGAAGGCCCGCAAGGTCAGAAATATTGAGGCAACAAAGGCTGATATCATCGCCACAGGCAATATTGGCTGCATGACGCAGATTGCCAGCGCGGCTTCTATGCCCATTCTCCACACGGTTGAACTGCTGGACTGGGCCTATGGCGGCAAAAAACCTGGAAAAATCGCGGGAATCAACGAAAAACGGGCGGTTTGACCCGCCCGTTCTCCTCGCTGGCATGCTGCTTGAAGCGCTTCCAGCCCTCTGCGTCCCCCGCCAGAGTACATATTAAGCAATAACGAATGTTTCGTTTTTTGGCAACGTGTTCTTTATTAAAATGCAACCTTTCGGCGCACGGTTTGTTGGCAGCGTTGCATTCAGATCACGATCACCCGGGTGCCGACATTCACGCGCTCATAGAGATCGGTCACGTCCTCATTGCGCATGCGAATGCAGCCGGATGAGTTGTTGCTGCCAATCGTCCATGGCTGGTTGGTGCCGTGGATGCGGTAAAGCGTGGAGCCGAGATACATGGCGCGTGCACCCATGGGGTTTTGCGGCCCGCCTTCCATGAAGGCTGGCAGATAATGACCCTTGGCGGCTTCGCGGGTAATCATTTCCTGCGGCGGCGTCCAGCTTGGCCACTCATTCTTGCGGGTAATCTTGTGGGTACCAGCCCATTCAAAACTAGGCTTACCGACGCCAACGCCATAGCGCCGCGCCTTTCCATCTGCCATGACAAGATAGAGGAAGCGGTTTGGCGTATCGATGACGATCGTCCCGGGTGCTTCCTTGCCCTGATACTGAACCATTTGCGGCAAGAACTGCGGCGCGATCTGAAGGCGCGGTGCGTTGGGGCGTGCCGCCACGGCCTGCGGGCGGGGCTGAACGGTCTGGCGCTGAAACAGCGATGGACGCGCAGGCTGCTGCGGATAAACGACGGGGCGGACCTTTGCGCCACCAAGCTGCATGACCCAAGGGGCTGTCAGGTCAGGGCTGACGACCACAGGCGGGCGCTCGCGGTAACGGTCATTGGCAAGGGCTGGCATGGTCATGGCGCAGCTGATGCTCAGCGCCAAAAAAACAGATTTCATCGACATCGGGTGGACTCTCTACATGGCACCGGAAGATAATCGCCACGTTCGCACTTCGGCGACAGCGAATGGTAAATGGCAGTTGATGAAAAGCCGCGATTTGGTCGAAAGCTTTTAATAAGGTTAGCGGGCGGTTTTGAAACAGAGTGAATCAATGGTAATCACCCGCACACGACAAGAAGGGCAGCAGCGCCATGAGTGAAACCGGGCTTTTGACGGGTGAGGACGGCAAGATCCGCTGCTTCTGGCAGCAGGGATTGGCCGATTACGCGCACTATCATGACGAGGAATGGGGCCGCCCCGTTAAGGACGATACCAGACTGTTTGAGAAAATATGTCTGGAAGGCTTCCAGTCCGGGCTTTCCTGGCTGACGGTTTTGCGAAAGCGCGAGGCATTCCGGGCGGCTTTCTGCGGGTTCGATTTCGAGAAGGTCGCGCAATTTTCAGAGGACGACGTTGAACGGTGCGTGGCAGATGCAGGCATCATCAGGCATCGCGGCAAGATCGTCTCGACCATCAACAATGCCCGCCGCGCTATTGAAATGCGGGATGAATTCGGTTCGCTTGCCCGTTTTTTCTGGAGCTATGAGCCTCAGCCACACGAGCGCCCAGACGTTTTTGATTATGCGACGCTGCGCGCCAATCCGACAACGCCTGTTTCCGTGCAATTGTCCAAAGACCTGAAAAAGCGTGGCTGGACATTTGTCGGCCCCACCACCGTTTACGCGTTCATCCAGGCCATGGGCATGGTCAACGACCATATTGAAGGTTGCCATTGCCGCCCGCGCATCGAAACGCAAAGGCTGGAGTTTGTTCGCCCGTGACCAGATTTGCACCAATGTTTCTCGCTGCCGCGCTGGCATTCACGTCTGCGGCTCCCGCTCATGCCGAGCCGCGTAATGTCGATGGCATCTGGCTTGATGATGGCGAGGCCCTGAAAACAGCGACCATGCCCGCTACCGGCCCGCTGGTGCTGAATGGCTGGACGCGGCAGGGCAAAGGCGATGTCTATCGCATCAAGGTCAAGGCCGGAGAGACACTCAAGATCACGCTGGCCAGCCGCAGCGAATATGTTGTCATGGCAATCTTCGATTTTGCCAAGCCGGAAGACGACGCCATCTTCTTCAGCGATGCAGGCAAAAACGATGCGGTGCTGACCCCCAAGGCCGATACGGACTGGCTGATCCGCCCTATCCTCGTTCTCAGCTCATCGCGCCGTGGCCTTGGCGCAAATTATACTGTTACTGTGGAGAAGCAGCCTTAGGCCGCCTCTCCACCTGCGCGTTTAGTAACCCTTGGAGGCCAGCCACGCCTTCATGGAGGCGATTTCGGCCTCCTGCGCTTTGATCACCTCTTCGGCAAGCTTGCGGATTTCAGGATCCTTGCCATACTGCAACTGCACCCTTGCCATATCGATCGCGCCCTGGTGATGCGGGATCATGCCGCGCACGAAATCGACATCGGCGTTGCCCGTGTAACTCACCGACATATCCTCATGCATCTTGCTGCTGACCTCCTTGAAAGCCTCGGTTGAAGCATTCTTGGACGTCGTTTTCGCGGACATGTCGTGGCCGGCATGGCCACCGGCTTCCTGCGCAAGGGCAGGCAGGGAAAAGGCAGCAACAAGCATTGCGGCCAGCGAAATGGTTCGCATGGACATGGATTATCCTTCCTGTGTCTGACGGAATTGTGCATTGATAGTCACGTGTGTCCGTCAGGCACGGGGAGGGGGTAATGGCGGCGCGGGAACAGAGCCGATGAAGGCGTGCAGCACATGGCTCTTCGGGTTCCCATGCGGCAATCGTTCCATTTGTGCAAAGCGAAACTGCGGTATCAACACGATGCAGGCCGCACAAAAAGGCGCATGGCTCATGCTCCCACGGTGCGGGCAGGGATCGCCTTTTCCGGCGTGGTGAGGTTCACTTTCCGAAGCGGCGTGGTCTGCATGTTGTGCGTGAGACATCTGCCTGTTTGCGTCGCTCGTCGGGACTGAAAGCCCAAACGCCGCCTGCGCGGGCATCGCCCCGTAGAGCAGCCAGGCCAGAAACATCAGCATGTGAACGACAGGACGCATGATTTAGATGTAGCGACGGACAAACGTCTGCACAATGGCTGTCAGGTCAGCTCGCTGGCGACAACCTTGTGAATGATCTGGTAATCCCGGCTCTCTTCGCCAAAGGGCACCACCGGCCAGTCCCAGCCGCGCATGATTTTGGGCACCGTCACGCCGTGCAGCAAATCTTCCTGCTGACGGACGCTGCCGTTTCTATCGATGACCTCAAACGAGGTGTCGCTAACAAGACATGCCTTGCAGGGAAGGCCAGACAGGCCATCCAGATGCGCTTTTATGAGTTGCGGTAAGGTATCAACTGGCATTCCATTATCGGGGTGTTTTTCCAGCCGGTTGCGCACGCCGGTGCCGATCTGCGACAGAAGATTGGCGGAGATGACCAGATCGAGATAGGGCACCAGCCGCAGAAACGCCAAGGGCTCCGGCTGTCGTCCCGCCTCCAGATCGGCGTAGCCCGAGAGGTCGCGGTGGTTTAGAACGACAGTGCGGCTGTGGCGCGTGTAAAGTCTGGCGCGGATACTGGCCAGGTGCACAAGATCGACCAGAACCACGGTATCAAATGCAGCGGCCAGCTGGTGCAGCGGCACATCCCGCAACAGGCCGGAACCCAGCACAACGGCGGTGCGTCTCTGCTTCAGCTTAGCTGCGGTGGAGAGAATGAAGCGTTTGCTGTTTTCTTCATGCTCGGCCCATGCCTTCTGGCAGCGATTGGCCCGCGCCCAAAGGTTCACGGAATATCGAACATGGGGGCGGAACTCGGCGGGCGTCTTGTAATAGGTCGCAGCGTAATTGAGGGCTTCGAGGATCATGGTTCAGCGATAGACTTCCCGGCGGTGGCCGATTTCAATGACGAGAACCACAAGCCTGTTGTCCTGAATATCGCAAAGAATGCGATAGTCGCCCACGCGGTAGCGCCAGTAGTTGCCGAGTTCGGAGCCTTGCAGGGCTTGGCCGGTCCGCCGTGGATTGTCATCCAGCGCGATACGGTCTGTGAGGAAGGAAATGATGCGCGTTGCATTGGGTTTCCCAAGCTTTTCAAGCTGCTTGAGCGGCTTTCCTGAAACTCAATTGTCCAGGCCAAGGCGGCGCTTCACTTCTTCAAGAGTGTAGGTGCGTTCGTTATCCTCAAGCCGACGCCGCGTCGCCTCTTCCGCCAGATACAAATCCTCCATATCCTCGATATGCTTTTCAATGGCCTCGCGGATATAATAGGCTGATGTGCGGCCGGTGCGCTCGGATAGAGCTTTGAGGCGCTCATAGGTTTCATCGGGCAGTCGGATGGCGGTTTGTTTGCTCATGGTCTCTTCTCCCGGTGGCAGAGTGGGATGCGTGTATCCCACCTAGCATGATTTCCGTGCCTGCGCCAGTAAAACTGCGCCGCCGCGCCTTGCCGCACAGGGCTTCATCCTCTAATAGACCGGCTTGATTTCAAGAGACAATTGGACCGGCATCATGAGCGAAAAAGCAAAAAAGCCTCAGAAACTGAAAGCCCGCCTGCCGCGCGGCTTCACGGATCGCTCGGCTGCCGATATCCATGCCACCAATGAGATGATCGAGAAAATTCGTGGGGTCTATGAACTCTACGGCTTCGACCCCATCGAAACGCCGCTGTTTGAATATACCGATGCGCTTGGCAAGTTCCTGCCTGATAGCGACCGCCCCAATGAAGGCGTGTTTTCGCTGACCGATGATGACGACCAGTGGATGAGCCTGCGCTATGATCTCACAGCGCCGCTTGCCCGCCATGTCGCTGAAAACTTCAACGAAATACAGCTGCCGTTCCGCACCTATCGCGCTGGCTATGTTTTCCGCAACGAAAAACCCGGCCCCGGCCGCTTCCGCCAGTTCATGCAGTTCGATGCCGATACGATCGGCGCCTTCGGCGTTCAGGCCGATGCCGAAATGTGCATGATGATGGCCGACACGCTGGAAGCTCTCGGCATCAAGCGCGGCGATTACGTGATCCGCGTCAACAACCGCAAGGTTCTGGATGGCGTGATGGAAGCCATCGGGCTTGGCGGTGAAGAGAATGCAGGCCGTCGTCTGAACGTGCTGCGGGCGATCGATAAGCTCGACAAGTTTGGTGTTGAGGGCGTGAAGCTGCTGCTGGGTCCCGGTCGCAAGGATGAATCCGGTGATTTCACCAAGGGCGCGGGCTTGGATGAAGCGCAGATTGAAAAGGTTCTGTTCTTTGTCGGAATCAAAGACTACGCCGCAAGCGCTGAGGATCTAGCCAACCTCGTTGCTGGGACATCCAAGGGCACGGAAGGCGTTGAAGAGCTGAACGTTATTGGTGCCCTGGTTTCCGGCGCCGGTTATGATGCTGACCGCATCAAGATCGATCCCTCCGTCGTGCGTGGCCTCGAATACTATACCGGCCCGGTTTACGAGGCCGAACTGACCTTCGATGTGACCAACGAGAAGGGCGAAAAGGTTGTCTTCGGTTCTGTCGGCGGCGGTGGCCGTTACGATGGTCTGGTATCGCGCTTCATGGGTCAGCCGGTTCCGGCAACGGGCTTCTCCATCGGCGTTTCGCGCCTCATGACAGCGCTGAAGAACCTTGGCAAGCTGGGTCAGACCAAGCCGCTGGCCCCCGTTCTCGTCACCGTCATGGATGGCGATGTGGAAAGCCTTGGCCGTTACCAGCGCTTCACGCAGGCGCTGCGCAATGAAGGCATTCGTGCCGAAATGTATCAGGGCAACTGGAAGAAATTCGGCAACCAGCTGAAATATGCTGACCGCATGGACGCGCCGCTGGCCATCATTCAGGGCAGTGACGAACGTGCGGAGGGTATGGTGCAGATCAAGGACCTCATCGAGGGCAAGCGCCTGTCTGGCGAGATCGAGGACAACGCCACGTGGCGCGAGGCCCGCGTGGCACAGGAAACCGTGCCGGAAGCGGAACTGGTTGCCAAGGTCAAGGACATGCTGGCGGCTCAGGCCGAAGACCGGCGCCGGGCGGGCTGAACCATGCCGATGATCGACATGCCGGATTTCTCCGCAGAGCTTCTCGATGAATTTGCGGCCCGCAAGACGGCGCGGGTGAACACGCCTGTCATCCAGCCCGCCGAGCCGTTTCTGGATATGGCCGGGGAAGACCTGCGCCGCCGAATTTTCATGACGGAGAGCGAAACGGGTGAGAGCCTGTGCCTGCGCCCGGAATTTACCATTCCCGTCTGTCTGCGCCACATCGAAACCGCAACCGGAACGCCCAAGCGTTACTCCTATCTTGGTGAAGTCTTCCGCCAGCGTCGTGATGGGGCAAACGAGTTCTATCAGGCCGGTATCGAAGATCTGGGCGATAAGGATATCGCCGCCGCAGACGCCCGCACGATCAACGATGCCGCAGCCATTTTGAAACGCCTGTTGCCGGGGCGTGCGCTTGTCGTCACGCTGGGCGATCAGCAGGTGTTCGAGGCCGTCATTGCCGCTCTCGGCCTGCCCACTGGTTGGCAGAAGCGGCTGGTTCAAGCCTTTGGTGATACCGCGCAGCTCCAGGCCTTGCTGGAAAGCCTCGTCAGCCCCAAGCCCATGACGGGGCTTGACGCCCGTGTTGCCGGGCTCCTGGCCACCGGCGATGAAAAAGTGCTGGTGGATTATATCGATACCGTCATGCAGGAAACCGGCTATTCCACCAATGCCAGCCGCGCGCCGCAGGAGATCGCCCGTCGCCTGCGCGAAAAGCTGGCGCTCGCCGCCACGCGCCTGCCGGATGAGAGTTTCGAGCTATTGAAGCAGTTCCTGAGCCTTCAGGCACCGCTTTCGCAGGCATCGCAAACCCTGTCCGAATTTGCCGATAAGGCGAAACTGAAACTGGAAGCAGCGCTTTCTGCCTTTGATGCGCGTGTTGCAGCCCTTGCCAATGGCGGCATCGATCTGGATACGATCACCTATGGTGCAGCCTTCGGGCGTCCGCTCGATTATTATACCGGCCTCGTGTTTGAGGTAAGCGTGAAGGGCGAGACAGCTGTGCTAGCGGGCGGTGGCCGGTTTGACCGGTTGATGACGCTTCTCGGCGCAAAAGACAAAATTCCAGCAGTCGGCTTCTCGCTCTGGCTGGACCGTATCGAAGCCGTGAGGGCCAGACCATGACCATCACCATTGCCTTGCCCTCTAAGGGGCGGATGAAGGATGATTCCTCAGCCATTCTGGAACGCGCAGGCTTGAAAATTGTCGCCATCGGCAATGACCGCTCCTATCGCGGCCGTGTCGAAGGACGAGACGATATCGAGATCGCCTATCTCTCAGCGTCGGAAATCGCGCGCGAGATCGGCAACGGCACGGTGGATTTCGGTGTTACCGGCGAAGACCTGGTGCGCGAAGACTTGAGCGATGTCGAAAAGCGTGTGGAGTTTTGCGCGCGCCTCGGCTTCGGCCACGCCGATGTCGTCGTCGCCGTGCCAGAGATCTGGCTTGATGTTGACAGCATGGCCGATCTGGGCGACGTCGCCTCGGAATTTCGTGCCCGGCATGGCCGCCGCCTTGCCATCGCCACCAAATACTGGCGGCTGACGCAGCAGTTCTTTTCCCGCCAGCACGGCATCCAGCTTTACCGCATCGTGGAAAGCCTGGGCGCGACAGAAGGTGCACCGGCGGCAGGGCAGGCGGATATCATCGTCGATATCACCTCCACCGGCTCGACGCTGAAGGCAAACCACCTGAAAATCCTGACCGACGGCGTTATCCTGCGCTCGGAGGCTTGCTTCGTGCGGGCACGGAAAGCCGAGCATGAGGGCGATGCCGTGGTAGCGGACATCATCGCGCGCGTCCAATCTGCGCTCTAGCAAATCTCTGCTGAATGAAAAAAGGCCGCTGGATTTCTCCAGCGGCCTTTTGATTTGCACCTGATGCAATCAGGCGTGCGCGACTGCTCCGCCACGGCGGGCGTCCAGCGAATAGGCGCCAGCACCTGATGTTGCGAGCAGGATGTAAGCGCCAGCCAGAGTGATGTTCTTCATCATCATGATGCCGTTGAGTGTGTTGATCCAGCCGAGAGCCGCATCAGGCCAGCCAGGAACGGCAACCGTGCCGCTGTGGAAAACGAGACCGGTGAATACGCAGAAGACTGCAAGCGCCCAAGCGGCGATCTTTGTCTGGAAACCGACCAGAACAGCAAGGCCGGCAACGAGTTCGAATGCGCCTGCGAGGTAAGACAGGGCCGTTGCAGCAGGCAGACCTGCGCCAGCAATCATGCCAGCAGTGCCAGCCGGGTCGGTCAGCTTGCCGAAGCCTGCGAGGATGAACATGAAGGAAAGAAGAATGCGTGCGACAAGCACGAGTGCGTTCTGGGTAGTGGACATAAAAGTCTCCAAAGATGGTGCCGTGTGGCAGGAATGTATGCCCACCATATGCGCCAAATTGTCGCTACCGAATAGATGAACAAGTGAAGACTAATTGTTCACTATTTAAAGACAGTGGGCCGATAGCGGGCGCAAGCCATAAACGAAAAAAGGCGGCCCGTGAGGACCGCCTTTCCGTATTCCGAAGGGTCAGGCTTCTTAGAAGTCCATACCGCCCATGCCGCCGCCTGGCATCTGTGGCATTGCCGATTCCTTCTTAGGAAGTTCGGCAATCATGGCCTCAGTCGTGATCAGCAGCGAAGCAACCGAAGCTGCGTTCTGCAGGGCTGTGCGAACAACCTTGACAGGGTCAACGATGCCCATGGCAATCATGTCGCCATATTCAGAGGTCTGAGCGTTGTAGCCGTAGTTCTCTTCGTTCTTGTCGAGGATCTTGCCAACAACGATGGAGGCTTCGTCACCTGCGTTTTCAGCAATCTGGCGAACCAGCGACTGCAGAGCGCGGCGAACGATGTTGATGCCGGCTTCCTGGTCGTCGTTTGCACCCTTAACGGTGATCTTCGTGGAAGAACGCAGAAGAGCAGTACCGCCGCCTGGGACGATGCCTTCCTGAACAGCAGCGCGTGTCGCGTTCAGAGCGTCGTCGATGCGGTCCTTGCGTTCCTTGACTTCGATTTCCGTGGAGCCGCCAACGCGGATAACGGCAACGCCGCCAGCGAGCTTGGCAAGACGTTCCTGCAGCTTTTCGCGGTCGTAATCGGAAGATGTTTCTTCGATCTGAGCCTTGATCTGAGCAACGCGGCCTTCGATGTCGGACTTCTGGCCCGAACCGTCAACGATCGTTGTGTTTTCCTTGGTGATCGAAACTTTCTTCGCCTTGCCGAGCATGTCGAGCGTGACGTTTTCAAGCTTGATGCCGATATCTTCAGAGATAACGGTACCACCGGTCAGGATAGCGATGTCTTCGAGCATTGCCTTGCGGCGATCGCCGAAGCCAGGAGCCTTGACAGCAGCAATCTTCAGGCCGCCACGCAGCTTGTTGACGACGAGCGTCGCAAGAGCTTCGCCTTCAACGTCTTCAGCGATGATGACGAGTGGCTTGCCGGTCTGAACGACGGCTTCGAGAACAGGCAGCATGGCCTGAAGGTTCGAAAGCTTCTTTTCGTGCAGCAGGATGTAAGCGTCTTCCAGGTCAGCAACCATCTTTTCAGGGTTGGTGACGAAGTAAGGCGACAGGTAGCCGCGGTCGAACTGCATGCCTTCAACGACTTCGAGTTCGGTCTCGGCAGTCTTGGCTTCTTCGACGGTGATAACACCTTCGTTGCCAACGCGCTGCATGGCTTCAGCAATGTCCTTGCCGACCTGCGTGTCGCCGTTTGCAGAGATCGTGCCGACCTGTGCAACTTCTTCAGATGTGGAGATCTTCTTGGCCTTGGCCTGGAGATCCTTCACAACTTCGGAAACAGCGAGGTCGATACCGCGCTTCAGGTCCATTGGGTTCATGCCGGCTGCAACAGCCTTGTTGCCTTCGCGAACGATGGCCTGTGCAAGAACGGTCGCAGTCGTGGTGCCGTCACCAGCGATGTCGTTGGTCTTCGAAGCAACTTCGCGGACCATCTGTGCGCCCATGTTCTCGAACTTGTCTTCAAGTTCGATTTCCTTGGCGACAGAAACGCCGTCCTTGGTGATGCGTGGTGCCCCGAAAGACTTGTCGATGATGACGTTACGGCCCTTAGGACCAAGCGTTACCTTCACTGCGTCTGCGAGAATGTCGACGCCCTTGAGCATCTTTTCGCGCGCTGTGCGGCCGAATTTAATTTCTTTAGCTGCCATTGTAGAAAACTCCCGGGCTCATTGCCCATTGGTTGTCATGGAAAAGTGAGAAAAACCGGCTGATCAGCCGATAACGCCCATGATGTCGGATTCCTTCATGATCAGAAGGTCTTCGCCGTTGAGCTTGACTTCGGTGCCGGACCACTTGCCGAACAGAACGCGATCGCCAGCCTTGACGTCCAAAGGAACGAGCTTGCCGCTTTCGTCGCGGGCGCCGGTGCCAACAGCAACGATTTCGCCTTCCTGTGGCTTTTCCTTGGCGGTATCAGGAATGATAATGCCGCCCTTGGTCTTTGCTTCAGACTCAACGCGACGAACGACGACGCGGTCATGCAGCGGACGGAAATTGGTGCTTGTCATTGTCTAATCCCTCGATCAAATGACCTGAGCGGACCTAACAACAGGTCCGCGTGATGATTGTTAGCACTCCCTAGTGTAGAGTGCCAGCAACACGGAGATAAGCAGCCCATGTTGCCGAGTCAAGGACGGCCTGTCGGAAAATTTTCATGTAAAATGGTTACTACCAGCGCATGACAGAATTTTTACGCAGCGATATCGCACCCGCCCGCCCTTCCTTTCTGGAGATGACTGCCGCCTTTGCGCGCATCGGCCTTTTGAGTTTCGGCGGACCCGCCGGACAGATCGGCCTGATGCACCGCGTGCTGGTGGACGAGAAGGGTTGGCTGAGTGAAGAACGGTTCCTGCACGCGCTGAATTATTGCATGCTGTTGCCGGGTCCGGAAGCGCAGCAACTGGCCACCTATTCCGGTTGGCTGCTGCATGGCAGGCGCGGCGGCATTGTCGCCGGTCTGCTGTTCATTCTGCCGGGCTTTCTGGTCATCGTCGCGCTGGCATCGGCCTATGCGCTTTATCAGGATACGCATTGGCTGCCTGCACTTCTGTCGGGCCTGAAAGCAGGAGTGCTCGCCATCGTGCTGGAGGCGTTGCTGCGGGTGGCAAAGCGGGCGTTGACGAGCCGCTTTCTGGTTGGCATCGCGGCGGTGGCATTCGTGGCGCTGTTTTTCTTTGCCGTGCCGTTCCCGTTGGTCATTCTGGCTGCCGGGCTTGTCGGCTTTTTCAAAGCGCGAGGAAATGCGTTGGCGGTCGCGGAAAGCGGCGAGGTCAGCACGGCCAATCCGTCATGGAAAAAACTGCTGCGTGGACTTCTGGTTGGCATTGTCATCTGGCAATTGCCCCTGCTGCTGTTATGGATCACCTCCGGCCCCGGCACTCTTATTGATTTGCAGATATTCTTTTCCAAGATGGCGGTAGTCACCTTCGGCGGTGCCTATGCGGTGCTGGCCTATGTCGCGCAGGTGGCTGTGGAAACGAAGGGCTGGATGCTGGCGGGCGAAATGCTGGATGGCTTGGCATTGGCTGAGGCGACCCCCGGGCCGCTAGTGCTGGTTCTCTCCTATGTCGGTTTTCTTGCGGCCTTCCGTCATCCCGGCTGGTTTGATCCGCTGACCGCGGGCATTCTGGGTGCGAGCATCGCCGCTTGGGCAACCTTCGTGCCGAGCTTCGTGTTCATATTCGCAGGCGCGCCCTATATGGAAAAGCTGCGCCACAACCGCTTTCTGTCATCGGCGCTATCAGCCATTACGGCGGCGGTCGTCGGTGTCATTCTCAACCTGTCCGTCTGGTTTGGTCTGCATGTGCTGTTTGGTGAGGTGGAGCGCGTGGCGCTGGTGCCCGCCATCAATTTTGGCTTTTCATGGCCCGTCTTTGCGACGCTAGATCCCATGCTTCTTAGTCTTTTTATTGCATCATCGATCATGCTTTTCCGGCTGAAACTGGGCATGGTGCCGGTTCTTTCCATGTGTATTGCAGCGGGGTTTTTCAGGCTCTGGCTGATGTGATCCGCATGCAAAAATGCTTTTTTGCTTGCCTTCGGCATCCCGCTTTGCAATGTCACAGCGTGAATTCACGGAACGCTTGGAATCTTTTACATGGCCCATCGCATTGCCACGCTTGGCGACATTACCCCGGACTTTGACGTTATTCTGTCTGATGTGTGGGGTGTATTGCACAATGGCGTCACCGTTTTTGCCGATGCGGCGATTGCGTTGGAGGCGGCACGCAAGGCGGGCAAGACTGTGGTGCTCATCACCAATTCCCCCCGCCCGGGACCTGGCGTCATCGCCCAATTGCGGGCATTCGGCATTTCCGACAGTGTTTATGACCGCATCGTCACCTCTGGCGATGTTACCCGCAAACTGATTGCTGAGGGCCCGAACAAGGTCTTCCTTCTGGGGCCGGAGCGCGACATGCCGCTGATGGACGGTCTCGACGTCGAGGTCGCGCCGGAGGCAGAGGCAACAGCCCTTGTCTGCACCGGCTTTTTCGATGACGAAACCGAAACGCCGGAAGACTACACCGATATGTTGAAGGGCTTCATCGCCCGTTCCGTGCCGATGATCTGTGCCAACCCCGATCTGGTGGTGGAGCGTGGCGAGCGCATCGTTCCCTGTGCGGGCGCCATGGCGGCCTATTACCGACAGCTTGGCGGCGAAGTGCGCATTGCGGGCAAGCCGCACTCCCCGATCTATGAAGCCTGTCTTGCGGCAGCAAAAGAGGTGCGCGGCGAGTTTTCCAAGGCACGCGTGCTGGCCATCGGTGATGGCATGCCGACAGACGTGAAGGGCGCGATTTCCGCCGGGCTGCAGCTGCTCTATATCAGCGGCGGAATTCACGCTGCGGAATATATGTTGAATGGCGAAACGGATGAGGCGCTGATGAATGCCTATCTGGAAAGCCAGAACGCCGCTCCCGGCTGGTGGATGCCACGCCTGGCCTGAAAGCAGATGCGCCTATGACCGTATTTCATCGCAATGAGCAGAAAGAACCGCTTCCGGATAATCTGAAGGGCGGCGTCGTTGCTATTGGAAATTTTGACGGTGTGCATCGCGGCCACCGCGCCGTGCTGGATCGTGCGCTGGAACTGGCGCGCGCGCGCGACATTCCCGTGCTGGCGCTAACATTCGAGCCCCACCCGAGAACGGTCTTCCGCCCGGATAAGCCGGTTTTCCGCCTCACGCCCGGCCCGGTCAAGGCCCGGCTGCTGGCCAAGGAGGGATTTCACTCCGTCATCGAATATCCCTTCGACCGGGAGTTCTCCCAGCGCTCGGCCGAAGATTTTGTAAAGTCCGTTCTGGTTGACTGGCTGGGCGCAAGCGCTGTCGTCACCGGCTTCGATTTCCATTTCGGCAAAGGCCGCGAGGGTGGACCTGCATTCCTGATGGAGGCCGGACATCGCTACGGGTTCGATGTGACGCTGGTGGATGCATTTCGCGATGAGGGTGCCGAAGTCGTTTCCTCCAGCCGTATCCGGGAATTGCTGGGCCAAGGCGATGTTGTCGCGGCTGCCGGTCTTCTGGGCTATCGTTACACTGTCGAGGCGGAAGTCATTGGCGGGCAGAAGCTGGGTCGCACGCTGGGTTATCCCACCGCCAACATGGCGCTGCCGCCGGAAACCGAGCTGAAGCCCGGTATCTATGCCGTGCGCTTTCGCAGGCCCGATGGCACGCTGCATGATGGCGTCGCAAGCTTCGGCTACCGCCCGACAGTGACCGACGATGGCGCAGCCCTGCTCGAAACGTTCCTGTTTGATTTCTCAGGCGATCTCTATGGCGAAGTCTGCTCGGTGTCCTTCTTCGGAAACTTGCGGGATGAGCTGAAATTTGACGGGCTGGAGGCGCTGGTGGCGCAGATCAAACGCGACGAGGAAGAGGCGAGGGCGCTTCTATCAGGCGTGAAACCTCTGGGCGAACTGGATGCTCTGATCGCTTTTTGAGCGCGATAGGCCTTTGTGCGGCATCTATTCCCTTTTCAAACGCTGCAAAAACACATAAGCAGACGCCTATGCACCAATTTCGGTTGACGTTCATATCCCGAATTATTGGCCCGGCCTTTCGTGCGCAATAAGCAGCCGAAAGGTCCGGGATTTCGGCGCTTGCCAGAAGCGCCTTCCGCCTTTGCCCTTTTAGCACTCAAGACGGCGCGACCCCGCCATTTCCTCTCATTCTGGGGCCGCCGCATAACGGTATGATCATGAACGACACCGCACAGACATTAGACTATTCCAAAACACTTTACCTGCCGCAGACGGATTTTCCGATGCGCGCCGGCCTGCCGCAGAAAGAGCCTGAAACGGTTGCCCGCTGGCAGCAGATGGGTCTTTACAAAAAGCTGCGCGCTTCCGCCGCTGGCCGCGAAAAATTTGTGCTGCATGATGGCCCTCCCTATGCCAACGGCAACATCCACATCGGCCACGCGCTGAACAAGATCCTGAAAGACGTCATCACCCGCTCGTTCCAGATGCGCGGCTTTGACAGCAACTACGTTCCCGGCTGGGATTGCCACGGCCTTCCCATCGAGTGGAAGATCGAGGAAGCCTACCGCGCCAAGGGCAAGAACAAGGACGAGGTTCCGATCAACGAATTCCGTCAGGAATGCCGTGAGTTCGCGGCTGGCTGGATCGAGAAGCAATCGGCTGAATTCAAGCGTCTTGGCATAGAGGGCGATTTCGAAAACCCCTACACGACCATGAACTTCCACGCGGAAGCCCGCATCGCTGGCGAGTTGCTGAAGATCGCCAAGAGCGGCCAGCTTTATCGTGGCTCCAAGCCGGTCATGTGGTCGGTTGTCGAGCGCACCGCTCTGGCTGAGGCCGAGGTCGAGTATGCTGACGTTGAGAGCGACATGATCTGGGTGAAGTTCCCGGTTAACGTAAAATCACCAATAGTCGGCAAGGATGGTAAAGGGAGAACCGAGGCCGAATGGCAACTAAATAATGCCTCCGTCGTCATCTGGACAACGACCCCGTGGACCATCCCCGGCAACCGCGCCATCTCGTTCTCGTCGCGCTTCCCTTACGGCTTGTTCGAAGTCGAAACGGCTGAGAACGAGTTCGGGCCGCAGCCGGGCGAAAAGCTGATCTTCGCAACGAAGCTGGCTGACGAAGCCGCCAAGAAGGCAAAGCTGACATTCAAGCTGGTTCGTTCCGTCACAGCGGAAGAACTCGGCGCGATCACCTGCGCCCATCCGCTGGCTCACCTCGGCTATGACTTCGCAGTTCCGCTGCTCGATGGCGATCACGTTACCGATGATGCCGGTACGGGCTTCGTGCACACCGCACCAAGCCACGGCCGTGAAGACTTTGAGGCGTGGATGTCAAATGTGCGCGAACTCGAAGCCCGTCGCATCTCGACAAAGATCCCGTTCCCGGTTGGCGATGATGGCTTCTACACCGAAGATGCGCCCGGTTTCGGCCCATCGGCTGAAGGTGGTGCGGCCCGCGTGATGGACGATAACGGCAAGAAGGGTGATGCCAATGAGCGTGTCATCAAGGCGCTGATCGGCGTCAATAACCTGTTTGCCCGTGGCCGTCTGAAGCACAGCTATCCGCATAGCTGGCGTTCCAAGAAGCCGGTCATCTTCCGCAACACGCCGCAATGGTTTGTCTATATGGACAAGGAACTGGGTGATGGCACAACGCTGCGCTCCCGTTCGCTGTCCGCCATCGATGACACCCGTTTCGTGCCAGCCGGTGGCCAGAACCGTCTGCGCGCCATGATCGAAAACCGCCCGGACTGGGTGCTGTCGCGCCAGCGCGCCTGGGGCGTGCCGATTGCCGTGTTTGCCGATGAGCACGGTGAAGTGCTTGTTGATGAAGCGGTCAATGCCCGCATCCTTGAGGCTTTCGAGGTTGAAGGTGCGGATGCGTGGTTTGCCGAAGGTGCGCGGGAGCGTTTCCTGGGCGAGCGTGCTGGGGAACCTTGGGTACAGGTCCGCGACATCCTCGACGTCTGGTTCGATAGCGGCTGCACGCACACTTTCACACTGGAAGATCGGCCTGACCTGAAATGGCCTGCCGATGTCTATCTGGAAGGCTCCGACCAGCATCGCGGCTGGTTCCACTCGTCGCTGCTGGAAAGCTGCGCGACGCGCGGACGTGCGCCCTACAAAGCTGTTGTCACCCATGGTTTTACCATGGATGAGCAGGGCCGCAAGCAGTCCAAGTCTCTCGGCAATGTCGTGGCACCGCAGGATGTCATGAAGGAGTCGGGTGCGGATATTCTGCGCCTGTGGGTCATGACCACGGATTACTGGGACGACCAGCGTCTGGGCAAGGCCATCATCCAGACCAATATCGACGCCTATCGCAAGCTGCGCAACACCATCCGCTGGATGTTGGGCACGCTGGCGCATGACACGGGCGAAGACATTGCCTATGCCGATCTGCCTGAGCTGGAAAAGCTGGTGCTGCACCGCCTGTCGGAGCTCGATCAGGTCGTGCGCGACGGTTACGACGCGTTTGATTTCAAGAAGATCACCCGTGCGCTCATCGATTTTGCCAATGTCGAGCTTTCGGCATTCTATTTCGATATCCGCAAGGACACGCTTTATTGCGACGCGCCGTCGTCGCTCAAACGCCGCGCATCGCTTTCGGTGATCGCTAAGCTGTTCGATTGCCTCGTGACTTGGCTTGCGCCCATGCTGCCCTTCACGACAGAAGAAGCATGGCTGTCACGCTACCCAGATGCGGAATCGGTGCATCTCGTCCAGTTCCCGGACGTTCCGGCGGAATGGAAAAACGAGGCGCTGGAAGCCAAGTGGGACAAGATCCGCAAGGTGCGCACGGTTGTAACGGGCGCACTGGAAGTCGAGCGCCGCGAAAAGCGCATCGGCTCCTCGCTCGAAGCGGCTCCCGTGGTGCATGTTGCGGATGCTGAATTGCTGGCTGCCCTTGAAGGCCAGGATTTCGCGGAAATCTGCATCACCTCGGCCATCTCGGTTGTGGCAGGCGAAGGTCCTTCGGATGCGTTCCGTCTGGGCGAAGTCCAGAACGTGTCTGTCGAGCAGAAGCTGGCCGAAGGTCAGAAATGTGCGCGTTCGTGGCGCATCACCACGGATGTCGGCTCCGATCCAGCCTTCCCGGATGTCTCGGCCCGTGACGCGGCAGCCCTTCGTGAGCTAGGGGTTACTGCTTAAGAAAAGTACCGGGTGAATTGCACTTTGGGCGTTCATCCGGTAAACCTGCCTGAAATTGGCCGGATTTTTGCAGCACTGCGGGCTGCCGGTCTGTGGACGGCGACAGCATAAGGCCGAAAATCTGAAACGATTTTTGGAATGCGCAATGCCTGTAATTAATATAAGAGCGCTTTGTGAGCGCCCGTAAGGGCGAACGACGCGCTGGGGGCGGAAGGGTTTCGATGAGCATGACGCAGAGATTTCGCATCTACGGCACTATTCTTGGCGCGGTATCTGTCAGCCTCGCATTGAGCGCCTGCACCAGCCCGACCTATGGTACGGGAAAGTCATCCGCCGAGCAGTTGGTCGATGACCTTGGCAATGCCACCTCCATCACCGGCGACCAGGACAAGCGCAACCTGAAATACAATCCGCGTCCAGGCCTCGTCGTGCCTGCACAGGCCCGCGCCGGACAGTTGGCGCAGCCACAGCAGAACCTCGCCAACCGCGAGACCAACCCGCAATGGCCTGAAACACCGGAAGAAGCGCGCGAGCGCCTGCGTCAGGAAGCAGACGACAACCGCGACAATCCAAGATACCGTTCGCCATTGCTGGCCGGTAACGGCACCAACGGCCAGATGACCGAGACCCAGAAGTGGGAAGCCTTCCGCAAGGCCAAGGCTGATGCGCAGGGCGGCACAATCGTCAACAGCAATCAGCGCAAGTTCCTCACTGACCCGCCGCTGGAATATCGCAGCGTTCCGCAGGAACAGCTCGCAGATCTCGGTACGCCGGAAGCGAAAAAAGAAAAAGAACGCAAGAAAAATGCCGCCATGGCTGGCACTGGCAAGAGCTGGTGGAACCCGTTCCAGTAAGGGTGAGTGGGGCAGAAACGTCATCCTCGGGCTTGACCCGAGGATCTAACGAACCCCCACATCGAACGCGGTCAGATCCTGAGGACAAGCCCTGATATGACGCCTTCTTGGAGCGTCGTACGTGGCTCAAACCTCACGCTTCCCCTGAAAGAAACCCCGTAAAATCTCCGCACTCTCGACCTCCGCCATTCCCGAATACACCTCCGGCGCATGGTGGCAGGTGGGCTGGTTGAAGAACCGCACGCCGCTCTCGACAGCTCCGCCCTTGGCGTCATTCGCGCCGTAGTAAAGCCTGCGGATGCGGGCAAAGGATATCGCCGCAGCGCACATGGTGCAGGGCTCCAGCGTCACATAGAGGTCGGCTCCCACCAACCGCTCCTGGCCCAATTCTTCACAAGCCATGCGGATCACTGCGATCTCGGCATGGGCCGTAACATCGTTCAGTTCCCGTGTTCGGTTGCCAGAACGGGCCACCACGCGGCCATCCAGCACAAGCACTGCACCGATGGGCACCTCGTTTCGCAGGGCCGCTTCTTGCGCTTCATCAAGCGCCTGGTCCATGAAATGCGTCGTTTCCGCCATTGTCCGTGCAATTTCCTCTTAACCGATGCCGCGTGACCTGATAGGACACGGCAAACAACAGGCAAACAACAAATGACATTCAAAGACAAGCCGACGCGCGGTGGTGGTAAGACATTCGACCGGGACAGGAAGCCAAAATCTTCCGGTGGCCCCGATGCTGCACGCGAGAAGAAGCCGTTTGTGGCAAGAACGGAGCCTGCCGTGGCCGAAACTGCGGCGGCAAAACCCGAGCGTATTTCCAAGATCATGGCGCGTGCAGGCGTGGCATCGCGCCGCGATGTGGAACGCATGATCATGGAAGGTCGCGTTTCGCTGAACGGCGTCAAGCTGGAAAGCCCCGCGATCAATGCCACCCTCGATGACAAGATCGAGGTCGATGGCGAGCCGATCCGTGGTGCCGAGCGCACGCGGCTGTGGCTGTACCACAAGCCTTCAGGTCTGGTGACGACGAATTCCGATCCTGAGGGACGTCCGACCGTTTTCGACAATCTGCCCAAGGAACTGCCCCGCGTCCTGTCCATCGGTCGTCTTGATATCAACACCGAAGGGCTGTTGCTGCTGACCAATGATGGCGGTCTGTCGCGCGTTCTTGAACTGCCGACAACCGGCTGGCTGCGCCGCTACCGCGTGCGCGCCCATGGCGAGGTCGATCAGGCGGCGCTGGACAAGCTGAAAGAGGGCATCGCCGTTGATGGTGTGCTCTACGGCTCCATCGAAGCAACGCTGGATCGTACCCAGGGCCGCAACGTCTGGATCACCATGGGTCTTCGCGAAGGCAAGAACCGGGAAATCAAGAACGTGCTTGGCGCGCTTGGTCTTGAGGTTAACCGCCTTATCCGCATCTCCTACGGTCCATTCCAGCTCGGCGACCTGCCGGAAGGCCAGGTCGTTGAAGTGCGTGGCCGCATGCTGCGCGATCAGTTGGGCCCACGTCTCATCGAGGCAGCCGGTGCGAATTTCGATGCGCCGATCTATGATGCTGTTTCCGAGGATGAGGAAGCAGCACCTCAGCGTCCTGTAAAGTCTGAGTGGTCCAAGCGCGGTGCTCCAGAGCAGAACCCGCGTACACCACGTTTCGACGATAAGCGCGAGGCCGCACCCCGCGAGCGCGCTCAGGGTCGCCCTGATGCCAAACGCGGCGCCAAGCCATTCGGCAAGGGTCGTGAAGAGGGACAGGAAGACCGCCCCAAGCGCCCACCCATGGGCAGCAACCGCACAGCCAATGTGTGGATGGCACCCGGCGCCAAGCCAACCCGTGACGGCAAGGAGCGTAAATCCTACCGTGAGGAGGCTGATACCGCTTTCAAGAGACCGTCGGCTGAGGAAGAGTCCCGCCGGGGTATTGTGAAGCACAGGGATTCCGAGGGTGACTGGATCCGCGCTGACAAGCCTGCGCAGGATGAAAGCCGTGGACGCGGTAAAGGCGACCGTGGTGATCGCGGCGGCAAGCCATTTGGCGACCGCAAGCCCCGTGATGCTGGCGAACGCAGCGACCGCCCCCGTGTCGAACGGTCCTTCGGGGATCGGCCGGACCGTGGTGACCGTCCCGCCCGCCCATCCTTTGGAGATCGCCCCTATGGCGACCGCAAGCCTCGTGATGCTGGCGAACGCGGTGAGCGTCCACGCGGCGAACGGTCCTTCGGGGATCGTCCAGACCGTGGTGACCGGCCAGCGCGTCCATCATTTGGTGATCGCCCGGCCCGTAGCGGCGAGCGCAGCGAACGACCCTTCAGCGACCGCAAGCCTCGCGACGGTGCAGACCGCCCACGCGGCGAGCGTCCATTCGGTGACAAGCCGCGCGGTGCAAAACCCTTTGGCGACAAGCCTCGCGAAGGCAGGCCTTCTGGCGGCAAGCCGGGTGGTTTTGCTGGCAAGCCCTCATTCGGCAAGCCGCGCGGCGAGCGTTCCGAGGGTGGCTATTCGGGCAAGGGTCCCGGTGGCAAAGGCCCAGATAGTAGGGGCCCAGACAACAAGGGTCCGGGTAATGGTTCCGGTGGCCGAGGCCCCGGTGGAAAACCTTCTGGTGGCAGGGGAATGACGCGTAATGCGGATCGTAGGCGGTGAGTTTCGCGGCAGGTCTCTTGCCGCTCCGAAATCCAATACAATCAGACCCACAATCGACCGTACACGTGAAAGCCTCTTTAACATATTGAGCCACGCCTATCCGGAAAGTCTGGATGGCACGCGGATTCTCGATGTGTTCGCAGGCACCGGCGCGGTGGGGCTTGAAGCCCTGTCGCGCGGCTGTCGGGTTGCGCTGTTTGTGGAAAACGGCATTGAGGGCAGGGGCCTTCTGTGGGAAAATATCGATGCGCTGGGCCTGCATGGCCGTGCCCGTATTCTGCGGCGCGATGCCACCAAGCTCGGCAGTGTCAATAATATCGAGCCCTTCGATGTGATCTTTGCAGATCCACCTTATGGCCTTGGCCAGGGTGAAAAGGCACTTGAGGCAGCCCATGCGGGTGGGTGGCTGGTGCCAGGGGCGCTGGCCATTCTCGAAGAGCGAGCCGATGTGCTTGTGACTGTCGATCCCGCCTTCAAGCTTCTCGAAAGCCGCGTCTTCGGCGACTCGAAGATGCATTTCTACCGTTACGAGCCATAAGTACGGAATTGATCAGGATGACGCGCACCGTTGCCGTGCGCGTCACTCTCCTGTCGTCTTTGTGTCATAGAGCGGGAAGCGAATTGACGTGAAGGAGAGCCTGCACCCGTGGCTGCGAAGAAAAAGAAACTCTCTGGTAAAAAGCGCAAGCGCGAAGAAGCAGCCAGAGAAACACGCGATCCAACATTTGCGCTGGCATTGGGTGGCGGCGGTGCACGCGGCATCTGCCACATCAATATCGTTGAAGCACTGGATGAACTCGGCATTCGCCCCACAGCCATTGCAGGGTCTTCCATCGGCTCCATCATTGGTGCTGGCATGGCGGCTGGAATGCGTGGCCGTGATATCCGTGATTATACGCTTGAGCTTATGGGCAAAAAGGGAAGCGTGGCCAACAAGCTATGGAGCCTTGGGCCCGCTGCCATGCGCCACAGCGCGTTCGGGTTTCGCTTCGGCCAGTTCAATCTCGAGCTTATTCTCGATGCCCTCCTGCCATCAGCGCTGCCCAAGACATTCGAAGGCCTCCAAATTCCGCTGAAGGTCACTGCGACTGACTATTATGCGCAATGCGAAGTCATTGTGGAAACCGGCAGCTTGCATCAGGCGCTGGCGGCATCATCCGCCATTCCCGCGCTGTTCATGCCCATTCGCATGAATGACCGGATCATGATTGACGGTGGTATCTTCAATCCTGTTCCCTATGATCATCTGCTTGATAAGGCCGATATTGTCATCGGTGTGGATGTCGTCGGCGGGCCGGAAGGTGATGGCACCACAATGCCGAGCCGCTTTGAAAGCCTGTTCGGCGCCAGCCAGTTGATGATGCAATCTGCCATTTCGCTGAAACTGCGCTTGCACCCGCCACATATTTTCCTGCGCCCGCCGGTCAACCGTTTCCGTGTGCTGGATTTCAGAAAGGCCCAAGAGATCTTGGCCGAATCCGAAGTGACCAAGGATGAGCTGAAACGGCAGATCGAGATGCAGGTGGAGCTTTATCATCGCGGCCACGGCGTTGAATCGTGACGAAGCCACTCAAAAGCAGGTGAAGTTCCGCTTTGGCCTTGATGCGGCAGGTGTGGCGCAATAAATGAAGGTCAACGAAAGGCCCACCTCATGTCCTCAAAAATCGATTCTTCCAAGCTTCTAGACCGTGCAAGCGAACTGGTCGAACTCGCCCGGCGCGCGGGTGCAGATGAGGCGGATGCCGTCATCATCCGCTCACGGTCGCAATCCGTGGGCGTGCGTCTGGGCAAGGTGGAAAGCACTGAATCGTCAGAAAGTGATGACTTTTCCCTGCGCGTTTTCGTCGGCAAGCGTGTGGCCAGTGTCTCGGCCAATCCCGGCTTCGATTTGAAGACTTTGGCTGAACGCGCCGTGGCCATGGCAAAAGTCTCACCCGAAGACCCCTTTGCCTGCCTCGCTGACAAATCGCGTCTGGCTGGCTCCTATGACGATCTTCAACTCTTCGACGCCACAGTGGTTTCCACCGACGAGCTTCGGGATGCAGCCCTTGCTGCTGAAGAAGCAGCGCTTGGTGTCGCAGGTGTCAGCAATTCCTCCGGCGCTGGCGCATCCAGCGGCATGGGCGGCTTGGTGCTTGTCACCTCGCATGGTTTTTCCGGCAGCTATATGGGCAGCCGCTTTGGTCGTTCCGTCAGCGTTATTGCCGGTGAAGGCACGAAGATGGAGCGCGATTACGAGTATGACAGCCGTCTTTACTTCGCCGATCTGGATGACCCACAGGATATTGGCCGCCGTGCTGGCGAAAAGGCTGTGGCACGCACCAATCCCCGTCAGGTCGATACTGGCAGCAACGTAACCGTGGTGTTTGATCCGCGCATTTCACGCAGTTTCGTCGGCAGCATTGCCGGTGCCATCAACGGCGCATCCGTGGCCCGCAAAACCAGCTTCCTGCGGGATAAAATGGGACAGCAGGTGCTGAAGAAAGGCCTCGTTCTGACTGACGATCCGCAGATCATGCGCGGACCATCCTCCCGCCCGTTCGATGGAGAAGGCGTGCGCGGTGAAAAGCTGGTCATGATTGAAGATGGCGTGTTGAAAAACTGGTTCCTGTCGACCTCCACGGCGCGCGAATTGGGACTTGAAACCAATGGCCGTGGCGTTCGCGGCGGCAATCTCGTGTCTCCCGCCTCGACCAACCTGATGTTGGAGCCGGGGGAGATTTCGCCGAAAGACCTGATTGCCCATGTTGGCACAGGCTTCTACGTCACCGAACTCATCGGCCATGGCGCCAACCTGCTGACGGGTGAATATAGCTGCGGCGCAAGCGGGTTCTGGATTGAGAATGGTGAAAAAGCGTTTCCTGTTTCTGAGGTTACAATCGCCTCGAACCTCAAGGACATGTTCATGCGGATAACCCCCGCAGATGACATTGACCGCAAGTACGGCGTGGTCGCGCCGACGCTTGCCATCGAAGGCATGACGATAGCGGGACGCTGATTTACCCTGACAGCGGTTGCAATGAGGCCCGTGTCATGCGCATGTTCGGGCATGGAAACAGTCCCACCCGCGGACCGCGCAACGAACGACGAGCATATGAACGACGCAACAGGAGCAGACTGGCGCTCCGACCTTGACCTCATCGTAGATGCCGCAAGACAGGCTGGCAGCGTAGCCATGACGTTTTTCCGCAAAGACCCAGAGGTCTGGTGGAAACAGGGCCATTCGCCCGTCAGTGCGGCTGATTATGCTGCCAACGAGATTCTGGAAACCGTGCTTCGCAAGGCTCGGCCTGATTATGGCTGGCTTTCGGAAGAGACGGATGATGACGAAGATCGGCTGTCGAAAGAGACGGTGTTCGTTGTGGATCCCATTGACGGCACACGCGCCTTTATTGGCGGCAAGGACACTTGGTGCGTCAGCGTCGCAGTCGTTCATCGCGGCAGACCTGTGGCAGCGACGCTTGTCGCACCAGCCTTTGACGAAGAGTTCAGCGCCCTGACGGTCGGCCCTGCGCTCAAAAACGGACAGCCGCTCTCTGTCACCTCTGCTGGCGGTGAACACATTCACTTGGCAGCACCGGAAGATGTGATCGCCCGTCTTGACCCCGCCGTGAAAGCGAGGGTTCACCGCATCCCCCACGTGCCATCGCTGGCTTACCGCTTGGCCATGGTATCGGATGGGCGCATTGATGGCACATTGGTTAAGCCCCATTCCCATGACTGGGATCTTGCCGCCGCCGATCTCATTTTGCAGCGGGCGGGTGGCAGCCTTGTGGATATTGATGGCAACACCCTGATCTACAACAGGCGCCAGGTGACGCACCCGCAACTGTGCGCAGCGGCCAACCATGTTCTTCCGGCCTTGCTGGGGCCGCTCAACCTGTCTGACAGAGGTTGATTTTTACGGCGAAATCCCGCAGATGAAACACTCTTGGGACAAATGGACGATTAGAAAGAAGAGAAAAAATGACTGTAGCGGGCGACCAGAAACAGCTTCTTCACCTTGTGTTCGGCGGCGAACTCGAAAATCTTCAGGAAGTGCAGTTTCGTGATCTGAAGGCACTGGATATCGTTGGTATCTTTCCTGACTATGCATCGGCGCTGACAGCGTGGAAGTCAAAAGCGCAGCAGACTGTGGACAACGCCCATATGCGTTATTTTATAGTGCATATGCACCGTTTGCTGGAGCCTGACAGCAAATAACCACTGGTTTCCGACTTGGTTTGTATTATACCAGATGCAGGGAAAAATTGTGCGAGTCCCCTTAGGGCACGCACAACATCTGGGGTAGCGGCATATTTCCGCAGGCAATGTCGGCTCTGAAACAAAAAAGTCGCATTTTTGTATGAGATAGCCTTCAGGCGATGGGCGAGAAGCGCATGCGCGTTTTCGGGTCGTTTCGATGTCTAGCCAGAAAAGACGGCGACTGTGAGCGGCCGGTCTGTTTGGCTCTACACTCTGGCAGGGATCATAGGGGAAAGCATTGCGCGAAATGATCGAAGGCAGCATGTCATGAACAGCCGTATCGCACGTTTCGCCCTTTCGGGTTATAGAATTGCTGGCGTCGCCGCCTATCCTTTCGCCCGTCCTTACCTCATGTATCGTGCTGCCAAGGGCAAGGAAGACAAGCGCCGCCGCATGGAGCGCTTCGGCTTTCCAAGCGCAGATCGCCCCCGTGGCCCGCTCGTCTGGTTTCACGCCGCAAGCGTCGGTGAAACGCTGGCGCTCATTCCACTCATCCGTGAAATTCGCAAACGCGATATCCATGTTCTGCTGACAACCGGAACGGTGACCTCGGCTGAGGTCAGCAAGGCGCGTCTGGGCGATGACGTCATCCACCAATATGTTCCGCTGGATATCAAAATCTCGATCAACCGTTTCCTGACCTACTGGACACCGGATGCGGCCATTACTGCCGAATCCGAGATATGGCCTGTTACGATGATGGAGCTAGAGCGACGGCACATACCGCAGATCCGCGTCAATGCCCGCCTGTCCGATCGCTCTTTTGGACGCTGGCATAACCGGCCGGATCTGGCCGAGGCGCTGTTCAGCAAGCTGGCTCTGGTCGTGGCGCAGTCCGATGTCGATGCGGAACGGTTCCGCGATCTGGGTTCGTGGCCTGTGCTTGTGTCTGGCAATCTCAAAGGTGACACCGACCCGCCGCCGCATGATCCAGCACTTCTTGAAACTTACCGACGCCAGATCGGCACGCGCAAGACATGGGCTGCTATCTCGACATTCGATGGCGAGGAGAAGGCTGCAGCCACCGTGCACGCGGCCATCAAGTCGCGCAATGACCAGCTCACCATCATCGTGCCGCGCCATCCCGAACGCGCCGATGAGATTGAGACCATGCTGAAAAGCATGAACCTGACTGTCGCCCGCAGAAGCCGGGGCGATGTGATTACGCCGCAGACAGATATTTTTCTGGGCGATAGCATTGGTGAGATGGGGCTTTATCTCCGCTTGACCGAGCTTGCCTTTGTCGGTCGCTCGCTGACGGCGGAGGGCGGGCAGAACCCGCTGGAGCCAGCCATGCTGGATTGCGCCGTTTTGTCCGGTGCGCATGTGCAGAATTTCCGTGATGCCTATCAGAAGCTGCTCCGCTCAGGCGGTGGCCGTATCATAAAAGACGTGGAAATGCTGGCGAAAGCCGTGCATTATCTGCTGGTCAACGACAATGAGCGCTACAAGATGATCGATGCAGGTGGCAAGGTCATCGAGGATATGCGCGGAGCTCTTTCGCTGACCGTGAAGGCGCTTGAGCCCTACATCAATCCCCTGACGGTGACGGCAAAACTCCAGCCACGCAGTGCGGCTGGTTGATCATGCCGACGGACGCCGCTGGAAAGTCGCCTGCATCCATCAGGGCAATCCTGTTTGACAAGGATGGAACGCTCATCGGCTATGATGCCAGCTGGGGCCCGGTCAATCGCGAGCTTGCGGCGATTGCCGCCAATGGCGATGCAGTGCTGGCGGATCGGCTGCTTCTGGCCTGCGGCATGGACCCGGTATCCGGCCATGTCACACCCGATAGCCTGTTGGCCGCTGGCAATACGGTGCAGATTGCGCAAGGGCTTGTGGCAGCAGGGTCTCCCTGCGATCTATCAGACCTCACAAAGCGCCTCGATCAGCTTTTCACACAGGCAGCCGGAAAATCCGTCGCCGTTACCGATCTCAAGGCGTTTTTTGCGCGGCTGAAGGGCCGCGGCTACAGGCTTGGCATCGCCTCCAGCGACAACGAAGCATCGATCCGTGAGCTTGCCCGTCGTTTCGGTTTCGAGGCCGATCTTGATTTCGTGGCGGGTTATGACAGTGGCCATGGCAGCAAGCCGGAGCCGGGCATGGTGCTGGGTTTCTGCAAGGCCGTCGGCCTTTCTCCGGACTGTGTGGCTGTGGTGGGTGACAACAATCACGACCTTCACATGGGTAGAAACGCGGGCGCGGGCCTCTGCATCGCAGTGCTGACCGGCACCGGCTCGAAGGCAAGCCTGTCTGCGGATTGCGACTATTGTTTCGACGATATTACCGGCCTTGAAACGCTCCTACCATCCGTAGCGACGAGCTGACTGGCCGATCTGAAAGCCGCCCTCTTTGCAAATTCCTCACCTTTCTGGCAGATAGCTGCTTCTACCAAAGGCAAACGCGGGAGTTTGGGAACGCATGGTTTCGGAAGCGCCGCCATTCTGGTGGGAAAAATCCGGTTGGCAGGCTTGGGCACTGTCACCCTTCTCGTTCGTATACGGCAAGGTGGCAGGAAAACGCATGCGGACGGTAAAGCGGGCCTCCGTTCCTGTCCCGGTCATCTGCATTGGCAACTTCACGGTCGGCGGTGCGGGCAAGACCCCCACTGCCATCGCCATCGCCCAGGCCGCGCTGGAGATGGGCTTGAAGCCCGGTTTCCTAAGCCGTGGTTATGGCGGCACGCTGGATGTGACGACACTGGTTGAGGCCGGACACCACCGTTCTCAGGATGTGGGCGATGAACCCCTGTTGCTGGCGCGTGAGGCAATCACGGTCATTTCCCGAAAGCGGGTGGAGGGTGCGCGACGTCTGGTCGAAGAAGGCATCGATCTCATCATCATGGATGACGGTTTCCAAAGCGCGCGTTTGACGCTGGATTATGCGCTCGTCGTCATCGATACGCAGCGCGGTATCGGCAACGGCCACTTTGTGCCCGGCGGTCCCGTGCGTGCGCCGCTGGATGAGCAGATGCGTCAACTGACAGGGCTTTTGAAGGTCGGCAACGGGAAAGCGGCAGAGACCATCGTTCGAACGGCGGCGCGTGCTGGAAAGCCGGTCTTTGTTTCCTCCATCCGGCCACGGCCCCAGCCCAACTTTGCGGGCACAAAGGTGCTTGCCTATGCGGGCATTGCCGATCCTGCCAAGTTCTTTCGCACCGTCGAAGATCTCGGTGGAGAGATCGTTGCGAGGCGATCCTTCCCCGACCATCATCATTTCAGCGACGAGGAAATCAGCGATCTCATGGCTGAGGCGGACAGGCTGGGTGTGGCGCTGGTCACCACCGCCAAGGATGCGGTGCGATTGAAAGGTCATCATGGCAGCGCGGCCAATCTGCTGAGCCAGACGCTGGTCATCGATATCGATATGGTCTTCGATGACCCAGCTGTGGCGCGCGGTATCATCGACGCGGCTCTTCAGAATTGCCGGAACAGAAAGCTGCGAGAGGCTTAGGGACGCAAAGGTGCAGGGCGAATATCCGGGCCTGCTGGAACTATCTCCCTTTGGCGGGCTTTCCTTGATGATGTGAGCGCCACATTTGGTCGCTCCACGATTTCAGGAGGATTTCATGCCGCAGGAAAATACGGAAAAGAAAGTCTTTTCACCGAAGGAGAGCCGTCAGGGGTTCAAGGGCAGCCCTGTTCTGATCATTCTCGTCATCAGCCTCGTGCTTGCCGGTGCGGTCTGGATCGTTGCGGAAAGCTGGGGAGAAAGCACGGCACCTACCACCACTGAAACAGCGCCTGCCACCAGTTCTACCTCACCATCGGCCACGCCGAACCCGGGTGCGCAGGGCACTCAGACATTCGACAACAATACGCCTTCCGGTACCACGCCGCCGACAGAAGGCACGGATAGAAATCCAAGCTCGACTAACACGACCGCACCATAACGAAAAAAGCCGGGCGATATGCCCGGCTTTTTCATGCGTGGTGGGAAGCTCAAGCCGCCTTTTGGGCTGCGGCGTTAACGGATGAGCCCGCAAGCTTGGTCAGGTCTTCATCCGTTGTGGATTCTTCCTGCAGCGTGGCATCCAGCAGCGCAACGGCCTTGGTATATCCGAGCTTTTCAGCCCAGGCCTTGAGAGTGCCGTAGCGCGTGATCTCATAGTGCTCCACGGCCTGCGCGGACGAAATCAGGCCGGCGTCGAGCGCCACAGAACCCTTGTAATCTTCGATGATTTCTTCACCCTCGGCAATGATGCCCTGGATGGCTTCGCAGGTCTTGCCCTGCGCGCGCTTGCCGATGATTTCAAAGACTTCCTGGAGGCGTTCGATCTGCCCCTGGGTTTCTTCCTTGTGCTTTTCGAAGGCGGCCTTCAGCTTCTTATCCGTGGCGGCGCGGGCCATTTTCGGCAGGGCTTTCAGGATTTGACGCTCGGCATAATAGATGTCCTTGAGCGTGTCATAGAAAAGATCGTCGAGTGTCTTCTCGGCCATGTCAGTCTCCTATTGAAAATCGTGCATCTTGGTCACACCCCCGGCTAACCGGCGTTGGGTGCGATCGTTCCTGCCGGGCAGGGCGAATCATCGATTAATTTGGGAGACGGATGTCTTGAGTGGCCGGAATCAGGCGTTGCGGCGCTGATTCGGCAATGCTCCGGCGCGCTTTTCCGCTTCAACCGATGCTGCTGCATCTGCATAGGCTTCCTGACGCAGGACGCTCCAGTAACGAAGCTCATCGATCGGTATATGTTTGCCCGTCATGGCGCAGACGACATGCGAACCTGTCTGCACGATACGCATATCGCCATCGCGATATTCGACCTTCGCTTCGCGGTTGCTGCCGCCTTCAAATCTGTTCATCTGCCTGTCTCCTGACGTCGGATCTTTTTAAAGATGCAATGGCCAAAATGCCAGCCTCAACACTTCACTATCTCAACTTCGTCCAAACAGCTTTTCGATGTCAGCTAGCTTGAGCTCAATGTAAGTCGGGCGACCATGATTGCACTGGCCTGACCCCGGCGTGTTCTCCATTTGCCGCAAAAGCGCATTCATCTCTTCCGGGCGCATGCGACGGCCAGACCGCACCGAGCCGTGGCAGGCCATCGTGGCCGCGACATATTCCAGCTTGCTGGCGAGACTGGTGGCTGTGTGCCATTCGGCTATCTCATCGGCCAATTGGCGAACCAGTCCCTGAACATTAACTTCGCCCAGCATCGCGGGCGTTTCGCGCACCGCCACGGCGCCCGGTCCAAAACGTTCGATGGCAAGGCCCATGCTGTCGAACCCACTGGCGTGGTCCATCAGCCGATCACAATCCTCTTCCGGTAGATCGACGATTTCCGGTATCAGCAGCACTTGCGAAGGCGGGCGCTTGGAATGCAGGGCTTTTCGGATTTCCTCGAACACAAGACGTTCATGGGCTGCATGTTGATCCACGATGACAAGGCCGTCTTGCGTTTGCGCGACAATGTAATTGGCGTGAACCTGCGCGCGGGCCGCTCCCAGCGGAAAACGGGTGGGTTCTGTGCCTGTGTCCATGCTGTTTGCCTGCTCTGCGGCGTCGGCGCGAGCCGTTGGCACGGTAATGTCGGTGAACTGAGATTGCGCCGCCTCGCGAAGCGCCAGACCATCCTGCACGGAAAGGGGGCGCGACGGTGAGTTTGCGGGTGACCATGCCTGCGTTGGCTGGGAACGCATGGTCGAGGGACTGTAGCCGGGACGAAATGCATTCATCATTTGCGCAGCGCCCGTGGTGGAGGCGCGGTCGCCCTCGCGGGTCAGCGCCTGTCGAATGGCGCCCACGATCAGGCCCCGGACCAAGCCGGGGTCACGAAAGCGCACATCCGATTTGGCCGGATGCACGTTAACATCGACAAGCGCCGGATCAAGTTGCAGCGACAAGACCGCAATCGGATAGCGCCCGTGCGGCACTGTCTCCGCATAGGCCCCGCGAATGGCGGACAGCAACAGCTTGTCCTGCACCGGCCGACCATTCACGAACATATATTGGTGGGCGGAATTGCCGCGATTGAAAGTCGGCACACCGGCAAATCCGGTCAGTGTCACGTCTTCCCGCCCGGCATCGATCTCGATGGCATTATCCTTGAAATCCATGCCGAGGATTTGCGCCATGCGGGCCAGATGGTCGTCACCCGTGGCCGCAAACTCCAGCGTCGAGCGGTCCGTCCCAGACAGCACAAACCGGATATGCGGAAAGGCAATCGCCATGCGCTTGACGATTTCCGTGATCGCCGCAGCTTCCGCCCGTTCGGTTTTCAGGAATTTCAACCGGGCCGGTGTGGCAAAGAAAAGGTCACGCACCTCGACAATGGTGCCGGTGTTGGACGGGGCAGGGCGGACGGCTGAGAGCTTGCCGCCCGCAACGGAAATGATTGCGCCTTCGGCGGCACCCTGCTGGCGGCTGGTGATTGTCAATCTGGCAACCGAACCGATTGACGGAAGCGCTTCCCCGCGAAAACCCAGAGTGCGGATATCATCCAGCGTCGTGGAAATCTTGGACGTACAGTGCCGCCGTACCGCCAGCTCGAGATCGGCGGGGGACATGCCGCAACCATTATCGGAAATGCGCACCAGACCTTTGCCGCCGCCAGCCGTCGCAATCTCGATGCGCGTGGCGCCTGCGTCGATTGCGTTTTCGATCAACTCCTTGGCGGCGCTTGAGGGTCTTTCGATAACCTCGCCTGCGGCAATCTGGTTGATCAGGGTTTCGGATAGTTGCTTGATGGACATCGATCTATTTTCGAGGATTCGCCCGTCTTATGAAAGGAAAATCATGCAAGACGCGGCCAATCGCCTGCTTGTCCCGCTAAATCTTTCGAAGCGACACCGTTAAGCGCCTCTTAAGGGAAAGCTTCTAAAGTCGAAACTGCTTGAAATGAGTTCAGCAACTATATTCCTCTGGCATTGCCAGCGGATGTGCGACGGAAAGCTGGGGCCGTCGCATCTTGTCCAGTCTGCTTCAAGTCAAAATCCCGCATGTCCTTCGTTTTATCCATTTATCCACGGTCCGTGGCCGGTTTTTTGTGAGTTGATTTTGCCTTGAGAAGTGCCTGTGAGGAAATGCAATGAAGGATGAGGTGTCGGTCTGCGCAGATATTCAAACTGCCATGTTCGACGCCGTTTGCGATGCGATCTCTGCTGCTATCGTCATCTATGATCGCAATGATCGGATCATCTTCATCAACAGCCGTGTTCCCGCACATCTACCCATCCCTGACTTGAAGCTAGGCATAGGCACGCGCCTTCGGGATTTGCTCGCTGCTTTGTACGACAGTCGGCGCGAAGTGGACGGCCCTTCGATTGCGCACAATATCGAACGCGACGAGTGGATTGCCGAACAATTGTCTTCGCACTGGAAAGAGCGTTCGGAAACGGTGGAGCCGCGTGCCGGTGGCAGGTGGCTGCGCTTCGTCAAACGGCGCTTTCCCTCTGGCCTCGGCATTTGCGTCATCAGTGAAATAACCGAGCAGAAGAAGCGCGAGGACCAGTGGCGCCTGGATGTAGAGCGCGTGCAGCTGACAGAAGAAATTCTCGATACGCTGCCCCTGTCTATTTTTGTCAAGGATCACACCACAACGTATGTCGGCGTCAACAAGGCTGGCTGTGCCCTTCTGGAAACGTCAGCCGATCTTATTCTGGGCCGGACGGTTTCCGATATCCATTCCGATCCGCTTGCCTCGCGCATCGACGCTATGGACCGCCATGTTCTGGAAACCGGCACACCCGCCATTCTGCCGGAGCGCGTCACGCGTCTGACCGGTGAAGAAGCACTGGTCATCACCAGAAAGCAAAGGGTCGGCAAGCCCGGCCGGTATTTCCTTGTCACGACCATGGATGACGTGACCGCCTTTGCGAGTGCAGGCGCGGATGGCAAGAGCGTCATTCGCGGGTTGGAGCACATGTCGTTCGTGGCCTCATCCTACATGGACGATGAGCATCATCAGGCATCGCAGGTCTTGAAGGGCCGCAGTATTCTGCTGGTCACACCCAATGCCTCACTGGGCGATCTGGCCATGCGAAAAATGACCGCTGTGGGTGTGGATTGCGCCATGGTGTCGACTCAGCACGAGCAGAAGGCGTTCATGGAATATGCCACCTCTGCCGGAGTGCGCATCGATCTTGTGATTGTCGATGTGCAAATGGATATTGCCTGTCTGGATCTGCCCCAGACCTATGGTGTCGATGCCGTGACGGTGGATGACTATCTGCTGGAAAGCTCGCTGATCACAGAGATTTCCCGCCATTTCCGGCTCGCAAGCCGCACCCTTTCACCTGTCCAAACCGATACTGGCTGGGAGATCTCTACGGGTAAGCCTCCAGCGCCGGCCAAAAAGAGCGGGCTCGATGTTCTCGTTGTTGAAGACAACAGCATCAATCAGATCGTGTTTTCGCAGATCATGGATGGTCTTGGCCTGAGTTACCGGATCGCCTCCACGGGCCGTGATGCCCTCAGGTTGTTTGAAACGGAAAAGCCCGCATTCATTCTGATGGACACCACCTTGCCGGATTTCGACGGGTTTGAAGCGGCACGACGCGTGCGTGGCATGGTTGGGGGCGAGCGTGGGCGCACCCCGATTATCGGTGTCATACCCCAGGCGTTCGAGGGTGATCGGCAAGCCTGCCTAGATGCCGGCATGGATGATATGCTGCTCAAACCTATCAGTCCCGATATGATCGAACTGATGTTGAAGCGTTATCTGCCCCAGCGAGAGCACCGTGCCAGTATTTAGACGCCGTACCGTCACTGCGGAAGAAGATACCCTGAATATTGATAGCTATTTCGCACATTTCCGCGCTAATGTTTCGTGAGACCAAATCATATTGCAAGATAACCCGCACTCCCTCGATCAGGACGCGCGAATGAAATCGCCAGAGCGAAATGCGCCGCAGGTGAGCCAGCATGAATTGCAGGCAATGGCTTACCGCGACCCGTTGACGGGACTGGGAAACCGCTACAGGCTTCGCGACAAAATTGTGATGCTGGCAGCCGAGCGGGCAAGTGACCCCGCACCCTTCACGATTGGCGTGGCGAATATCGATGGGTTCAAACCGATCAACGACCTTTTTGGCGCCGAAGCGGGCGATGAAATCCTGTGTCAGGTCGCGCATCGCCTGAGAGCCTGTGTGCCGGATGGGGCGATCGTCACCCGCCATGATGGTGACGAATTCGCATTCGTATTGCCGCTCGTTTTCGAACGCACCGGAGCCGAGCGCGTTGGGCAAATGATCAAGGACGTGCTTTCCGCCCCCTACGATCTGGGAGACCGAAACGTAAGGCTGTCATCATCCTTCGGCTTTGCGATCCATCCCTTTGCCGGTAATGAGTTCGAGGATCTTCTCAAAAGCGCGGAAACCGCGCTTTATCGGTCCAAGCGGCGTGGCCGCGGCCAGATCACCGTCTATTCGCGTGAAATTGCTCAGGAGATGAAGAGCGCGACGCAGCTTGAGCAGGCATTGCGACATGCCATCATTAGCGGCACGCTTGATGTGCATTTCCAGCCAATCGTTCGGCTCAGCGATGCCACTGTCATCGGCTTCGAGGCCCTGGCGCGGTGGAATGATCCTGATCTTGGATTTGTTTCTCCCGCCGTCTTCGTGCCTCTGGCCGAAGAGCGTGGCTTTATCGATGCGCTATCGGAACTGCTGTTGCGCAAGGCAGCGGAAGCCGCGCTCTCATGGCCGCGAGAACTGTTTCTGTCCTTCAATCTCTCTTCCGCGCAACTGATGGACCCCGGTACCGCTGAAAATATTCTCAGCATTCTGAGGCGAGTCGGGCTTGATCCACGGCGGTTGGAGCTTGAGATTACCGAAACTGCGGTCATGACCTCGGCCGATACGGCCCAGCGCATCCTGACCGACCTTCAACATGCCGGTATTCGCATTTCTCTGGATGATTTTGGCACGGGCCAGTCGAGCCTTGGCAGGCTTCGCGATTTTTCTTTCGACAAGGTCAAGATCGACCGCGCTTTCGTGTCGCGCATCACAACCGATAGACCGTCAGAGCACATCATCAAGGCAATCGTTGCCATGTGTGACGGGCTGGATCTGCAGGTTGTGGCAGAAGGCATTGAAGACAAGGCGGAAGCCGAGAAACTGCGGTGCCTCGGCTGCGGCATGGGGCAGGGCTATTTTTATGGTCGCCCGGTCGATGCCGCCGCAACGCAACGCTACCTTCAGGAAAACTACCGCGACATAAACCACTCCGCCCGCGAGTTCGGCTGACGAAAAAGGCGCCCGTGAGGCGCCTTTAAAAGTCATTACTTCAATCGACTTAGAGCCGATAGGCGGCGTCCAGCATGCCTTTGACCTCGATGCCGAGATCGAAAGTCGCGCCGTAGAGAGGATTGGCTTTGATAGTCGCATCATCAAGGCCCTCACAGGCCGAGGTCACGCCGATGCGGTCTGCCGATGCGCCGAAAAACACCGGGCATGTCGTCTGTGCTGCCGGAACTTCGTAGCGTGCCAGGTGCTGTCCGTTTGGCGAATATTGATCCACCGCGCCGACGCCCCAGCGCGCATTCCAGATATTGCCATCCGCGTCGCAGATCGCGCCATCAATGCCGCCCTTCTGGCCCGCCTGATCGATGAACACCTTAGTGGCGCCGGTCGGCAGACCTGTTTGCGGATCAACGGGAAGGCTCATCAACTGGTTCACGCGCGTATCGACATAGTACGCGGTCGCGCCGTCAGGGGAAAAGCAGATGGCGTTGCTGATGCTGATCTTGTCGAACAGCTGCGTCACCTTGCCGCCCGCGACGTGATAGATCGATCCGGCGCCATCCTCGGCCTTTTTGCCCATGGTGCCGATCCACAATGCACCGCTCTGGTGAATGCGCCCGTCATTGGAGCGGTTGCCGGGCTTGCCGGGTTCAAAATCGACGTGGAGCGTCAGCTCCCCTGTTGCGCGGTCCCGAATGAAGAGGCCCTCATCGGAGGCCAGCAACTGACGCTTATCATCGATACGGGCAACGACGCTTGCCATGAAGGGCAGGGCATGCATCGTTTTGGTGTTGCTTGTCAGGTCAAGCGCGTGAAGCTCCTTGCCCAGAATATTCAGCCAGCACAATGTGTTGGTGGTCGGATCAAAACTCGGCCCTTCGCCCAGCATCATCTGTGTTGGGTCAAGCACCTTTCCCTTGAAGTCATGAATGTCTGCCATGCCTTAAGCTCCGATTGCTAGATCATAGGCCGTGACGGTGGCGATGGCGCGGGCGCGCACATCATCGACGGTCATGCCGGGCTTGTAGAGGCTGGTTCCAAGGCCAAAGGCCGTGATGCCAATGCTGGTGTAGTCTGTGAAATTCTTGTCCGATACACCGCCGACTGCCGCAACGAGCGTATCCTTGGGCAAAATGGCTCTGATAGCGTTGAGACCGGATGGTCCGAGCACGCTGGCGGGGAAGAATTTGAGCCCGGTTGCGCCTGCCTTGAGCGCCAGAAGCGCCTCTGTTGGCGTGAGCACACCCGGCATGGTGACCATGCCTTTTTCTCTGGCAGCCGTGATGACATCCACATCGACATTCGGGCTGACCATCAGCTTTCCGCCAACGGCGTCCACCTTTGCCACGTCTTCGACGGTCAATACGGTGCCAGCGCCGATAAGCGCGTCACTTGGCGCCAGCTTGACGGCCATTTCGATGGAGCGGAAGGCGTCTGGTGAATTGAGCGGAATTTCGATGGCTCGCAGGCCGCTTTCCAGAAGTGCTGTTACCACACCCTCGGTTTCTTCAGGGCGAATGCCGCGCAGAATTGCGACAAGCGGGTATTTCATGGAAGGGAAGGGAATACGCATGGAAAACTCCTCAGTGCCAAATGGCGTTTGCAGCTGCAACAAGCCCGCGACGCACGGCTTCATCTGCATCAATGGTGACGAAATCAATGGAAAGCGCATTGAACGCTGCTTCGTAGAGCGCACCGAGTGACCCGGATGCGATGAGAACGACCTGTGCCATTTTCGAGGCTGCGGAATGCGCGCCGGCAATTTCCAGCCCGATCATCGTGCCAGACAGTTTCGCCTTGGCATCTGTCGCAGACAGGCCGTGCAGCAATTGGCCAGACCGCACCGTGAACAGGTGGTTCGTCGCCATTTGCGGGTTGGAATAGCTTTGCGATACAGCCGTTCGGAAGGCTTCGCTGTCACCGGTGAAGCTCCCGGCATCGGCAACCGCATGGGACAGGATGGAGTGTTTCGATATGACATCGAACAGCTCTCCGGTCATGAATGTGGAGAAGCCTGTAACCTCAAGATTGGCGACATTGACCCATTTGGAATGGGTGCCCGGCATGCAAACCAATTGCTCCCCGGACCTGTAATCGGCAGAAAGCGCGCCCAAAAGCTGAGTTTCTTCGCCGCGCATCACATCCGGCTTGTCGGCTGCGCGCTGCGCAAGGCCCGGCAGAATGCGTACATCTGACGTTTCGCCCGGCACCCGGGCAGCGCCATCAAGCACCTGCGCCAAATTCGCGGGAACATCGACATAGCCCGCTTCGACCCAGCCCTGTCTCGCACCCGCCATGCCGCAAATGATCACCGGCAGGCCCGATGGCGCGGAAAGAGCAGAGAGATGGGATGCAAGCACATGCGAAAAGCCGGTTTGCATTGCCGTTGTCATGCCCTCGTTGCTTCGGCGCTCGCCAAGCACTTCGCCCGATTGGCCGATCAGCCAGAGCCGAAAGCTGGTCGTACCCCAGTCCACTGCAACATATGCGGCATCAGACATTATAAAAGACCTCCATCAATGATCATGGTTTGGGCCGTCATGGCAGCGGATGCTGAAGAGGCCAGAAAGAGGCAGGGACCGACAAGATCCTCTGCCGTGAGCGTGCGTTTGAGGCATTGTCTGCCCACCGTTTGCAAGATGGTGTCATCGCTCAGCCAAAGGCTCTTCTGGCGTTCGGTCACGATCATGCCCGGCAAAATCGCGTTGACGCGGATGTTCTCCTGACCCAGACGCCCGGCAAGGCTTTTCGTCATGCCGATGATGCCTGCCTTGGCGGCGGTGTAGGCGGGTAGTTCGCCCATGTTCAAGAGATAGGAGATGGAGGAAAAGTTGATGATCGACGCACCTTGGGCCTGCCGCAGATAGGGCAGGGCCGCCTGAGTGACGAAGAAAACCGGCTTCAGATTGATCGCTTGGTTTTGATCCCAATATTCGCTCGTGACCGTATCGATATCGTGGCGGTCATCCCATGCAGCATTGTTGACCAGCACCTTGATGCCGCCCGTCGCTTGCGCCGCATCCGTCACGGCCCGCGCCAGTTGCGACTGGTCCCGCAAATCAGCCTTGATGAATGTAACTCGGTGGCGTGTGCGTGCAGATAGCGTTTCAGCCAGCTGTGTGCCTGCAGTTTCATTGATATCGATGAAGGCAACTTTTGCTCCTCGATCGGCAAAAGCTGCCACCAGCGACGCCCCGATACCAGAGCCACCGCCCGTAATCAGAATGCCGTCATCTACAAATTCAGAAGTGGGTAAGAAATTTTCGCTCAACATATCACTCGGAAAGGATTGCGCGTTCCATTATTTGGAACTAAGTTTCAATAATCGGAATAGTGCGCTGTCCGCTTGGTGTCTGTCAAGCGTGACAATAGCGCACGGGGAGACCAGTATCATGCCTCGAAGCGGTGACACGACGGTTGAAAGTACCACGGGAACACTCGGCAAGGCGATTTCCCTGCTGGAGCTGGTGGTGATGTCGCCACAGCCGCTTCGTTTCACCGATATCTTGCAGCGCAGCGGCCAGCCGCGTGGCACGCTGCACCGTCAACTTGTGCATCTTCTGGATGAGGGTTTGCTGGAGCAGAGAGGCGATCAGACCTATGTGGCTGGCCTTCGATTGCTGAGTTTCGCTTCCCAGGCGTGGAGCAGCAGCGACCTGCGCACTGTCGCGGCACCTCATCTTCGAGACCTGCAGGAAAAGACGCAGGAAGCGGTCCATCTCGGTGTGCTGAGAGGCGCGGAAATCGTGTATCTGGACAAGATCGATGGCAAGCAGGCGGTGCGCATGTATTCGCAGATCGGTCGTGTTTCACCAGCCTATTGCACCGGTGTCGGCAAGGCAGCGCTTTCGCTTTTAGGGCAGGCGGAGCTCGACACTATCATTGAGACCATGGCGTTTCAGCCCTACACGTCCAATACCATTGTCACGGCAAAGGATCTGAAGCAGGCAGTGGGTGACATCGCCTCTCAGGGTTTTGGTTTTGATCTGGAAGAACACGAGGCCGGAATACAGTGTATCGCGGTGCCGGTGCCACTGCCGGGACGGCGCATTTATGCGGCTATTTCGGTCACCGGACCCGCCTATCGGCTCAGCAGGCCGCGTCTTGAAGGATGGGCAGACCTTGTCCGTGAAGCAGCGAAGAATATTTCGGCCGATTTGATGGTGCGCCTACCGCCTGTAAGCGAGTAAATACTTAAAATTGTGGGCGAATAGGCATTAACAATATTCATGCGCGAAAATTGCGATAATTTGTAAATATCAACTTTTGTGTGCAAAAAAACAATGCGCTGCTATTGATGTAGTGTTATTTTATCTTATCGAGTCTCATTCATTTAAGTCTATCGCATAAAGAACCAAAAAAATGTTGGAACCAAAGATTTCCTGCGACGCGCAGCCTGGGGCGGAGAGCGCGGCAGAAGTAGCAGAGCTGAGCACTCAGTTCGATATATTTCGTTTTCTTAAAAAGACAACTGAAGCCTGGGGCATGAAAGCATTTATGGTTGTCAATCTTCCAGATCATATTGCTCTGGATCTCTCGCAATACACGGTCATTACAAACTGGCCAGCTGAATTGTTGCACCAATATGACCATGAAGGCCTGTTGCCGCGCAGCAATGTGTTGCGTGCCTTGAAGCGGACCAGCGTACCGTTTTTTGTCGATGCCGAGCTTTTGAAAAGCGGCCACGATAACACGGTCGGCAAGACCATTCTCGATCTCTTCACCCGCTTTGATATGGTCAAGTCGCTCTGGTGCCCGGTGCAGGATCACACGGGGCAGAGAGGCGCAATCTCGTTCCACGGCAGCCGCACGGACTTTCCACCGGCATTCGTGGCAGAGATTGCCTATGTGTGCGCTCATGTTTTCAGCCGCCTTGCGCATGTGAGAACTCTTGATTCCCGCGTGACCGGTACCTTGACGGACCGCGAGATCGACTGTCTCAACTGGACGGCGGCGGGAAAAACCAGCGCAGAGATTGCGGAAATCTTGGTTCTGTCGGAGCATACCGTCAATCACTATCTAAATCGCGCGACGAAAAAGCTGGACACGGTCAACCGGACGCAAGCTGTCGCAAAGGCTTTGCGCGTCGGTTTGATCAAGTAGAAATATTTCTATTTTCTGGATTGTTATCTGCATCGACGTAGGCAATTCTTGCTGTTGCAGGTGGCAGAGGAGATAAGATTCGTTTGGCAGCTTCGAGAAGCTTCAAGGCTGGATTTTCTCCGACGATCGATTGCGCGGTGCTTGTCGTTGCCGCTGAAAAAGGCTTTGCCGCAGATGAAGGGGTGTCTCTTCATCTGGTCAAAAAACCCTCCGTGAATGACCTTTTTGCCGAATGGCGCAACGGCGATCTGCAGGGCCTTCATCTGTCTGCATCCCTTCCGGTGGCTTCGGCGCTTGGTCTTGGCGATATTCCAGCCGGATTTGCAGCTCCCTTCGTGCTGGCCACAGGTGGTGCCACCTTTGCCGCCGCCCAGGATTTGCATGACGATCTGGTCGAGCAGGGTATGAAGATACCAGACCCAGCCACATTGGCCCGTGCTCTCGGCCGCGTTGCCGCGTCCCGCCAGTCAGCGAGGTTGAAGCCGTTGGCCTTGGCTGTCGAACATCCGCTCTCTGCATCTGCATTGGAGTTGCATTATCTTCTGAACAGCGCCCGCTTGCGTATCGGCGACGACATCACCCTTGTCGAGGCGCCGCCGGGCGCAATGCCTGATATGCTGGAGACCGGGCAGATCGATGGCTTTTACGGTTCAGAACCCTATGGAACCGTTGCTGTCTTGCGCGGATCGGCCCGCATTCTCACGACCAAGTCGCATATTTGGCAGAACGCGCCGGAGAAGGTGCTTGCCGTGTCAGACGCTTGGGCACGGTCTGAGCCTGACACATTAGAGGCGATGATCCGTGCGCTTTACCGGGCGGGCGAATGGTGCTCCAGCCATGCCAATATTCAGGAGCTCGCGGGTATTCTGGGTGCGCCTCAATGCCTTGATATGGATAAGGAGTTCATTCTTCCCGCCCTGACAGGATTTATCTCTCACTCCCCTACGCGCATGCTGGAATGCTCCGGCTTCTTTGCCACAAGCGGCAAAGCCGTCAACTTCCCATGGCAGAGCCAGGCGCTGTGGTTCTTCAGTCAGATGGATTTGCCCAACGATCTTGCCCCGGATGCCGCCGCTGATGAAAGCGCCTATGACGCTGCTGCGCGCGCCTATCGCCCCGATATTTTCCGCAAGGCGATCAAGCCGCTTTTTGTCCCGGTTCCCTCTGCCAATATGAAGTTGGAGGGGACGCTGAAAGTGCCTGTCATCGTGGGTGCATCCCGGTCTGGCCTCGTGCTCGGGCCTGACGCCTTTTTCGACGGGCGCATCTTCGATCCCGAGAATCTTGGTGCCGATACGAAGATGTGACCGGCCAGGATCGCAAGAGCGGTTACGCTTTATCATTGGCGAAACGGAAGCACTTGGTTATGGAAGGCTGCGGATGCAGCATAATGGAAACTGATATGGCACAGGCCGGCAAGAACGAGATCGAGCAAGCGTTGAAAAGCATCGCCTATCCGGGCGGTAATGAAAGCATCATCGCGCTTGGCATGGTGTCGGAAATTTTCATTGCCGATAACAAGGCCTATTTTTCGATTACCGTTCCTGCAGCAGAGGCCGATCGTATGGAGCCGCTGCGGCTTGCAGCCGAAAAAGCCGCCCTTGGCGTATCCGGCATCAAGGCGGCGATGGTAACGCTGACCGCCGACCGAAAACCCGGTTCTGCTCCCGCCCAGCCAAAGGTCCCAAAGCCCTCGCCAGCTCCACAGGCAGGTGCCGCACAGCCGCGCGTCAAAACGGGCGTTCCCGGCATCCGCGCCATCATTGCTGTTGCATCCGGCAAGGGTGGCGTCGGCAAATCCACCACAGCCGTCAATCTGGCGCTGGGGCTGCAAACGCTTGGCCTGAGTGTCGGCATTCTGGATGCTGATATCTACGGACCATCCCTGCCTCGGCTTCTCAAACTTTCCGGTCGCCCGCAGCAGGGTGAAGGGCGCACCATCATCCCCATGGAAAATTACGGCCTGAAGGTCATGTCGATGGGCCTTCTGGTGGATGAAGAAGCCGCGATGATCTGGCGTGGGCCGATGGTCCAGTCTGCGCTGATGCAGATGCTGCGCGAAGTGGCCTGGGGTGAGCTTGATGTGCTGGTGCTGGACATGCCGCCGGGCACGGGTGACGCGCAACTAACCATTGCCCAGCAAGTGCCGCTGGCTGGCGCGGTTATTGTATCTACCCCGCAGGATATGGCCCTGATCGATGCTCGAAAAGGCATCACCATGTTTCAGAAGGTGGAAGTGCCTCTCCTAGGCGTCATCGAAAACATGAGCTACTTTATCGCCCCCGATACCGGTGCGCGGTACGATATTTTTGGCCATGGTGGGGCGCGTGCGGAAGCAGAGCGCATCGGCGTTCCATTTCTGGGAGAAGTGCCGCTTACAATCTCCATTCGTGAATTGTCCGATGCCGGAACCCCCGTTGTCGTGGCGGAGCCAGACGGACCCCAGGCGCAGATTTACCGCGAGATTGCACAGCGCGTCTGGACCCAGATGGGCGCTGGCCTCAGCAAACCCGCACCGCGTATCGTCTTCGAATAAGGTGAACTACCGATGCGCCCGGCGCATAGCACTTGGTCTGTGGTGCAGCTTGACAGCCCCTCGCTCCGGTTGCGTGGAGCTAGAGTTTCTGTTTTCGCGTGAAGTCGCTGAAGGCCGTTGTATTCGATCAAGCCACTGATTCTGCAAGCTTATACGAATGCTTAGTAACGGCGTGCGGCCCGATCTGCAATCGATAGTGCCCCAGCAAGCCGCACGGCCATTCCGGTCTGGCGGCTTTGGCCCTGTGAAAAATACTCCTTGATTCTTATGGGTATTCAGAGCATAGGCCGCGCCGTTTGGTCCGCCGCCCATTCCGGGCGTTTGCGGAAGGCATACGGTTTGTGTTAGAGCAGCCTTCCGGCATTCGTCGGGATGCTGACCGGAGAAACTGATTGATCAAGGCCTATCGCTCCAATTGCGAGGCAATCAGCCTGTCGGCGGACCCATCGGTTCAGCAGATTTCGGATGATATTGTCTGGATTGACCTGATCAACCCTGACCGGGCTGAAGAAATTCGCGTCGAGCAACTGCTTGGCGTCGAGTTGCCGACCCGCGAGGATCTCAAGGACATCGAGCCCTCCAGCCGCCTTTACGTGGAAGATGGAAACGTTTTTATGACGGGTTCATTGGTCTGGAATGCGGATTCAAAAGATCCACGCCTGACCGATGTTGCCTTCATCCTTGTCGGAAACAGGCTCGTCACCATCAGATATGCCGAACCAAAATCCTTCAATCTCTTCATTGCGGCCATTACCCGTGTGCCCCACGATATGCGCAGCGGTGCGGCTCTGCTGCTGAAGCTTCTCGAAACCATCGTGGACCGCACGGCGGAGATTATCGAAAACTCCGTGATCCGCATCGATACGGTTGCTGCCGGAATTTTCGGCGATCAGGCTCGCAGCAAGCGCAAGGCGCCTCGCTATCTGGAAGACAAGCTTGCCGATATATCGGGCTATCACCGTCTCATTTCAAAAGTGCGCGATAGCCTCGCATCATTGGCCCGCCTACAGTCTTTTCTGCAAGCAACGCCCAATGTTCAGCAGGATAAGGAAGCGAAGGAAACAGGTCGCTCCATCGGCCGTGATATTCAGTCCCTGTCGGAACACGCATCGTTCATTTCCGGCAATCTGACATTTCTACTGGACGCATCGCTTGGCATCATCAATGTCGAACAGAACGCGATTATCAAAATCTTCTCCATTGCGTCTGTCGTGTTCCTGCCGCCAACACTTGTGGCATCCGTCTACGGAATGAACTTCAACGTCATGCCGGAGTTGCAGTGGACCTACGGTTATCCGCTGGCAATTTTCATCATGCTGATATCGGCCATCATTCCATTCATCATTTTCCGTTGGAAGGGCTGGCTCTAACCGGTCAGAAACACCATGTCTCACGCGTTGGATAAGGATAACTCCGAAAAGCCGGAGGCGGACGATCGCCGCACGACGGGCTTTTTTGCAGCCATGCTGGGTTCGGTCGGCGTCGTCTATGGCGATATCGGCACCAGCCCGCTCTACGCTTTTCGTGAAGCCTTGAAGCCTATTTCGCACGATGGCGTCACCGAGGCTGAAGTGATCGGCCTAATTTCCTTGATGATCTGGGCGCTCACCATCATCGTCACCATCAAATACATCTGTTTTCTGCTGCGTGCGGATAATGATGGCGAAGGCGGCACCCTGTCGCTCTTGGCTCTTTTGATGAAATCTGCCGGAAGCAAGCGAAGCGTGCTCATCATGCTCGGCCTCATCGGCGCCGCCCTTTTCATGGGTGACGCGATGATCACCCCGGCACTATCAGTGCTGTCGGCGGTCGAGGGCCTGAAGCTCGTCACCCCGCAGATGGATTCGTTCATCATCCCCATTTCGGTCGTCATTCTGGTCGGGCTTTTCGCGATCCAGTCGCATGGCACCGAAGTTGTCGCGAAGTTCTTCGGCCCCATCACCGCCGTCTGGTTCTTCGTCATGGGCTTCGTCGGCCTCATCCATATCTCGGATGATTACAATATTCTCTATGCCTTCAACCCATGGCATGCCGTCGAGTTTCTGCTTGCGGAAGGCTTCTACGGTCTGGTCGTGCTGGGCGCTGTCTTCCTGACCATCACCGGTGCAGAGGCGCTTTATGCGGATCTGGGGCATTTCGGTCGCAGACCCATTCAATGGGCATGGTTCGTGCTTGTCTTTCCGGCTCTCACGTTGAACTATCTGGGGCAGGGCGCGCTTGTGCTGAAAGACCCCTCGGCCATGTCCAATCCGTTTTACCTGATGTTTCCGCAATGGGCCTTGCTTCCAGCGGTTATTCTGGCAACGGCGGCCACCATCATCGCCAGCCAGGCGGTTATCACGGGTGCCTTTTCGCTCGTTCGCCAGGCTATCCATCTGGGCTACCTGCCGCGGATGGAAATTCTGTTCACATCTGAAACCAACACCGGGCAGATCTATTTGCCATCGGTCAATACCGTCTTGCTGTTTGGCGTCGTTGCGCTGGTGCTGACATTCAAAAGCTCGGACGCTCTGGCCACGGCCTATGGTATTTCTGTGACTGGCGCGATGGTCGTCACCAGCCTGCTGTTCTTCCAGTTTACCCGCACGCACTGGAAGTGGTCGAAATCGCTCGCCCTTCTCGTGATTTTGCCGTTCATTTCGCTTGAGATGATCTTCTTGGGTGCAAACCTTCTAAAAATCCACGACGGCGGCTATGTTCCGGTGCTGATGGCCGTCGCCTTCGTCATTATCATGATGACATGGCAGCGCGGATCGAAGATTCTCTTCGCCAAGACACGCCGCACGGACGTTCCGTTGAAGGCTTTCGTCTCCTCAGTTGAAAAAGAGAGTGCCCATGGCCCGGTTCGTATCCCCGGCACGGCGATTTTCCTGACGGGCGACCCGGAGACGGCCCCTGCCGCGCTGCTTCACAACCTCAAGCATAACCACGTCCTGCACGACAAGAACGTGATCCTGACGATACGCACCGAAGACACGCCCCGCGTCCATCCTGATCGGCGATACACGATCACCAAGGTCAGCGAACGCTTCGTCGTTGTCGAACTTCACTTCGGCTTCATGGAAACGCAGAATGTAACGCAGGCCTTGGGATATCTGCGCCGCACCGGCTACAAGTTCGATATCATGTCCACATCCTTCTATCTGGGCAGACGCAAGCTGGTGCAAGATCCAAAGTCTGGCATGCCGGGATGGCAGAACCGGCTGTTCATTGCCCTTGCTGAAACATCGGCCGATCCATCCGATTACTTCCGCTTGCCCGCCAACCGCGTTGTGGAGCTTGGCTCTCACGTCGTCATCTGATCGATTGTTGGCCGTGCCGATCTTCTCGAACGCCATCCTGCGGAAGCCGGGTGGCGTTTTTTGCATCCGACACGTTAACGTGAAGCCGCGCGCACCTATGCTGTTAACCAAGCATCAAGGTTAATGAGAGATTATCCAGACCTGTAGCAGTGAGTTGCGTTCGTGTCTGGAGTGCTGGTTTTGCGTTCAAAAAAAGTATCGCGTCGCGGGTTCTTCCTCTCGTTCGAGACATGGACATCGCCCGTTGTTTTCGGTTTGGCCGCATGGCTTGCCTTTCCCACCCTTGCCGCCCGTGCGGATCTCGCCTCTTTGCTGGCTGGGCTCGATGCCGGGGGAGAGCAGTGGCGCATGGTCCTTACCAGCTCTCCGGCAGGTTCCGTTCACAATGCGTCTCTTTCTTTTGCTCAGGCTGATCCCGCCTCCGTGCTGACCGGGGCTGGAATGATAACGCCGGATGGAAGCAAGGTTGCTTTCGTCACATCCAAGAGCGGCAAGGAAACGACGCCAGATAGCGACCGCGTCAATCGCGCCGCCAAGAAGGGCCGCATCGTCTCGACTGAGATCATGCAGCCACCGAAGGAATTCACCGCAGGTTCCGTTTTGCGTCGCACGAGCATGCTGGATATCGAACCTTTGAAGCGGAAGGATCGAACCGCTTTCGTGAAGCAGAAGAAGACCAAGGACATCGAATTGGCCTCCTTCTATTTCCGTCGGGATGAGAGCAAGGCCGAAAAGACCGTCTCGCCCATGCTGGCAGAGCTGATTACAAACCGAACACCCGATGTGCTGGCCACCGCCTATGCACCGGCAGAACCGGATTTCGCGCGCGAATCACCCTTCGACGCCATTCTGAAAAAGCCGGATGCCGGTCGTTTCATTCCCCAGATCGCAGCAGACGACCACGCCTGGGCAGCGCAACCGCTTCCAGCCGAGGCATTTTCCGCAGCCGAGCAGCAATGCCTTTCGTCGGGCATCTATTTTGAGGCGCGTGGCGAATCGGTTAAGGGTCAGGCCGCCGTGGCGCAGGTCATTCTCAACCGGGTGCGCAACCCGACCTACCCCAACACGATCTGTGGCGTGGTCTATCAGAACCAGGATTGGCGCAATCGCTGCCAGTTTTCCTTCGCCTGCGACAATATCAAGGACCGTGTAAACTCCGAGCGCCATTGGAAAATGGCCCGCGAAGTGGCATTGGCGACCACGGCAGGCAAGATTTGGCTGAAGGAAGTCGGCTCCGCAACGCATTATCACGCTGTCTACGTACGCCCCGCCTGGGGCAGAAGCATGAAAAAAGTCGGCAGAATCGGTCTGCACGTGTTCTACCGCACCTATGGCGGCGGCTGGAGCTGATTTTTCGGGCTTTTCCGTGGGATAAACCTGCCAAAATGGCCAATTCTGTGCATCAGCGACGCAATTAATCTGCCTGTATCGCTTAAGTCATTGCTTTCAATCACAATTTTGTATTCCGTCAAGCGCAGTCAGTGCCTTGACTAGCGAAGTCCCTAAAACTATGTTGCGCGCGACTTCAGAGCGGGCTGGAACAGGCTTGATGCCCTGCCGTTTACAACTCCAATGAGTTCTGGCAATGCCGGAATGGAGAAAAAGGGTGGGATTTGGCAATGACTGGCAACCGTAACGATAGTCTGGATGAGCGCCGCAGGCGCCTTGCCGATGAGCTGGCAAAGGTGAAGGCGGAAGACGACGCGCAGGGCCGGACGGAGCAGAACGCAGCAGAGACCCGAAAGGGTTTCGCCATGGCGATCAAGCTTTCCTCCGAGTTCATCTCTGCAATCGTTGTTGGCGCGATGCTGGGGTATCTACTGGATCATTTTGCTGGTACGTCGCCGTGGGGGATGATTGTTCTTCTTCTTCTCGGCTTCTGTGCAGGTGTTCTGAATGTTCTGCGTTCTGCGGGCGTTGTGGCGAAGCCACCGCTTCTCGAAGGTGGGCTCGGAAAAGACAAGAGTGGAACGCAGGGCGAGTAGTCGCTTACCTTCCATATAGAATTAAAGTGTCGTGTTTCGCGGCAAAAGATAAAGAGGGCATACGGTGGCAAACGATCCGACCCATCAGTTCATGGTAACGCCGATCATCCCGATTGAGATCGGTGGCGTCGATTTTTCGTTCACCAATGCGTCTCTGTTCATGGTCGCAACGGTCGCAGCCGCATCGGGCTTCCTCTATTTCGCAACGTCCAACCGTGGCTTGATCCCAGGTCGCATGCAGTCCGTTGCTGAAATGTCCTACGAATTCATTGCTTCGATGCTGCGCGAAGGCGCTGGCAAAAAGGGAATGGTGTTTTTCCCGTTGGTCTTCTCGCTTTTCATGTTTGTTCTGACGGCAAACCTGCTCGGCATGTTCCCGTATTTCTTCACGGTGACCAGCCAGATCATCGTTACCTTCGCTCTGTCCTGCCTCGTTATCGGTACGGTCGTCGTCTACGGTTTCTACAAGCATGGTCTGAGCTTCCTCGGCATCTTCGCGCCATCTGGTGTGCCTGCGGTGCTTTTGCCGCTCGTGTCGTCCATTGAAATCATCTCGTTCCTGTCGCGTCCGATCAGCCTTTCCGTTCGTCTCTTCGCGAACATGCTGGCAGGTCACATCACGCTGAAGGTCTTCTCGGGCTTCGTTGCCTCCATGGGTGCGCTCGGTGCTCTTGGTATCGGTGGCGCAATTCTGCCCCTCATCATGACGGTCGCAATGACCGGTTTGGAATTTCTCGTCGCCTTCCTGCAGGCATACGTCTTCGCGGTACTGACTTGCATGTACCTGAACGATGCCGTGCATGGCGGTCACTGAGAAGTAAAGTCGCTGGCCCCGACAATCGGGTGTCAAAAATAGCCGCAAACAACCATTCTAAGGAGCTTAACATGGAAGCGGAAGCAGCAAAGTACATCGGCGCAGGTCTCGCATGCCTCGGCATGGCTGGTACGTCCCTCGCTCTCGGCCGTATCTTCGGCGATTTCTTGTCGGGCGCACTGCGCAACCCGTCTGCCGCTGACAGCCAGTTCGGCCGTCTGGTATTCGGCTTCGCCGTTACGGAAGCTCTGGGCATCTTCTCGTTGCTCGTAGCTCTCCTTCTCCTGTTCGCTGTCTAATATCAGCATCAGGTTTGGATCACGGCTCGCAGCGCGTGCCGTGATCCTTCGCATTTGCACGACCCCTGGAGGTGAGTATGTTCGTGACCGAGGCTTTTGCCCAGTCAGCACCCGCGACAAGTGAAACGAATACGGGAGCGCCGGCTGTCGGTCAGACGGCTCCGGAAGCAACGCATACCGAGACAGGCGTGGCACACGATGCCGGTCACACATCCGGTGTGTTTCCCCCATTCGATCAGTCCACCTACGCATCACAGCTTCTATGGCTGGCCATTACATTTGGCCTGTTCTATGTGCTGATGAAGAAGGTCATCGTGCCACGCGTCGGCGGAATTCTCGAAGACCGTCACGGCCGTATCGCACAGGACCTCGATGAAGCAGCCCGTTTGAAGGCTGAGGCAGATGCCGCCATCGAAACCTACGAAAAAGAATTGAACGCGGCTCGCGCTAAGGCAGGCTCCATTGCAGCCGCTGCTCGCGACGCAGCGAAGGTCAAGGCCGATGCAGATCGCGCCGCTATCGAGGCAGACCTTGCCAAGAAACTGGCGGCAGCCGAGGCACGGATCGAGACGATCAAGACCCAGGCTTTTGCGGATGTCGGCACAATCGCTGAAGAAACTGCGACCGCGATCGTTGATCAGCTGATCAACGTCAAGGTTTCGGATACGGATGCCAAGGCCGCTGTTGCTGCCGCATCTGTTTTGAAGGGAGCTTAACATGGCGTTTGATGCAACATTTTTCGCGCTTGTCGGTCTCGTTCTCTTCTTCGTTCTGATTGCCTACCTCAAGGTTCCCGGCATGTTGGCAAGCTCGCTCGATGAGCGTGCCGGCAACATCAAGGAAGAGCTGGCAGAAGCCAAGCGCCTTCGTGAAGAGGCTCAGCACCTGCTGGCTGAATATCAGCGCAAGCGCAAGGAAGCCGAAGCGGACGCCGCGAACATCATCGCAGCGGCTGAACGTGAAGCTGCAGCCCTAACGGCAGAAGCCAAGGTCAAGACCGAGGAATTCGTTGCACGCCGCAACGCTCTGTCTGAGCAAAAGATCAAGCAGGCCGAAACCGACGCAATCGGTGCCGTTCGTGCCGCAGCTGTTGATCTGGCGATTGCTGCGAGCGAGAAGTTGATTGCTGAGAAGATGACAGCAGCCGTGAAGACACAGCTCTTCAACACTGCTGTCAACGAAGCCAAGACGCGCCTTAACTGAGACGCCAGCGCAAGCAATTGCGTTTTGAGGTTAAGCATTCTGAAACCGCCAAGCGATTGGCGGTTTTTTTGTTTTTGAATATCGTGCGCATAGTCGGCTGAAGCGCCTCGTTGGCACGCCTTTCGTCAAACGCCAACCGGATAAACTCGCTTGAAAAAGCATGGCGCTTTGCTCCGCGCGAGCGCTGCCTTGGTTTTGTTTCCGTCAATCGCGTGATGTCGTGCACCTCTTGGGCCGGATGAAACCATTGTCTCTGAAGCCGTTGCGGCCCTTCATGGCTTTCCCGCCGCGGCGAGAGTCTGCTGCACAACCGAAGCTCGCTAGTGTTGACTCTTCATGCCGAGGGAACCTCACATGCACATGTGGGGGAGGGGGCGGCGTCGACGTTAACCCGCTAGGCCCTAGCGGAAGGCCATCACTCCACCCTCATGGGACGAAAGCTCATGCGATGGAGAGGGCAGGGGCCGTTGGCCTCGATGGCGCGCAGATGTGTCGGCGTACCGTAGCCCGCGTGGGATTCAAAACCGTAGACAGGATGCAGCAGGCCTGCTTTCTCCATCATTCGGTCACGCGTGACCTTTGCGACTATTGACGCGGCGGCGATCGAGACGGAACGGCCATCACCCTTGATCACTGCTTTTCCGAGACAGGGAATCCCCGGTGGAACGTCGCGGCCGTCCGCAAGAACGAGAGCGGGCGTGGTTTGGAGCCCCAACACAGCGCGGCGCATGGCATCGAGGCTCGCACGCAAGATGTTCATGCGGTCGATAAGGACAGGTCCCGATGAGGCGATGGACACAATCGATGTGGCGAGGATCTGCTCAAACAACACCTCACGGCGCGCCTTGGAGAGCTTTTTCGAATCATTCAAACCGTCAGGGATATTCTCGGGATCGAGAATGACAGCTGCGGCGACAACCGGGCCAGCCAGCGGGCCGCGTCCGGCTTCATCCGTACCGGCAACCGGCCATTCACCGCGCTTCTTTGCCTCAAGTTCCAGGCTGAAATCCGGGCCCTTATCGATCAAATCAAAGAGGGCAGGAGAATCGGATGCTGTGCGTTGTTTCATAGGGCGAAACTCGCACAGGCAACCGATCTCCTGCAAGCCCCCGGTCGCAGGGTGTGTACAGCAACCGACGGGGCGGAGGGGTGCTGTTTGAGGCATCATGACCTCCAGAACTCTTTCGGCGGAGTTGAAAGAGTAAAACCCTTGCGAGGCGGCAATTTACCGGGGGCACAACCCGCAGCGCAGGGCATAGACGCTGACGGGTATTCTTCAGCGATAGACCTGCTTGGTTTCCCTCTCAGGTCCAGCAATAATCAGAGCAGGGAGAGCTGCACACCGGCTCCACCCGGCGCGATGAAGAGATCGTCACGGAGCTGGATGCCGCGCCGGATCAGGCCGAGCCTTTTGGTCGTCATCTCAAATCGCCGTCCAATCTGCCAGGCATAGGGACCGGCACCCTTCATCCGCTTGCCAAATTCAGCATCGTAATCCTTGCCGTCACGCATCGAGCGCACCAGCGACATGACGTGCTGATAGCGGTGCGGATAGTTTCTGAGTAGCCATTCGCGAAACAGCGGGCTCACCTCCAGCGGCAGGCGCAGGAGAACATAGGACGCTTCCGTTGCCCCGGCCGCCTTTCCAGCCTCCAGCACCCGTTCGATTTCATGGTCGTTCAGGGCCGGGATGACGGGTGCCATCATTACGGCCACAGGAATGCCAGCCTCTGTCAGCGTCTTGATCGCCTCCAGACGCTTGGTCGGTGTCGATGCGCGTGGCTCCATGCTGCGGGCAAGCTTGCGGTCGAGGGTGGTGACGGAAATGCCGACCTTCACCAGGCCCTTGGCGGCCATCGGTGCGAGAATGTCGATGTCACGGGTAATCAGGCCGGACTTGGTGACAATAGCAACCGGATGCTCGGCCTTCGCCAGCACTTCGAGGATCTGGCGCATGATGCGCCATTCCCGCTCGATCGGCTGGTAAGGATCGGTATTGGTGCCGATGGCGATGACGCGTGCCTTGTATCCCGGTTTGCCGAGCTCTCGTTCTAGAAGTTTCGCAGCGTCCGGCTTGGCAAACAGCTTTGCCTCGAAATCCAGCCCTGCCGACAGCCCCATATAGCTGTGCGAGGGTCTGGCGAAACAGTAGATGCAGCCATGTTCGCAGCCACGGTAAGGATTGATGGAGCGATCAAAGGGAATGTCCGGCGAATCATTGCGCGTGATGATGCTGCGTGGCTTTTCGACCTGAACCTCAGTGCGAAACTCCGGCAGTTCCTCGATGATCTGCCAGCCGTCATCCACGGCCTCGTGCTGCAAGGTCTCGAAACGTCCGCCCGGATTGATACCCGCCCCACGCCCGCGCCGACGGTCGATCTCGATCCGTAGACCCGATGCGTCGGCCAGAGCATTGGCAATATCTGGCGTATGGCCCGGCTGAAAAGCAGCCTGCCCCGAAAGCACATGTTGTCTCATCTGGATACTCCTGACCGGGCGAACCGGCTTGGTGGATGACCTGATTCATAAAGCAGGAAGGAGAACAAGACAAGAACAAAATACCGAAAGACTCGATAGCAATTTGCTCTGCCTTGCGTTAAAAATTTTAATGAGGAAATCAGATCGTGTTTCCGAAGCTGGGGATTACAAGCTTGCCTAAGACATGCTGACAGTCATTATGGAATGCCGGGATCAGGAGCCGGAACTTGCGCATACCTTGTCCACGCTTGTTTCCGGTGCGGTGGAGGGGCTGGTGAGCGACGTGATCATCCTTGATCATGGCTCGACGGACGGCTCGTCTCGCGTGGCGGAGGCGGCAGGTTGCCGGTTTGAAACAGACTGGGATATGGGCCAGATCATAGCGTCGGCGCGCGGTGAATGGATTTTGCTGATGGAACCCGGCAGCCGCCCACAAAGCGGCTGGATTGAGGACATTATGGAATATACGGCGCTGAACACGCGCCCCGCCAGATTTGCGCCATCCCGCCACTACCGTCCATCATTGCTATCACGCCTTACGCATCGCCGCCGCCTGCTGGAGTACGGTCTGCTACTGAGGAAGGCGGATGCTCTGGCGATGACGCAATCCAGCGGAAGGCTGGGTCGCATCGGACTGGATATTTTCCTGAAGGGACAGAAGGCGAGGCGTCTGAGCGCAGAACTCATTCCAGCCTGGGCTTTGCGCAGAGCGTCCTAGCAGACGTTTTTTCTAAGCGCCGCTTCAAATGCTCGTCCAGGCGCGGCATGATTTCCACGAAATTGCAGGGCATGTGGCGGTAGTCCAATTGCGCTTTCAAGATGCCATCCCACGCGTCCTTGCAGGCACCGGGAGAACCCGGCAGGACGAAAATGAAAGTGGCATTGGCAAGTCCGGCTGTTGCGCGTGACTGGATGGTGGATGTGCCGATCTTGTCATAGGAAATGCGGTGGAAGACCTCGGAAAAGCCGTCCATACGCTTTTCAAACAGGGGCTCCAGCGCCTCTGGCGTGACATCGCGCCCGGTAAAGCCGGTCCCGCCAGTGGTAATCACGACATCAATCGCGTCGGATAGAGTCCAGCTGCGTACCTGGTCAAGAATGGCGACCTTGTCATCCGGCACAATGGCACGGTCCACAAGCATATGGCCAGCATCAACGATGCGGGCGGCCAGCGTGTCGCCGGATTTGTCGTCTGCCAGCGTGCGCGTGTCGGAAACGGTCAAAACCGCGATGCCAACCGGTATAAAAGCTCTTTCAGCATTCATCTCGAAGTCCACCTATGGTTTTTGTTGCCTGAATATACCAGTCGGGACGCTTTTGGCGAAGGCTTGCCATGGCCGAAGTTGCGTCCGCCATTGTTTCAAAGATCCCGAAACATGTCGCGCCAGAGCCTGACATGCGCACTAGCGCTGCACCCGCGTCAGAAAGCAAAGTCTGTGCAGCGCCGATCTCTGGCAGAACCTCACGCGCAGGTGTCTCAAGATCGTTGCGGCACTGTCTGATAAAATCCATCCAGTCGAGGTTGGAGCGGTCGCAAAGCGGCGGATTGGTCTTGGTCGTCAGCCGCTTGAAAATCTCCGGTGTCGAAACACCCTTGAGAGGATTGACGAGCACCAGATGCAGCATGGGCATGTCGCCAACGGCTTCGATCCTCTCGCCAATACCGCGCGCGATCAGCGGCTGCCTGGAAAGACACATCGGCACGTCAGCGCCCAGTTTCAGGCCGATCTCATCCAGCTTGACGGTTGAAGCCGCGATATTCCAGTGGCGGCACAGGCCCCGCAAGGTGGCGGCCGCATCGGCAGATCCGCCGCCAATGCCCGAGGAAACCGGAAGGTTTTTCTCAAGATGGATCGTGACAGGTCGTGGCTGAGGCCCAACAGCTTCGCGCAACAGATCACGCGCCTTCAACACCAGATTGGTGCCCGCATTCTCTTGCTGCAGAACGCTCGCGAAGGGGCCGGTCAGCGAAAAGCTATCCTGTTCTGTATCCTCGATGCTGATCACGTCGCCCGCTTGCGTGAACACAACAAGCGTTTCCAGCAGGTGATAGCCATCTGTGCGCTGGCCTGTGACATGCAAAGCGAGGTTGATCTTGGCGGGAGCGGCCTCCGTCGTTCGGACCGCTCCTTGAGTGTCAGGCGAGGACATGAAGGATCAGGATTTCTTGTCCGGCGCTGGCGCAGGCGCGACAGGCGGCAGAGGCGCCTGATCTTTCTTGGCCGTATTCTGCGCATCCTTTTCCAGCGGCGGCAGGCCGTTAGCGATTTTTTCCTTCACCTTGGACTTGTCCACCTCTTCGCTTTCGCCGATGAGCGCGCGGTTCCACTGATAGACAGCCTCGATCTTGCGGCCAACGCGCCAATAGGCATCGCCAAGATGGTCGTTGATCGTGGGATCGCCAGCGCGCAGCTCGATGGCGCGTTCCAGCTCCTCGACAGCCTCATCGAAAGCACCCAGTCGGAAATGCGCCCAGCCTAGAGAATCGACGATGTAGCCGTCATTTGGGCGAAGCTCCACGGCCCGGCGGATCATGCCGATTGCCTGATCGAGGTTCATATTCTTGTCGACCCACGAATAGCCAAGATAGTTCAGCACCTGCGGCTGCTCCGGGTTAAGCTCCAGAGCGCGCTTGAAATTCGGCTCTGCCTTGTCCCACTGCTTCAAACGCTCATAGGCGATGGCGCGCTGGAAGAAGATCGTCCAGTCGGATTTCTTCGGGACAGCGCCGATGACCTCGACAGCCTTGTCATAATTAGCCGCCATGGCCTTGTAGTCCTTGGCATCTGAAAGCACCGAGCCATAGGCAAGATAGGAGCGAATATCGCTTGGATCCGAATCGAGCAGGGATTTGAGGTGTTTGCGCGCTTCTTCGACCTTGTCCGTCTGCGCCAGCGTCAGGCCAAGTTGCAGCTCGGAAATGCGGTGCATCGGTGAATCCAGAGGCACTTCGCGGTAGAAGGCAATGGCGCGGTCCGGCTGCTTCTGTGCTTCAGCCAGTCCGCCGAGCAGAATCAGAGTGTCTGCACTTTTGGGGTCGAGAGCGCGTGAGGTCTGAAGATAGAGCGTGACAATTTCTTCGGCCCCTTCGCGGTTCAAGGCACCGGCAATGGAGAACATCACAGCTGCCGCGCCCTCGATGGGGGTCTGCACCTGCTGCTGTGGCTTCTCGCCTCTTTCGATGCTTTCGCGCAGCGCCTTCAAAGGCGCGTAGTTCGGCGCAAAAGTATCGCCGACAGCGATGGTATCGAGCGCCTTCTGCTTGTTGCCGACATTGGCTTCCAGCCGTGCCAGCGCCATCACGGCGCGCATATAGGTGTCGGTCGCTGTTGCGCCGCCCTCACGGTCTGCCACTGCGTCGTTCAGGCTCTTGCGCGCTGCTTCCATGTTTCCTGCCACCAGTGCAATCGCGCCAGCGTGGTATTTCTGGAAAATGGAAATCCAGCCCGGTCCCTTCATGCCATTGACGAGCGCGAGCGCTTCCTTGCTCTTGCCGGCACCAGCGCGGGCCCAGGCCGTCAACAGCGTGTTGACCATGCGGTCCAGATCATTGGGGCCGGTGTATTTCAGGACCTTTTCCGCGCCGGAAAATTCCTTGTCCTTGATGGCGGCAAGCGCACGAATGATGGTTGTGACGCGCTCTACCGACGAATCGCCCTTCAGGCTGTCGGCAATTTTTGCGCCAGCGTCGAAATCGCCGCTCAGCAATTGCGCGATCATCAGGCGCTGGCGTATCTCCACATTGGCGGTGTCGAACTCCAGGGCCTTTTGATAGAGCGTGATAGCGGTCTTGAAATCCTGATCCACATCCGCCGTGCGAGCCGCCAGAAACGCACCGGAGAAGGTGTTGACCTTTGCGGGATCAAACGTAACGGTCTCGGCCACCTTGTCTGCAGGCTTCGTCTCGGCAAAAGCAGGCGAACCCGCGCCGATGGAAAGGCCGGCAATAAAGGCCGCGCCGCAGAGAAGACGAAATGCTGGGTTGCGCCGCATAAAGGAACCTTTGCTTTTGTGCATCTGCACCGAAAAATCAGTCTGCTACATGAGAGCGCGGGCAAAGTGGTTGCACCTGAACGCCTTCATGCTTCAACTGGACCGTGACGTCTGAACCGAAAACGATTCAGACGGTCACATACCTCGTCACGATAGAATGGCTTTTTTGGAGCACGCCTGCAAGAAATTCTGCCCGAGCACCAAGATTTGTGAAACCGCAACGAACGCAACCACCGACTGTGATACGCCGCGCCTGAACAACTCCACCCAGCCAGGAACCTAGTTGACGCGCTGGATGCAGAAGTCGATCACTTCCATCAGCGCCTTTTTCCATGGGCTCTGTGGCAGCGGCGCAAGCGCATCGCGGGCAATTGTGCCATAATGGTTGGCGCGGGCGATGGTGTCGGTCAGGCCGTTGTATTTCTTGATGAGGCCGAGGGCCGTTTCCAGATTTTCATCCGTGCTCTCGCCGTTCTCAATGGCGCGCTTCCAGAACGCACGCTCTTCCGCTGTGCCGCGACGATAGGAGAGAATCACCGGCAGCGTGATCTTGCCCTCGCGGAAGTCATCACCCGTATTCTTGCCCAGCTCGTCGGCTTTCCCACCATAATCCAGCACGTCGTCCACCAACTGGAAGGCGAGGCCAAGGTTCATGCCGTAGGATTTCAGCGCGCTGCGGGTTGCCTTGTCCGTCTTGGCAACAATGGGTCCAACCTCTGCCGCCGCTGCGAAAAGGGCTGCGGTCTTGGCGCGTATGACCTGTAGATAGTCATCCTCGGTCGTTTCCATATTTTTTGCGACGGAAAGCTGCAGAACTTCACCTTCGGCAATGACAGAGGCTGCGGTGGAAAGCACATCCAGCGCATCCAGCGAGCCGACTTCCACCATCATGCGGAAGGCCTGACCAAGCAGGAAGTCACCGACGAGAACGCTGGCCTGATTGCCCCAGATGGTGCGTGCCGTTGATTTTCCGCGGCGCAGATCGCTTTCATCCACCACATCGTCATGCAGGAGCGTGGCGGTGTGCATGAATTCGACGCTGGTGGCCAGTTTGATGTGGTGGTCACCCTGATAGTCGAACATCGCAGCGGAGGCGAGTGTCAGCATCGGCCGCAGACGCTTGCCACCGGATGAGATCAGGTGATTGGCCACTTCGGGAATCATCTGGACATCTGAACCGGCCTTGGAAAGAATAAGCTGGTTCACTCTTTCCATGTCTGCCCGTGTCAGGTCGACAAGCGGCTTGACGGATGCGAGTTTGTTTTTGCTTTCTTCAAGCGGTATGACGACGCCCAAGGATACGGACTCCTGTTCACTTTTGGGGCCGACAATAGAAAGCGTGAACGAAAGCGGCAAGGGGCGAATTGCCTCACACCGTTCAAAAAGACGGGATTCGGGTGGAAACTGACCAATGCGTGAACTGATACGAACAAATGACGCCGTTCTTTTGTCCTTCTCACAGAGTCTGATGAAGGATGCTGGCATTCACAGTCTTATTGCCGATCAGGGCATGAGCATTCTCGAAGGGTCACTTGGCCTGCTTCCGCGTCGGCTTCTGGTGGAGGAAGACCGGGCTGATGAGGCGCGGCGCATTCTGGTCGATGCCGGACTTTCCGACGAATTGCGCGAAGATCAGGCTTGATCCCGTGACGGATACCGTTTCCGAAACAGTCGACGCATTCCATCGCGGCCGCTTCCAGATCCTTCAACCGAAGGGCAGGGGCCATAGGGCCGGTATGGACGCCATGTTGCTGGCCTCGCTTGTGGCGGATGATGCGCCGTGCCGCGTTGCCGATCTTGGTGCGGGCGCCGGTGCGGCTGGCATGGCGGTCGCTTCCCGTCTGGAAAAGGCTGAGGTGACACTGTTTGAGCTGTCTGCGGAAATGGTGGATTTTGCCAGCCGCAGCCTTGAACTTCCTGCAAATGCCGACTTTGCTCAGCGCGTGTCCGCGCGGCAGGCCGATGTCACCTTGCGGGCTAATGCGCGTATAGAGGCCGGTTTGGTGGATGGATATTTCCATCACGTCATCATGAACCCGCCCTATAATGACGCAGGCGACCGCAAAACACCTGACGCGCTGAAGGCTGCGGCCCACGCCATGACGGATGATCTGTTTGAACATTGGTTGAGAACCGCCGCCGCCATCATGGTTCCCGGCGGGCAGATGTCTTTGATCGCAAGGCCGCAATCCATCGCCGATATTATTGCCGCCTGCGGAAAGCGCTTCGGCGGGCTGGAAATCACCCTGATTTACCCGCGCTCAGGCGAAGATGCCGTGCGCATGCTGGTCACCGGCATCAAGGGTTCTCGCGCAAGGCTCACATTTCGCGCAGCCTTGACGATGCATGACCATGGCAGCAACGCGTTTCTTCGCGAGGTCGATGATTTGAGCAATGGCCGGGTGGCCTACAGGCGCAATGACGGGCAAAAGCGAACGCAGGCCTAGCCACTCCTCACCAGATTATCATTCCGCGCCCCATTGCGTTTGCCACGCAGATACCCACATCGGAACCACAGATAGTGATGATGATGAGGATGCAAATGGCTGGATTTTTGAAGCGACTGGTGCCCAAGCGGTTTCGCAAGCAGGAGCTGGTCATACCCGTGGTGCGTATGCACGGAGCGATTATGGCGGGTGGTAGTCAGTTTCGTCCGGCGCTGAACATTGCGGGTTATGGCCCGCTGCTGGACAAGGCGTTTGGCATGAAGGAATCTCCGGTCGTTGCGATCACGTTGAATTCGCCGGGTGGCTCACCGGTGCAGTCGCGCATGATCTACAACCGCATCCGCCAGCTTGCCGAGGAAAAGAACAAGAAGGTCATCATCTTCGTTGAGGATGTCGCGGCATCAGGCGGATATATGATCGCGTTGGCGGGTGATGAAATCATCGCTGACCCAACCTCCATCGTCGGCTCTATCGGCGTCGTTTCAGGCGGTTTTGGTTTTCCGGAAATGCTTAAAAAGATCGGTGTGGAGCGGCGCGTCTATACCGCCGGGCAGAACAAGGCGATCCTTGATCCGTTCCAGCCCGAGAAGGAAGGCGATATCGAGTATCTGAAATCGCTTCAGCTCGAAATCCACAATGTTTTCATAGATATGGTCAAGATGCGTCGCGGCTCCAAGCTGAAGGATGATCCGGCGATTTTCTCCGGCCTGTTCTGGAGCGGCATGCGCGGTCTCGACCTTGGCCTCATCGATGGTCTCGGCGATATGCGCGAGGTCTTGCGCAGACGCTACGGCGATAAGGTCAAGCTCCAGCTGGTCTCGGGTGCGCGCAATTTCTTTGGCAAAAAACTGCCCGGCGTCGATCTTCATGCCCATTCCATCGCCGCATCGGCTGCATCGGGGCTTGCGGATGTGGCCGAAGAAAAGGCAGTGTGGGCGCGTTACGGATTTTGATGGACACACAATAGATGGCCCAGATCATTACGCTCGCCCTGCTCGTGTTCGGGGCGATCATTCTTTACAAGCGTTTTGTGAATGACGCGAAAAGACTGTCGGAGAAAACCAAGCGGCAGGAGAAAGAGCGCGAGACTGGCGCGACCGGAACCTTGATCAAGGACCCCGCAACAGGTGAATACCGCGTGAAGCGAGAAGACGAGGTCTGATCCATTGCGTCACACGCGCAAGAACTGAACAAGAGGCCCGGCGGAGCAATCCGCCGGGCCTCTTGCACGGGTTTAGGAGTGTCTCAGTCTCAGAACTCTTCCCAGCTTTGGGCTGCTGCTGCGGAGGAACCGCCGCCGACAGCGCGGGAGAGCTTGCTGACCAGCTTGCGTGCTGGCGATGGAGCTGGCGCGTGGTTGGCCGAGGCAACAGCCATCGGACCTGCGCCATAGCCTGCGCTGACGCTGCCCTTAGAGCCACTGTTCAGCTGGAAGCGGCTGACGAGCTGGCGAAGCTTTTCGGCTTCGTTGGCCAGCGTGCTGCTGGCGGCTGTGGCCTGTTCAACCATGGCAGCGTTCTGCTGCGTGGTCTGGTCCATCTGGTTGACGGCCGTATTGACCTCGGTAAGACCGACAGACTGTTCACGTGCCGATGTCGAAATCGCGTCCAGCTGGCCGTTGATCGCCGCCACGTGATCGTCGATCACCTTCAGGGCGTCGCCGGTCGCGGTGACGAGCTTGACGCCGTTCTCCACCTCGCCTGCAGAGGTGCGGATAAGTTCTTTGATCTCCTTGGCCGCCTGTGCGGAGCGCTGGGCGAGTTCGCGCACTTCCTGCGCAACGACGGCAAAGCCCTTACCGGCTTCTCCGGCGCGTGCTGCTTCCACGCCTGCATTCAGCGCCAGCAGGTTGGTCTGGAACGCGATCTCGTCAATCACGCCGATGATGTTGGAGATCTGGCTGGATGAGGTCTCGATGCGCTGCATGGCGTTGACGGCATTGGCCACAACATCACCAGACTGGCGCGCAGATTTATTGGCATCGACCGCCATCTCGCGGGCTTCCTCGGTGCGCTGGGACGAGTTCTTGACGTTGACTGTGATTTCGTCGAGAGCGGCTGCGGTCTGCTCCAGTGCTGCGGCCTGCTGCTCCGTGCGCTTGGACAGGTCGTTGGCGCTTGCAGACAGTTCTCGCGAGCCGCTGTCGATGGCGCGGGTGGCCTCGGCGACGGAAGAGAGTGTGTTGCGCAATTGCCCAACAGCGGCGTTGAAGTTGCTGCGCAGGCCTTCGAAATCGGCAGCGAAGGGCTGGCTCAGCTCAAAACCGAGATTGCCGCTGGCCAGATGCTGCAAGCCTTCTGCAAGACCGGAGGTGGCTTCTGCCATTTCGGCGGCGCGCTGGCGATCGGCTTCCACGGCACGGGCGCGTTCTGCTTCAGACATGTCACGCTGGCTGGCGGCTTGTGTTTCCAGGTCGCGGGCCTTGAGACCATTATCCTTGAACACCTGCACGGCCTTGGCCATGTCGCCCACTTCATCGCGACGGTCCGTACCCTCTACGACGGCGGAGAGATTGCCATTGGCGAGAACGCCCATGGTGGATGCCAGCTGGCGGATCGGGTTAGAGATCGACGAACGAATAAGAAAAATCCCCAGCGCCAGGACGACCCCCATACCAAGGACGATGCCGGCCATCGAAGACATGACGATGGACACCGAATTTGCAGATAACTGCGTGCTTTCTTCTTCCGTTGCCCCGATGATTTGGTTCGCGTTCTGCGTCATTGCAGCAGCAAAATTCGCGATCGCGGGTTGGCATGTCTCAAAATATTTGTCTTGAAGTCTCTGGCTTGCCGCAGCATCGGTCGTGGCCATGCCCGCTGTAATTATCTCGTTGCAAACCACATCTACGACGCGCAAGCCTTCAGCTTTCAAATCAACAAGCGACTTTTTGCTTGGTAACGCCTTTATTGAAGTATCCATAAAACCGACGAATCTTGCACGGACATCATCGAACTCAGCCTTTGTGCGTTTCAATGTTTCCGGGTTCGTTGCCGCAAGTATTTCGCTGATGGTGGCGCGCATGCCCTGCATGCTGCGGTTCGCTCGGGATATTGCAATCGAGGCGGTGGCCTCTTCATCGATCAGGCCGCTGTAGGCCGTATCGATGCTTCGTATCTGTTCCGAAGTATAGATTGCTACACCGAGGCAAAAGACGGTGCTTATTGCCATAATGATCAGAAATTTTGTTAGTATGGGAAGATTTTTCATGACTACTCTCCCGAAGTTGGGTCTGGTTGGTTCCTTCGGGCTTGCGGTGATCATGTTGCACTCCCTCACCTACATTTTTATTATGTCAAATGAGAAAAATAGATTAATTTTAATTACAAGTATTCGCATATGCTTTGAAAATTATCAACCTTCTCAGAAGGTATAAAAGGTTACTTGGATTGCCACTACGGGCGTAGCTGCAACCTGAGAGGTATCGTGTATGGATGCCGACATTTTTACGCGAATGATTGCTCTCGCAGCATCGCTCGGGTCACGATCCTTGACGGATGCATGCTCTGTTTCGCCTCAATGTGCTGAAGTTTGGGGGGGACCAGTGACTACTTCGAGCCAATTGGCGTCTTGGCCTACCAGCCACCGCCTCCGCCGCCACCCCCGCCGGACCCCGACGAACCGCCGCCGCCCGAAAAGCTTGATGACGATGAGCTTACGGGTGCGGGTATGGTCGAGGCGATGGTGGAAGCCATGGAGGTTGAAAAACCACCGATGCGCCCCGAGAAATTGTTGTAGTTGCCGCTATACCATCCCGGCGAATACTCGCCCGCCTGCGCATTGGCCAGCCATGTCTCGAACGCCTGGCTCCACGGTTTCTCGACACCCAGCGCGACAGCATAGGGAAGCAGCGTTTCGAAATGCTGCGGCGACATTTGCGGCGCGCCCTGCATGTTCATCCGGTCTTGTTCCGCAACCGTCAGATACAGCCGCAGACCTTCGATGCCGTCCATCAGCTTGCGGCCTAGTGGCGTCGGCGCGCCCATCAGCATGAAGAAAATTAGGTTTGTCGCGATAATGCCGGCGACTGACATGATCGCGGGCAGTTGGAGTGCTTCCAGCTTTTCAAGCGAGATGACGGTGATCGCGCCGCCAATGCCGGATATGAGCATGGATCCCACCAGCGCAAGCACGACGATCATGCCGATCCGTTTGAGCAGGGACCCGCCACGAGTGAAGGATTTCCCGAAGACGAAGGCAAAGATGGTGCCGATGAAGGTGAGGATGCCAATCACGAACATGGCTATATAGGCGTCCGGTTCAAAATTCCCGAACACGGCGACAGCAAGAATGACGACAATCGAAAGGATAAAGCCGAGGGTAATGAAGCCGAAATTGTCGCGGTAATATTTGCCGCTGTGCTCGGACTCGATGGCTTTGCGGAAGGCATTGCCCAGCGAAACGACCCGTGACCCATTCTTTTTGTTAATTTCAAAGGACATACCGGGCTCATCAACCGTGTTGATGATGGCTGCTTCCCCAGGAGGTAACTTGCCCTCTACAGGCTTTTCGGTGCGGCGGATGACGAGGGACGACTTCAAATCGTCCAGCACCACATAGCCTTTAACGGCAAGGCTCAGCGATGCGGCTGAGAACGCCGTCCAGCCATCATCGGAGAAGCCATTATTATCGACATAGTTGACAAGAGCAGGCGATAAACCCTCCGGCGCATCCCAGCGCGGAATAATGATGCCCTTCGCGGGATCACGGCCAACCGCTGACCACGCCCTGTAGTAATAAATCAGGATGAGGATGAAGCCGGAAACACCCAGAATCGATCCCAGATGATCCTGCAACCACCAGCTCCGTTCCTGCGCAGCCGATGGTGCGGCGATAGCGCCCTTGGGCAATTTCACCGCAATCGTCATGCCTTCGCCCTGATAGAAGGGGCGGGTGGAGGCGAAGAACACCTCGTTGCCTTCCGTCAGGGCGCGGGCATCTTTGCCCTTCGCGCCCAGGCGTCCGGTAAAAACGGCGGTGTCTGTTGGTGCCACGCCCTGCGGCAAGGAAACGGTTGCCGAAATCTCGCGCATGGGAAACTGCCAGCCATTGCCGGTCACGTTCCAGGTCAGTTCATCATAACCATCGAAATAGCGAATTTGCCGGTCGGTGCTGTAGGTAATCTGGAAGATGTGATCGCCGGTGGAGAGGAAGCGGTCGGCATTGCCGGTATAGATGCGGATGCCGCCATCGATGCTTTCGGTGCGCCAGTCTTCTTTTGAGCCATCCCGTTCCACGGATAAAACATTGAAGCCGACCTTGGTGCGGTTTCCATTCGCGTCCAGCGCGTAAAGTGGAAAATCGCGAAAGATGCCGCGCTTGATCCTGTTGCCCTCCGCCCGGGCCGTGATGGTTTCGGTCACCGTCAGCTGCCCGCTTTTGGCGACATCGACAACCGAGTGATAGGAGCTGATGAATTCTTCAGCCGCAGCCGGAAGGGCCGCCAGCAGGAAGACGAGAAGCGCGAGATATCTGGCGGCTTGGGTCTTCATGGGCGGCGTCCTTCTCTGCAATCAGTCTTGTCCGGTTTCGCTGTATTGGACGCCCAGAGAGGCAAGCGCCTTCCAGTATCCGGGATAGGTCTTGCCCACGCAAACAGGGTTCTGAATGGCGATACCGCTGGTTTTCAAGCCCGCCAGCGCAAAGCTCATGGCAATACGATGATCGTGGAACGTATCGATGGAGGCGGCCACCGTCTGACCTGCCAAAGCCGGATCTGCGTGAACGATCAGATCATCGCCATCCTCATGCGCCAGCCCGTCACGGATGGCATTGAGGCCGAGCGAGATAGCCCGGATGCGGTCACATTCCTTCACGCGCAGATTGGAAATGCCGACAAAGCGCACCGGCGTGGTGTTGTAAGCTGCCAACACGGCAATGGTCGGAATGGCATCCTGCATCTGGCTGCCATCGATTTCGGCGGGAAGGTTGGGAAACTGCGCCATGATGGCATGCGCCTTGGCATCCGGCTGGGTGAAGGCTTCCGCTGGCGTGCCGATATCGATCTTGCCACCCGTCAGCAATTCTGCGCCCCACAGATAGGTGGCGGCAGATGCGTCCGGTTCGATGTGGAAATCCGTTGCGGTATAGCCCGTAGGCTGCACGCGCCAGACGGCGTTGGAAACGCGCTCCACCTTGGCCCCGAAGGCTTCCATAGCCGCCACTGTCAGATCGATATACCCTTTCGCCCCGATATCTTCACCGGCCAGCACGATATCCAGCGGCTTCGCGCCACAGGGGGCTGCCATCAAAAGCGCCGAGACATATTGGCTGGAAAGATTGGCGTCGATGGTGACGCTGTCCTTGGCAAAGCCGAGGCCATTGCCCTTCACGGTCACAGGCGGGCAGCCGGTCGGCGCTTGTGCGTCGATGCCAAGCGCGATCAAGGCTTCCACCAGCGGCTGGATCGGGCGCTTGCGCATATGTTCGTCGCCATCAACCACAACAGTGCCATCAACCGAAGCAACCGCCGCCGTCAAAAACCGGGTGGCCGTTCCAGCATTGCCGAGGAAAAGCGGTTCTGTGGGCGCTTTCAGCACGCCATCGCTTTCAACCACGAAGCTCGTCGCGTCCGGTTCCGTTACATCAACGCCCATGGCGCGCAGTGCTTGTGCCATGAACAGCGTATCGTCGCTTTTCAGCGCGCCGGTCAAAAGGCTGCGGCCCTTGGCAAGGCCTGCCAGAAGCAGCACGCGGTTGGTGATGGATTTGGAGCCGGGTGGCTCCACCTTGCCGGAAAGCGGGTGGTTTGGTGGGGTAATGGTCAGTTCGATCATGGCTTTATCGTTTTTCTCAACCGGCCAATGCCGGTTATCACATCAGAATTTGACAGCAGGAACGGCGCGATCCGCCTCGTTGGTGATTTCGAAGTAGGGGGCTTTTATAAAGCCGAAATTGCGCGCAACAAGGTTGGAAGGGAAGCTCTCCACCTTCACGTTCAGATCCCTCGCAGAGCCATTATAGTACCGGCGCGACATCTGGATTTCACCCTCGATGGTCTCAAGTGATTTTTGCAGTTCCAGAAAGCCCGTGTTGGCCTTGAGATCGGGATAGGCTTCCGCCAGAGCAAACAGCTTACCCAGCGCCTGGGAGAGAAGACCTTCCGCCTGCGCACGGCCCTCAACATCACCTGATGGAACGGCCTGAGCGCGGTTGCGCATGGCGACCACCTCTTCGAAGGTGCTTTTTTCGTGAGCGGCATAGCCCTTCACGGTTTCGATGAGGTTGGGAATGAGATCGGCGCGACGCTTCAGCTGAACGTCGATGCCCGACCATGCCTCTTCGGTCATCTGTCTGGATTTGACGAGGCCGTTATAGATGAAGACGACATAGAGCGCGATTGCCGCCAAAATGGCCAGTGCGATATACATGTGCCGTTCCCCCTCGTGAAACTCTCTGGTCTGGCCGGAAAACTTGCGTTCCGGCCATCCATGTCATCGCCTGTCAGTCATGCCGTCAGGCTGCGTCTTTATTCCAGTTTGCGCCACCGGCATCCGTCATCAGGAATGCTTCGCCGCAGGCCTTGGAAAGTGTGCGAACGCGCAGGATGTAGCTCTGACGCTCGGTCACGGAAATAACGCCGCGCGCATCCAAGAGGTTGAAAACGTGGGATGCCTTGATGCACTGGTCATAGGCCGGAAACACGCATTTGTGCAGAACCTGATTGGCATTCTCACCGGGCGCACCGGCATCCAAAAGTGCCTTGCACTCTTTTTCGGCGTCGATGAAGTGGCGATGCAGCATGGCGGTATCGGCATATTCGAAATTGTGCCGTGAATATTCCTGCTCTGCCTGCAGGAACACATCGCCATAGGAAATCTTCTCGTCGCCTTCACGGCCGTTGTAGTTCAGGTCGTAAACATTATCCACGCCCTGCACATACATGGCCAGACGCTCAAGACCATAGGTCAACTCACCCGCAACAGGCGAGCATTCAATGCCGCAAACCTGCTGGAAGTAAGTGAACTGCGAGACTTCCATGCCATCGCACCAGCATTCCCAGCCCAGACCCCAGGCGCCCAGCGTCGGGCTTTCCCAGTCGTCTTCCACAAAGCGCACATCATGCAACAGCGGATCAAGACCAATGGCCTTCAACGAGCCGAGATAAAGCTCCTGCAAATTGGAAGGGTTCGGCTTCAGAATGACCTGATACTGGTAATAATGCTGCAAACGGTTCGGGTTTTCGCCATAGCGACCATCGGAAGGGCGGCGTGATGGCTGCACATAGGCGGCCTTCCACGGCTTGGGGCCGAGTGCGCGCAGCGTGGTTGCCGGATGAAACGTGCCCGCGCCCACTTCCATATCGTAAGGCTGCAACACGGCGCAGCCCTTGTCCGCCCAGTAATTGTGCAGCGTCAGGATCAACGCCTGAAAGGAACGTTTCGGGTTCATATGGTCTGGAACGTCGGTCATTGCAGTCTTCACGGTCAAAAGAGGATAGTCAGAATGCACTGACTTTGGATGCGGACAGGTGCCATGGCAAGGGCCTGCGGGTCAAGAACTTCTGTTTGAGACGCACCGCCCGCACGGTGGCACCCGATATTTACATTGTGCATCGGCCCCAAATTTTGCTAGCAGAGGCCAACGAAAAATCCATGACACCGGAAAACAGATATGCCTGATCTTCTGCTCGAACTTCGCTCCGAAGAAATCCCCGCACGCATGCAGCGCAAGGCGGCGGGTGATCTCAAGAAGCTTGTCACCGATGCGCTGGTGGAAGCAGGCCTGACCTATGAGGGTGCCCGCGAATACTGGACGCCGCGCCGCCTGACGCTGGATATTCGCGGCCTGAATGCCCGCTCTGCCGATGTGCGGGAAGAAAAGAAGGGTCCGCGCACCGACGCCAATGAAAAGGCGATCGAAGGCTTCCTGCGCGGTGCCGGCCTGTCTTCCGTGGCGGAAGCGCAGGTCGTGTCTGATCCGAAAAAGGGTGATTTCTATATCGCCATTATCAATAAGCCTGGCCGCCCGGCGGAAGAGATCATTGCCAGCGTCATGCCCGGCATCATCAAGGGGTTTGCATGGCCGAAATCCATGCGCTCCGGCCCGGCCTCCATGCCCAAGGGTTCCAGCTATGGCGGCATCGAGGGCAAGGGTTCGGAAAGCCTGCGCTGGGTTCGCCCGCTGCAATCCATCATCTGTGTGTTCGGCCCTGAAAATGATGAAACGCAGGTCATTCCCTTCGAGATCGACGGCATCGTGGCTGGAAACGTGACCTATGGCCACCGTTTCCACGCGCCTGACGCCATCACCGTGCGCCGCTTCGAAGATTATGTATCGAGCCTGGAAAAGGCCAAGGTCATTCTGGACGCGGAGCGCCGCAAGGACATCATTCTGCATGATGCCAAGGATCTGGCTTTCGCGAATGGCCTAGACCTCGTGGAAGATGAAGGCCTGCTGGAAGAGGTTTCCGGCCTTGTGGAATGGCCGCAGGTGCTGATCGGCACATTCGAGGAAGATTACCTCGAAATCCCCGCCGAAATCATCCGCCTCACCATCAAGACCAACCAGAAGTGTTTCGTGACGCGCCCGCAGGGTGCGACAGAGGGCCTCTCCAACCGTTTCATTCTGGTGTCCAACATTCAGGCCATTGATGGCGGCAAGGAAATCATGCACGGCAACGGCAAGGTCGTGCGCGCGCGCCTGTCAGACGCCAAGCACTTCTGGACCCGCGATCAGGGCAACCTGCCGGACCTTGAGACACTCAAGGCATCCGCTGCAAAGTTCGACCTCGATCTGACCAAGCCGCTGGATCAGCGCATGGCCAAGCTCGATGCGTTGAACGTGACGTTCCACGCCAAGCTCGGCACACAGGGTGAGCGCGTGCTGCGCATCCGTAAACTGGCCAAACAGCTTGCGCCCGTCATCGGTGCCGATGCGGCGTTGGTGGACCGCGCCGTGGTTCTCGCCAAGGCCGATCTGCGCACGGAAGCCGTCGGCGAATTCCCCGAATTGCAGGGCCTGATGGGCCGCAAATACGCGTTGCTTCAGGGCGAAAACGAAAGCGTTGCCGCCGCCATTGAAGACCACTGGAAGCCGAATGGCCCGTCCGACCGTCTGCCGCAAGACAAGGTCGGCTTGACCGTCGCCCTGGCCGACAAGCTCGACACATTGGTGGGCTTCTGGGCCATCGATGAAAAGCCGACAGGTTCAAAAGACCCCTTCGCGCTACGCCGTGCGGCATTGGGTGTTGTGCGGATTATCCTGGAGCGAAATGTTCGGCTCCGGTTGCTCACAGCATCTATGCCGACTCTTGTTACGCTTTATACTGATATACGCGAGCGTGGATTGCGCGACGCGAGTGTCAAGGCTGAAGCCCTCACCGCCGGCGGTTACGTGACCGATGAGCTGGCAGAGACAATTAAAGAGAGACATTACAACAGAGCTTCAGTCGAGCAATTTGCGGATCAAATAGCGCTTGAGGCGTGGGAGTCTGCTTCAAGCCTCCTGTCCTTTTTCCACGACCGCCTCAAAGTCTATCTCCGCGACCTTGGAGCACGCTATGATCTAATCGAAGCTGTGCTAACGCCTACAACTGACGATCTTCTCATGGTCGCGCGTCGTGTCGAAGCGCTGACAGCTTTTGTGACGGATCAGGATGGCATCAATCTTCTGGCGGGCACCAAGCGCGCCACGCAGCTTCTGGCGGCAGAAGAAAAGAAGGGCACTGTGGTTGCGAACAGCGTTTCGGAAGAACTGCTGAAGCTCGATGCCGAAAAGGCGCTGTATGCAGCCATCAAGACGGCCTCTGCCGATGCCGCCAAGGCCGTTGAAACCGAAGATTTCCGCTCGGCCATGCAGGCGCTCTCCACCCTGCGCGCTCCGGTCGATAAGTTCTTCGAAGATGTGCTGGTCAACGATGAAGACAATGCCATCCGCGCCAATCGTCTGGCACTGTTGAAGGCCATTCGTGAAGCCACTGGCACCGTTGCGGACTTCTCGAAAATCACGGGGTGATAGGGTCGGTGGCGTTGACTGGCAAAATCCTGATCAGCGCCTGCCTGCTCGGCCATGCCGTTCGCTATGACGGCAAGGGCAAGCCGCTTGCGCATCCGGCCATCGAACGCTGGAAGCAGGAGGGTCGGTTGGTGACGATCTGTCCGGAAATGGCTGGTGGTATGGCTGTTCCGCGTCCGCCAGCGGAAATCGAGAGCGGTGCGTCCGGGCTCGACGTGCTTCAGGGAAGGGCGCGTGTCATCGAAATCACCGGCGGTGATGTGACCTCGCAATTCATAGACGGTGCGCAAAAGGCGCTGGCTTTTGCGAAAGACCATGGCTGCGCCTACGCCCTGCTAATTGACGGCAGCCCATCCTGTGGTTCCGTGGCCATCTATGATGGCTCGTTTTCGGGCCGCAAACAGGCGGGCAATGGCGTGACGGCTGCGCTGCTCAGCCAAGCAGGAATAACCGTCTTCTCACCCGCTAACATTGATGCGCTGGATCGGCTTACACAATAAAACGCCGGAGATTTCTCCCCGGCGTTTGTGTCATCCAGTGATGTTAGAGCTGCAGATCAGCTTGCGCGGCGCATTTGCTGCGCCATGCCCTGAAGGCTGCCGCTCTGCGAGCCGGAAACGCGGAAGGTGCTTATGAGGTTTAGAAGCTCTTCCGTATCGGCGGCCAGCGTTTGCGCCAGTGCGGTTGTTTCCTCGGCCATGGCAGCGTTGTGCTGGGTTGCGGCATCCAGCTGGTTCAACGAGCTTGAGATAGAGCGCAGCGTCGTATCCTGTTCGGCTGCCGAATGGGCGATCTTGTTGACGATCTCGCTCGAAGACTTGATCTGATCGGAGATGCGCTTCAGCGCATCGCCCGCTTCACCCACAAGGCGCACGCCATTTTCCACCTGTGTAGACGAACGGGCGATCTGGTCTTTGATCTCCTTGGCCGCTGCCGCGGATTTCTGCGCCAGTTCACGCACTTCCTGCGCAACAACCGCAAAGCCCTTGCCAGCTTCACCCGCGCGCGCTGCTTCCACACCGGCATTGAGCGCCAGAAGGTTGGTCTGGAAGGCAATGCCATCGATAACGCCGATGATCTTGGTAATTTCCTGCGAGGATTGCTCGATGCCGCTCATGGCGCCGATGGCCTGCTCAACGATCTTGTCGCTGCGGTTGGCATCGGTGCTGATCGATGTGACCTTCTTTGCAGCTTCCGATGCGCCATCCGCCGTCAGGCGAACCGCAACTGTGAGTTCGTCCAGCGCCGCAGATGTTTCTTCCAGACTTGCAGCCTGGCGCTCGGTGCGCTGGGACAGCTCGTTGGAAGCATTGCGGATTTCATCCTTGGAGCCGCCAATATCGATGCTCTTGATATTGACCTTCGCCATGGCCGCATCAAGCTGCGAAAGCGCCTCGTTGAAGTTGGTCCGCAGGCCCGTATAACGAGAGCCCAGATCGCCGCACCGAACCGTCAGATCGCCCTGTGCCAGCTTTTCCAGCGCATTGCCGATGGTGCTGACGACACGGGCCTGAAGCTCCGCTTCGCTTTTCTGCGTCTCGAGATTGGTCTGGCGTTCGCTGTCCAGCTGCTGCTGCTGTTCTTCCTCACGTAGCTGCATGGCGTGGCGCTCGCGCACCTTGCGTTGCAACGCTTCCGTTGCCTTGGCCATCAATCCGACTTCGTTCTTCATGCTGGTATGCGGAATGCCAATCGCTACGTTTTCGTTGGCCACTTCGCCCAGTGCCATGTGAATTTCGCTCAATGGTTTGGTGATGCCTCTGATGATCACGACCGAGGCTGCGATTGCGAAAATGAGAATGCCGATGCAGGCGCTGATTGCTTTCCAGATGGCGCTGTTCACTTCGGCGTCGAGGTCATCCATATAGAGGCCCGTGTTGACGATGACGCCCCAGGGCTTGAACTCGGCTGCATAGGCGGTCTTGCGGAAGTAAAGGCCCGGATCCAGACCTGGCTTGCTGGACATGTAGTCTACGCGCCCGCCGCCCTTGAGCGCGAGTTCGACGAGATTTTCGCGGAAAAGCTTTCCAGTCGGGTCTGGCTTGTTCCTGGAGTTCTGACCGACACGCTTGGTGTCGTAATGAAACACCGTGTTGATGTCGTAGTCGTAGCCGAAGAAATAGCCGTCAGGCTCATAGCGCACGGCAGCCAAGAGTTCGAAGGCCTGCTTGCGGGCCTGTTCCATGGTCAACTGACCAGCCTTCACCTTGTCATCGTAAATTTTAAGAACGGAAATTGCTGTTTCCGTTTCTGTTCTCAGCATCTCGTAACGTTGCTGATAAATCGTCTCGGACGAGGTCCTTATCTGGAGGAAAGTGGCGATGGCAAAGGCAGCGACCAGACAACCTACCAAAACGGCAAGCTGAACCGAAATCTTGAAACTCTTCATAAGAACCTGCGGACTCGTACGAGTAACGGCTGTCAGCATCCTAATGGACGCTCCCCCATGACAGCAGACGGTGCTCCGCCAATGCTTGATCGCATCACAGACTAATTAGCAGATGTTTGTTAAGAAACGGTGCGTGATTCTCTTGCCGTGGGGCGTGTGTGAAAAGACATCACAGGGTCGGACGCAGAGGTGCGTCTGAAAACAGAGGTGCGGTTTGAGGCTCTTGCGCCTTCGGCTCTGTGGATGACACGGCGGATGTCTGCACAGCGTCGGTTCCCGGCAATGGGTGCTCTGCAATGTTTGGGATCGAAGTGTCTTCAGGGAGCCATAGAGCATTAGAGCTTACGAATGTAACGGGCGAGCCACCAAGCCATGCTTCGGTGCGCACAACCTGCTTTTTTCCATCAACGTCACGAATGGAAACATCCTGAGTGCCAGCGGCCAGAGTTGGCGCTGCCACCGAGTCTGATTTGACGATGGCAGGCGGGCAGGCCGCGCAGATCACCGACACAACGCTGCCGTTTGACGTGCGGTTCTGACCGATGATTTCAATGGATGACGCCATGGCAGAACCGCTTGCCAGCACGAGTGCGACCGTCAGCAACGTCTTGCGCATGAAATCTCCCGTTCCGTGCAGCCATTCTGCTGCTTCAACGGGGCGGATTTTACTGCGACTTCCTTTCCATCCGGTCAGGAACTTTGGTAAATATTGAACGAAGCCGGGCGGCTGTTCACTGCGCCTTTTCGCGGGCCACGGCCTGCCAGCCAATATCGCTGCGGCTGAAGCCATTGTCCCATTTCACCTCGGCCGCCAAGGCATAGGCGCGGCTCTGGGCTTGCGTGACGGTGGTGCCGAATGCTGTCGCGTTCAACACCCGCCCGCCGGTGGCGACCAGCTGGCCGTCTTTCAGCGCTGTGCCAGCGTGGAACACCTTGGCGTCCTCGCGCGCATCTGGAACGTGGTCGATGGGTGTGTTCTTGTCGTATGTGGCGGGATAGCCTTTGGACGCCAGAACCACGGTCAGCGCCGCATCATCGCGCCATTCAGCACTCACCTCGGCAAGCGTTCCGGTGGCGGTCGCGTAAAGCAGCGGAAGCAGGTCGCTTTTCAGGCGCATCATCAAAACCTGGCATTCGGGGTCTCCGAACCGAACATTGTATTCGATCAGCTCGGGACCTTTTTGCGTGATCATCAACCCTGCAAAAAAGACGCCCGCAAACGGGTTTCCGTCCTTCGCCATGCCTGTCATCGTCGGCTCGATGATCTCTTTCATGGTGCGCTCGACCATGTCGGGTGTCATGACGGGGGCAGGGGAATAGGCACCCATGCCGCCGGTGTTGGGGCCGGTGTCGCCATCGCCCACGCGCTTATGATCCTGTGCGGTTGCCAGCGCCAAGGCCGTCTTGCCATCGCAAAGGCAGAAGAAACTGGCTTCCTCACCGTCGAGAAATGCCTCTACAACGACTTCAGCGCCGGCCGCACCAAATGCGCCGTCGAAACAATCATCAATCGCTGAAAGCGCTTCAGCCTCGCTCATGGCAACGGTCACGCCTTTACCGGCGGCCAGGCCATCGGCCTTGATGACAATGGGCGCGCCCTGCTGGCGGACATAGGCCTTGGCCGGTTCCGCCGCCTTGAAACGCTGGTAAGCGCCGGTCGGAATATCGTAACGGGCGCAGAGATCCTTGGTGAAACCCTTGGAGCCCTCAAGCTGGGATGCTGCCTTGGAAGGGCCAAATGTGGCGATGCCTGCGGCGCGCAGATCATCGGCAAGACCTGATACCAGCGGTGCTTCCGGGCCGACGACGACAAAATCGATATTGTTATCTTTGGCAAAAGCGATGACAGCTGCGTGGTCTTCCACATTGACGGTCACCAGCTCGGCGTGATCGGCGATGCCGGGATTGCCGGGTGCGGCATAAAGTTTGGTGAGCAGGGGGGACTGGGCAATTTTCCAGGCCAGCGCATGCTCGCGTCCGCCGGAACCGATCAACAGAACTTTCATGGTCAACACCCCTGTCATCTCGCGCTTTAACGTATTGCTGGGGCGTTAAGGGCAGGGGGCTGAAAGGTCAAGGTCAAAGCGCTGATTGGTCGCCTGTTTGTTGCCCGGATCGCTATGGCGTCGGATCATGGGCTCATTTGGCTTTTCTGTGGAATCGATCAAGCTGCCTGTTGTCATGCCGTAATCAGCATCTATGTTCGGGCAGATTTTAAGAAAGTTCAGAGAACCATATGGCCGCAGATAATTCCCGCATTGCCCCGTTGATCGCTTCCGAAATCAATGCCCGCGCCGAACAGGTGAATGCGGCGATTGCGCTGCTGGATGAGGGGGCAACGGTTCCCTTCATCGCCCGTTACCGCAAGGAAGTCACCGGCGGCCTTGATGACACCCAGCTTCGCACGCTGGCGGAACGGCTATCCTATCTGCGCGAACTCAATGCCCGGCGCTCGTCCATCACCGATTCCATCACCACGCAGGGCAAGATGACCGACGATCTGCTGCGCAAGATCGTATCGGCCACGACGAAGGCGGAACTGGAAGACCTTTATCTGCCCTATAAGCCCAAGCGCCGCACACGCGCCGAAATCGCTCGCGAAAAGGGCCTCGGCCCTCTGGCGCAAGCGATTTGGGACAATCGCAGCGCCGATCCCGCCACTTTGGCGCAGGCCTATGTTCAAGGCGATGTCGCGGATGTGAAGGCGGCGCTTGAGGGCGCACGCGATATCGTTGCCGAGACCATGACGGAAAACGCCGATCTCTTGGGTCGCTTGCGTGATTACATGCGCCACAACGCCATTTTCCGCGCCAAGGTTGTCGATGGCAAGCAGGCGACGGGTGAGAAATTCTCTGACTATTTCGACCACTCCGAAAAATGGGCCACCGTGCCCGGCCACCGCGCGCTTGCCATGCTCCGCGGCTGGAACGAGGAAGTTCTGACGCTGACAATCGATGTGGATGCGGATGATCCCTCACCGGTCAAGCCAGCACAGCGCACCATCGCAAGCGCGTTTGATATTCGGAGCGCAGGACCGGCGGATGCCTGGCTGATGGAGGTGGCGGGCTGGACATGGCGCGTCAAGCTTTCCATGTCTCTATCTCTCGATCTGATGCGCGAATTGCGGGAACGGGCGGAAGAAGAGGCAATCCACGTCTTTGCGCGCAACCTGAAGGATCTGCTGCTGGCTGCACCTGCCGGTTCACGCTCCACCATGGGGCTGGATCCCGGCATTCGCACCGGCGTCAAGGTGGCGATTGTGGATGGCACCGGCAAGCTGTTGGAAACGACCACGGTCTATCCATTCCCGCCCAAGAACGATATTCGCGGAACGCAGGCCGAGCTTGCGGCCCTCATTCGCAAACACAATGTCGAGCTAATTTCCATCGGCAACGGTACCGGCAGCCGCGAGACAGAACGGCTTGTGGCGGATATGTTGACCCAGCTGACCGGTCCCAAGCCGACCAAGGTCATCGTGTCCGAAGCGGGGGCTTCGATCTATTCGGCCTCGGCAAGTGCTGCGGCGGAATTCCCAAATCTCGATGTTTCCCTGCGCGGAGCGGTCTCCATCGCTCGGCGCTTGCAGGACCCGCTTGCAGAACTGGTGAAGATCGAGCCCAAGTCCATCGGCGTTGGCCAGTACCAGCATGACGTTGATCAGGGCAAGCTTTCGCGCTCGCTGGATGCCGTCGTGGAAGATGCGGTGAATGCTGTTGGCGTTGATCTCAACACAGCGTCTGCACCGCTTCTGTCGCGGGTATCGGGCCTTGGTGCCTCCATCGCGGACGCTATTGTTCTGCACCGCGACCAGACGGGCCCGTTTGCCAGCCGCAAGGAATTGCTGAAAGTGCCACGCCTTGGCCAGCGCACCTTCGAGCAATGCGCCGGGTTCCTGCGCATTCCCAATGGCAAGGAGCCGCTCGACTCATCCTCCGTTCACCCTGAAGCCTATGGCGTCGCCAAGAAGATCGTTGCCGCGTGCGGTCGCGACCTGCGCTCTGTCATGGGCGACAGTGCGGCGTTGAAGTCGCTTGATCCCAAGCAGTTCATTGATGAGCAGTTCGGTCTGCCCACCGTCAAGGATATCATCGCCGAGCTGGAAAAGCCCGGTCGTGACCCGCGTCCAAGCTTTAAAACCGCGACCTTTGCCGATGGCGTCGATGAAATCACCGATTTGAAACCCGGCATGCTGCTGGAAGGCACCGTCACAAACGTTGCCGCCTTCGGTGCCTTCGTGGATATCGGCGTCCATCAGGATGGTCTCGTCCATGTGTCGCAGCTGGCGGATCGTTTCATCAAGGACCCGCACGAGGTGGTGAAGGCCGGTGATGTGGTCAAGGTGCGCGTGGTTGAGGTGGACGTGAAGCGCAAGCGCATCGCTCTGACCATGCGCAAGGATGGTGGCGAGGCCGCACCCCAGCCCATGCGGGAAAAAGGCAATGCCGGTGCCATGCGCCACGCAAGCGCCAAACCGCAGCCCCGCGCTGAGGCTGCGCCGGCGGGCGGAGCACTGGCGGCAGCCTTGGCAGAGGCCATGAAAAAACGCTAGGCGCAGGCCGGGCATTGCTTTGGTAGTCTTGTGCTTGACGCTTCGTAAATGTGAGGCGTAGAACGCAGATATGGCTGACCAAAGTGATCTTTCCGGTCGCGTTTCCGACGCGCCATCCAACAATTGGGTCTATCGGATATTGCCGAGGACCCTCTGGCCCTATGCGCAGCTTGCCCGCTGGGACCGCCCCATCGGCTGGCAATTGCTGATGTGGCCCTGTTTCTGGTCGGCGGCCATGGCGGCCAATGCGGCGCAGAACCTCGGTACCTTTTCCTGGGGCACTCTGCTGTTCCATCTTTTCCTGTTCTTCGCGGGCTCGGTCGCCATGCGGGGCGCCGGTTGCACCTATAACGACCTTGCCGATCATAAGATCGATATGGCGGTGGCGAGAACCCGTTCCCGCCCGCTTCCGTCCGGCAGGGTCAGCCGCACACAGGCCAAGATCTTCATCGTGCTTCAGGCGCTCGTCGGCCTAGTGGTCCTCTTATGCTTTAACGGATTTGCCATTCTCGTTGGTCTGGCGTCGCTGATCTTCGTCGCTATCTATCCTTTTGCCAAGCGCGTGACCAACTGGCCGCAGTTTTTCCTCGGCCTTGCCTTTTCCTGGGGTGCATTGATGGGCTGGGCCGGGCAATTCGGATCGCTTTCGATCTCGCCGTTTCTGCTCTATTTTGGCGCCATTGCCTGGACAATCGGTTACGACACGATCTACGCCCATCAGGACCGGGAGGACGACACCGCCGTGGGCATCGGCTCCACAGCACTTCTGTTCGGGGAAAAGACAGGCACATGGCTTGTCGGCCTTTATGGTGCCACGCTGGTCTTCATTTTTCTGGCTTTCGCCACAGCCGGTGTGGGTTGGCTTGGCTATGTCGGCCTTGCAACTGCGGCTTTCCTGCTGTTTCGGCAGGTCAGGATGCTCGATATCAACAATGTTGAGCAGTGCCTTGCTCTCTTCAAATCCAACAATCGGGTTGGGCTTCTGATTTTCGTCGGTCTCCTCTTGCCGCTGATCTTGCGTTGATACGAAAAACCCGGCTCCGTCTTGAAACGTGCCGGGCTTTGCGCGGAGGAAACTCTTGGATCAGCTGCGGGCGATGATTTCTTTGCCCTGGATGCGCATGGTCATGCCCAGCGAGCCGGTGTTGCGACGCACGAGGAAGCGCGGACGGCGTTCTGCGAAATAGGAATGGCGACGGCGTGGGCGCGTGGTCTTGGTGCGCACCTGGCCGAGATGGTCTTCCAGCGGGCGGGCAATGCCATCGGCCTCAACCATTAGCATGGGAATCCGATAGGCTTCAGACCAGCTGCGCCAATCCGCGGCAATGTCACACAGGTCGTGCGCCACCAGAAGAGGAATGCAAAGGTCTGGATCGTCATGATGAAGTTCGAGCGTCACGGTCACCTGTCCATCACCATGGTCGATGGCGCGGGCGGCGACACCTTTGAAGGCGCGGGCAGGAAGCGCGAAGGAAAGCGGAAGGCCACTGGAGTGGAGGACCTTGCGAAGCACAGCACCGCGTTCATCGAGCGTGATAGCGATATCGGTTGAACTCTTGTCCTTGCCATACGTCAGCTGCTGCGGGAACCGCGTTGGGTCGAGCCGGAGTGTCGCGCCTGCCCAGTCGGGCTTCAGAACAGTGTTGGTCATCATGCTATCCTTGTTTTACCTGAGAGCCGTTTCATGGCCTCGTCTGGGACTTTTCGTCCTCTGATAGGGTGAAGATAGCCGCCGCATCTTCGAGACAGCTTAAAAATCGAGGTTAAGAAAACTTTGCATTCCCAAATGGTTAGCAAAAGGCAGACCGATAGGGTTTCGAAATCCTGAATTGATCAGGCCACAATCATGCCAATGCCTGGCGCAAGCCTGCGCTATCCGATCCCGTGATTTTATCGAAATGCACCTGTGCCGCCCCCGCGCCCATTGCCCTGAAAAACAGGGTGCGCAGGACAAATCGGTTCCGACAATGGTGAAAAACACCAAAGCCAAAAATGGGCGGGGATGATGGGTGCGGAGCCCAAAAAAGGGCACGCAATGCGCGTGCCCACTGGTGTTTCAGTGCGCTCCATTGCAGGACTGAGGCGGCGAAACCCCTTTAGACGCTTACAACCTTACCGGGGTTCATCACGCCCGCCGGGTCAAAAGCTGTCTTGATTCGGCGCATCAGTTCCAATTCGATACCCGGACGGATATCGGCAAGCTCATCACGCTTTAACTGTCCAATGCCGTGTTCGGCGGAAATCGAGCCACCATGGGAAAGCACGATGCCGTGGACGATGTGGTTGATCTCGCGCCAGCGGGCAATGAACTCAGCCTTATCGGCACCCACGGGCTGGGAGATGTTGTAGTGAATATTGCCATCGCCCAGATGCCCGAAAGCACAGATGCGCGCACCGGGCAGTGCCTGCATGACGGCGGCCTCCGCCTCTGCCATGAACACCGGTATCTTGGAGACCGGCACGGAAACATCATGCTTGATGGACCCGCCCTCTGGCTTTTGCGCATCCGACATGCTTTCGCGCATGTGCCACAGCGCCGTGCGCTGCGCGTCCGATGAGGCAATGACGGCATTCTGCACGACACCAGCCTCAAACCCTTTCTCCAGCAGGTCCTCGATCATGGTCTGCGCGGTTTCCGCCGTGTCGGAGGTGGAGATATCGATGAGCGCATACCATGGATGCACCGTATCCAGCGGGTCGCGGACACCTGGAATATGCTTTGTGGTAAAGTCGATACCGATGCGGGGCATGAGCTCAAAGCCCGTGAGCGCCGCGCCACACAGCGTTGAGGCGCGATCAAACAGCTTCAAGGCATCTTCAGGTGAGTTGAGACCGGCAAAGGCAACCTGATGACCCCTAGGCTTGGGAAACAGCTTCAGCACAGCGCCGGTGATCACGCCAAGCGTACCTTCCGAGCCGATGAAAAGGTCCCGCAGATCGTAACCCGTATTGTCTTTCTTCAGGCGACGCAGGCCGTTCCAGATTTCGCCTGTTGGTAGAACCACCTCCAGCCCTAAGCAAAGCTGGCGCATATTTCCATAGGCAAGCACCGCCGTGCCGCCCGCATTGGTGGCGAGATTTCCACCGATGCGGCAGGAGCCTTGAGAACCGAGTGACAGCGGAAACATCCGCTCGACCTTCTCCGCTTCCGCATGGACCGTATCAAGAATGCAGCCGCCATCCACGACGATGATATTGGCGACGGGATCGATATCGCGCACGCGGCTCATCCGCTCCAGTGAGAGAATGATGTCGCTTGCGCCGCTGCGCGGCGTTTGGCCTCCCACAAGGCCGGTGTTTCCGGTCTGGGGCACGATGGCCGTGCCGGTTTCGCTGGCTAGCTTCATAATCGCCGCTACCTCTTCGGTCGAGGCCGGTTTCAGCATCAATGGTGAAGCGCCTTTGTAGAGCCCGCGATTTTCCACAAGATGCGGGGCAAGATCAGCCTGGTCGCGCATGGAGTTCTTGTCGCCAACGATGGTTACGAAACGCTGGATCAGGTCATCGGGCAAGGCGGTCATCATTATCGGTCCTCAATCAGCTTCGTCAGGGCGGGGGGCAGCGGCACGCGCCAGCCGGTCGTTGATGGCTTCGCCAAGCCCCGTAACCGGAATGGGCGTGATAGCGATGCTGGTTGCACCGCTGGCATCGGCTTGTTTCAGATGGTCGAACAGGTTGACTGCCGCTTGCGCGAGATCGCCACTGCGGCTGAGATCAAGAACAATCGCGGCTTTGTCTTCGCCAACAATGGCTATGTCACCGAAGCGGATCAAGGCCTCGCCGGGCTCAACGGAAGCGGCATTCAGCCGCACCGCCGCGCCGGGCGCGTAGTGCGAGGCGAGCATGCCGGGAGCCTCTATGGTGGCAGACGCCTTTTCCGGGCGCACGAGTTTCGATCCCGCAACGCGCTCAATCTCTTCCGCCACCAATCCACCGGGACGGAGCAGGCGCACGGTGCCGTCCTGCTCGACCTTGATGATGGTGGATTCCACGCCGACATCAGCCGAGCCACCATCCAGAATGAGGCTGATTTTTTCACCGAGGTCAGCGTCCACATGGGCGGCACTGGTGGCGCTGATCTTGCCGGAACTGTTGGCGCTGGGTGCGGCGAGCGGCTTGCCGAAATGTTCGATCAGAGCACTGGCAAAGCCCTTGGGAATGCGAATGCCGACAGTATCCAGACCGGCTGTGGCAAGCGCATGGATTGCGCCACCCGGCTTCAATGGCAGAATGAGCGTGAGAGGACCCGGCCAGAACGCCTCTGCCAGCTTTCGCGAGATGGGATCAAACACCGCATAATCTTCCGCCATCGCAATGCTTGCCATGTGGCAGATCAGCGGATTGAACTGCGGACGCCCCTTGGTTTCATAGATGCGGGCAATGGCAACAGGGTTGGTGGCATCTGCGGCAAGGCCATAGACCGTTTCCGTGGGAATGGCGACGGGATGGCCTGACGACAACACCTCAACGGCGTCGCTAAGCGCCGTTGCCCGGTCGTTTTCAATGTCGATATGACGCGCCATGAATGCTGCACCTTCCAGGGGCGCGCGGCCTTTGACGCCGCACAGTTTCGCGCGGCATGCTTTAGAGGTTTTCAGCCGGGTTGGAAAGCTGTTTGCGGCGTCAGTTTCAAAGTGTGCGGATGAACTTGCGCATCTCACTGGAGCGCGTGCCAAGCATCAGCACGTTCTTCAGTGCAACCTTGGGGTCATGGGTGCGAAACAGCAGTCCATCGCGGTGAATGGTCTTGTCGATTTTAACCGACCTGTCACCGGCCACAGCCATTGCAACGGCAAAATACATGCGGGGATGTCGCGCATCGATATTCTCGAAGAACTGGTCGTCGCCGCACAGTTCGGCAAAGAAATTGGCGAAATAGAACGACCAGATGACGGGGTTGCGCAGGTCGAAACTGGTGCGCGATGCCGTGACATGGCAATAGCCCAGATGTGGGCTCTCTTCGATGGTGCGGTGAAACACCATGTTGGGAAAGCGGATGGACTGGTGGAAGGAATTCAGCCGTGAATAGGTCAATTCGCCAGCCGTCTGAAGCTTGCGTCCGGTAATCTCGGCCACCTGCTCATGCGTCAGATAGCGATGCTCACGCGGAACCCATTTCTCTTCGTAACGGGCGATCTTGCCGGTGCGAAGGAAATCGGAATGGGCTGTTTTCGTGCGGGGAGGCGCGGGCTTGAGCGCGCTCGCATCAAAATAGCGTATCTGCGTGCTCTTTTCCATCGGAGAACTCCTATGCCGATTGAATTGTTTTACGTGAAGGAGGTTAAAAATTCCTTTTCGCGACACTGTCGCCATTAAAGATTATGGCGCACAATCCCGCGTCACATTGCGACGGATTTTCGTTTGATCGATCTATAAGCCACTGTTTCAGAACCAAAATCACGGGCCAAGGCCGATATCGTCCATGTCGCAAATTGTCGCCAATGCGGAAGCCGATGTCGCTGTATGTGGTGCTGAAGATGCGCGTGAATGGTTAGATAATCGCCATCACACGCGGGAGATGGCCCCTTGAAGGCTTGCCGCGACTTTTCGAGGACGTGGCCATGGATTTGCGCGACACCGTATTGCGGCAACTGAAAAACCGTCGTGAGGGTTTTACCCTTGAGCAGCCTTTCTACGTGGATCAGGATTATTTCCAGCTGGACATGGAAAACATCTGGTACCGCGACTGGCTGTTTGTGGCCCATGATTGTGAAGTGCCGAAGGCGGGTACCTATATGACGGTTCAGATCGGTGACTACTCCGCGGTCATCGTGCGCGGCCGGGATGGTGCCATCCGCGCCTTCCACAATTCTTGTCGCCATCGCGGTTCACGCGTCTGCACCAGCCACAAGGGCCAGTCGGCCCGTCTGGTCTGTCCCTACCACCAGTGGACCTATGATCTGGATGGCAAGCTGCTGTTTGCGCGCCATATGGGCGATGATTTCGACAAGGGCGAGTTTGGCCTGAAGCCCATCGCCTGTGAGACGGTGGCCGGTTACGTCTTCATCTGTCTGGCCGAAAAGCCTGCCGATTTCGCGCCGGTTCGTGCCGAAATCGAGGGCTATATGGCACCGCACCGCGTGTGGGAGGCAAAGGTCGCCCATGAGAGCACCATCATCGAAAAGGGCAACTGGAAGCTCGTCTGGGAGAACAACCGCGAGTGCTACCATTGCGCCGCCAACCACCCGGAACTGTGCCGCACCTATCCTGAAAACCCGAGCGTGACCGGGACTGACGGCGGCGCGAGCGATCCTGAAATCGGCGGCCACTGGGCACGCTGCGAGGCAGCCGGCCTGCCAAGCCGCTTCAAGATCGATCCCAAGGGTCAGTTCCGTGTGGCGCGTATGCCGCTGATTGGTGATGCCGAGAGCTACACCATGTCCGGCAAGCGCGCCGTGCGTCGCCCGCTGTCGGATGATGTTACGATTGACCATATTGGCACGCTGCTTCTGTTCCATTACCCGACGACCTGGAACCATTTCCTTGGCGACCACCTGATTTCCTTCCGAGTGCTGCCACTCGGACCAATGGAAACGCAGGTCACAACCAAGTGGCTGGTGCATAAGGATGCGGTGGAAGGGGTCGATTACGATATCGAAAACCTGACCCATGTCTGGAACGAGACCAATGATCAGGACCGCCGCATTGTCGAGGAAAATGCCTTCGGCATTCGCTCCCCTGCCTATGAGCCGGGTCCTTACTCCATGGAAGATGAGGGCGGCGTCATGCAGTTCGTCAATTGGTATGCGGATTTCATGATCGACCGCCTGACCGGCGACAAACAAAAACTGTCGGCTGTCGCATGACCTTTTCCAGCATGGCAACGACATACAAGCATATTGATGAGATGAAGCCTTGGAGCGACAAGCTTCATCTGCTGGAGTGCATCTCCGTCACGCCTGAAACACCAGATGTGATGACCTTCCTGTTTCGCTCCGAAGGCACCAACTGGTTTCGCTATCTGCCGGGCCAGTTCGTGACGCTGGAACTGCCTGTTGGCCCGGAGCCGCTGTTCCGAACCTACACGCTCTCCTCCAGCCCGTCGCGTCCTTATGCGCTTGCGGTGACCGTGAAGGCGCAGGCCACGAGCATCGGAACGCGCTGGATGTTCAACAACCTGAAGCCCGGCATGAAGATCCGTGCGTTGGGGCCGCTGGGCGACTTTTCCTATGTGCGCCACCCCGGGGACAAATATCTGTTCATCTCAGCAGGCTCTGGCGTGACGCCGATGATGTCGATGGTGCGCGACATGAGTGACCGCGCACCGCAAAGCGATATTTCCTTCATCAACTGCTCACGCTCTCCTTCCGATATCGTCTTCCGCCATGAGCTGGAATATCTGGCGCGCTTCATGCCCAACCTGTCGCTCGGCTTCATCGTTGAAAACTGCGGGCGCACGGATCTGTGGTCCGGTCTGAAGGGCATGGTGGACAAGGCCAAGATTGCGCTGCTGTCGCATGACTTTATGGATCGCACGGTGTTTTGCTGTGGGCCGGAACCCTTCATGGCGGCCATCCGCTCCATGCTGGAAGCATCCGGCTTCGATATGGCGCGTTATCATCAGGAAAGCTTTTCTCCCGCGGCTCCCGTTGCTGTCGGCGCAAGCGACTTGCCTGACGATGGCGAGGTGCTGGCCAAAATCAACTTCACACTGTCCGGCAAGGACGTGCCATGCCAATCAGGTCAGACGATTCTGATGACGGCGCGTGCGGCGGGCGTGCGCATCGGTGCCGCCTGCGAGTCCGGTATCTGCGGCACATGCCGTGTTCTGAAGCTTTCCGGCGAGGTTGAGATGAACCACAATGGCGGCATTCTGGATGAGGAAATCGAGGAAGGCTATATTCTCGCCTGTTGTTCGAGGCCCCTCACAGATGTTCAAGTAGAGGCCTGATTATACTTGTTCCATTTTGCGCAATGGAACCAAAAGCAACCTTCTCCGTTATTGTGACAATGGAAGCGCGGTCTTAACGCGCATCACAATACGGAGAACATCCAAAATGAATTTGCGCAAAACGAGCATCGCGACAGCGGTCATCATGCTCATGACGAGCTTCACGCCATCGCAGGCATTCCAGGTGCCCGTTCCAATGAAGAAGCCTGCACAGACGACGATGGCCGATAATGTCGTTCAGGTCCAGTACCGTCGCGACGAGCGCCGCATCTACCGGGATCGCAGCTTCCGTGGTCGCGATCGCGACTATCGCCGCTCCATGGCGCGCCGCGATTATTACAACGGCCACCGTGGCTACCGTGACCGTCGCCCAGGCTACCGTCAGCATAACGGCATGTGGTTCCCGCTTGCAGCATTTGCCACAGGCGCAATTATCGGCGGCGCAATGTCGCAGGGCCGTCCTGCCTATGGCAACAGCCATCAGCAATATTGCGCAAGCCGCTACCGTTCGTATCGCGCATCCGACAATACATTCCAGCCTAACAATGGCCCACGCAGACAGTGCGTATCCAACTAACAGTGTTTTTGAAAGGGCCCGGCAAATGTCGGGCCTTTCGCAATTTATTTAATGAGACCCCATCAATTGACTGTGAATGCTCTGTTAATGCTGGGTTCAGCTAAGTATTTATAAGTTGAGTAACATATAAAATCAGCCCGCATCGCGGGTGATAAGACCAAGAAGAAAACATCGTTGTTCACAATGCACCGGCAGAGTAACCGGTCGTGGATGGAGGAAATCAGATGCAAAATTATATGAAAACAGTTTGGGCCGTAGGCTTCTCTGTTCTGGCTGTAACGGGCTCAATCGTTCCCGCGCAGGCCATGCCAATCAAGGTTGCTCCACCAGCCGTGGAAAAAGCCGATGACGGCGTTGTCAACGTTCAGTACTGGCGCGACCGTGGATACCGGCGCGATTATGGCGGCGGTTATTATCGCGGCCACCGTGGCTACCGCGAATATCGCCCGGGCTATCGCCATCACAACGGATACTGGTTCCCGCTGGCAGCTTTCGGTGCCGGTGCGATCATCGGCGGTGCGCTCGCGCAGCCTCGCGAAGTCTACCGTCCGGTGCCTGAATATCGCCCACGTCCGGTTTACCGCCCAGTACCGCGCGCTTATGGCGTGAGCCAGAGCCACGTGAACTGGTGCTTTGGCCGTTACCGCTCTTACGATGCCGGTAGCAACACCTTCCAGCCGTATAACGGCCCACGTCAGACCTGCTATTCGCCTTACAGCTGATTGCTGACAGTGCCGATCTTGAAAGCGCCGCGCCGATGCCTCGGGGCGGCGTTTTGCATTTATAGAATTCCCACGCGGCGTATCAGCACCCATGCCAGCAAAATGGATGCGACAATGAAGCTGGCCGCATAGAATGTGCCGCTTGCGCCCTCGGTAAAGGGTAGGGCTGACGTGTTCATGCCGAAAAAGCCTGTCACCAGCGTTGGTGGCAAGAGAAATGCCGTCATCAACGATAGAATATAGAGATGGCGGTTGGTTTCGGACGAAAGCTTGGAATCGACTTCCTCGTGCAAAAGCCTTGCCCGCTCTTGCAAGGCATAGACATCATGATCGATGGCCTCCAGCCGGCCCGTCAGCCGTGCGGCAATATCTTCGAAACCGGGTGGCATTTCGTCTTCATCTGCTGCCGAAGCCCGGCGCATGAGGGTCAGAACGGTGCGCAGATGCCGGTGAAGGCGCACAACGGTGCGGCGCACGGGTGCAAGTCTGCGCCGTTCATCCCGTGGCGTGGAGTCGTAGACGATGTCCTCGATGGAATTCAGCTCTTCCGTTGTTTCCATGATGAGCGCGATCAGGCTGCGCTGAAACTCGGCAACCAGTCCCTCAAATACATGCGATGGCGTCGAATAGCGTTTCGGGTTCTTGTCGATCGCGGCGCGCAGCCGGTCCACTGACCGCAATGGCTGAAGCCGAGTGGTGATGATGAAACGCTCGCCCAGCGCAAAATGCAGCCAGCCAATGTCACGCGTTTCCTGATCGAATTCACGCTGGAAATCGACCAGCGTACCATGCAGCGCGCCATCATCCACCACAATGGAAGGATGCGTTTCATGGGTGGTCAGGCTCGCCTTCATGCTCTCATCAAGGCCCTGCAGGGTTTCCAGAAAGCCCGTGACGCGTGAGTCGGCAAGGTTAAGGTGCAGCCAGAAGAACCCGTCTTCGGTTTGCAATTCGCTAAATGCGACATCCGGCGGCAATCGCGTGCATGTCTGCGCGCCGGGGCTGAAGCGATAGGCCCAGACGAGACCGGGTATGGCTGGATGGGGAATGTCCATGGTCGTAAATCCTGAAACGCAATCGCGGGCGGGCAGCGGAGCTTAATCCGCCTGTGCGACATATCATGCAGACCAGAGTTTTGCGACGGCCTGATTACGGCTATCGTTGCCGAGGGCCAGACAAGCGCCGATTTTGGCTGAGAGCGAGAAGTTGAACATCTCTCAGATTTTTCAAATTGACGTTTACGTAAAAATCAATTAGCCCCAGAGGCTATCGCATTGCAAGCTGACGCTTCGGGAGGAGGCAGGATGTATATCGCACCGGTAGACGATATCGCTTTTACGCTGAAACATGTGGCAGGTCTCAAAGCCGCGCTCGAAGAGGGCGCCTTCGGTGATCTCGACGAGGACACTGTTGACGCCATTCTCCATGAGGCGGGTCGGTTTGCCTCCGATGAGGTCGCACCTCTTGGCGATATTGGCGACAAGCAGGGTTCAAAGCTCGTGGATGGCGCGGTGCGCACGCCCGATGGCTGGGCCGATCTTTACCGCCGCTGGGCGGAAGGTGGCTGGAACGGCCTGACCGCGCCGGAAGAGTTTGGCGGGCAAGCGTTGCCGCATCTTCTGAATGTCGCCGCGCTAGAAATGTGGAACTCCGGTTCCATGGCCTTTGCTCTGTGCCCCACGCTTACCATGGGTGCTGTCGAAGCCATCGCGGCCCATGGCAGCAGCGAACTCAAGGCAACCTATCTCGAAAAGCTGGTGTCCGGCACCTGGACCGGCACGATGAACCTGACCGAACCGCATGCCGGATCTGATCTCGCCGCATTGAAAAGCCGGGCAGAACGCGCCGATGACGGCAGCTACCGTATCTTCGGCCAGAAAATATATATTACCTGGGGCGAGCACGACGCTGCCGAAAACATCATCCATCTGGTTCTGGCCCGCCTGCCGGATGCGCCTGCGGGAACACGCGGCATTTCCCTGTTTCTGGTGCCGAAATTCCTTCCCGACGAGGCTGGAAAGCCGGGTGAGCGCAACGACCTCTTCTGCCATGCGCTGGAGCACAAGCTCGGCATTCACGGCTCTCCTACCTGCACAATGATTTTTGGTGACGGGCGCTATGGTGCTGAAAAAGGCGCAATCGGCTGGATCGTCGGTGAGGAAAACAAAGGGCTGGCCTGCATGTTCACCATGATGAACAATGCGCGTTTGGCGGTTGGCATGCAGGGCGTTGCCATCTGCGAGGCGGCCACGCAAAAGGCCATCGCCTACGCAAAAGAGCGCACACAGGGCAAGGCTACCGGCACCCAAGCCGTGGGCATGAGCCCGATCATCGAGCATCCCGATATTGCCAGAACACTTTTGACAATGAAGGCGCTGACGCAAGGTTCGCGGGCCATCTCCTTTTCCTGCGCCCATGCCACAGACATGAGCCACGCCCGGACAGAACCGGCTGAGCGGAAATTCTGGCAGGAGCGGGCGGCACTTCTGACGCCGATTGCCAAATCCTTTTCGACCGATGCCGGGGTAGACGTCGCGTCACTTGGCATACAGGTGCATGGCGGCATGGGCTTTATTGAGGAAACCGGTGCTGCCCGCTATCTGCGCGATGCACGCATCGCCCCGATCTATGAAGGCACCAATGGCATTCAGGCCATCGATCTGGTCATGCGGAAGTTGCCGCTGTCCGAAGGCAGCCACGTGCGTGGCTTCATTGCGGAACTGAAAGAGCAGTCACAGGCCGTGCGCGCCGCCAACAATCCTGAGCTTGGTGAAACAGCCCGCTATCTCGATAGAGGCATTGGCGATCTTGAGGACGCAACGGAGTGGTTGCTCGCAACGCTTGGCAAGGGCGAAACAGCGGCTGTTCTTGCCGGTGCCACGCCTTACCAGCGTTTGTTCGGGCTGGCGCTGACCGGTGCTTATCTGGCCAAGGGTGCGCTGGTGTCAGTCGATGACGGGCAAGGCGAAAAGCGTGTTGCCCTATGCCGCTTCACCGCTGAAAACCTGCTGGCGGAAACATCTGCCTTGAAGGACCGCGTGATCTCTGGTGCCGCGAGCCTTGAAGCCGCCCGCACCGTGCTGGGTTAAGGAGTGCTGTCCATGGCTGCCGATCCTATTCTCGTTGAACGTCCGCAGGCCGCACCCGGTGTGCAGGTCATTCGCTTCAACCGGCCCGAAAAGAAAAACGCGATCACGGATGCGATGTACCGCACCATGATCGACGCTTTGCAAACGGCGGATGAGGATGCCGATATTCGCGCTATCGCTTTTCTCGGCTCCAATGGCTGCTTTTCGGCTGGCAATGATATGGCCGATTTCATGGCTTTCGCCATGTCCGGCGGCAAGGGACGATTGGCGGCTGCAGATTTTCTGCACGCCTTGGTCGGCGTCCAGAAACCCATCGTCTCGGGCGTCGATGGCCTTGCCATCGGCATCGGAACGACGCTGCATTTGCATTGCGATTTGACCGTCGCGTCCAGCCGCAGCCTGTTCAAGACGCCATTCGTGGATCTCGCATTGGTGCCGGAAGCGGCCTCCAGTCTGCTGGTGCCGCGCATCATGGGGCATCAGCGCGCCTTTGCGATGCTGGCAGCCGGGGAGGGCTTTTCTGCGGAACAGGCGCTTGCCGCAGGGTTGATCTGGAAAGTGGTTCCCGAGGCTGAAGTCGAGAGCGAGACGCTGAAGATCGCGTCGTCACTTGCGGCAAAGCCTCCGCAGGCATTAAAAATCGCCCGGGATTTGCTGCGTGGAGATGTGGCCGAGGTACGCGCGCGCATCGATGCCGAGATCGTGCATTTTGCAGCACAATTGCAAAGCGCTGAAGCCAGAGCCGCCTTTGAGGCATTCATGCGCCGTTAAGCGTGGACGTTGAAAATAGGCGGGTCTTATGGAATTGCTGGCAAAGGCAGTTTAGTCTTTGCGCAAACTGCCTGTCTTTCAAGAAAGCCTGTAACATGCGCCCCATCGTGCTTGCCACGCTCGCCCTCATGTCTCTCTCCAGCGTTGCGCAAACGGCAAGCGTTCTGCCACTGCAAGTGCCGCAGGCGCGCCAGAGCGATGTGATCGAGGTCCAGAACTACAACAGCCAGTCCAGGCGGCCTGATCGAAACAACAATTCCGACCGCCGCTATCAGCGCTTCGTCTGCGTGGTGACGCCACCAGATAGCGCCAATCGCTCCCGCCCTTACGTCTGCCCGGTCCAGCAGGGCCGCGTGGGCGGACGTTGCCGCTGCAACGGCGTGGTTGGCAGCGGCAATATCGATACGGCCTGGTAAAGCCTATTTTTCGAGCGTAGCAACCGCTTCCACATGCGGCGACCATAGAAACTGGTCAACAGGCGTCACCTTGGTGATGCGGTATCCGCCCTCGACCAGAATGGCGAGATCCCGCGCCAGCGATAGCGGATTGCAGCTGACGGCAACAATCTTCTTGACCGTGCTGCGCGCCAGTTCCTTGCACTGGGCTTCCGCGCCTGCACGTGGTGGATCGAAAACCACGGCGTCGTAGTTTTTCAGTTCCTTGGCTGTCAGTGCGTGGCGGAACAGGTCGCGCTTTTCAATGGTCACGGGCTTCAGGCCTTGCGTATTGCGGGCAGCAAGATCCAGCGCCTTCAGCGCCTTTTCCTCGGCTTCGACCGCGTGCACCTTGCCCAGACGCGCAAGGCGAAGCGCAAACGTGCCGGAGCCACAGAACAGATCGGCAATGCGTTTGGATTTGCCCACATGCTCCAGCACGAGTGCCGCCATGGCATCTTCTGCCTGCCGTGTGGCCTGTGCAAAGCCGCCGGATGGCGGAGAAATGGCAATGCCATCGAAATCGATCATCGGCTTTTGCGGCTCGATCAGGATTTCACCCGAAAGCGACACACGCGAGATACCGCGCATGGACAGCACGGTTTCGGTCACGGCCCGGCGCTGCTTGTCATTGGCAGACTTGATGCCCTCAAACGCAATATCCAACCCGGACAGCGTTTCCATCACGGCGATCCTGAAGGGCTCCGCATTGGATGCAAGCGGAAGGCTGATGGCTCTGATGGCATCGAGGCGCGAGATGATACCATCCGAGCTGACGGGACATTCCTCGATAGCGACGATATGGTGGCTGTTGGCCTGGCTGAAGCCTAGAAGCATGCCTTTTTCAGTTTTTCGGGCGGTAAAGACGACACGGCGTCTCTCGCCCGGGCGACAGTGCACAAGCGTTTCCACCGGCACATCGAGCCCCTTGCACTTCAATGCCGCGACCACGAGGCTGCGCTTGAACACGTGATAGGGCTCATCGGCCATATGCTGCAGCGAACAGCCGCCGCAGGTGCCGTTCTTGCCATCCGGACCGAAGTGGCGGCAGGCGGGCTCACGCCGCTCTGGTGCTGGCGTGGTGATGGACATGACCATGCCCTGATCCTTGACCCGGGCAATCGCTACCGTTTCGCCCGGCAAGGCAAACGGCACGTAGATCGGACCGTCGGAACCATGCACGATCCCGTCGCCCTGTGCACCAAGGCTTTGTATTGTGACCGTCTGGGTTGTCATGGCTTGCGGCCTCCGAGAAGATATTCCTCATTTCCATCGCCACCGGCAATGGGGGAGGGAATAAGGCCAAGGCTGACCCAGCCCATATCTTCCACCAGCCAACGTTCAAGCTCTGCGGCAACGGCAGGTGCCGTTTCAGGTTCTTTTAGAAGGCCGGCCTTGCTGATCGCGTCGCGTCCTGCTTCAAACTGTGGCTTGACGAGGAGAACGGCGAGCGCACCCGGCTCTGCCAGTTCCAGCGCGGGTGCCAGTGCCAGCTTGAGCGAGATGAAAGACACATCCGAAACGATGAAGCTGATTGGACGGTTGTCGATATCATCGCTTGTCAGAAAACGTGCGTTGAAGCCTTCAATGCTGGTCACGCGCCGGTCATTTTCAATGCGGGGGTGGATCTGGCCATGGCCGACATCGATAGACGTGACGTGGGACGCGCCGCGTTTCAGCAACACTTCGGTGAAGCCGCCAGTGGACGCGCCGACGTCAAGACATTCGAGATTGCGTGGATCGAGCTGGAAATGGTCCAGCGCAGCAACCAGCTTCAGGGCGCCGCGTGAGACATAATCCTGAGCAGGATCGCTGATCTCAAAGACGACATTTCCGGGAAATGTCAGGCTTGGCTTGGTCACGACCTTGCCGTTGACACGCACGGTTCCGCGCGCAACGGCGTCGCGGGCGCGAGAGCGGCTGGCGAACAGACCGCGTGACACGAGAAGCTGGTCCAGCCGGTGATTTTCAGATGAATGAGACATAGCCGTGTCAATGACTGTCAAAAGCCCGGAAAGCAAGCATTTTGTGATGTCATGCCGGTGCGGGCTGCACTGGTTTGTCCACAGGGTGACACGTCTGGTTTAAGCGAAAATAAACGGCTTGGTGCAATGTTGGCGCGAAGCTGAGTTCCGGCGCACCATTACTGCCATGATGGCATTCCCGAACAAATGACGTGACGTCAGTGGCCGTTTGGCCTTGCGTCACTCCTGACGTATCGAGAGATTTCGTGATGTCTTTAAAAAATTTACCTATCATCCTGAAGCTTGTCGCAACCTTCCTCGCCTTGATGGCTGTCTGCCTTGTCGCAACGGCTGTCGTGTTTTGGCAAACGCTTGAAGCCAAACGCGTTTCCGACGAGCAGGCAAACATCAACAGGATTGTGTCTGCGGTTGACGCTGCTCAGGCTGCAATGCTGGAACAGGCAGTCGATCAACGCGGCTATATCCTGTTTCGCACCGATAGCACCTATAATGACGTGTTTGCTCAGCGTACGTTGATGCTGAAAAAGCTGGATGAAGCGCGCGACCTTGCTGCTGGCCAGCCGGACGTTTTGAAATCCATCAACGACATGCAGGGCGCAGCAAACATATTCTATACGCAGCTGATCGAGCCCCAGATGGCAGCTCGCAAAAACACCGAAGCCTCGATTGCAGACGTGATTGAAATCGGTCGCAACAACAGCAAGGGGCAACTGGATGGCTTCCGCGCTGCGGCAACCAAGATAAAGTCTGAGCTTGCAGCGGCGTCCGAAGCGAAAGCGGCAGCAGAGGCAGCAGCGCATAGCAATATTCGTCTTGCCCTTCTGGGCGGTGGTGCCGTAGCCGGTGCTATTGCCGTGCTGTTGATTTGGGGTCTTTCACGCGTCATCGTTTCCCCGATTGTTGGCATGACCAACGCGATGGGGCGTCTTGCTAGCGGTGATATGAGCGTCGAGGTTCCAGCACTGGACCGGGGCGATGAAGTGGGCAAGATGGCGCAGGCCGTTCTGGTCTTCAAGGAAGCCGCAATCGAGAAGTCCCGCCTTTCGGGTGAAACTGACAGAATGCGCGCAGCGACAGAAGCGGACCGTCGCCGCGACGAACTCGAAAAGTCGCGGATGGAGGCCGAGCAGACATTTGCTCGCGATGAGCTTGCCAAGGGTCTTGAGGCTTTGGCGGATGGAAATCTGGTTTACCGGATTGAGACGCCATTCACGGAGTTCGTCGAGCCACTTCGCATCAATTTCAACAACTCGCTGGAGAAGCTTCAGGGCGCACTGCGCAAGGTTGGCGAAAACGCGTCGGCCATCAATGCTGGCGCAGCTGAGATGCTGTCTTCTGCTGATGATCTCTCCCGCCGTACCGAACAGCAGGCGGCTTCTATCGAAGAAACGGCGGCAGCCCTCGAAGAAATCACCACGACGGTCAATGACAGCGCCAAGGGTGCCGAAGAGGCAAGCGCACTGGTGCAGCGTGCACGCTCTGGCGCTGAAAAGTCCGGCACCGTTGTCCGCAATGCCGTTTCCGCCATGCAGGCCATCGAGCATTCATCCAGCGAAATCACCAGCATCATCGGCGTTATCGATGATATCGCCTTCCAGACCAACCTTCTGGCGCTGAATGCGGGTGTTGAAGCGGCGCGTGCTGGTGAAGCTGGCAAGGGCTTTGCTGTTGTCGCGCAGGAAGTGCGTGAACTGGCGCAGCGTTCAGCCAAGGCAGCCAAGGAGATCAAGGTGCTGATCAGCGCCTCCAGCCAGCAGGTTGAGAACGGTGTGAACCTCGTTGGCGAAACCGGCAAGGCTCTGGAAATGATCATTGCTGAAGTTGAGGAAATCAACGCCCACGTCGGAACCATCGTTACGGCCTCCCGCGAACAGGCAACGGGCTTGCTAGAGATCAACGCCGCCGTCAACACGATGGATCAGGGCACGCAGAAAAACGCAGCCATGGTGGAGGAGCAGACCGCAGCCAGCCACACGCTTGCGCGCGAAGCACAGGCCCTGAACGAACTCATCGGGCAGTTCAATCTTGGCAACGGCGCGGCCGTCGCCAAAACCGTTGCTCCGGTGCCCCACAGCGCACCGCGCACCGCTTCTGCATCCGCGCCCAAGCCTGCTTTTTCGCCAACGCCACGCCCGGCCGCGAAGATCGCAAAGCCAACGGCCCGCCCGGTCCCGTCGCCGGCCCGCGCACTCGGGCAAAGCCTCGAAAAAGCCTTTGCTGCTGCCCCCGATACCTCTGCCACACCAACCGCGCAGAATTGGGAAGAGTTCTAAGAGATCAGCACAAACTGACACGAAAAACCCGCCGGAGAAATCCGGCGGGTTTTTTATTGCCTGTCAGATGGCAGGACTTTCTGACGTGTGAATGAACCGATGGTTCAGGCCACGCCGAGCCCCGCACGCTTCTGGCCGAGGGCATCAAAGACGGTGGAAACGATGCCAGCCCGGTCGAGGCCAGCATTGGCATACATGACCTCCGGTTTCGCCTGCTCGACCCATTGGTCCGGCAGGGTCAGTGTGCGAACCTTAAAACCCGTATCGAGAAGTCCGGCGCTGGCCATGAAATGCAGCACATGAGCTCCAAACCCGCCTGCCGCACCTTCTTCGATGGTGATCAGCACCTCATGGTGGCTGGCAAGCTGGCGAATGAGATCAATGTCCAGCGGCTTTGCAAAGCGGGCATCCGCAACAGTGGTGGAGAGGCCAGCGGCATCCAGATCTTCTGCTGCCGCCAGACATTCTGCAAGGCGTGTACCGAAAGAAAGCAATGCGACCTTGCTGCCTTCCTTGATGACCCGGCCCTTGCCAATAGTCAGAATTTCGCCGCGCGCTGGCATTTCGATACCAACACCTTCACCGCGCGGATAACGGAAGGAAATCGGACCTTCATCATAGGCGGCGGCTGTGCGCACCATATGCTTCAGTTCCGCTTCATCCGCAGCCGCCATAACGACCATGCCGGGCAGGGTGGCGAGAAATGTTGTGTCAAACGAGCCTGAGTGGGTTGGTCCATCCGCGCCGACGAAACCAGCGCGGTCAATCGGAAAGCGCACAGGCAAGGACTGTATCGCCACGTCATGCACCAGCTGGTCGTAACCGCGTTGCAGAAAGGTGGAGTAGAGCGCGCAAAACGGTTTGTAGCCATCGGCTGCCAGACCCGCCGCAAAGGTAACGGCATGTTGCTCGGCGATGCCGACATCGAAGCTTCGTTTCGGAAAAATATCGGCCAACTTGTCCAGGCCCGTGCCGTTCGGCATGGCGGCGCTGACGCCAACGATCTTCTCGTCCAGCGTCGCTTCCTGCACCAGCGCTTCAGCAAACACGCTGGTATAGCTCGGCGCATTCGGCTTGGCTTTCGCCTGTGTGCCGGTGATGACATCGAACTTGTTGACGCCGTGATACTTGTCGGCTGCGGCTTCGGCGGGCGCATAGCCCTTGCCCTTTTGCGTGACCACATGGATCAGCACAGGGCCTTTCTGGTTGTCGCGGACATTGCGCAGCACCGGCAGAAGATGCTCGAAGGAGTGACCGTCGATCGGGCCGATGTGGTAAAAGCCTAGCTCCTCGAAAAGCGTTCCGCCAGTCACATAGCCGCGTGCATGCGTGACTGCGCGGGTAATAGCCCGGTCGATCGACTTACCGAGATAGGCCGTCAGTTTCTTACCAAGATCGCGAAAGCCCATATAGGTGCGGCCGGAGGCGAGGCGCGCCAGATAGGCGCTCATGGCACCCGTTGGCGGGGCAATCGACATATCATTATCGTTGAGGATGACGATCAGGCGTGCGTCGAGCGCACCAGCATTGTTCAGTGCCTCAAACGCCATGCCTGCGGACATGGAGCCATCGCCGATCACGGAAATCACCTTGCGGTCACTGCCATCAAGCTCGGCGGCAACCGCCATGCCGAGGCCAGCGGAAATCGATGTGGAGGAATGACCCGCGCCAAAATCGTCATATTCGCTTTCAGCACGACGCGTGAAGCCGGAAAGCCCACCTTCCTGCCGAAGCGTGCGGATGCGATCGCGGCGCCCGGTCAGGATCTTGTGGGGATAACATTGGTGGCCAACATCGAAGATAAGACGGTCTTCCGGCGTATTGAACACCTTGTGGATGGCAATGGTCAGTTCCACCACGCCAAGCCCTGCGCCCAGATGCCCGCCCGTGGTCGAGACAGCATCGATCATCTCGTCGCGCAATTCCCGCGCAAGCTGCGGCAAATCGCGATCCTCGATCGACTTGAGATCAGAGGGGAACTTCACACGGTCAAGCAATGGTGTCTCTGGCATTCCGGTCAATCGTTCGGCCTTCGCTTTTTTTGTGGTGAATCCGCCGCTTCAGATGGTGTGTAGATCCGTCTTGGGCAAGATTTATTTTGTTTTAACGAATTTCAACCCTGCGGCAAAGGGACAAACTCTTCTTCATCCCCCGGTACGATGTCGAAGCGACCGGTTCTCCACTCATCCTTCGCTTTTTCGATGCGTTCTTTGGACGATGACACGAAATTCCACCAGATATAGCGCTTCGAATTCAGCGCCGCGCCCCCGAAAAGCATGATGTGGCAACCATAGTTGCCGCCTTTCAACGTAATATCATCGCCCGCGCGAAATACGATGAGTTGATCGGCAGCAAAAACATCGCCCGCCACATCCAGTGAACCGGAGAGAATATAGATCGCCCGTTCTTCGTGGTCTGCTGGAAAGGGAAGCTTTACCCCGGCTTCCAGCGTCAGATCCACGTAAAGCGTATCTGTCAACGTCTTGACCGGCGATGCAGCGCCTGCAAATCCCCCGATGACGACCCGGCCAGTCGCGCCCTTGATGTCAATCACGGGCATGGCCTCGCGTCCCGTATGCGAAAAATCCGGTGCGATTTCTTCACTGCCGTCCGGCAGGGCAAGCCATGTTTGCAGGCCGGAAATGGAAAGCGGGTGACCGCGCAGGTTTTCCGGCGTTCGCTCGGAATGCACAATGCCGCGTCCTGCGGTCATCAGATTGAGATCGCCGGGGCGGATCACCAGTTCGGTGCCGAGGCTATCGCGATGCTTGATTTCGCCATCAAACAGGTAAGTGACCGTCGAAAGCCCGATATGCGGATGCGGTTTTACATCCAGTGCCTGACCCGCCCTGAGAATGGCCGGGCCCATACGGTCAAAGAAGATGAAGGGGCCAACCAGCCGCCTGTCCCGCGTTGGCAGGGCACGCCGCACGGCAAACCCGCCAATATCACTGGAGCGCGGAATGATCAGGTTTTCGATGGCGTCACAGGCAAAAGCATCGCCTGCTGCTGGGTCTCTTCCCGGAAAAAATGACATGGCAATCTCCTGAGATCAGGCGCTAGCTTACCATGATTCAAGGCGTTCGTGAGGAATCAATAATGAACGGTCTGTTTTCGTGCCGTCCATCGAAGCCGAGAACTGGGGAGGGGAGCCTATTCGCCGTCCAGCGGCTCCACGCCAACCGGCTTGCCTGCGCGATCCAGACGGATTTTTTCGATGCGCTTTTCAGCCGCCGTCAGCAGCGTCTCGCAATGCTTCTTCAAGGCTTCGCCGCGCTCATAAATGGCAATAGATTCGTCCAGCGCCACATCGCCGCGTTCCAGACGGGCGACAATGCTTTCCAGCTCGGCGACAGCCTTTTCAAAAGAATAACCGCTGACATCGGCTGTGTTGGCATTTTCCGTCATGTTCAACCCTTCATCATTCTCAAAATATGCATGGCTGCCGATTCCGCCAAACCTTCCAGATCATAACCACCTTCAAGCAGGCTGACGACCCGGTTGGAGGCAAATTTGTCTGCCATCTCTAGAATTCGGCCCGTCGCCCAGTCAAAATCTTCGCCCACCAGATTGATCTGCGCCAGCGGATCGCGGTGATGCGCATCAAAACCCGCGGAGATGATGATGAGATCAGGCGAGAAATCTGCGAGTGCTGGCAGCACGCGAGATTTGAAAGCCTCGCGGAAATGGTCGCTGCCGGTGTTGGGCGAAAGTGGAGCGTTGACGATATTGTTCTTGATGCCCGTCTCGCGCTTGTCGCCGCTCCACGGGTAGAGCGGCATCTGGTGGGTGGAGCAGAACAGCACGGATGTGTCGTTCCAGAAAATATCCTGGGTGCCGTTGCCGTGGTGCACGTCCCAATCCACGATGGCGACACGCTCTGCGCCATAGGTCTTTTGGGCGTGGCGGGCAGCAATGGCGGCATTGTTGAACAGGCAGAAACCCATGGCCTTTTCAGTTTCCGCATGGTGGCCCGGCGGGCGACTGGCCACGAAAACATTGTCTGCCGCGCCTAAAAACACGTCATCGACAGCCGCCATGGCCGCGCCGATGCCGGTCAGCGCCGCCTGTAGCGATTTCGGTGAGGCATAGGTATCGGCCTCGATGCGGTTGATCTCGCCTTCCTCTTCCGGAATTTGCCGCATGATCGAAATCAGATGGCTTTCCGGATGCGCCAACAGAATGGCATCTTCATTGGCCTGTGGCGCTTGGCGGCGCTCCAGTCGTTCAAAATTGGGGTGCTCAAGCGCAATGTTGAGCGAGCGCAACCGGTCGGGGCGTTCAGGGTGCCCCTGCGGCGTGATGTGTTCCAGGAATATCGGGTGCTCGTAAAGCCGTGTGGCCATGGCGGGAACTCCTGAACAGCCCTAACGGAAGCGTTAGGCGCGTTGCGGCAACAATGGGTATCCGGCCATAACGGCCCGGCCTGCGAGCGCTGCCAGCACAGCCTTGACGATATCGCCCGGAATGAAGGCCATCGACCCGATGAAGGCTTTTTCGAAGCCGATGCCGGTGGCGAATGCGAGATAGGTGATGCCGAAGGCGTAAAGCGTAACCACGCCGCCCGCAGTGCTCGCGACAAAGAAGCCGCCGAGCTGCGCGAGAGCCGACTGATCCCTGTTGACGAGGCGCTGCGCCAATGCACCGGTTACCAGCGCTGCGAACACCCAGCCAATCAGATAGCCGGTTGTCGGCGTGTAGAAGATCGACAGACCACCGCGACCGCCCGACAGAACCGGAAGGCCGATAGCGGCGATGAGAATGGTGAGGAGAACCGCAAGCGCGCCGCGCTTGGCGCCCAGCACGACACCCGCCAGCATCACGCCAAGCGATTGCGCGGTGATGGGCACGGGAATGAAGCCGAGCGGAATTGGCGGCAACAGGCCAAGTGCGATGATGATGGCCGAAAACAGCGAAATCAGAACGAGGTCACGGGTCTTCATTCTCAACAGGCTCTCTCTTTATAAATCAGAAAACGAGGTTTGGCCTCTGAAACCGCGTGCGTCAATGGCATCGGCAATCGCATCCGCGTCCTTCAACGTCATAATGATAAGCGGAACGAGAATTAAGTGTGGCTTCGTCTCTATTCCGCGAGCCCGATGCGCGTCGCGCAATGTATGGTAGCGGCTGATGACTTCCGGGACGAAACGCACGACGAGGCCCACGGCAAGCCCAACATCCGCTGCATTGGCCAGCCCCAGCTTTTCGAGAGGGGCAAGCGCAAATGTGATTTCATCCATGAACTGCGAAATGCTGACACTGGCCGTGATCGCCGTTGCGAGCAGCGTCAAGGCGGTGAGCCGCAACAGCGTAATCGTCGCATCGAGCGGCGAAATCAGCGCAAAGCTGACGAGTGCGATGACGGCAATGGTGAGCAAGACCGGACGCAGCCTGGCCACCGTTTCTCGCCAGCCGAGACCGGCCTGGGCCAGAACGAAAGTTGCCATGCACAGGGCTGCCAAAAGAAGCAACGGCTGTCGCGTCATAAACAGCGCGATGCTGAAACCGGCAAGGGCAATCAGCTTGATGCGTGGGGAGAGACGGTAGAGCCACCCCGTTCCTTCAACGTGAAGGCTTTTCATGGCAGGGCCAGTTCGCGATAAAGCCGGATGGCGTCTGCAGGCGATGTGTCAGCGTGAAGCTTGCCTTGATGAAACACGACAACGCGATCAAAACTTTCCAACAAGGGCAGGTCATGCGTAATGACGATGAGATCCTGTTCCAGCCCAGCCATCGTGCGCTCCACCAGCGCCCGGTTCTTTAAGTCGAGCTGGTTTGTCGGTTCGTCCATGATGAGGATTTTGGGGCCGGTAATGGTCAGCGCCGCCAAAGCGCAAAGCTGCAATTCGCCACCGGAAAGCTCATGCGCCCGCCGCTTCGCCAGATGCTGAATATCGAAGCGGTGCAGCGTGGCATCCACTGCCGCATCAATGGCGGCCTTGTTCATGCCCCGGTTCTTCAGCCCGAAGCCGATGTCGTCACGTATGATGGGCAGGATGATCTGGTTTTGCGGATTTTGAAAAATGAAGCCGACATCGCGCAGGACGGCAGGGCCATCGGCCACCGTATCCAGCCCGTTGACGCTGACCCGGCCACACGTGGGCTTCGTCAGGCCGTTGATCATCCGCGCGAAGGTGGTCTTGCCCGAACCATTCAGCCCGATAACGCCGATGCGCCGCTCGGTCAGCAGCAGCGACAGCGGCTGCACCGCCACCCGTCCCTCAAAGGACACACCCGCATCGTGAAAACCTATATCCAAAACCGATCCTCAAAATTCCAAGCATCGTTCTATAACCATATGCCCCGACAAACAAAATAAGGAACAAAAAAAGAACGTTGATTTTCGAGCGGCGCGACCCTAGGCTTTTGCCATGGCGATTCTGATTTCGAACGAAGCAGCGAGACGCATCTTTCTGTCCCGTCAGGGGCTGTCGGGGCCACCAGGCCGCGCCATGGACAAGGCTGATCTGCTGGATCTGATCACCGATCTCGGTTTCGTGCAATTGGATAGCATAGCCACGGTCGAGCGTGCGCATCACCAGATCATCTTTTCCCGCAACCAGACCTACAAGCGCCAGCACCTGACAGACCTTCTCGAAAAAGACCGTGCGCTTTTCGAACATTGGACGCATGACGCATCCATCCTTCCAACAGCGTTTTACCCCTATTGGAAGCACCGCTTCCGCCGCCGCGAGCCTGTCATTCTGGAGCGATGGCGCAAATGGCACGGGGAGGGGTTCGATTCTGCTTTCCAGGAAACCTATCGGCGCATAGCGGAAGGTGGTCCCGTCATGTCACGGGACATGAAGGCTGAGGGGCATCAGTCCGGCGGCTGGTGGAACTGGCATCCATCCAAGACTGCGCTGGAATTCCTGTGGCACACGGGCAAGCTCGCCGTCTCAGGGCGGGTGAATTTCCAGAAGGTCTATGATCTTGCCGAGCGTGTTATTCCGCCAGAACATCGCGACCGTGAAGTCCACCACGACGAGTTTATCGACTGGGCCTGCCGTCAGGCGCTGTCGCGGCTCGGCTTTGCGACATCGGGGGAAATCGCAGCATTTTTCGACATCATCACGCCGCAGGAAGCCAGAGAATGGGTCGCGAACCACCGCGATGAACTCTGCGAGGTCACGCTTGCCCATTCCGATGGCGGCAAGGACCGCGCCTCCTACGCCTTCGCAGGCTTTACGGGGGATGATGCTGTGGCGCCACCCCAGCGCATCCGCGTACTCAGCCCCTTTGATCCGCTTTTGCGGGACCGTGCCCGCACGGAACGGCTATTCGGCTTTTTCTATCGCATCGAAGTCTTCGTGCCGGAAGCCAAGCGGCAATATGGCTATTATGTCTTCCCGCTGCTGGAAGGAGACAGGCTGATTGGTCGCATCGACATGAAGGCAGACCGCAAGAACGGCACGCTGGAAGTGAGGCGTCTGTGGCTTGAAAAAGGGGTGCGCGCATCAACCGGCAGGCTGGAAAAGCTGGATGCCGAGCTGAACCGCTTGGCGAAATTTGCCGGCGTGGAAACCGTCCGCTATCTGGATGGCTGGCTAGGTTAAATCGCCTCTTTTCGGACCGCAGCCAGAACGGCGTCGATGGCACGCTCCATGGCAGCCGGATCATCGAACACGGCGAGTAGCAAGGTTGCTCCTTCCAGGCTGACAAGGGCATCCGTGGCGAGGATGGATGCAGCGTCACGCGGCATTGCCTTTTCCAATATGTCGGTCATTCGATCCCGGTGAGCCTGGAAAAAGGTCCGCACGGCTTCCTTGGCAACCGGCGTGTCGTCCCCAACACCATAGGCCAGATGAAATCCGACGCAGCGTTTGCGGTCCATGAGGCTGCCGGCAATGGCGCGCACAACAGCCTCATAGGCCGTGTACCAATCTGAACTGGCAATCTCCGGCTGGGCAAATGTCTCCTCCAGAGTCAGGCTGAGAACCTCGGGCACCAGCGCTTCCTTGTTGGGAAATCGCATATAGAGCGAGGCTTTGCGCAAGCCGACCTTATCGGCCAGATCCTGCATGGACGCGCCGACATAACCCTTCTCCCGAAACAGCTCCCGCGCTTCCTGAATGATCTTTTCCTTGCTGACTTTTGTCATGCCTTGCCCAACTCCACTCACGCCGCCCGCCATGGTGCAGCGAACGCCATCCTGTATCACATATTTTCGCTATTTACAAACGACCGATCGGTAGTATTTTGAATTCGAGAGGCGGATCGCCGGTCCGTGTCGATTTCATCAAAACGATTTTGGAGGCCAATATGGCTATCACTTACAAAAACCAGAAAGTGGGCGAGGTGGATGTCTTCTACCGCGAAGCGGGCGCAAAGGACGGGCCGGTGCTTCTGCTCCTGCACGGGTTTCCGTCATCCAGCCACATGTTCAGGGAGCTTATTCCGATGCTTGCCGATCATTTCCGCGTCATCGCGCCAGATCTGCCCGGGTTCGGATATACCAAGGCTCCGGCACGCGGCACTTTCAACTACACCTTCGACAATCTGGCCAAGGTCATCGATGAGTTCACACAGGCCCTCTCGCTCAAGACTTATGCGCTTTATGTGTTCGATTACGGCGCGCCGACAGGATATCGCCTCGCAGCGGCGCATCCTGAGAGGGTCACGGCCATCATCAGCCAGAACGGCAATGCCTATATGGATGGGTTCAGTGACGAGTGGGGCGCCTGGGAGGCATACTGGCGCAATCCAACTCCGGAAACCCGCGAGGCTTGCCGCGCATCCCTATCGGCGGATGTGATCGAAAACTGGCAATATAAAACCGGCACGAACCCGTGCCGGTTGGGCCCGGATGGCTATATGCTCGATATCGCGCTGATGGCGCGTCCGGGTGCAGAGGATATCCAGCTTGATCTCATTCTAGACTATCGCATCAATCTGGAGCGCTATCCTGAATTTCAGGCCTATTTCCGCAAACACCAGCCCCCGCTTCTTGCGGTCTGGGGTCGCCACGATCCGGCGTTCATTCCCGCTGGAGCGCTGGCTTATAAGCGGGATCTACCGAATGCCGAAATTCATCTGCTGGATACGGGGCATTTCGCGCTGGAAACCCATTGCGAAGAAATTGCCCAGATCATCAAGAGCTTCTTGCGGGCTCTGTGATCTCTCGACACCCCGCACATCTGCGGGGTGTCGAATACGAGGAATATCAACCAATATCGGTCGAGCTTATCCTGATTCCAAACCCTTCAAGGCCAACATAGTGGCGTTCTCTAGACGTCAGAAGTTTGATCGAGCTGATGCCGAGATCCTTGAGGATTTGCGCGCCGAGGCCGATTTCCAGCCATTCATCATCGCGCGTACGGGCCTGAGCGTGGTCTTCCTCCGGGTCGCGGGATCGTCTGCGGCCGGATACCTGGCCAACACCGACGGAACCCTCACGAAGATAGATGATGACGCCACGGCCTTCGGCGGCAATCTTTTCCATATAGTGCTGCACAGGCTGCTTCTTGCCGAACACATCGCCGGCCACATTTTCAGGGTGCAGGCGCACCGGAATATCGACGCCATCCCTGATATCACCAAAGATAACAGCCATGTGTTCCATAGGGTCCCAAGGCAGGGAGTAGGTCTGCACCTTGGCGGGGCCGAACGGCGTATCGAGCGTAAATTCCGATTCCATTTCGACCAGCGTTTCCTTGCGCTGGCGATAGGCGATGAGATCTGCGACCGACACCTGCTTCATGCCATGAGCCTCGGCGAAGGCCGAAACCTGCGGGCCACGCATGACAGTGCCGTCATCATTGACGAGTTCGCTGATGACGCCGATCAGCGGCAAGCCTGCAAGCTTGCACAGATCGACAGCCGCTTCAGTATGGCCGGAGCGCATCAACACGCCGCCCTCGCGAGAGATCAGCGGGAAGATGTGGCCGGGACGGGTGAAATCGGCAGCGCTTGCGTTCGGATTGGCAAGATTGCGAACCGTAACGTTGCGGTCACTGGCGGAAATGCCGGTTGTCGTGCCGTGTTTGAAGTCCACTGAAACCGTAAACGCCGTCGTGTGGGCGCTGTCGTTTTCCGCCACCATGGCGTTGAGGTTGAGGCGTTTGGCCTCATCCCGAGGCATGGGCGTGCAAACGATGCCGGATGTATGGCGCACGATGAAGGCCATTTTTTCCGGTGTGCAATGCACGGCGGCGACAATCAGATCGCCTTCGTTCTCGCGGTCGTCGTCATCCATGACCACAACGATTTCGCCAGCCTCGAAAGCCCTGATGGCTTCAACGACACGTTTCTGATCATATGCCATGCTTGCTTCCTATTTCAAACGTCCGGTCTGGCCGCGGTCCCTGAGATAATGATCGGCAACCGTGCAGGCCACCATGGCTTCGCCAATCGGTACGGCGCGGATGCCGACACATGGATCATGACGACCCTTCGTGCGCACATCGACATTGTTACCATCGGCATCGATGGACTGGCGCTCGGTCAAAATGGAAGATGTCGGCTTGATGGCAAAGCGTGCCACGATGGGCTCACCAGTTGCGATGCCGCCCAGAATGCCGCCAGCATGGTTGGACAGGAAAATGCGCTGGCCATCATTGCCCATGCGCATTTCGTCTGCATTTTCCTCACCCGTCAATTCGGCAGAGGCAAAGCCTTCACCGATTTCCACGCCCTTGACGGCATTGATCGACATGAGGTTGGAGGCGATATCTTGATCGAGCTTGGCATAGATAGGCGCGCCAATTCCTGCCGGAACGCCCTCTGCAACAACTTCCACGACAGCGCCAATGGATGATCCGGCCTTGCGGATGCCATCCAGATACTCTTCCCAAACGGGCACCATGGCGGCGTCGGGGCAGAAAAACGGGTTCTGGTCGACTTGGCGCCAGTCCCAGTTGGCACGGTTGATCTTATGTTTGCCAATCTGCACCAGCGCACCACGAACTGTGAGGCTCGGCACGACCTTACGGGCCAGCGCGCCAGCAGCGACACGGGCGGCGGTTTCGCGGGCGGAAGACCGTCCGCCGCCGCGATAGTCGCGGATGCCGTATTTCAGATCATAGGTAAAATCGGCGTGGCCGGGACGGAAACTGCGGGCGATCTCGCCGTAATCTTTGGACCGCTGGTCGGTGTTCTCGATCATCATGGACACAGGCGTGCCCGTGGTAATCATCGTCTCACCATCCTCGTCCAGCATCACGCCAGACAGAACCTTGACGATGTCGTCTTCACGACGCTGGGTCACGAAGCGGTTCTGGCCGGGCTTGCGCTTGTCCATCCATGTCTGCACTTCGGCAAGCGTGAAGCGAATGCCGGGCGGGCAGCCGTCAATGACGCAGCCAAGAGCCGGTCCATGGCTTTCGCCCCAGGTGGAAACGCGGAAAAGATAACCGAACGTATTATGCGACATATGATCAAACCGAAGCAGCGGCATTCCACGGGTGGAACGCATTTTAAGAAAGAAGCGGCCTTTTCATAGGGTAAAACATGAAAAGGCAAAAGCCTTTCTTTCGCGAGTGCGGTTCGCCTGTTTGCAAATCTTTGTAGTCACCGGCCAAGCCCGTCAGGAAACCATTTTCCATTTTTCCGCGCTAACGAATTTCGTGAATTCCTCCGGCGCAAGCGGTTTTGCAAACGCGTAGCCCTGCAGCATGTCGCAGCCCATCTGTCTCAAAATGTGAGCGTGGTCCTGCGTTTCGACACCCTCGGCGATCGTTTCGACGCCCAGCGAGCGGGCAATATCCACAATCGAACGCACCAGTGATCGCTCTTGCGCCGCATTTGTGATGGGCATGACCAGCTGCCGGTCGATTTTCAGACGCTTCGGCTTGAGGCGCAGAAGGCTGATGATCGAAGTGTGGCCGGTGCCGAAATCATCGATCTCGATGTCGATACCCATCGCCTTGATGCGCTCGATGTTGCTGGTGGCGATGTCCTCGTTGTCATCGAGAAAAATGGCCTCTACCAACTCGAAGGCAACTTCACCCGGCTTGATCCGCAATTGCTTGAGGCTTTCAATCAGGTGATCGTCATGCAGGCGGCGAACCGAAACGTTGACCGATACGCGCGGCACATCGATGCCCTTGATGCGCCAGATTTCCTTGTCCTGCAGTGCGTGTTGCAAAACGATATGGTCGATCGCCGATACGACGTTCAGTTCCTCAGCGATTTTCAGGAATTTGTCCGGTGTTAGAAGGCCGCGCACCGGGTGGCGCCAGCGCACCAATGCTTCCACGCCGGTCAAGGCGTGCGTATTGGCGCAGAATTGCGGCTGATACCATGCTTCGAACTCGCCACGCTCCAGTCCGGCCAGAATTTCGTCAGCGGTTCGCTTGTGGTTGAGAATCTCCGCCTGGAGGTTTTCTGTGAAGAACTCATAGCGATTGCGGCCTGTTGCCTTGGCACGGTAGAGCGCGAGGTCGGCGTTGATCAACGTACGGCGCGGATCCGCCGCATCGCCGTCCGAGAAGGCGATGCCGATGGACACACCACACCGACAGGTAAAGCCTTCGAAATCGAAGGGATGGCTGAAAGCCGCGATGATCTTGGATGCTATCATCTTGATGCTGTCCTTATCGGACAGCGGAGAGATCAGGATCACGAACTCGTCGCCACCAATGCGCGCGACGGTATCTTCCTGGCGCACGTTTCTGGACAATATCTTTGCCGCATGGACAAGAACGGCATCACCGGCCGCATGCCCCAGCGTATCGTTGATCTGCTTGAAGCGGTCGAGATCGAGATGAAGAATGGCAAATTGCTTAGGCCCACCGGATGACAGGGCGTCCAGTGCGCCATCCAGCTTGCGCCGGTTGGCAAGGCCGGTGAGGGGGTCATGCAGCGCATTGTGCTCGATGCTGTTTTTGGCTTCCTCAAGCTCGGCGCTTCTGGCTTCGGCTTCGTCCTTTGCGGTGCTCAACTGTTCGGAGAGCAAGACATCTGCCGTCACATCAAAGGCGATGCCGACGATTTTTCTTGTTCCATCCCGGTTGGTGTTAAGGCGACCGACAACTTTGACGTGGCGAATACCACCATCCGGCAAAATAATACGTTGGGTGATCAGGCGGTTGGGATCGTCCGCTGCCCGATTTCCGTCGCCAAGTGCGCGAGACCGCTCGTCGGGGTGAAGACAGTCGAGATAGGCTTGCCGGGTTATGCGCTTTTCCGGCTCTGGCGGCAGCCCGTAAAGCTCGCACATGCGCTCGTTCCAGATGGCCAGGGAATAGTCGTCTGTCGATTCCCATATGCCGCAATTGTAAGATTCCAGCGCCAGTTTCAGGCGGCCGGAAAGCTCTTCCAGCTCATGTTCCCGGTTTGAAATTTCCTGCAAGGCAAGTTCGAGTTCAGCATTCTTGATGTCGCTGGTGTCTTTTGCTTCGCGCAATTTCTGCGCCATGATCATGTCAGCTGTGACATCCCAGAGAATGCCTGTCGTCTGGTGCGATGCGTCCGGCTTGATGTAACTTGAACCAGCAGAGCGCAGATAACGCACCGCGCCGCCCGGCAGCGCAATTCTGTACACTTCCGATGTGGTTTGTTGACCGGAGGAACAGTTGAAAAAGAAACGAGCCGCCTTCGACCGGTCCTCGGCGACCAGCGCCGTCAGCCACTCGGTCAACAGCAGGCGCTGCTCAACCATCGGAAAACCATGAAGGCTGGCCGCACGCTCATCCAGATAGCAGCGCGATGTGTCGTTCTCTATTTCCCAGATGCCGATGCTCGAGGAATCCATTGCGAGCTTGAAACGCTGTGACAGCTCAAGGAGCTTGGCTTCACGCTGGCGAAGCGTCTTGATATTGCGGTTTCGTTCGGAAAGAAGCAGCCCCGCAACGATGATCGGTAGCAGCATCGATGTGACGGCGATGATGAGCATCGTGCTCAGCGAGCGATAATAGGGCTTTACCGCATCCCAACCGGTCGCGGGCGTGGCGCGGATTTCCCAGTTGGAACCGGGCAGGTCTACGGGCAAGACGACCGGGTCTTCGTGCAATGGCTCCAGAGCCCGGCCCACGACTTCGTTGGTCACGGTATCGCGAATCTCGAAGCGGATATTGTCAGCATGGACTTCGAGCGGAACCTCTGTGTCATATCCGATCGTTCGGAGGAGCTTTTTCCGGTCAACGACGGCAAGGACGAGATCGTTTTGGGCCGCGGCGACCGATCCAGCAGGCGGCACCGTGACGACGATCATGATGGTGCTGCCTTCCGATGCCTCAAAAACATGTGTCTCGGGCAATCGATCTTTTTCCGGCAAAGCAGCCAGCTTGGCCAATTGGTCGCTCAGCATCGTGTTCAGCCGGTCGGTCGGAAAATCCTGCGCCGATTGCGACGCATAAATCTTCTGGAGCTGGAAATTGCGGGCAAAACCAATGGCAATGAAATGATCGGTATGTTGCAGCTGATAGTCCGTCAGCTTGTCCAGGCTTTGCGGCGCGTCAGCCGAGTTGACGGCGAAATGTCCAAGAGAGGTCAGCGTCGCGACGTCGTTGTGCAAACGCATCACGAGGCTGTCATGCAAAAGCTCAAGCGCATAGCGGGCACGGACTTGAAGATCGTCACGCAGGGCGCTGGCACTTTTGTGGTCCACAAGGTGGAACGCACTGAACATGATGCCGGCCATGGCCAAAGCAAGCAGCGCCGCTGCGACACGCTTTTTCGTTAACTCGTTAAGGCGGTCCCCAGCCGCAGCCCAAAAACTCACTCTGCATATCCCTCGGGTTCATCGCGTTCTTCCGCTATACAGACGAAAAAACAATATAGTCTGAATCCGACGATATAGTTCTTGTATCAAGAAATGGTAATTTAAAGAAATTTGTGATGACAGTATTTCTCCACAAGAAGAAACATTGCCTAAAGGCTTGATTAGAGGTTAAAATCCGTTCATCAATTATACCGAAAATGTCATGCTTGTGGGCGAATTCCGCCACATTCCGGAGGCAAATCTTGTTGCACTTGAAGCTCGTCAGAACCCTTAAGGAAGCAATAGCGATGCGTTTGATGATTGCCGCACTTTTGGCCACCGCCGGTCTTTTCGCTCCGTTCAACGCGTCGGCCCAGAGCGTCGATGTCGAATCGACGATCAGTAAGGTCGATGTGAAGGGCCTGACCATTACCTTGGCTGATGGCAAGAGCTATAAAGTGCCCGAGGAATTCAATTTCGACGGTTTGCAGGCTGGTGTGAAGGTTGTCGTGTTCTACACGGAAGTCGATGGCAGACGCGTCGTGGATGACCTTGAGGTTGTCCAGTAAAGGTCTCGCCGCTTATTGAACCGGGTCCATCCACTCAGCCGTCCGGCTTTCAGTGTCGACTTTCAAAATCCTATCCTGCGGTATCGCCGTATCAGCGGCAAGCTGCTTTTCCATATCGGTGACAAGGCGGAAAACGGATCTGATAACGCCGCCATGGCCGACGCAGACGGTTTGACGATCAACGGAAGATAGCCAGGCACCGACCCGCCAGGATTGAATCTCATAGCTTTCAGCATCGTCACCGGGCGGAATGAAATCCCACTTCGCAGCTTTGCGTGCTCTGACTTTTTCGCGCTGGGTTAGTTTGAGTTCGGGAAGGGTGTGGCCTTCCCAATCACCGAAACACACTTCAACAAGGCGCTCATCGGTTCGGTAGGCGTGAGGGTCAAGGCCCATGGCGCCACGAACCAATTCCATGGTTTCGCGTGTACGGCCAAGAGGGCTGGCGACAAAATCGAAATCGCTGGCAGTTTCCCCAAGAATGCTGGAGAGCGTGATGCCGTTTGCAACAGCCTGAGACCGGCCAAGATCATTCAGCGGAATGTCTTTTCGGCCTTGCATCCTGCGCGTCGCATTCCAGTCTGTTTGTCCGTGACGGATGATGTAGACCAGCAAGGCGGCACTCCTGTCTCAAACGACAAACTAAGGGCTAGTCCCGTCGGAACACCCGCGTGCTCCGTCGCCTCAATGCCGGCCCATAGGCGTTGATGGCACACGTCGCGCGAAAGCACCTTACACTTTTGCGCGACGTGCAGCGTTCGTCAGTCCTTGACGACGGAAATATCAGGCGCGTCGACGGCCTTCATGCCAATCGCGTGGTAACCGGAATCGACGTGGTGAACTTCACCTGTCACGCCGGTTGAGAGGTCAGACAGCAGATAAAGCGCGGATTTGCCAACTTCCTCGATGCTCACAGTGCGCTTCAGCGGCGCATTGTATTCATTCCACTTGAGAATGTAGCGGAAGTCGCCGATGCCAGCCGCTGCGAGTGTCTTGATCGGGCCAGCAGATACTGCGTTGACGCGAATGCCACGGTTGCCGAGATCGACCGCCAGATAGCGAACGCTGGCTTCGAGAGCCGCTTTTGCAACACCCATGACGTTGTAATTCGGCATGACTTTTTCAGCGCCATAATAGGTCAGCGTCAGCAGCGCACCGCCATCATTCATCAGCGGCTCGGCGCGTTTTGCAACGGCGGCCAGGGAATATACGGAGATATCCATGGTTCGGTTGAAATTGTCGCGGCTCGTGTCGAGATACCGACCCGTCAGCTCATCCTTGTCGGAAAACGCAATCGCGTGAACGACGAAGTCGAACTTGCCCCAATGCGCCTCAAGATTTGCAAAAACGGCGTCAACTGTTTCAAGATCGGTCACGTCACAGTGGCCGGCCATAAATGCGCCAAGCTCCTGGGCCAATGGTTCAACACGCTTTTTCAGGGCGTCGCCCTGCCATGTGAAAGCCAGTTCAGCGCCTGCATCCGCACACGCCTTTGCAATGCCCCAAGCAATGGAGCGATTGTTTGCGACGCCCATGATGAGGCCGCGCTTGCCAGCCATGAGGCCGGATGTCTGAGCCATTCGATGCTCCCTATACACAAATCAAACCTGCCTATTGCATAGGCTGAACGCAGGTTCAAGCAGCGCGGGATCATCTCGTGTAACCGAACGTAACAAAGGGCGCGTTGTTCACCTCTTTCAACTGTATGCTTCAACGCAAGTGCAACTGTTCCACACGAAAGGGCAGGGCAGCTGCTAGATATAGAGCCCTTCGCGCATATGCCGCATTAGGTCCATGACCTTCGCGTCTGGCGTATCCAGCAGCACCACGCGCAGTTCAACGACAAAATCGCCGTAACCACCGGACGCATCCTTCAGGCCTTTGCCCTCGATGCGAACCGCCCGGTCGGAGCCGGACCATGGTGGAACCGTCGCTTTCAATTCGCCGTGGGGCGATTGAACGGTCGCCTCGCAACCCAGAACCGCATCGGCAAGCGAGATGGAAAAGGTCGTGTGAATATCGAAGTTGCGGATGGAGAATGTGTCATTGCGGGACGAAAGAAGTGTGACCACCAGATCGCCACGAACGGTGTCCGGCAGTTTCAGCCCCTGGCCCTTCAACCGAACGACATGGCCGTCGGTCATCCCCGGCTCCAGCTGGAAGCGAACTTCCCTGTCCTCCGGCATGCCAATTGTCACCCACTTCTGTTCCAGGAGATCAGACACGGTGACGATTGCTTCTGCGGTGATATCAGGAGCTTTTTCTGCAGCAGGTGCCGTTCCCCGGATGCGACGCAGCAGGCCGCTGAAAAAGCTGCCGACCTGTGCCGCGAGCGCTTCGCTTTTTTCCTTGCGTGCAGCAGCATTTTCTTCGCTGGTCATATTGGGATCGTCGGCTTCAGGCTTTGCTGCTGCCGCATGGGCTTTTGCATTTTCGCCGAAAATACGCTCGAGCATGTCCTCGGCTGATTCCGGCTTTGCGGAATCCTGTTTAGCACTTTCCGGCTTGCGCTCGGTCTGGGCACGCGCCTGCGCCTTATCAAGCTCTTCCATGAGCTTCTCGGCAGCCTTGGCACGCTCGGCAGCTTCGCGGGCGGCAGCGCGCTGTTGCATAATGGTCTGGTCGCGTTTTTTGGTCTCGGCGGCGCGTCTGGCCTGATCGTAAAGGCCACGCTTTTTCGGATCTTTCAGCAGATCATAGGCCTGACCGATTTCCGCAAAACGCGCTGTCGCGTCCGGGTCGGTCTGGTTTTGATCGGGATGCACGGCTTTTGCCTGCGAACGCCAAGCAGCCTTTATCTCGTCTGAGCCAGCATCTCTCTGAACACCGAGGATAGAGTAGGGATCACGCATCCGAACCACCAATTAAATATGTCGGTTCAGGCCGTATTCTTTCGTCATGAAAAGCCTGCAACACGAAAACCACCCATCTTGAACGTGCAGGCATTCTTTGCGTTGCATCGTTCATCTTGAAATTGGATTCGACTGTCGCAAGAAGTTGCTAACCAGACCTTTACGCTACGAAGCCATCCGCTGATGCACATGGCCTTATGGTAGACAGGGTAAATGCTTTATTTCTGGCTGAAGCGGGTCATCAACCACTCGCCCGTCTCCGAGAGACAAGCCTGGCCGCTGTAACTGGCCACACCCTCGAAGGAGTGGCGGGTCGTGTCAAACTCCCGGCACACGAAGCCGGTGTTTCTGTCTTCGCGAATGGCTGTGACAACGCCCGCACTGCCGGTCGCCGCATTGGCCCATGGCAATGGTGCATCTGAAATCTTGGCAAGGTCCGCCGAGGTAACAGCATTGCGGATTGTTGCGTCATCGGAAAGAGTCTGCGTGTTTTGCTGGTTGGGCACGGAAGCCGTCGACAAGGATTTGTCGACCTTCTCGCCACCAAAAATATCAAGGCTGACGCAACCGGCCAACATGCCGAGCATCCCCAAGGTCGCGGAAACATTGACGACAGAGCTCAGGAAGCGCTTTGTTCGACTGTTCGACTTTGCTATGACGATCACCATCATTAATCCAGAATCCATCTCTGGTGTGAAAATCAGCTCAGGAGCATTTAATTCAATATGTCGGAAAGTCGGTTAACATCCAGTGACTTTACTGAGGAAAATGAACCTTTTGCACTTTTTGCTAATTGGCTAAAAGACGCAACGGAGTCTGAAATCAATGATCCGAACGCGGTCGCGCTCGCCTCAGTTGACGAAGACGGCATGCCCAGCGTCCGCATGGTTCTCTTGAAACATGCCGATGAGCGCGGTTTTGTGTTCTACACGAATTTCGAGAGCCGCAAGGGCACCGAACTGCTCGGCCAGCCCAAGGGTGCCATGTGTTTCCACTGGAAGAGCCTGCGTCGCCAGGTCCGCGTGCGCGGGCTGGTCGAAGTCGTCAGCGATCAGGAAGCGGACGAGTATTACGCAACGCGCGCACGCGGCAGTCGCATTGGCGCATGGGCATCCAAACAATCACGCCCGCTGGAAAGCCGCTTTGCGCTGGAGAAGGCCGTGGCTGCCTATACCGCAAAATATGCCATCGGTGATATTCCACGCCCGCCGCACTGGTCCGGCTTCCGCATCCAGCCATTGACCATCGAGTTTTGGCAGGACGGCAAGTTCCGCCTGCATGACCGCGTCGAATTTCGCCGGGAAACGCCAGCGGGAGACTGGGCGAAGGTGCGTATGTATCCTTGACGCTAGCGTGAAGCTGCTCTCAACAACTCTGCGACATCCAGAAGGCTGTCGCAGATCGCAACGCATTTCTCGCGCATCGCATCCGTTGCAGGCGCGACGTCTGGCACCATCACGGTTTGTGTGCCCGCACTCCAGGCGGACTGGACGCCGTGGTAGGAATCCTCCAGCGACAGACAATCTTCCGGAGCAAAATTCAAACGTGTCGCTGCGGTGAGATAGGGCAGGGGAGATGGCTTCGGCTCGGCATAATCGCCACGTGCCAGAATATGATCGAACCGCTTCATGATATCGAAGGGGCCGAGGTGCCGGTTGACGGACTCATGACCGGACGAGGTCGCAATGGCGCGGGGCAATCCTAGCTCATCCAGCAGATCGAGAATTTCGAGAACGCCGGTCTTCAGCGCCACCCCGTCGGCCATCTGCACGGCCAGATGCCGCAGCCACGCGTCACGGAATTCTTCCATCGGGAAGTCTTGGCCATAGTCGGCACGGATGGTTGCCGTGATCACATTCCATGGACTGCCGCAGACCTTTTGATAGATCTCCACCGCCATGCCATGTCCACCTTCATCCGAGGCGGCCAGAAACGAATCCCGGTAGTGTTTTTCGCTCTCGATGAGGACGCCGTCCATGTCGAAGATGACGGCCTTAGGCCTGCGCAACAATTTCACCACCGGCTCAACCAAATCGGAACGGGCGTTCGCCCAGGCTCTCAAAAGGACGGACAAGATATCCGTCAGGATCGGCCACGATGAATTGCCGGTTGCCGATTTCCGTCTCGCCGCGGCGATACCACTTCTCTTCAAGCGGCAGGTAAAGCTCGATACCGGCGCGCTCAAGACGGTCCAGAATGGCTTCCAGCGATGGCACAACGATTTGTAGGTTCATGCCGCGCCCGAAGGGATAATTGATCGGCACCTTGCCGTCTTCAAACGTTCTTCCCGCGCCCAGCTGGTCGATCATCAGTTGCGCATCGCCCAATGCAAGATAGGTGAACCCTTCTTCGGGCCGCTCGTAAACCACATGAAAACCAATGAGATCGCAGTAGAACGAGCGCGACTTTGGCCAATCGCTGACGGCAAGTTCGGGCACGAGAGCATTTGCAGTAAATGTCATTGGGCTGGGTATCACCTTTTGAAAATGAATTGCGTTGGATGTCTTTCCAATAAGCTATGATAACGTCAGACGAGTAGAATTGTTGCAGTGCAGAAAACCTGAGCCCGGCATCAGCATTCTGAAGTCGGGCTTCTCTTTCCGCATTTAAGCCTTGGTTCCACCAACGGTAATCTGGTCCATCCGCAGATGAGGCTGGCCGACACCGACCGGAACCCACTGACCGGCTTTCCCGCAATTTCCGACGCCGGTATCGAGTTTCATGTCATTGCCGATCATCGAAACGCGTTTCATCGCGTCCGGCCCGTTGCCGATCAACATGGCACCCTTGACCGGCGCGCCGATCTTGCCGTTTTCGATGAGATAGGCTTCCGTGCAGCCGAAGACGAACTTGCCTGAGGTGATATCGACCTGCCCGCCGCCGAAGGAGACCGCATAAATACCCTTCTTGACCGAAGCGATGATTTCTTCCGGCGTCTTGTCGCCGCCCAGCATATAGGTGTTGGTCATGCGCGGCATTGGCACATGGGCATAGCCTTGGCGACGGCCATTTCCGGTGGCCTTCTGCCCCATCAGCCGTGCGTTCTGCCGGTCCTGCATGTAGCCGACAAGCCTGCCATTTTCGATCAGCACATTATAGGCCGAAGGGGTGCCTTCGTCGTCAATCGTGATCGAGCCGCGACGATTATCGATGGTGCCGTCATCCACCACGGTCACGCCGGGGGCGGCCACCATTTCTCCCAACAGTCCGGCAAAGGCCGAGGTTTTCTTGCGGTTGAAATCACCTTCCAACCCGTGGCCGACAGCTTCGTGCAGCATGACCCCCGGCCAGCCAGCGCCCAACACAACGTCCATCGTACCAGCTGGTGCATCAATGGCGGTCAGATTGACGAGCGCCTGTCTCAATGCTTCATCTGCGCCACGCGGCCAGTTTTCCGTAGTGATGAAATCACCGAAACCGACGCGACCGCCTATGCCATAGGAACCGCTCTCCTGCCGGTCGCCTTCACCGGCTACGACAGATATGTTGATGCGTGTCATGGGCCTGATATCACTGACCCGGTGCCCATCGGCGCGCAGAATATCGACCACCTGCCAGCTGGCCGCAACGCTTGCAGTCACCTGGCGAACCTTCGGATCCTTATCGCGTAGATAGGCATCGATCTCCGTTAGAAGCTTGACCTTCTCCTCAAAGCTCGGAGAGCCGATCGGATTTTCATCGCCATAGAGTTTCTTGTTGGTGCGCTGAGGTGCCGCCGCATAGGAGCCGGAATAGCCCTTCGTCACAGCGCCAACGGCGTCGGATGCCCGCCCGAGTGCGCCAAGCGAAAGCTCGCCCGCATGGGCATAACCCACCGTTTCACCTGCAACGGCGCGCAGACCAAAGCCCTGATCGGTGTTGAAGCTGCCGCCCTTGAGGCGACCATTGTCAAAGGTCAGCGATTCTGCCTGCGCGTGTTCAACGAACAATTCGCCATCATCAGCACCAGAAAGCGCATCGGCGACCTTGGCGCGCAACTGCCCTTCATCGCAATCGAAAAGGGTCAAGAGATCTTGGGTCATCGCGGGCTCCGGTTCTGGCTGTTCCTGAGCATCGGATAGCGGTCACATGCAATACCCGATGTCTCAGCGCATTTAAGCGCTAGGACGCGCCCGCGCAAGATTGATCAAGGAAGCGTGTCGTAGCCTTCGGCAAAGCCGCGCAACTCGATGGGAATGCCAACGCGGTCCTGATCTACGGATTCGCGCAAGGCAAACACCGCGTTCTTGCCGGCGCGCAGCACTTTCAGCAATTCATCGTCAATATCGACTTCCACATAGCACCCTTCGGAAAAGCAGCGGGTGAAATAGGCACGGCCAATATTGTTGTTGTCGATATAGAGTTCCATCCCATCCTTCAGCAGAACGCCGAGCGGGGCAAGAATGCGCAGAATGCGGGATTTGCGATCCGCCGTCTTCAGAATGACAACTGAAAGGCCAACCTCCGGACGGTCATCCGCAATCACGTTCTGCATCAGAGCGCATTGCTCTTCAGATGCGCCCGCAGGCTTGTCACAGATGACGGACCACGCACCATGCGTCGATTTGGGCGTGCCGGGCTGCTGTTGCTGGGCAAAACCCGCAGCCGGAACGATAAGGGAAAGACCGGCGGCGATAATAAAACCGCGCGCAATCGGAGACAGACGCATGGATACCTCAGGAATTCGAATCAGTGTGGCTATTTTGACGTCCCGCAGCGGAAAGAAAAGAGCCGCCACCCTCAATTCCAAGCGAGTACGGCCAAAATAGGACTTTGCGGCGCATTGATCGCAGTCTTTATCGCAAACCAACCGTTGCAAGTGGTGGTGGCGGCGCTTCGCTGGTAAGATGAAGCAGGATAGAGCTAAAAATGGTTCGGTTGCAAACCAAGGCGATATTGCGGCGACAGGCAAACTATGATTTGAAGTCTACTCTATATGCATGGATTCTGCGTTTGAGATTGATCATGATCAAACGCGTGAGGGAGAGGTACCGTGACTAACAGAATTTACGCAAGCTTGGTGGGCGGTATCTGTCTGCTCACGGCTGGCGGCGCAAGCGCCGATCAGCCGAAAGAGTGGCAGATGGGTTTGCAGGAGGCGGCAACGCCCATCATGCATGAAATTCGCTGGTTCGAACAATATACGCTTTGGTTCATTGTTCCTGTCACGCTGTTTGTGCTTGCATTGTTGATTATCGTCGCGGTCAAATTCCGCGCATCGGCAAATCCGGTCCCTTCCAAGACCAGCCATAACACGGCGATTGAGATTGTCTGGACGCTGGCTCCGGTTCTCATCCTCATGTTCCTGGCGTTCCCGTCGTTCAACCTGTTGAACGCCCAGCTGACCCAGCCGGAAAATCCGGATATCACGCTGAAGGCGACGGCGACCCAGTGGCAGTGGAATTATGAGTATACAGCCGCCGAAGGTGCCGAGCCCCTGGCTTTCGATAGCTACATGCTGAAGGAAGCCGACCGTGCGAGTGCTGGCAAGGTTGATGTGGCCCGCTATCCACGCCTTTTGGCTGTCGATAACGAAATGGTTGTTCCTGTTGGCAAAACAGTACGCCTGCTCGTTACCGCAGCTCCAACAGACGTTATTCACGCCTTCGCAATGCCCGCTTTCGGCGTCAAGATCGATGCCGTGCCGGGTCGCCTGAACGAAACGTGGTTCAAGCCTGAAAAAGAAGGCCTGTATTACGGCCAGTGCTCCGAGCTTTGCGGCAAGGATCACGCTTACATGCCAATCGCCATACGAGTGGTTTCCGACGAGCAATACGCAACCTGGTATGCTGCTGCCGCCTCAGATCTTGGTGGTGCGAACCGGGCGCTCATGGCGTCGGTGGATGGTGCATCGCGCACCGTTCAGCTTGCCGAAAACGAAACCAAGTAACGTAGGGAGTGGGCACAATGGCTGGACCATCCGCACACGACAATCACCAATCTCACGTCCATGACGTTCATCATGACGACCACGCGCACCACGCGCACAAGCCGACTTTCTTTCAGCGCTGGTTTCTATCGACCAACCACAAGGATATCGGCACGCTTTACCTGATCTTCGCAATCATTGCCGGTATTCTCGGTGGTGGACTTTCCGTTGTCATGCGCATGGAATTGCAGGAACCGGGCATTCAGATTTTCCACGGTCTCGCGACCATGGTCTATGGTTTCGAAGGCGATGCTGCCATTGATGGCGGCAAGCACATGTACAATGTGTTCACCACTGCGCATGCGCTCATCATGATCTTCTTCATGGTCATGCCTGCCATGATTGGCGGATTTGCCAACTGGATGGTCCCGATCATGATCGGTGCACCTGACATGGCGTTCCCGCGTCTGAACAACATTTCCTTCTGGCTGATCGTTCCTGCCTTCATCCTTCTTCTGCTTTCGCTCTTCGTTGAGGGACCTGCAGGTGCCTATGGTGTGGGTGGCGGCTGGACTATGTATCCGCCGCTTTCGACGAGCGGTATGCCGGGGCCTGCGGTGGATCTCGCGATCTTCGCGCTTCACGTTGCGGGTGCTTCGTCCATCCTGGGTGCTATCAACTTCATCACCACGATCCTCAACATGCGTGCGCCGGGCATGACCCTGCACAAGATGCCGTTGTTTGCCTGGTCCGTTCTGGTCACGGCTTTCCTTCTGCTCTTGTCCTTGCCAGTTCTGGCAGGCGGCATCACCATGCTGCTGACCGACCGTAACTTCGGAACGACATTCTTCTCGCCGGAAGGCGGCGGTGATCCAATCCTTTACCAGCACCTGTTCTGGTTCTTCGGTCACCCTGAAGTTTACATTCTGATCCTGCCCGGCTTCGGCATCATCAGCCACATCGTATCGACATTCTCCAAGAAGCCGATCTTCGGTTATCTCGGCATGGCCTACGCCATGGTCGCCATCGGCGCAGTCGGCTTCATCGTGTGGGCGCACCACATGTACACGGTCGGCCTGTCGCTGGAAGCGCAGCGCTACTTCGTCTTCGCAACCATGGTCATCGCGGTTCCGACAGGCATAAAGATCTTCTCCTGGATCGCCACGATGTGGGGCGGCTCTCTGACCTTCTCGACACCGATGATCTGGGCAATCGGCTTCATCTTCCTCTTCACTGTGGGTGGTGTGACCGGCGTTCAGCTTGCCAATGCAGGTCTCGACCGTTCGCTGCATGACACTTACTATGTGGTTGCGCACTTCCATTACGTTCTGTCTCTGGGCGCTGTCTTCGCTATCTTCGCTGGCTGGTACTATTGGTTCCCGAAGATCACGGGCTACATGTACAGCGAGAAGATCGGCAACCTCCACTTCTGGGTCATGTTCGTCGGTGTGAACCTCATCTTCTTCCCGCAGCACTTCCTCGGTCTTGCTGGCATGCCGCGTCGTTACATCGATTATCCTGACGCATATGCCGGTTGGAACGCTGTATCGTCCTACGGCTCTTACATCTCGGCCGTCGCGGTATTGATCTTCCTCGCCGGTGTTTGGGAAGCCTTTGCCAAGAAGCGCGTTGCGGGTGACAATCCTTGGGGTGAAGGTGCAACAACACTGGAATGGCAGCTGTCTTCGCCGCCGCCATATCACCAGTGGGAACAGCTTCCCCGTATCCGCTGAGGCATTTTGTCCAAGGGTGTCGTTTAGCTGAACATGATAAATGTCAGTTTCACACTTGGACGAAAGACATCAAGGAGCGCCGCCATTCTGCGCGGCGTTTCCTATGAAAGCAGGAAATATGACCGTTATCGACAACAGCGATACGCTGGATATGGATGGCCTCAGGCTGTCTGAAGCGGGTGCGCGCGATTTCTTTGAACTGCTGAAGCCCCGCGTCATGTCGCTGGTGGTCTTCACCGGTTTCGCCGGCCTCGTGCTCGCACCAGGCAGCATCAATCCGGTGCTGGCCGTTATCGCCATTCTCTGTATCGCCGTGGGTGCTGGCGCGTCCGGCGCGCTGAACATGTGGTACGACGCCGATATCGATGCCGTGATGACGCGTACCGCCAAGCGACCTATTCCATCGGGCCGGATTGCGCCGCGTGAAGCGCTGGCTTTCGGCATGACGCTGTCTGTCTTTTCCGTCGCCATCCTCGGTCTTGCCGTCAACTGGTTTGCCGCGGGTCTTCTGGCCTTTACGATTTTCTTCTACGCCGTCGTCTACACCATGTGGCTGAAGCGTTCGACACCGCAAAACATCGTTATCGGTGGAGCGGCTGGCGCATTCCCGCCCATGCTCGGCTGGGCCTGCGTCACCGGTGGCGTGTCGCTCGACAGCACGATCCTGTTCATGATCATCTACCTGTGGACGCCTGCACATTTCTGGGCACTGGCTCTCTTCAAGATGCGCGATTATGGCTCTGTCGGCATCCCCATGATGCCGAATGTGGCGGGTGAACGTTCAACCAAAAACCAGATGATCGCCTATTCGCTGCTGACGGCGGTCGCTGCGGTCGCGCCCTATTTCACCGGGCTTGCTGGCACGGGTTACGGCATATTCGCCGCTGTCCTGAGCGCCGTCTTCATCTGGTGTTCCATCTCGGTCCGGCGCATGCCGGATGGCGATGAGCGCATGGTTCAGGCCAAGAAGATGTTTGCCTATTCAGTGTTCTATCTGTTTGCGATTTTCTCCGGCCTTCTGGCCGATCATCTGGTGCCATCGTTTCTGACGTTGGTGGGAGGAGCCGCCTGATGGAAACAATTAAGCTCAATGAGGCACAGAAAAAGTCGAGACGCGGACGCAACATCGCACTCGGAATTGTTCTGGCCGCTCTCGTGGTTCTCTTCTACATCATCACCATCATAAAAATCGGCGATTTTTGACCGCTGAGCGGCAGGAGGGGGAGGCGACATGGCAGTGAGTGACACACGCGCGGCGAAGACGAGCAATGCCTCGATCCTTGTTCTGTGCCTGATTTTCGTCTGCTGCATGGTCGGCATGGCCTATGCATCGGTGCCGCTTTACCGCCTTTTCTGCCAGGTCACTGGCTATAACGGCACCACTCAGCGTGTCGAACAATATTCCGATTTCATTCTCGACAAGAAGATGAAGGTGACGTTCGACTCCAATACGTCGAACGGCTTGAACTGGGATTTTCACCCTGTCGACAAGATGGTTGAGCCAAAGATTGGCGAGACTGTGCAGGTCATGTTCAGAGCGACGAACCGTTCGGCTGTCGCAACCACCGGGTCGGCGGTTTTCAACGTCACGCCAATGGAAGCTGGAGCCTATTTCAACAAGGTCCAGTGCTTCTGCTTTACCGAGACAACACTTCAGCCCGGTGAAACTTTGGAAATGCCGGTGGTGTTCTTCATAGACCCTGAGATCGTCAACGCTCGGGAAACGAGAAACGTTCATACATTGACGTTGTCCTACACATTCTATCCGTCCAAGACGGAAAAACCAGTTGCGTCCTTGCCGGTAAAGGCTGAACGTGACGAGGCGAAACTTTGAGAGAGGGAGGCACGGCCGGTTTCGGTCGTGCTGCATGGGTAGCCTTTGTTCAGAGGGCTGCTTAATCGAGTGAGACTAGGGAAGAGCCTGCGGGGATCGATCACATGGCAGACACACATCAGAAGAACCACGACTACCATATCATAGACCCCAGCCCATGGCCGCTTCTGGCCTCGATCGGCGCATTTGTGCTGACCTTTGGTGGCGTCTGTTACATGCGCTATCTTTCTGGCGGCTCCATGAAGATGTTCGGCATGGAATGGGCAAACCCCTGGCTGTTCTATATCGGCCTCGCAATCGTGCTTTACACCATGTACGCATGGTGGGCTGACACGGTGAAGGAAGGCAATGAAGGCCACCATACCCGCGTCGTCTCGCTGCACCTGCGCTATGGTATGATCATGTTTATCGCGTCCGAAGTCATGTTCTTCGTGGCTTGGTTCTGGGCCTATTTCGACGCGAGCCTCTACCCGCATGAGGCCATTCAGGCTGCGCGTGTCGAGTACACCGGTGGGCAGTGGCCGCCAAAGGGCATCGAGGTTCTCGATCCATGGCATTTGCCGCTCTACAACACCGTCATTCTGCTTCTGTCCGGCACCTGCGTAACCTGGGCGCACCACGCGCTGCTGCACAATGATCGCAAGGGCCTCATCAGCGGACTTGCACTGACAGTTGCACTGGGAGCGTTCTTCTCCTTCGTGCAGGTCTATGAGTACATGGAAGCACCGTTTGACTTCAAAAACTCGATTTACGGCGCGACGTTCTTCATGTCGACAGGCTTCCATGGCTTCCACGTCTTCATCGGCACGGTCTTCCTGATGGTCTGCCTCATCCGCGCCATCGCTGGCGGCTTCACGGCCAAGCAGCATTTCGGCTTCGAGGCTGCTGCTTGGTATTGGCACTTTGTTGACGTGGTCTGGCTGTTCCTGTTTTTCGCCATCTATGTCTGGGGTGGCTGGGGCGCACCGCTCGCACACTGAAACGACATAAGAAGTTGATCAAAGGGCGGCGCGTGCCGCCCTTTGTTTTTGTGTGAGACGGACAATCATGTCGAGGAGGATATGATGACCCAAGACGACGAGCCGCAATACCCACCGGTCGACCCGGTAAAGGCTGGCCTGCAAAGCTGCTGCCCGCGTTGCGGAATGGGCGGGCTGTTCGCTGGCTTTCTGAAGCTGAAACCGAAATGCAGCGCGTGCGGCCTTGATTACAGTTTTGCCGACGCGGGTGAGGGACCTGCGGTCCTTGTCATGCTGATTGTCGGTTTCCTGATCATCGGGCTGGCGCTCTGGTTCGATGCCAGCTTTGCGCCGCCGGTGTGGCTCCATGCCTTGATCTGGATACCCACGGCCATCATTCTGTCCCTTGTTCTTTTGAAGAAGATGAAAGGCGTGATGATCGCCTTGCAATATCGCTATAAAGCCAGTGAAGGCCAGATTGACAGTGACTGACAAAAACCTTCTTCAAGCCAGTCATCGTCGCATGTGGTTTGCAGCGCCGCTGGTGCTTCTGGCGCTCGTCCTTTTGCTGGCGCTGGGCACATGGCAGGTCAAGCGCATGTATTGGAAGGAAGGGCTGCTTGCTGATATTCAGCAGCGCACCCAGGCACCACCCCTTCCGCTGGCCGACATCGAAAAGCTGGCAGCATCTGGCGGTGATATAGAATACCGAACCGTGCAACTGTCCGGCACGTTCGATCACACCAAGGAACAACATTTCTTCGCGACCTTCCAGGGCCAGACCGGCTATTATATCTATACGCCGCTGAAGCTGGCCGATGAGCGCACCATCTTCGTCAATCGCGGCTTTGCGCCCTATGACATGAAGGAGCCTGCCACGCGCAAGGAGGGCGAGGTTGCGGGTAGCGTCAATATTGAAGGCCTTGCGCGGTCGCGGCTGGGCTCAAAGCCTTCCAGCCTGCTGCCGGACAATGATCTGGCCAAAAACATCTACTACTGGAAAGACCTGACGGCGATGACGAGCCGTGCGGGCCTAGAGCCGGCGCAAGTCCTGCCGTTTTTTGTGGATGTCAATGCCGCACCCAACCCCGGCGGTTGGCCGAAGGGCGGCGTAACGCTGATTGATCTGCCAAATAATCACCTTCAATATGTGATTACGTGGTACGGATTGGCGCTCGCCCTTGTCATTGTTGTCGGTTTTGCCTATGTCCGGGGCTTGAGAAAATCGGGTTGATGAACAAGCGGGAGGCTTAAGGAGAAGGAATGAATATCGCCGTTTCCAAACCGCCTCTGACGATCAGGCTCTGCGGCCCACGCGGCTTTTGCGCAGGCGTTGATCGCGCCATTCAGATCGTTGTACTGGCATTGAAGGCCTATGGTGCGCCAGTTTATGTCCGCCATGAAATCGTCCATAACCGCTATGTGGTAGAAGGGCTTGAAGCCAAGGGTGCGATTTTCGTCGAGGAGCTGCACGAGATTCCGGCCGAACATCGCCAGCAGCCCGTGGTCTTTTCCGCCCATGGCGTGCCGAAATCCGTGCCGGCGGATGCGCAGGCCAGAAACCTGTTTTATCTGGATGCGACATGTCCATTGGTGTCGAAGGTCCACAAGCAGGCCATGCGCCACCAGCGGCTTGGCCGTCACGTCATCCTGATCGGCCACGCCGGTCATCCTGAAGTCATCGGCACCATGGGACAGCTGCCTGAAGGCACCGTGTCTCTGGTCGAGACCATCGAGGATGCCGCACGCTACGAGCCTGAAGACACGCAAAACCTGGGCTTCGTCACACAGACAACGCTCTCGGTTGACGATACGGCTGGCGTCATCGCCAAGCTTCAGGAACGCTTCCCGGCCATGCAGGCCCCGGCAGCAGACAGTATCTGCTACGCCACCACCAACCGGCAGGATGCGGTGAAACAGGCAGCACCCGGCTGCGATCTTTTCATCGTGGTCGGCGCGCCAAACTCGTCCAATTCCAAGCGTCTGGTTGAAGTTGCCCTTCGTGCTGGTGCCAAACGCTCAGTTCTGGTGCAGCGCGCTGCTGAAATTGATTGGGACGAGATCGGGCCTGTCGAAACGGTTGGGCTATCTGCGGGGGCATCTGCGCCTGAGGTGATCGTGGATGAGATTATCCAGGCCTTCAAGGCACGCTACGATACCACGCTTGATCTGGCGGTGACCGTTGAGGAAACCGAGCATTTTCTGGTCAATAAGGAATTGCGCGAAATCGAGCTGACAACGCAGGATATGGCCTTCGTTAATGGCACCGCCAGCGATGCGTTGCCACCAAAGCCAGCATCGCAGCCTTGATAAGCCAACAATCCATTTTTACGCATAAGAGATCACAAATTGGCAGTCTATACGGATATCAGCGAAGACGATCTGAAGCAGTTCCTGACGGAATATGATGTCGGCGAGCTGACGTCCTATAAGGGCATTGCCGAAGGTGTCGAAAACACGAACTTCCTGTTGCACACCACGCAGGACCCGCTGATCCTGACGCTGTATGAAAAGCGCGTCGAGAAAGCCGACCTGCCGTTTTTCCTCGGCCTCAAGCAGCATCTCTTCGAAAAGGGGCTGTCCTGCCCCCTGCCATTGCCGCGCCATGATGGGGAATTGCTGGGCGAACTGTCCGGTCGCCCCGCCGCGCTCATCTCGTTTCTGGAAGGCATGTGGCTGCGCAAGCCTGAAGCCCGCCATTGCCGCGAAGTTGGCAAGGCGCTGGCGGCCCTGCATCTGGCGGGCGAGGGCTTTGAGCTGAAGCGGCCCAATGCGCTGTCTGTCGAAGGGTGGAAGGTTCTGTGGGAGAAGTCTGAAGCCCGTGCCGATGAGGTCGAGCCCGGCCTGCAGCAGGAAATCCGCACGGATCTTGATTTTCTGGCGGTCCATTGGCCGCAGGATCTGCCAGATGGCGTTATCCATGCCGATCTCTTTCAGGACAATGTCTTTTTCCTGGGCGACGATCTCTCAGGGCTGATCGATTTCTACTTCGCCTGCAATGATATTCTGGCCTATGACGTCTCGATCTGCCTCAATGCCTGGTGCTTTGAGAAGGATGGTGCCTATAACGTCACCAAGGGCAAGGCGCTGCTGGAAGGCTACCAGTCCGTGCGGCCCATGAGCGAGGCGGAACTTACCGCACTGCCATTGCTGGCGCGGGGTTCAGCGCTGCGGTTTTTCCTGACGCGCCTCTATGACTGGCTGACGACGCCGGAAGGCGCGCTCGTGGTCAAGAAGGATCCGCTGGAATATCTGCAAAAGTTGCGCTTCCACCGCACCATTTCCAATGTCGGCGAATATGGTCTGGTTACGCAATGAAGCATGTTGAGATTTACACGGATGGTGCCTGTTCCGGCAATCCCGGCCCAGGCGGCTGGGGGGCGGTTCTGCGTTATGGTGAGACGGAGAAGGAGCTCTGTGGCGGCGAGGCGGAAACGACCAACAACCGCATGGAACTGATGGCCGCCATCTCCTCGCTCAATGCATTGAAATCACCCTGCGAGGTCGATCTCTATACGGACAGCGCCTATGTGAAGGATGGCATTACCAAATGGATTTTCGGCTGGAAGAAAAAAGGCTGGAAAACCGCTGATAACAAGCCCGTCAAGAATGTGGAGCTTTGGCAGGCGCTGGAGCTTGCGCGCGAACGCCACAAGGTCACGCTTCACTGGGTCAAAGGCCATGCCGGGCACCCTGAAAATGAACGCGCCGACGAGCTTGCCAGGAGAGGCATGGAGCCCTTCAAGCGCCGCTAGCCGTGAAGCGAACGCGCGTTCGAACCCCACTGCGTTTCGCACCCACACGCATTCGCACTTGCGCATTGCGCGTGCTCACCTATCTTCCTGCGAAAATACAAACCAGGCGAGGGACATTCCATGATCATGCACTGCGTATTCATACGCTTCAAGTCGGCGACTGCAACGGCTGAAAAGCAGGGCATCTATGAGGCCATCACAGCGCTGAAGGATGTCATCCCCGGCATCACGGATGTGAAATGCGGCCAGAATGTATCCTCAGAGGGCCTCAATGGCGGCTTCATGGATGGCTTCATTGTCACGCTTGATAGCATTGAGGCGCGCGACGAGTATCTGGCCCATCCCCAACATATTGATGTTGGCCAGCGATTGATGGGTCTTGTGGACGGCGGCGCAGCTGGCCTGCTCGTTTTCGACATGGCGACCTGACACATATCGAAAAGGCGCAGACCGATGAGATCTGCGCCCCACTTCATGGGCGTGTTTAGCTTGATTTGTTGATGGCTGCCGCCAACTGTTCGACATTGTAGCGGAACATCTTCTCATAGGTTGGGGCAGGGCCATTGGCTTTGGACAAGGCCTCTACGTAAAGCTCGCCGCCGGGCTTGGCACCCGTGGCCTTTGCCACCTGCTTCACCAGGCGCGGATCGTTCGAGTTTTCAAAGAAATAGGTTTTGACGTTCTCTGATTTGATCTGCTCGATCAGCTTGGCAACACTGCCCGCAGACGCCTCGGTTTCGGTGGAAACACCCAGCGGCGACAGGAACGTGACCTTGTAATCGCGCCCGAAGTAGCCGAAGGCATCATGGCTGGTCAGCACCTTGCGGCGATCTGCCGGAATGGTGTCGAACTTCTCGTGGGCGAATGCATCAAGGCCATCCAGCTTTTTCAGATAGGTATCGGCATTGGCCTTGAAGGCCGCAGCGTCCGCAGGATCTGCCGCTGCCAATGCCGTTTCGATATTCTTTACCCAAACCTTTACGTTGACGGGGCTGTTCCACACATGCGGATCGGTTACGGTCTTGCCGTCCTCTTCCATGCTGCGGGTCGTAATACCCTGCGAAACCGTAACCGGAGTGCTCTTGTAGCCGGAGGCGGAGATCAGCCGGTCCATCCATCCTTCAAGGCCAAGACCGCTGACGAAAACGACATCCGCCGCTTTCAGGTGCTTGGCGTCTGATGGCGAAGGCTCGAATTCATGCGGGTCGCCATCTGGCTTCACGAGGCTGGTCACGGTTACATGCGTGCCGCCCACCTGTTTGACGATATCTGCCAGCACCGTAAACGAGGCGACGGCCTTCAACTCGGCGGCAGAAACGGGGGAGGAGAACGCTAAAAGTGCGGGCAGTGCAGCGGCAGTCATGAGATATTTGCGGGACAACATGGGGTAGTCTCCTGGGGTTAGCCCTTCAGATGAGGGCGGGTGAAATAGCGCCCGGCAAGCCCCGCCGGTGCGGTCAAGATGGAGAGGCCGTAAAGGCAGGTCGCAGCCATGATGATGGTGGGCCCCGAGGCCAGCTCGAAATGGTAGGAAACGACGAGACCGAGATAGCCGGAAACGGCTGCGCTCAAAGCTGCAAGAACCAGCATGGTGGGTAGGTTGCGGGTCCATAATTGCGCGGTAGCCGCTGGCAGCATCATCAGTCCCACTGCCATCAGCGTGCCGAGAGCCTGAAAGCTCGCCACCAGATTGATAACGACGAGCACCAGAAACACGACGTGGTAAAGATGGCCACGCCCGCCGACGGCTCTCAGAAAGCCGGGGTCGAAGCATTCGGTTACCAAAGGACGGTAGATGATGGCGAGAACGACCAGTGTGAGCGAGGTGATGGCGCCGATCTGGTAGAGCGCGGGCGCATCGATTGCGAGGATCGTGCCGAACAGGACATGCAGAAGATCGACATTGGAGCCATGCAGGGAAACGATCAGTACGCCCAGTGCCAGTGAGGCCAGATAGAAGCTCGCGAAACTGGCATCCTCCTGCAACGGCGTGATGCGGCTGACGATGCCCGATAAAAGCGCAACGGAAAGGCCTGCAACCAGCCCGCCGACGCCCATCGCGGTCAGCGACAGGGAACCAGCGATGAGGTAGCCGATGGCGGCGCCCGGCAGAATGGCGTGGCTAAGTGCATCACCCATCAGGCTCATGCGGCGCAGCATCAGAAATACGCCAATGGGGCTGGCACCGGCTGCGAGGCAAAAGCACGCGACCAGCGCGCGCCGCATGAAGCCGTAATCCTGGAATGGAGCGAGAAAGATGTCGTAGGCGGTCATTGTGCAGCCTCGCAAATTTCGCTGTTGTCATCCCATCGTTCGGCCATGGTGCGGGCACGCAGGAGATTGTTGTGCGACATGACCTCCTCTGTAGGCCCCCAGCCAATCAATTCGCGCGCAATCAGCAATGTGTGGGGAAAATGCGCGCGCACCTGCTCGAAATCATGCAAGACGGCAATCACCGTTCTGCCCTCGCCATGCCAGCGCGTAACGATTTCAAGAAGGTCGCGGGTTGTGCGTGCATCGATGGCGGTAAAGGGTTCGTCCAGAAGAATAACCCGCGCATCCTGCATCAGCAGCCGAGCAAAGAGTACCCGCTGAAACTGACCGGCAGACAAAGCGCCGATAGACCGCGCCTCAAAGCCGGAAAGTCCAACCGTCGCCAGCGCCTCTTGAGCCTGTTTCTCGATTGCTCTGCCGATGCTGCCGAAGGCTCCTGCGGTTTTCCACACGCCAAGCGTAACGGTCTCGAGAACAGAGATTGGAAAACGCCGGTTTATCTCGGCTGCTTGCGGCAGGTAGCCAAAATCGGCACGGGTCAAGCTGTGCGCTATACGACCCTCAGCGGCCTTCAGATCGCCGATCATGGCTTTCAGCAGCGTCGATTTGCCCGCGCCATTCGGGCCAGCAATGGCTGTGAGGCTGCCGTCCAGAAACTGGCCGGAAACGTGGTGCACCGCCGGATGGCGATCATAGGCCACGGTCAGATTATCGAGTGTGAGTACCGCAGCCCCGCTCATGACAGCGATGCCGCCCAGCGGATGGCAAGCCAGAGAGGAGCGATCAGGGTGCAAACGAGGATAAGGCGGGTAGCGACGGATTGCCGTAGCAGGCGGTGGAGGGCGAAGTGATCCAGCATTTCATGCTCACGATAATGTTATATAGTAACTGTAATGATATAACAAATGCGGCGGAAAAATGTCCTGACTTTTAGCGTGGTGCGACGTTCCAGATCGGGGGGGCAGGCAACATGGGCTGCTCGGCGGTGTCATGGCACACGCCTGATCGCAAATATGCGAAACGTGGAAAGGACGTCGTTGAAAACATCCCCGGCGCGGGGCCGGGGATGGGTATCCAATAGGCTATTAAAGCTGTTCGATCATGGTCGCTGCAGAGGAGACCGTGGCCTGGCCTGGATTTTCTTCGACGTTCAGAGACTTCACCACGCCGTCTTCAACGAGCATGGAGTAGCGCTTGGAGCGTACGCCGAGCGCGCCTGCGGACAAGTCGATATCAAGGCCGAGCGCCTTGGTGAAAGATGCGTCCCAATCAGCCAGGAAGTGGATTTTGCCCTGTCCGCCAGACGATTGTGCCCATGCACCCATGACATGCCAGTCATTGACGGACACGACGGCAATATCATCCACGCCACGGGCAAGAATGGCATCACGGTTTTCGAGATAGCCAGGCAGGTGGTTAAGCGAGCAGGTCGGTGTGAACGCGCCGGGAACGGCAAAAACGACAACCTTCTTGCCACTGAAAAGCGCGTCGGTGGTGGTTTCAACCGGGCCGTCGGCCGCCTTTTCCTTGAATGTCGCAGAGGGGAGTTTGTCGCCGATTTTGATGGTCATAATATCGCTCCTGTGGCAATGATCCGGCGCGACTATAGTCGATGAATTTACAAAGTCTCCATCGATTTTTGGGTTGTCCTCACGGAGGAAAATCCAGTGGCGCTTCCATGACCTGATCACCGGATTTGACCAGGATCGTCCACTGCTGGCCCTTCGGATTATAGGACTTTGGCAGCCCCTTGATGTTCATGTAAAAGGCCAGCTTACGCTTGTCGCGCACCATGTTCTGCGGCTCGAAATAGGCGTAGCCAGATGGACCGGCCACGAAAATTTCCGTCTCTTTCGGTGCGCCTTCCGGCAGTCGCAACTCCACGCCCAGCAGGGTCTTGTCCGGCGTGATGTGGAAACTCTGGACTTTGAAGTCGTCTGTCGCTGGCATTGGCAAGCTTGTCTTGGCCTCCGCAACAGCCTCGGTTTCTTCCTCGGTTGCGGTCTCGCCCTTGCCCATGTCGATGTCGAAACTCGCCTCGAAGGGAATGCAGATATTCAGGCAAACGCCGATAAATGCCGTGAGGCGCACATTTCCGCTGTCGATGCCCGGTTGAGATTGGAGCTCGAAAGGCAGGGAAACAGGCGCATCATATCCGATATCCTCGATCTCTTCGTTCTTGATGAGCTTTGGCACTGGAAAGGACAGTGATGTGAGGCGCGCCTTGCTCGCATCCTCGAGTGTTATCTTGGGCGGGATGCCCGATTCCCCCGGTTCGCGCCAGTAGGTGATCCAGCCCGGCTTGAGCTCGATCTGCAAAGCCGCCTGAATGCGGCCATCGGCATCGGCGGGCAGACTTACGACCCGCATGCGTCCACCTTCGCTTTGCTGCCACTCCGTAATATCGGCTTTTGCGGTGGCTGGCTGTAATGCCAGTGCAAGCGTGAGAGCAAATAGCGGCAGTGATGCGCGGGCGAAGAGGGAGAGCTTGGCGTTCATGCGTCCGGTCTAACCCAACATCCCCGAAGTGGAAAGTTACGATTTTACGCAGGTTATCATTTTCGGTTGATTGATCCTCGTCTATGCAGCATCTTTGTGGGCACGCCAGCGCATCTCGCACAGGAGGCTACCGCGATGTTTGCCACCCTGATGAACAAGGATGAAACCGGGTTTCTGGAAGGCCATTTTCTCATCGCAATGCCGGGGCTGGAAGGCGGTGTTTTCGAGCGGTCGGTGGTTTATATCTGCGCGCACTCCAGCGCAGGTGCCATGGGCTTCATCATCAACCGCCCACAACAGATCACCTTCACCGATGTGCTGCTGCATCTCAACATGCTGAGCCAGACTGATGCCATCATGCTGCCCGACCAGACGCGGCAGTTCCCCGTCTTGTGCGGCGGACCTGTTGAAGCTGGCAGAGGCTTCGTTCTGCATTCGGATGACTACAGCGGTGATTCCAGCATTCCCGTCAGCGAGGATATTTCCTTGACCTCAACGCTGGATATCGTCCGAGCCATCAGCAGCGGCGAAGGTCCGAAGAAGGCGACCTTGCTTTTGGGATATGCAGGGTGGGGGCCTGGCCAATTGGAGAACGAAATTTCCAGCAATGGCTGGCTGAATTGCCCGGCCTCCGAGGACTTGATCTTTGATCGCTCCCTCAACAACAAATATGAGCGGGCGCTGGGCCTGATGGGCGTTGATCCGCGTATGTTATCCGCTGAAGCCGGTCACGCCTGAGTGCGGGAACAAAATTGTGATCCCAACGTTTTTACCTGCGCAGCCAGCTGAATGTCTGGCTTAGAATTTAGGGAGAAATATTATGGGTAGCACATCCGATAAAATCTCTGGCACGGCCAACGAAGTTGCAGGCAAGGTCAAGCAGGGCCTGGGCAACGCAACCGGCAACGACCAATTGCGCGCCGAAGGTGCTGCGCAGGAAACCAAGGGCAAGATCCAGTCCACTATCGGAAAAGCCAAGGATGCCGTCAAAGGCGCGATTGACCGGGCTTAATTTGCCAGCATTTCAACCCTAGTGTTGAACACTCTATCGATGGGCGCATGTGTTTTCAAAGCACGTGCGCTTTTTCATCGTCAGCATCTCATCACTCAAAGCGGCTCGGCCCCTGGCCCAAAGCCGTCGTTTCCAGGAGCGACCTATGCGCCTATTTTCCTGCGCTGCGTGCGGACAGCCCGTTCATTTCGACAACCGCTCATGCGTCAAATGCGGCCATCGGCTGGTGTTCGTCCCGCAGACACTGACCATGGAAGCCATCGAGCCCGCCGGTGAGCCGAACTGGTCGCTTGTTTCCAATCCGGAAAAGCAGATCCGTTTTTGCGCCAATGAAGTCAACGATATCTGCAACTGGTCGGTACCATCGGACAGTAACAGCAACTTCTGTCCGGCTTGCAGCCATAACCGGCTGGTGCCGGATGCCACCACCGAAGACGGTATCGAACAGTGGCGCAGGCTGAGCCAAGCGCAGCGCCATCTGTTCTATTCGCTGCTGCGGCTAAAGCTGCCGCACCCGAACCGCGATGTTCATCCCAATGGCCTCGTCTTTGACTTTCTGGTGGATGAAGTAGCACCTGATGGTTCGATCATTCCCGCCATGACCGGCCATGACGAAGGGCTGATTGCCATTCGTGCGGCGGAATCGGATGATGCAACGCGCGAGCAGATTCGCAGCAACATGAACGAGCCCTACAGAACGATGCTCGGACATTTCCGCCATGAGGTCGGCCACTTCATTTGGAACATGCTCGTGCGCGACGCCCACCGGCTGGAAGCCTGCCGCGAGGTGTTTGGGGATGAGCGTGCAGACTATGGCGAAGCGCTTAAGCGCAATTACGAGCAGGGGCCACCACCCGGCTGGCAGCAGAATTTTATCAGCGCCTATGCCGCCGTCCATCCATGGGAAGATTTTGCGGAGTGCTTCGCGCACTATCTGCACATCGTCGACACGCTTGAGACGGCTCACGCCTATGGTATCGCCATCGAACCTGAGGGACATGAGGCGCTGGAAACCGAGGTTGCTTTCGACCCCTACAGTGCAAGAAGTGCCAAGCAGCTGGTGACGGCCTGGATACCGCTCACGCTTGCGCTAAATTCGATGCAGCGCAGCATGGGTCTACCAGACCTCTACCCGTTCGTGCTGACGCAGGCTGTTGAAACCAAGCTCGAATTCATGCACCAGCTGTTGCACGAGAGAATACCGGTCGGTCAGCCAGAACTGGCTGATGACGGGTTTCAGCCGATGCAGCAGCAGGATCAGGCTCTCTTGACCACCTGAAAACGCTCCCGAAGCAGCTTCAGCGCTGCGTCGGGCGTATCCGGCGTGCCGAACAGGAAGCTCTGCCCGTAGTGACAATTCATGCGGGCGAGTTCGGCCGCATCCTCAGGCGTCTCGATGCCCTCGGCAACAACCTGCATCTCAAGCGCACGGGCCATGGCGATGATAGAGCGCAGCAGGACGTTGCGCTTGTCACTGGTATTGGCTACCAGCGCCTTGTCGAGCTTGATCGTGTCAAACGGGAAGCGTGTGAGATAGGCCAGCGATGAATAGCCCGTGCCGAAATCATCAAGAGCGAGGCTAAGACCCGTATCCTTCAGCTTTGCCAGCACAAGCCGCGCCTGTTCCGGGTTTTCCATCACGACGGATTCGGTCAGTTCCAGCTTGAGCTGCTTCGGGTTGCAACGGGTTCGCTGCAACATGCTGCGAACGTCGTTGTAAAGCTCGTTGTTCAACAGCTGGGCGCTGGAAATGTTGACCGAAATGAAGATCGGCAACTTGTCGATTGCGTGCTGCCAGTCCATCAGATCAGTCGCGGCACGTTCCAACGCAAACATTCCCAGAGGCTCGATCAGGCCCGAAGCCTCGGCAATCGGTATGAATTCGCTCGGTGGAATGGAACCGCGCTTGGGGTGTTCCCAGCGCATCAAGGCTTCGAAACCTGCCAGATCGCCATTGTCGAGCTTGATGATCGGCTGATAGGCCAGCGACAGTTCCTTGCGCTCGATGGCGCGGCGAAGATCGCTCTCCATTTGCAGCCGGTCTGTGCCAGAGGTGCGGAACGCAGGCCGGAAAGGTTCGACGCGATTTCCACCGGCGCGCTTGGCCCGGTACATGGCAAGCTCGGCATCGCTGAGCAGACCCGCAGCACTTTCCTGCTGGTCGATCCATGAAACGAGGCCGATGGAGGCGGTCAGGACGATTTCGCGATTGGCGAAATTGATCGGCACCATGATGGCCTTGTTCACGGCTTCGGCAAAATCCGCCACGCGCTGTGGATCGCGCTCTGACACAAGGATCAGGCCAAACTCGTCGCCGGAAAGGCGTGCGAGCGTATCCTGTGGCTTCAGCAGACGGCGCAAGCGGCGCGTGAGCGCAATCAGAATATTGTCGCCAGCAGCGATGCCCAGCGTGTCGTTGACCAGCTTGTAGCGGTCGATATCGATGGCCATCACCGTTGGGCGAACCGTCTCGCCTTCGGGCGCAAGGTTCAGGACGGATTGTAGCCGGTCGAGGAAAACCTGACGGTTCGGCAGGCCGGTGAGATTGTCGCTCAACGCATCCTGCAACAGGCGCTCAATGGAGTTCTTCTGCTCGGTAATATCGGTAATGGTGCCGACGCAGCGAATGATTTCGCCATTCGAGCCGAGCACAGGCCGCGCGCGAATTTGCAGCCAGTGGAAGTGGCCATCCTCGGCGCGAATACGAAACTCGTGATTGAGGCGACCCTTGCGGTGGTCCAGCAATACGTCGAGCGTTGCCTTGAAGCGGTCGCGATCATCAGGGTGCAGGCGCGGCAGCCAGTTGCGGGCAGCGCCGTGCATGGTGCCGTGGGCGAGGCCGAGCTTGATCGAAACGTCAGGCGTGGTGACAATGCGGTCGCGGGTCACGTCCCAGTCCCAAACGGTGTCACCGCTACCCGTCAGCGCCAGCGATTGACGCTCCAGATCGGAAAACAGTCCCTGCTGATAGGCGCTGCCGGCGAAGGCATGCTGAATAACGGTAAAGCCGATCAAAAGCACGATCAGAACCAGACCGCCGCCAAGGGCTGGCTGCACAATGTCATTGTCCAACTGCCCGGTCACCGTCAGCCAGCTGCCAAACAGCCACACAAGAATAAGCGCCCATGATGGCACCAGCAGAATGGCGCGGTCGTAGCGATTGAAGCCGAGATAGATAATCAGCACCAATCCCGCCGTCGCCGTCAGCGCAAAGGATAGGCGCGCAATGCCCGACGCAATCGAAGGATCATAGATCGCGACGCCAAACAGCGCGCCCAGTCCAATAATCCACGCGAAGGTCGCGTAGCCCAGATGCGCATGCCATCTGTTCAGGTTGAGATAGGTGAAGAGGAAGACCACGAAACTGGAGGCCAGCGCCACTTCCGCACCGGCGCGCCATATTCGCTCGTCGCTGGAGGTCACGGAAATCAGCTTTTCGAGGAAGCCGAAATCCACGCAGATATAGGCCAGAACCGCCCAGGAAAGTGCTGCGGAGGCGGGCAGAACCGAGGTGCCCTTGACCACGAAGAGAATGGTGAGCAGAACCGCAAGAAGACCGGCAATGCCGAGTACGATGCCACGATAAAGCGTGAACGCATTGATCGTGTCCTTGTAGGCCTCCGGCTCCCACAGATAGATTTGTGGCAATTGCGGTGTCGAGAGTTCAGCCACGAAGGTGATGACCGCGCCCGGGTTCAGCGTGATGCGAAACACATCGGCGTCGGGGCTTGGCTGCCGGTCGAGCGCAAAGCCTTCACTGGGCGTAATGGCGATGATGCGCTGTGAACCAAGATCCGGCCAGAACAGCTTGGAATTCACAAGACGAAAATGCGGCGCCACGATAACGCGCTCAAGCTGCTCTTCAGACACATTGGCAAGCGCAAACACCGCCCAATCACCCTGGTGGGCGGGGGAGGAGGCGCGAACTTCGATGCGACGGCGGATGCCATCGGGACCGGGCGCGGTGGACACCTGAAAGGCTTCACCCTGATTGGCGTGAATATCGGTTGTCGCCGTCAGATCCAGCGCCGTGTCGTCTCTGGAAATCTTCACCGGCTCGAAAGCATGCGCTTGAGCGGCGAACAAGATGCAGACAAGGGTCAGCAGGGGCGTAAAGCGCGCTGCGGTCACAAGACGTCTGACGAAGTGCGACGCAAGGCTCATATATCTCATCAATCTACTGCGTCCCGCCGGGATTTTGCTTGTCGGTGATGAGGGAGAACATGAGGTGATCCCGCCATTCGCCGTTTATTTTCAGATATTCCCGCAAGAGACCTTCTCGCTGAAATCCGGCATTTTCAAGCAGCCGTATGCTTTTGAAGTTCTCTGGAATACAGGCTGCCTCAATACGGTGCAACTCAAGTCCGTTGAAGATGTAGGGTATTACCAGCTTTAATGCGGCAGACATATGGCCTTGGGCCGCATAGGCCTCACCCATCCAGTAGCCAACCATGCAGCTTTGCGCCGCACCGCGCCTGATATAGCCGATCGTTATGCCGCCTAAAAGCGTCTGTTGGTTGTTGAAAAGTAGCAGGGAAACGGCCAATCCGGACGAAAATTCCTGTGCATTGCGCGTCACCCGCACGCGGTACGAGCTTTCAGTCAGCTCGTCGCTGCGCCAGGTTGGCTCCCATGGCTGGAGGAACTGCCGGCTTTCCGAACGCAGCTTATACCATTGCCGGTAATCGGAATTACGCGGCAGTCTCAGCAGGTAGTCGGCATTGCGAAGTTCCGGCGCGTCGCTGTTGCGGGAAAGAAAACGCAGCATGTAAGGTCAGACCTCATCCAATCGCCACGGTTCCTTAGCCCTTCGGGCGTTAGCCGTTTGCCATTTTGACGGACGGCGTCGCGGAAAGCTCTGCCGTGATATCCGAAAGCGGCAGCAGGTTTTCCAGCGGGCCGATGGCGGATAATGTCGGAACTGTATCGAAAAACAGTCGTCCCGCAAGATCGGTCAAGCGTGTCGTGGTGATATCGCCGAGACGCTGCATCATTTCATCATTGGGGATCGGGCGACCATAGAGCATCATCTGCCGCGCAACCTGTCCAGCGCGTGCGGCAGGGCTTTCCTGACCCATCAGCAACTGCGCGCGAATCTGTGCGCGGGCGCGGTCGATTTCTTCCTGATGAATGGCCTGAGACGACTTGCGCAACTCTTCCAGAATGACCGGAACCAGTTCCGGCAGATCGTTGCTGCCGGTTGCGGCATGAATGCCGAAAATGCCGGTATCGGAAAAACCCCAGTGGAAGGCATAGACCGAATAGCACAGGCCGCGATATTCACGCACTTCCTGGAACAGCCGCGAAGACATGCCGCCGCCCAGAATATTGGCCAGAATCTGCGAGCAGTAGAAATCGCGGGCGTGATAGGCCTTGCCTTCAAAGCCGAGAAGCACCTGCGCGTCCATGAGGTCGCGCGTTTCGCGGATTTCACCGCCGGTGTAGATGGCTTTTTCCATGACCGGCGTGGTCGCAGGCATTTGCGGCAGGCTGGCAAAGCGCTGCTCTACCTGCTTCACGAAACTGTCATGGTCCACGGCACCCGCAGCCACCACAAAGATGCGGTCAGTGGTGTAATTGCGGGACAGATAATTGCGGATCTGGCCGGTGGTGAAGGACTGAACCGTATCGGGCGTGCCGAGAATGGGGCGGCCAATGGTCTGGTCGCGGAAGGCAACGCCGGAAAAATTATCGAACAGCACATCGTCAGGCGTGTCGGTCGCAGCGCCGATTTCCTGAAGAATGACGTTCTTCTCGCGTTCCAACTCTGCCTCATCAAAGGCCGATTCCGTCAGAATGTCGGCAAGGATATCGACGGCCAGAGGAACGTGATCTTTCAGAACACGCGCGTAATAGGAGGTTGTTTCGGTCGATGTGGCGGCGTTGACCTCGCCGCCGACATTCTCGATTTCCTCGGCAATCTGGCGGGCTGTGCGCCTCGCCGTACCCTTGAAAGCCATATGTTCGAGAAGATGGGCAATGCCATGCTCATCATCGGTCTCGTTACGGGATCCTGATTTGATCCACACCCCGAGCGCGACGCTTTCGAGATGCGGCATTTTCTCAGTAACAACCGTCAACCCAGACGAAAGCCGGGTTACATTTACACTCATATCACGTCTTTCCGCGTCACTGACCGCTGGCGCGAGCATGTTTGCCGATGTAGGTTTCAACGGCGTCCAGCTCAGCATCCAGAATGTCGAAACGCTCCTCCCGGTTCATCAAATCTGACAACCATAGTGGAAGCGCGGGATCGATTGCGCAAGCGGATTTTACAGCAGCAGGAAATTTTGCTGGGTGCGCGGTGGAAAGCGTGACCATCGGAGTGCCTGATTTCTCATGCTTTTTAGCCACGAAAACAGCGGACGCCGTGTGGGGATCCAGAAGGTATCCGCTTTCGGCAAGCGTGTCCTTGATGGTGTCGGCAACCTGTTTTTCGGTGGCGCGACCGGCACGGAAATCCTTCTTTATGAACTTCATCGCCTTTTCGGAGATATCGAAAGCACCTGATTGCTTAAGGCCGTCCATGGAGCGTTTGACAGCGCCGGAATCGCGACCATAGGCTTCAAACAGAAGACGCTCGAAGTTCGAGGAAATCTGGATGTCCATGGATGGCGATGTCGTGGCATGCACGCCGCGCATTTCGTAGCGACCGGTTTTCAGCGTGCGTGCCAGAATGTCGTTGTCGTTGGTCGCAATCACCAGCTTGTCGATGGGGAGGCCCATCTGCTTGGCAACATAGCCCGCGAAAATATCACCGAAATTGCCTGTCGGCACCGTGAACGAGATTTTGCGATCCGGCGCGCCCAGCGAAAGTGCTGCGGTGAAATAATAGACGACCTGCGCCATGATGCGCGCCCAGTTGATGGAGTTCACGCCGGATAGCTTGACGCTGTCACGGAACTTGCCATCGTTGAACATCTCTTTTACGAGGTTCTGGCAATCATCGAAATTGCCGTGGATGGCCATGGCGTGCACGTTGGATGCGGTGGAGCTGGTCATCTGGCGCTGCTGCACCGGCGATACCTTGCCATTCGGGAACAGAATGAAGATGTCCGTGCGGTCGCGGCCCGCAAAGGCATCGATGGCCGCGCCACCGGTATCGCCAGATGTCGCGCCGACGATGGTTGCGCGTTCGTTGCGCTGGGTCAGCGTGTAATCCATCAGGCGGGCAATGAGCTGCATCGCCACGTCCTTGAAGGCGAGCGTCGTGCCGTGGAAAAGCTCCAGAATGAAGGAGTTGGGGCCGGTCTGTACCAGAGGGGCGACGGCTGGATGACGGAAGGTGGCATAGGCATCGTCAATCATCGCGCGGAATGTATCGGCTGGAATTTCGCGGCCGGTAAAGCGGTAGAGCACTTCAAAGGCAATCTCCTGATAGGATTTGCCGCGCAGCCCACGAATTTCTTTCTTGGACATTGTCGGCCATTCGCGCGGGACATAAAGCCCACCGTCGCGTGCCAGACCCGCAAGAAGCGCGTCGGAAAAACCAAGCGATGGGGCGCTGCCCCTGGTCGATACATATTCCACGAGAGTATCCCTTATCGTCTGCCGCTCACCTGCTGAAGGCCTTGATTTGCCGCGTTTTAAAGCCAATTTGCGAAATTAGGCCAAATCCGAACACAACCAATCGATTTTTTCCAGCGCCGCTGCTATAGACCATCGCCGACAGGCATGAAAGGCCAATAAGTGGGTTCTCTGGTCCTGTCTCGGGATAGTTTTTGAAGGGTTGAACAGAGTGACAGGGAATATTTTGCGTTTGTCCGCCACCATATCGCTTCTGGCTGTGCTCGCCGGTTGCAACTCTTCCAATCCGTCGGAATCGCTGGCGGTGAATGCGCCCACGGCGCAGGCGGTGGCACCTGTCGTACAGGCCAATTGCCCAACCATCACCATTCTCGATGGCACAGCGGTTCGCCGCATCTATGCGGGCGGCGCCAAGGATGATCCATCCAAGCTGGTCTATCAGGCCTCCCTGTCAGACACGACGCGCTCGTGCAGCATGAGCGATTCAACGCTGACCGTGAATGTTCTGGCGCAGGGCCGTCTCGTTCCCGGCCCGCTCTCCAAGCCCGGCCCGGTTTCCCTCCCGATCCGTGTGACGGTGAAGGACGGCGACGGCGAGATCTACTCGCAGGTCACGAATTTCTCGGTTGATCTGCCGGCTGGTGAGGCTGGTACGCAGTTCATCTTCAACAACCCCAATGTCGCCATTCCCAACGGCCCTGGCGGCGCATCGCGCCAGACGAACGTCTTCATCTCGTTTGATACCGGGGCGTCTGCAAGCACGAAGAAGGGTCGCCGCGGATAAGGTGCCAACCGGCACCTTTCCGTCTAACGCTTCTATCCCGGCGAGAGTGGCTTTACGCCACGTATGCCAGGTTTGGGAGTGGCTTCACGCCACTCCGGCCCATTCAGACAGGGCTTCAATCGTCGCAGGCAGGTCCTGCATCCGGGCAATCACGGTTTCAGCGCCTGCATCCGTCAGGCGGTCTGCATGGCTCGGGTAGGTGTGGGAAGCGCCGGTAAAGCCGATAACGCGCATGCCTGCCGCCCGGGCACCGGTAATGCCGTGCACGGAGTCCTCGATCACCACGACCCGGTCTGGCGAAACGTTGAACTGTTTTGCACCATGCAGGAAGATATCAGGCTTCGGCTTGACGCGGTCTGCGCCCAGATCCTTGGCCGAATAGATGTGGCCATCGAAATAGGGCTTGAGGCCAACCTTGGTCAGCATCATGTCCAGCCGGGCGCTGGATGAGTTGGAGCAGATGCAACGCGGTGTCGTCAGGCGCGACAGTGCCGTCTTGACGCCTTCGATGATTTTTACGTCACGTTCGAGACGGGCGTCCAGAAGCTTCTCGGACCTTTCGAGCAGCGAGGCGGACAGTGGAATGCTGGCCTCACGCTCGATTTCGAGAAGAATATTCTTCCAGGTCATGCCCGAGAAACGTTCGCCCATCTCCTCGGTGGAGATCGGGTAGCCCGCTTCGGTCAGCAGGTGTGATTCGACCTGGGCGGCGATAACTTCGGAATCGACGAGAACGCCGTCGCAGTCGAATATGATGAGGTCGAAGCCGCTCATGGGCTCTCCTTAGCGATTGATGCGGGAAGATTTGGCCGCTTTTAGCCGATGTCGGCGTCAAGCTCAACCGAAACAGGCGAGACGCTCTTTCTCGACAATATTTCTTCGCCGTCCTATGTCATGCCATGGCCAAATCACCCAAATCCAAACCCGAAGACACAATCGCAGCCAAAATCAGCCGGACTCTGGCTGAAAGGATCGTGCGCGGCGAGCTGTCTCCCGGTGAGCGCTTGAGGCAGGACCATGTGGCCGAGGAGTTCGGTGCGTCGCATGTGCCTGTGCGCGAGGCGTTCCGGCGTCTGGAGGCGCAGGGGCTTGCCGTCAGCATTCCACGTCGCGGTGTGCGAGTGGCTGATTTCGGCCTTCCCGATGTGCAGGAAGTGGCCGAGATGCGCGCAGCGCTTGAAGTGTTGGCCCTGCGGCACGCCATTCCCAACATGACGGCCACCATTCTGGATGAGGCAGAAGCGGCGACGCTTGCGGGAGACAGGGCCATGGACGTGCGGCAATGGGAAGAGGCAAACCGGCGGTTCCACCGGCTGATCACCGCTCCCTGCAATATGCCGCGCCTGATGGAAGCCATAGACGGTCTTCACGCAGCAAGCGCCCGTTTCCTGTTTTCGGCATGGCGGGCAGGGTGGGAAAGGCGCACAGACACCAATCACCGCGCCATTATCGATGCCCTGCGTGGCGGCCGCGATGAGGAGGCTGTGCGCATTTTGGAGGGGCATGTACGCTGGATTGGTCGCACCGCGGTGCGCACATCCGCAGGCGCCACACGCGAAGCCTTTGCTATCGTCGGGTAAATTATAGATAATTTTATATCGGCATATCATGCTGTAATCGTTGGTCTTATGTGGAATCTATTCACATGGCGGGTGCACCTTTGCGTGAATTTTCGGAGCGAGACTGGATTCCGAAAGGGATTCTGCTCTATCAATCATGGCGTCTTTATAAATTATCTATAATTTGAAAGGAAGACATCATGACTGTTCACATTCCCAATGCCCCGTCTGGATTTCTCGATCTCCCATCAAAATCGTTCATCCAGCAGGCGCTGTTTGTCGTCGCCGGAACGCTGGTTCTTGCTCTCGCATCACGGCTCTCAGTGCCCATGGTACCGGTGCCGATCACCATGCAGACATTTGCCATCACGATGATTGGTGCGCTCTATGGCTGGCGGCTGGGCACGCTGACGGTGCTGGCTTGGCTGGGTGAAGCCATGCTTGGCCTGCCGGTTCTGGCTGGCGGAGCATTCGGCCTCGCGCCCTTCGTTGGCCCCACGGCTGGCTATCTCGTTTCATTCCCCATCATGGCGGCACTCGTTGGCTTCATGACGGAAAAGGGCATCAGCGGTGATCGTCAGTTCGCGGGCTTCCTGCTTCACTTCGGTGCAAATGCTCTGGGCCTTGCGCTCGGCTGGGTGTGGCTTGCAGGTCTGCTCGGCGCCGAAAAAGCCTGGATTACCGGTGTCGCTCCGTTCATTCTCGGCGCGGTGCTGAAATCGGCTCTGGCCGCTGCCGTCCTCAAAGTCCTCGCTTTGCGTGCGCAAGCCGCCAAGTGACCATTCGTCTAAGGGCACATCATCTGCTGTGCATGCTGACCTATGTCGGCAAAGGCTATACGCCCGGCTTCATGGTCAATTATGATCGTGTCGCCGCGCGGTTGCGGGGTGGGGAGGATATCGAAATCATATCCGGCCCGGACGATATCTGCGCGCCCTTGCTGGATGATAAGGACGCGCATTGTTTCGGAAAGAGCGTGGTCGGGCGCGATGCAAGCGCGCTCGATGCCGTTGGGCAATGGCTGGGCCAAAGCCTGCACATCGGCCAGCGGCTGGTGCCGGACGCAGCCTTTGTCGAAAAGCTGCGAGCGGGCTTCAAGCACGGCCATCTGCGGCAACCCTGCTCAGGCTGCGAATGGACGAGCCTTTGCGACCGCATCGCGGGGGATGATTTCTGTGGCGTCAAGACAGCGCCGCAGCTAGGCATTAATCGGTGATGTTAAGTTCCGTGCGTTCTGCCGCCGTGACTGTGGCGTTGACCAGCTTTGGCTCGCGGCGCGTCTTGTCATCATAGGTCACCTTCACGGTATATTCGCCGGGATGCAGGGTTTCCTGATGCTTGGTATCGTAACGACCGGAAATTTCCTTCTGGGTGCCTTGCAGGTCTTTCGTGATTTCCATGATGTCGATGCGCTGTGCATCCTTGGCTGTCACGGCAAGCACGCCAGCGTCGAGATTGACAGTGACAGTTGTGCGCTGTCCAGCCGTCACGTTGAACGGCGTTTCAGCGGTGACCTTGCCCAACCGCGCCCGCATGATGAAGGAGCCAGCGGGCATCTGCATCAATTTGCCCACACCATAGGAGCCGGTGATCGTTTCCCGTGTCCCATCCAGCGTTTCATCGGTGGAAACGGTCTCGAAGCGAATATTGTCGGTTTCAACGGCGCGCCCGCCGTCCTTGTAAACAGCGTTGGCAACCACGACACCACTGGGGATGATGAGATCGCGGCTGACAGTCTCGCCAGCCTTGACGCTGATGGTTTCCGAAGCCTGTGCCGGGCCGATCTGGCCCTCCAGCTTCAGCTCTCCAGCCGGAACGTAAATTTCCTTGGCGCCATAGATGCTATCGGTAAATGCAGTGCCCTGCTTGATATCAACACGCGCCTGTGGCTCGGCTTCCTTGCTGTCTGCGCTGCGCTTTGGAACGATGGTCAGCAGTGCTGCATCGAACACGACGTTGACCTGCGCGACCTTGCCATCGGTAATCTCAACGGGAATGGTCTTGGAAACATTGCCGAGGCTTGCGACGGCCACATATTTGCCGACCGGGATTTTCTCCTCGAATGTCGCGTCGTAAGCGCCGCCAACATTTTCGGTGCTCGCATTGCCTGCGCTGTCAGCCTTGTAAAAATCCCAGCGAACTTTGTCGCTATCGCCAAGCGATGGACCGCCCGAAACGAGCATCGCATCCGTCTTGACGTTGATCTGCGGCTTTGGAGCCGACGGCGTAGCGGTCTGCGCAAAGGCAGTGCTGGCGAGAAGCGTAGAAACAACAATGATAGAAACGCGCATTCTGAAAATACCCCTGCAACCCATAGCCTTGGCGCCATCTCTAGATGGCACCCAAAACTCCGAAATCACAACGTCAAAAGTGACGTATGGTTCCATTGGTCACCAATGAATCACGATGAACAGTAAAATGCTGATTTTCCTGGGTGAAGTTCGCCGCGTTTGGGCGAGGGGGCATCTCGCCTATCTGCAAGCGGTAAGGGCGTCAGTTGCTGGCCCGATTAACCCTGTCCATTCCCACTTTATGACGAGTCAGCGAATTTTTTTACGCACTTAGCACGTTTTTGCACGCCGCGTTCAGGCTTTGATAACCAACTTCGGTAACCATAAGGGTCAGTTTAGTCGAGTAAGCGTATGGAGCGAGTACCTATGGCATCAGTGTTTCCGCTAGCCGATTTTCGGCGTGCCGGTTTTGATCTTGCAGGTGAAAGCGACGCCTGGAAAGACAGCATCATCAAGGGTGATTGCGTTGCCGCACTCGAGGCACTTCCCAGCCAGTCTGTGGATGCGATCTTTGCCGACCCTCCATACAATCTCCAGCTCGGTGGCTCCCTGCACCGCCCGGATCAGTCTCTGGTTGATGCCGTCGATAATGACTGGGATCAGTTCGCGTCCTTCGAGGCCTATGATGCCTTCACCCGCGCCTGGCTTCTGGCCTGCCGCCGCGTGCTGAAGCCCAATGGCACCATCTGGGTCATCGGCTCCTACCACAACATTTACCGCGTCGGCTCCATTCTTCAGGATATGAACTTCTGGATCCTCAACGATATCGTCTGGCGCAAGACCAACCCGATGCCAAACTTCAAGGGCCGCCGTTTCCAGAACGCGCATGAAACCATGATCTGGGCCAGCCGTGATGCGAAGGCGAAAAGCTACACCTTCAACTACGAAGCCCTGAAGGCGTCCAATGATGACGTGCAGATGCGCTCCGACTGGCTTTTCCCGATTTGCAGCGGCCATGAACGGCTGAAGGGCGATGATGGCAAGAAGGTCCACCCAACCCAGAAGCCGGAAGCACTGCTGGCCCGCATCATCATGGCATCCACAAAGCCGGGTGATGTCGTGCTGGACCCATTCTTCGGCTCCGGCACCACGGGTGCGGTGGCAAAGCGTCTCGGCCGTCATTTTGTCGGCATTGAGCGGGAGCAGGATTATATCGATGCGGCCTCTGCGCGCATCGCCGCAGTGGAGCCTCTGGGCAAGGCGGAACTCACCGTCATGACCGGCAAGAAGGCCGAACCTCGCGTTGCGTTCAACGTGCTTCTCGAAAGCGGCCTTGTACGTCCCGGTCAGGTTCTGACAGATGCGAAACGTCGCTACAGCGCCATTATCAGGGCTGACGGCACGATTGCATCCGCTGGCTCCGCTGGCTCCATTCACCGTCTCGGCGCAAAGGTGCAAGGGCTGGATGCATGCAATGGCTGGACATTCTGGCACTACGAGGATGGCGACGCCCTGAAGCCTATCGATGATCTGCGAACCATTATCCGCAATGAAATGGCAAAGGCCGGATAAGGCGATCCACCGCTTGCGCTCTTGCCCAAAAGGCGGGTCTACCCGCCGCGCATACTTCGTCCGGTTTTAGTACCTTCAGTCCCGGATGAAGAGTAACAGACGCCCGGCCTTCTCTGAACGCCGGGCGTCTGTGTATCCGTCGTTAATCATATCAGAAATTTCTTAAGCATATCAATTGCCTGGAAAGCCTGGGGCAAGTATGGGTCTCTAGCTAGTCGGTGCAAGGGAGCCATAGCAAGCCGCCAACGGACCTGCCCGGATATCAGAAATGATGTCAGGGATGCCGGGACCGAAGAACAAAGACGGCAACTTTCCCGAGATCGAGATTTACTAATCTGGTTGCTTGCAGCCAGACTGGTGCAGGTAGAAGACCGCCATTTTCGCCTGCACCAGCCATTCTCATCTCAAGCGTAGACGCCATGCGCGGCCAGATCAGCTTTCAATGTCTCCGCATCTTTAAAATGAACCGCCTGCCAGCCCGCAGCCTTCGCACCTTCGACATTCGCAAGTGAATCGTCGATGAAGATGCTGCTTGCCGGGTCTAGGCCGAAGGTCTCGGCGTGAAGTTCGTAGATCGCCACATCCGGCTTGATCAGGCCGACATCGCCTGAAACCGTCACGCCGCGAGATAGGGTGAGAAACGGATACATTTTCTGTGCTTCGCGAAATGTATCGGATGCGAAATTGGTCAGCATTGTCACGTCGTGACCGCCATCGATCAGACCTTTGAGAATAGCGACGGAATCATCATAGGCGTGGGACACCATTTCGTGCCAGTGCAGACGGAAGGCGCGAATGTGGTCTTCTCTCTCCGGGTGGGTTTCCAGAAGCAGCGCCTCTGCCTCTTCCCAACTGCGCCCGCGATCCTGTTCCAGGTTCCATTCATGGGTGCAAACGGTCTCGAAGAACCGCGCCCGTTCCTGCGCATCGGGAATAAGGCGACTATAGGGAATGTTCGGATCATAATGGATCAGAACCTTGCCGATGTCGAAAACGATATGGTTGATCTTGGGCATCAATGTTTCCTAAGCAGTGTCGAAGGCCAATGGAATAGCCTGTGTGATGGCTTTTTTCATCACCGTTGGCAGGGCCTGGGCATCAAGATTTGTGACTGGCTCCCACCATCCGTCATTGGTCAGCCGCATCTCAGCGCTCGTTACCTTGGCGCGGTAAATCGAAAGCCGCAGTTCGAAATGGGTGAAGACGTGGGTAATGCTACCCGCCGCTTCCCAGTCCGCAGCAAAGGGCGCGTGGTCTGTGCCGGTGCCGCCATCGATGCGTGATGTCCATGCGGTCGTCGGCACCTCCGTCATGCCACCCAGCAGGCCGGTTTCAATCCGGCGGCGAAGAAGGATTTCACCCCTGTCGTTCACCGCAACGAAGGCGGCACCCAGACGCACCGGCTTTGCCTTCTTGGCAGCTTTTACCGGAAAACGTTCCGGCTCATCCTGCGCCAGCGCCAGACAGTGGTCCTTATAGGGACAGAGCGCACAGGCCGGACGCTTCGGCGTACAGATTGTTGCACCCAGATCCATCATGGCCTGCGCGAAATCGCCCGGACGGTCAGCGGGCGTAATCTGCGCCACCTTTGCCCGCATGGCGGGCTTGGATCCGGGCAGGGGGGCGTCGATGCAAAACAGGCGGGAAATCACCCGTTCCACATTGCCATCCAGCACAGCCGATTGACGGTTGAACGCGATGGCCGCAACGGCTGCTGCCGTATAATCGCCAATGCCGGGAAGTTTTTTCAGGCCTTCCTCGGTGTCTGGAAACACCCCGCCATGCTCACTGGCAACCGTTTCGGCGCATTTTTTCAGGTTGCGGGCGCGGGCGTAATAGCCAAGACCTGCCCATGCGGCCATTACATCGTCGCTGGGAGCGGCGGCCAGATCTTCCACCCTTGGCCAGAGCGCCAGAAACTTGGCGAAATAGGGTTTCACCGCCTGCACCGTGGTCTGTTGCAGCATCACCTCGGACAGCCAGACGTGGTAGGGATTGGCCCGCAAATCCTTGGCCGCCATCGGCGGTGATGTGCGCCATGGCAGGTCGCGGTGGTGCCGGTCGTACCATGCCAGCAGCACGTCCGCGTAAGGCGGGTTGTCAGTTTTCTGAAGCATGGTTTGCTGTGGCCCTCATATTGGGCCTATACTTGGGCCATCCGCTTGCGTCGATCAAGCCCATCACGTGCAGGCAAAAAAGAGTCCATGAGTAAACAATGAAAAAGCCACGCAGAGGCGTTATCCAGATTGCCGAAATCGCAAACGGCATCATCGATCCGGTGCTGGCCAAGAGAGCCGGTATCAGCACGGCACTTCTTGGTTCATGGGATGAAATTGCCGGTGCGGACTTTGCCGATTGCACGCGGCCGGAAAAGATTAGCTGGCCACGGCGCGATGAGGGGCCGGATCGCGGCGGATATCAGGCGGGCGTTTTGACCATTGCCTGTGAAGGCGCGCGCGCCCTGTTTCTGACCCATGCCCAGGGGGAGTTGATTGCTCGCATCAACGGTTTCTTCGGCTTTCCCGCCGTGCGCCAGATCAGGATCGTCCAGAAGCCCGTGTCGCGAACGCTCAACCGTCGCCCCAAGCCGCTGCCGCTGCGTGGTGATGCCGCAAAGCGGCTGGAAGGCATGATGGATGGCATTGAAAGCGATGTGCTGCGTAAGGCGGTTGAACGTTTGGGCACTGCCGTTTTGCAAAAGCGCGTCCGCCGTGGCACGATTTGACGCAGGTCTAAGTCCAGACGGTCCTTGACTGGTCACAATTCTTTGACAAGAAGAAAAGAAATGGCCGCTTGTTCTGCTCGGGCAGCCACTATATCGCAATTGTAGACAATTTCAGTCTTTCACACACAGGTGCTAGATGCATTTTCCAGAATTCAATATCTCTCGCCGCAGCCTGCTTGGCGGTGTTGCACTGGCCGCAGTTGCTGTCGCCCTGCCATTCGCACTGACACCGGGCTCCGCCTTTGCGCAGGAATTGCCCGAATCATCCGGCAATGTGGATATGGACGCGGTCATGAAGCCCGGCCCGCTGCCGGACCGTGGTCTTGGAGACGTGAATGCAAAGGTCAAGATCGTCGAATACATGTCGATGACCTGCCCGCACTGCGCGCATTTCCACAACACCACATTTGAAGAAATCAAGAAGAAGTACATCGATACCGGCAAGGTCTACTTCGTCATCCGCGAATTCCCGTTCGATCCGCGTGCGGCTGCGGCCTTCATGCTGGCCCGTTGCGCGCCAGAGCAGCAGTATTATCCGTTCGTTTCCATGCTGTTCAAGCAGCAGCAGAGCTGGGCAACGGCGCAGGATGCACGCGCAGCCCTGCTGCAAATGTCGAAACTGGCCGGTTTTTCACAGGAGACCTTCGAGGCCTGCTTGACGAACCAGAAGCTTCTGGATGATGTGAACGCAACGATGCAACGCGGTGCGACGGAATTCGGCGTCAACTCGACCCCGACCTTCATCATCAATGGAAAGCGCTACGCTGGAGATATGTCTGTTGAAAAAATGTCGGCGCTTGTCGACAGCCTGCTCTAATAGACGTTACCTGACAAAAACGGGAGACGGATACATCTGTGCGCCCGTTTTTTTTGACGATAGAGCAGCGGCATGAAATTCAACAAGCTGCGTCTTCTCGGCTTCAAATCCTTTGTCGAGCCCTCCGAATTCATCATCGAGCCGGGGCTTACCGGCGTTGTCGGCCCCAATGGCTGCGGCAAGTCCAACCTTGTGGAAGCCCTTCGTTGGGTGATGGGTGAAAACTCCTACAAGAACATGCGCGCCTCCGGCATGGATGATGTCATCTTCTCCGGCTCCGGCAACCGTCCGGCCCGCAACACCGCCGAAGTCGGTCTCTATCTCGATAATTCAGACCGCACCGCGCCGGCCGCCTTCAACGATGCGGATGAAATTCAGGTCACACGCCGCATCGAGCGTGAAAACGGTTCGGTCTATCGCATCAATGGCAAGGAAGCCCGCGCCAAGGATGTGCAGCTTCTGTTTGCCGATGCCTCCACGGGTGCGCGCTCGCCTTCCATGGTGGGGCAGGGCCGCATTGGCGAACTCATCAATGCCAAGCCACAGGCGAGGCGGCAGTTGCTGGAAGAAGCGGCGGGCATTTCCGGCCTGCATTCGCGCCGTCACGAAGCTGAACTGCGCCTGCGTGCCGCTGAGACAAACCTCGAACGATTGGAAGACGTTACCGCCCAGCTTGAAAGCCAGATCGAAAGCCTGAAGCGGCAAGCGCGACAGGCCAGCCGCTTTAAGATGCTATCGTCAGATATCCGCGCCCGTGAAGCAACGCTGCTGCACATTCGCTGGGTGGAGGCAAAGCAGGCGGAAGGCGAGGCGGACAGCGCGCTCAATCAGGCGACCAATATCGTGGCCGAAAAAGCGCAACGGCAGATGGAAGCCGCCAAGGAGCAGGCCATCGCCAGCTTGAGGCTGCCGGAACTGCGCGAAAACGAGGCCAGAGTTGCCGCTGCACTGCAACGCCTGCAGATTGCCCGAACCCAGCTGGACGAGGAAACCAACCGTATCCTGCGCCGTCGCGATGAGCTTGCCCGCCGCCTTGCGCAGCTTGGCGAAGACATCGTGCGTGAAGAACGCATGGTCGCCGACAATGCCGATATTCTGGCGCGCCTTGATGAGGAAGAGGCGGAAATTCAGGAGATGCTGGCCGACGCTGGTCGCTATTCTGAAGAAACGCGCCAAGCCTTCGAGGAAGCATCAGACAAGCTGGCCCGGAGTGAGCAGGCTTTCACCGCCTTGACGGCGCAGCGTGCAGACGCAGCCGCCAATCGCGGACAACTGGAACGAACCATCCGTGATCTTGCAGACCGCAAGGCGCGTCTGGACCGTCAGGCATCGGAAGCTGCTGGCGAGATTGGAAACATCGATGAAAAGCTGTCCCGTCTGCCTGATCCATCGGAAAAGCGCGAAAGTGTAGAGGCGGCAGAAATTGCCGTCGAAGACGCGATGCTCGTGGTGGAGGATGCCGAGACCGCTGTTGCCGATGCACGGTCCGCCGAAGCTCTGGCGCGAGGCCCGGTTGAGGCTGCGCGCAGCCGCCTGAACGCGCTGGAAACCGAAGCGCGCACCATTTCAAAAATGCTGGCAGCCGGTGCCGTCTCCGGCTCGTTTACGCCCGTTGCCGAAGACCTGACGGTGCAGCGCGGCTTTGAAGCAGCCCTTGGTGCGGCACTTGGGGATGATCTCGAAAGCCCGCTCGATTCCGCCGCCGCCGCATACTGGACTGACAATGGCGATGGTGCCGACGACCCGGCGCTACCGGCAGGTGTTGCATCGCTGCTCTCGCATGTCGATGGCCCCAAGGCTTTGAACCGCACCCTTCGCCAGACAGGTCTGGTCTCCAGCATGGACGAGGCCATGCGGCTGATGTCCGCGCTAAAGCCCGGCCAGCGGCTGGTCACGAAAGACGGCGCGCTGGTGCGCTGGGATGGCCATATTACTGGTGCCGATGCGCCGGGCAATGCCGCGCTGAGGCTCTCGCAAAAGAACCGCCTGGCGGAACTGGAAAACGAGAGCGAAGAGGCCCGCTATGCGCTTGATGAAGCGCAGGAGCAGCTTGCGACATGCGCTGACGAGATTGGCTCTGCCGAGAGCCAGCTTGCCGATGCGCGGGAAAGAAGTCGCCTCGCATCCCGCCAGCTTGTGGATGCCCGTGATGCGCTTTCCATGGCAGAGCGTGCTTCCGGCGATCTTCTGCGCCGCCGCGATGTCGTGTCTGAAGCCATCAAGCAGATCGGTGGGCAGATCGAAGAGATTGTTGCTCAGGAAGAAAATGCCCTGATCGAGCTGGAAGACGCTGCCGATCTCTCCGATATCGACCTGCGCCTCAAGGAAACCCAGCTGGAGGTGGCAACTGACCGCAGCCTGCTGGCCGAGGCCCGTGCGCGACACGAAGGTTTGAACCGCGAGGCCGAGGTGCGCCAGCGCCGGATCAACGCCATCGCGCAGGAGCGCGCGACATGGCAAGCACGGGCCGCAAGCGCCAGCGGCCACATTGCCACGCTTCGTGAGCGTGAAGACGAAGCCCGTGACGAGCTCGCCGAACTGGATATCGCGCCTGAAGAATTCGATGAGAAGCGCCGCAATCTTCTGACGGAATTGCAAAAGACGGAAGAGGCCCGTCGTCTTGCCGCCGACCAGCTGGTGGAGGCAGAAAACCATCAGCGTCAGGCGGATCGCGTTGCGACGATTGCCCTGTCCGAACTGGCGGAAGCCCGTGAAAAGCGCGGGCGTGCGGAAGAGCGTCTGGTTTCGGCCCGCGAAAAGCGTCAGGAAGGCGAGCACCGCATTCGTGAAGCACTCAATGTCGAGCCGCATATGGCCTTCCGCCTGACGGGTCTTGCCGTCGATGCGCCCATGCCGGAAATCCGTGATGTCGAACGGGATCTCGACCGGCTGAAAATCGAGCGCGAACGTCTGGGCGCGGTCAATCTGCGTGCCGAGGAGGAGCAGGCCGAGCTTTCGGCAAAACTCGCCGCCCTCATCAAGGAGCGCGACGACATTATTGACGCCGTTCGCAAGCTGCGGGCGGGCATTCATAATCTCAACCGCGAAGGCCGCGAGCGTCTGGTCGCCGCTTTCGATATCGTCAACACGCAATTCCAGCGCCTGTTCACCCACCTGTTCGGCGGCGGCACGGCGGAACTGCAACTGATCGAATCGGATGATCCGCTGGAAGCAGGGCTGGAAATTCTCGCCCGCCCACCGGGCAAGAAGCCGCAGACCATGACGCTATTGTCAGGCGGTGAGCAGGCCTTGACTGCCATGGCGCTGATCTTCGCCGTGTTTCTCACCAACCCCGCACCCATCTGCGTGCTGGACGAGGTGGATGCGCCGCTGGATGACCACAATGTCGAGCGTTATTGCAACCTGATGGACGAGATGGTGGCATCCACCGAAACGCGTTTCGTCATCATCACCCACAACCCCATCACCATGGCGCGCATGGATCGCCTGTTCGGTGTGACCATGGCCGAGCAGGGCGTTTCGCAACTGGTTTCCGTCGATTTGCAGATGGCAGAGCGGTTGATCGAAGCCGTTTAAGCGCCTGATCGTCGTTTTTTTCGTCATTTTACAAAAATAAATGCCTGCGGGGTCGGATCTGACGTAACGGCACGTTTTTGATATTTATCAAGTCTTGTTAAGTGCTGCCTTATACTTTCTCTCAATGGTTGGTTTTCAGGAAATATTAATAAACTATTACACACCCTCTGATTGGTGTTCTCACGCGAAGCTGTCGTCACTTGATCAGGCGGCGTGTAAATTGCTGAATCCATTGCCATATCACACATGATTCATATCTAATTAATAGTTCGATATCACTCTTCATCACGCATTCTGTACATCGTTCAATGCCATATGAGCCACCGCAATTCCGCGGTTCTGTGCTGCTCAAGAGGATATCTATGTCTATCCGTTCTAAACTATTGTCATGTGTATTTTTTCTTGTTGCAATACTTGCTGTGACCTCCTTGTTCTCTCTTTATGCATTGAATGAAGAAGGAAAATTGCTGCACAGCATCGTGGCGGACCGTGTTGTCCCCATGGCGCAGCTGAAATCCATATCCGATGATTATGCCGTCAAGATTGTGGACACCGTCCACAAGGTGAGTGGCGGTGCGCTGACCACTGAACAGGGTGTCCAGAGCATCCGGGGCGCGATGCAGAGCATCGACAAGTCCTGGACGGATTATATGGCGACGTATCTGACGGTGGACGAGAAACGGCTTGCCGACGAATTCCAGCTCTTGCGGCAATCGGCGGACCAGAAACTACAGGGCGTCATCACGCTTTTGCAGGGTGGTAATCTGGAAGAAATCAGCAAATTTGCCGATACCCAACTCTATGCAATCATCGACCCCCTGGGAGAATCCGTTTCCAAACTCATAGACATACAATTGACCGCAGCCAAAGATGGTTTGGTGGCCGGTGATGATCTCAGAGATTTCATCCTGCAAACCCTGGCGGTCCTCGGTGCGATTGCCCTGGGGCTGGCAGCTGTTTCCGTTCTCGTTGTCACGCGCGGCGTTATCAAGCCCATTCAATTGATGACGGGCTCCATGTCATCGCTGGCGTCAGGCAATGTCGATCTGGAAATTCCCGGCGCAGACCGCAAGGACGAGATCGGAAAAATGGCACAGAATGTCGTCATCTTCCGCAACAACGCCATTGAGCGTATCCGTCTGGAGGCAGAAGCTGACGCCAATCGTAGCCTGTCCGAGAAGGAACGCCTTGCCCGAGAGGAGCAGAAGGCGAAGGAAGCGGCAGATACCAGTTTTGCTGTCGAAAATCTGGCATCTGCGCTGTCGCGTCTCTCCAACGGCGATGTGTCCTACCGCATCAGCCAGCCCTTTGCCGCCCATCTCGATGCGGTGCGTGAAAACTTCAATTCCTCTGCCGAAAAACTTCAGTCTGCGCTGAGCCAGGTGGCCGAGAATGCTCGCGGTATCGACGCCGCTGCCAATGAAATCCGCGCCGCTGCCGATGATCTGGCCAAGCGCACGGAACAGCAGGCAGCGTCGGTCGAGGAAACCGCAGCGGCTCTGGAAGAGATCACCACCACGGTGAAGGATTCCACAAAACGCGCCCAGGAAGCCGGACACATCGTGGCAAAGGCCCGCACTGGTGCCGAGCAGTCCGGTGAGGTGGTCCGCAATGCTGTTGTCGCCATGGAGCAGATCGAAAAGTCTTCGTCTGAAATCTCCAAAATCATCAGCGTCATCGACGAGATTGCCTTCCAGACAAACCTTCTTGCGCTAAATGCGGGTGTGGAAGCGGCCCGTGCGGGTGAGGCAGGCAAAGGCTTTGCTGTCGTTGCTCAGGAAGTACGCGAACTGGCGCAACGTTCCGCCAATGCGGCCAAGGATATCAAGGGCTTGATCACGACATCCAACACGCAGGTCCAGCAGGGCGTGCAACTGGTCGGCGAGACGGGGCGTGCCCTGGAAGCCATCGTGGCGGAGGTGCAGGATATCAACCGCCACGTTGTGGCGATTGTGGATGCGGCACAGGAGCAGTCGTCCGGTCTGCAGCAGATCAATACGGCTGTGAACCAGATGGATCAGGACACGCAGAAGAACGCTGCCATGGTCGAAGAGCAGACGGCAGCCAGCCATGGTCTGGCCCGTGAGGCCGCTTCGCTCAACCGCCTGCTGGGTCAGTTCAAGCTGGGAGAGGCAGGCTACGAGGCGCCGGTTCGCCAAGCCACGTCAGCGGAACGTCCGGTTCATTCTCCTGCCCGCGCATTGGGCCGCAAGATTACGGCGGCCTTCAATGGCAATGCCGCTGTCAAATCCGGTTGGGAAGAGTTTTAAGCCTGAGCTCACGGCAGAACTGATCCACTTTAGAAGCTATCCATTCCGCTCGCGCTTGTCGCGGGCGGTTTGATTTTATCAACACATGCGCCGCATTTATGCTGCACTGCCGTGCAATGGTGCAAGAACTGCCGTTTCCAACACTATGACAATGCTGTAAAGGGTTGAAAAATAGAACGCTTCTGGGTGGAGAGCGTAGAATGAAAAAATGGGTCTATACATTCGGCGACGGGGCCGCCGAAGGGCGCGCGAGCGACTTCGCCGTGCTGGGTGGCAAGGGTGCCCATCTTGCCGAAATGGCAAGCCTCGGCCTGCCTGTTCCTCCGGGCCTCACCATCATCAGCGAAGCCTGTGCGCGCTACCATCAGGGTGGCCGATGCCTCCCGGAAGAGTTAAAACTTCAGGTCACCACTGGCTTGCGCGGGATGGAAGCCATCACTGGCTGCACCTTTGGTGCGGGACCTCAGCCGCTGCTTCTTTCGATCCGCTCCGGCGCGCGCGCCTCCATGCCAGGCATGATGGATACGGTACTCAACCTCGGCCTCAATGACGAAACCGTGCAGGCGCTGGCCGAGATTTCCGGCGACGCCCGATTCGCATGGGATAGCTACCGCCGCTTCATCCAGATGTATGCCGATGTGGTGATGGGGCTCGACCATGAAATCTTCGAGGAAATTCTCGAAGACGAGAAGGGCCGCCTCGGCCATGAATATGACACTGAGCTTTCCGCCAGTGAATGGCAGCATATCGTGTCGCTCTACAAAGGCTTGATCGAGGAAGAGCTTGGCGATCCCTTTCCGCAGGATACACAGGTGCAATTGTGGGGTGCCATCGGTGCCGTATTTGCAAGCTGGATGAACACCCGCGCCGTCACCTATCGCCATCTGCACAACATTCCCGGAGACTGGGGAACTGCGGTCAATGTGCAGGCCATGGTGTTCGGCAATCTCGGCTCGTCCTCTGCCACCGGCGTTGCCTTCACCCGCAATCCCTCCACCGGCGAAAAGGAGCTTTACGGAGAGTTTCTGGTCAATGCGCAGGGGGAAGATGTGGTCGCGGGCATTCGCACGCCGCAATCCATCACCGAAGATGCACGCATCTGTTCCGGCTCCGACAAGCCCTCCATGGAAAAGCTGATGCCGGAGGCTTTCGCGGAATTCATTGGCATCTGCCAGCGCCTAGAAGGCCATTACCGCGATATGCAGGACATGGAGTTCACCATAGAGCGCGGCAAATTGTGGATGTTGCAGACCCGCGCTGGCAAGCGCACGACCAAGGCGGCGATGAAGATCGCAGTCGACATGGTGGAAGAGGGCCTGATTTCCAAGGATGAGGCCATCTGCCGTATCGAGCCCTCATCGCTTGACCAGTTGCTGCATCCCACCATCGATCCTTCCGTCGAACGCCCGATTATCGGCTCTGGCCTTCCGGCCTCTCCCGGTGCTGCCTCCGGCGAGATCGTCTTCACGTCTGATGAGGCGGTTGCCGCCAAAGCCGAAGGACGCCGCGTTATTCTGGTGCGCATGGAAACGAGCCCCGAAGATATTCACGGCATGCACGCCGCAGAAGGCATCCTCACCACCCGTGGCGGCATGACGAGCCATGCGGCGGTCGTCGCGCGCGGCATGGGCATACCTTGCGTCTCCGGCGCTGGCTCCATGCGGGTGGATCTGCGCAGCAATGTGTTGATCGGCGTCGGATGCATGCTGAAAAGGGGTGATGTCATCACCATAGACGGCTCGTCCGGCCGTGTGATGAAAGGCGAAGTCCCCATGACCCAGCCGGAACTCTCAGGCGATTTCGCCAAGTTGATGGAGTGGGCCGATAGCACCCGGCGCATGACGGTGCGCACCAATGCCGATACCCCGGCAGATGCCCGCGCCGCGCGTGCGTTCGGCGCGGAAGGCATCGGCCTTTGCCGCACCGAACACATGTTCTTCGAGGGCGACCGCATTCAGGTGATGCGGGAAATGATCCTTGCTGAAACTGAAGAGGGCAGGCGCGCCGCACTCGATCAGTTACTGCCCATGCAGCGGCAGGATTTTACCGAACTGTTTTCCATCATGCACGGCATGCCGGTCACCATCCGTCTGCTGGACCCACCACTGCACGAATTTTTGCCCAAGACCGATGGCGAAATCGTCGAGGTTGCCGCCGCCATGGGCATGTCGCAAACGCTGTTTCGGCAGCGGCTGGATGCGCTGCATGAATTCAACCCCATGCTCGGCCATCGCGGCTGCCGTCTGGCAATCTCCTATCCGGAAATTGCCGAAATGCAGGCCCGCGCCATTTTCGAAGCGGCAGTGGAAGCCGCACGCCTCACCGGCGCACCCGTGGTGCCGGAGATTATGGTGCCGCTGGTCGGTCTGCGTTCAGAGCTGGATTATGTCCGCGCCGTCATCGATGGTGTCGCCGTCTCGGTTGCACAGGAAACCGGCATGACGCTGGAATATCTGACCGGAACCATGATCGAGCTTCCGCGCGCTGCCTTGCGGGCTCATGTCATTGCCGAGGCCGCGGAATTCTTTTCCTTCGGCACCAACGACCTGACGCAGACGACCTTCGGTATTTCCCGTGATGACGCGGCCCGCTTTATCGAAACCTACCAGCGCAAGGGGATCATCGAGCGTGACCCATTCGTTTCGCTGGATTTCGATGGCGTGGGTGAACTGATCCGCATCGCCGCAGACCGCGGTCGCCAGACCCGGCCAGAGCTGAAACTCGGCATCTGCGGTGAGCATGGCGGCGATCCGACCTCCATCCATTTCTGCGAGGATGTGGGGCTGGATTACGTCTCCTGCTCACCCTTCCGCGTGCCGATTGCTAGGCTGTCTGCCGCGCAGGCCACGCTTGCCATGACGGATAAGCGCAACGCGAAAACCGTTTCCAGGGTCGTCCCGTTCAGAGCTATTCCCGCCAAGGTGTAACGGCTGGCCTAACGATTCTGCACGATGATGCGGCGCTCCACCACCACGGGGCGGTAGAACATGTCGCGGCTCGATTGCGCCTGCCAGGCGCGGGTGTCGGCGCGGCGGTCGAGATCGAGATCCAGCAGGCATCCGGCCATCGGGTCGGTGTTGGGGCGGAAGCCATAGCCACGGCAGGTCGTTTCGTCGCGGGCGCGCTGTTCTTCCGGCGTCAGTGTCTGGCAGGATGACAGCGATAGCACGGTTGCAATTGTGCCGAGAACGATGGAAACGCGCATAATGATAACTCCTTGATGGCAGCAAACTGAACTGCCCTGTGTTTCATTGATACGATTGTTCGTGCTTTGAGAAAAGTGCACAAAACGCCGACCATGCGCTGTTCAAGGGGTGTGTCGATTCCATTTGAACTCAAAACCCATTATGACGTGATGTCCCGGCGATTCCCTGCAAAATCGGATGTTTTGCGCGAAACGCTCTTGTTGAAATACTAGGGCATGTTGTGCAAACGGTCTAAGTGTTTGCAGCAGCGACATGCCAAGCCAGGTGCCGCCCTATGACTGTGCGTTTCGTTCGGCCCGTGTCCTATGCGGCATATCTTTCCCGATATCTCGGGCTGGCAGCGCTTGTTCTGTTTCTGGTCGCGGCCCCCTTGCATCGCTTCGGCCCGCTGACATTGCCGGACTTCATCTCGCTCACGCTCATCTCCGCAGCCATTGCCGCTGTTGCGCTGCTATTGGCCCTCATCGGGCTCCAGCGGCTTTGGTCAACAGGCGCGAAAGGCGGGCTGTGGTCGCTCTGCGCCATCTTCTTCGCCGCCATCCCCTTGGGCGTTGTCGCATTTGCGGGCTTTCTCTATTGGCAAAAGCCCCACATTTACGATGTGACGACAGATGTGGTGGACGCGCCGAACTGGTTGTCCATCCCGACCGCGAACCAGCAATGGCTGCCGCGCCCGCTCATCGTTTCCAAAGCGGAGAGGGATGTGCAGGTAGCAGCCTATCCAAGCCTTGCAGGCCACCGCTATGAAGGCGCCATCGACCGCGTCTATGCGGCGGCGCGCAAAGTTGCGAAAGCCGAGCGCATCCGCATTTCCCACACCGATGGTCTGATCGGTTCGCTGCCGGATACGCAGCCCGGCATGCCGCAGCAGGACCAGAATGAAGGCGCAAGCGACACGCCGGTCGATGAGTTGCCGGCCAATGTTCCCGTGCCTCTGGCTCGCCCTGCAGAGGCTCCGGCACCAACCTTCTTCAATGGCAGCGGCGTGGTTGTGATGCAGGGCGAGACCCGCAGCCTCATCTGGGGCCTGCGCTTTGATGTTCTGATAAGGCTGCGCGAAGACACGGAAACCACGCTGGTGGACGTGCGCGTTGCGTCGCGCTTTGGCCCGCATGATCTGGGCATGGGCGCGAAAATCGCCGAGGCCTATCTCGATGCGCTGGACGCCGAAATGCAGGGCCTCAACGACAACTGACGCACTGCGCGGCTCGCCTTTCAGGTCGGAAAATAAAGCCCGTTCAAAGATGGAGGACCATCCGTCTGCACGTGCCCTTTTTCCAGCAGGTCTTCCATATGGGCGAGGACTGACAGTGCCGCTGCGCCATGCAAGCGCGGGTCGGTGCTTCTGTAGATGATTTTCACCATGTCTGGGATGGTCCTGTCACCCGCATGCAGACGTGCCAGCACGGCTTTTTCGCGCATGCGCCGGTGAGTGCGAAGGCCACGTATGAAGGCGGTGGGTTCATTGACCGGCCCGCCATGTCCGGGCAAAAACAGCCTGTCGTCCCGTTCAAGAAGCTTTGTCAGCGACGCCATATAGTCGCTCATCGAACCATCCGGTGGCGCAACGATGGTCGTCGCCCATGCCATGACGTGATCCGCTGAAAAGACGATGCCGGTACCCTCAAGCGCAAAGGCGGAATGATTGGCCGTGTGACCGGGCGTATGCAGCGCCGTCAGTGTCCAGCCATCGCCCGAGATGCTCTCATTATCGCCAAGTACGATATCCGGCACGAAAGCGGTATCCGAGCTCTCGGCAAACGGGTTCCGCTCACCCTCATGCAACGGCCTTGCGGCGCGATGCGGCCCTTCCGCAACGGTCAGCGCCCCGGTCGCCTGCCTCAACCGCGCCGCCAGTGGCGAGTGGTCGCGGTGGGTGTGGCTAACGAAAATATGGGTCAATTCGCGGCCTTCCAGCGCGGCCATCAATGCGTGAAAATGCGCATCGTCATCCGGCCCCGGATCAATCACCGCAACGGATTTTTCGCCGACAATATAGCTGTTGGTGCCATGAAAGGTGAAAGGCGAGGGGTTGTTGACGGTGATGCGCTGCACGCTATGCGCCACCGGCACCGCATTGCCATAAGCGGGCTGAAAATCGCGGTTGAATTCCGGGTCTGTCATAGGCTCAGTCAATGCTCACTCGTATTCGATTTTGATGAGGCTCGCGGCCTGCACTTACCGCAGTGTACGAAGCCCCGGCCTTGCGACGATAGGGCAGGCGGCGTCGTACCCCCTGACGTAACATGAAGAATTAGACCGACACACAAGAAATATTGCGCGCCACGCAACTTAATGATTGCCGCTGCCATTGCGCTTTGCTAATCAGGCCGCATTCAGGTCGTGGCGCTTCGCCCACTGCCCTGTTGGGGCGTCGCCAAGCGGTAAGGCACCGGTTTTTGGTACCGGCATTCCCAGGTTCGAATCCTGGCGCCCCAGCCATTGCTGTTGATGCAGCCGAATAAGTCTCTCATTGAACTTTGATCTACCCCGAGCGCCTCGCTTGCACGAATTGATTTCGCAATTCCCGCTTGGAAGCGCGTTGCATAAAACCTTATCTATCGCTAAGGTAGTGTTCACCGCTCATCGCTTGGTTGCATCGTCTGCAAAACGCTTTGTCGGCAAGATAGCGAGTGTTTTCTTGGGAAGCACCGCGCCTAAGGGAAGCTGGGGGAATTCTGATGTCTGTTACGGAAAGCGGTCCTAACTCGACCGGCACGTTCGAAATCATCGCATTCAGACTGCACGATCAGACGTTCTGCGTGCTGACAAGAACGATCCGCGAGATCCGGGGATGGGGCCCAGCGATGCCGATTCCAAACTCGCCGCCCGACGTCATTGGTGTCATGAACCTGCGTGGCACGGTTATTCCTATCATCGATCTCGCCAACAAGCTTGGTATGGACAGCACTGAGCCCAATGAGCGGAGCGCCATCGTTGTGGCCGAGGTTCATGGTCTGGCGATGGGACTGGTCGTCGATCGGGTCTCCGATATTCTGACGATTCCCGAAAACATGCTTCAGCCAGTACCGGAGATCAGCGTATCGCCGGGCATGCGCTATGCGGACGGTATCATCGCGCAACCGGACGGCATGATCTGTTTTCTTAATCTCGGACGGATGTTCGAAGAGGTCGCAGTCAGAAATATGAGTGCTGCCTGATTGGTGAAGACCTGCACGTGAGGCATTGACGGCACATCACGTCCTCGCTGTTATCTTGTCCATGACGGGTTGATTTGATAGTCAGTCCGCATGGAAACTTCGCTCTATTTGCCAGTCAAAGCGTTTCTGGAAGCCGCTGGCTTTTCCGTAAAAGGGGAGATCAGCGGGTGCGATCTGGTGGGGCTGAGCGGCGATGATCCGCCTGTCGTGGTCGTTTGCGAGCTAAAGCTGACTTTCAATCTTGAGCTTATCCTTCAGGCGGTTGACCGCGCTGCGGTTTCCGACGAGGTCTGGATTGCGGCTAGAATTTCAGCCAAAGGCAAGGGGCGCGAGGCTGACAAGCGTTACAGGGATCTGTGCCGCCGCCTCGGCATCGGCATGCTGGGGGTGTCAGATCTTGGCGATGTCAGCATCATCGTTGCTTCCGTTTCACCCATGCCGCGAACCAACGCCAAGCGGCGCTCGAGGCTGGTTCGGGAGCACCAGAAGAGGCGCGGCGACCCGGTTTTGGGCGGCAGCACCCGCACACCGGTCATGACGGCTTATCGCCAGCAGGCGCTCGGATGCGCAGCCGTTCTCGCTGAGGCACCCTTGCGCGTTCGAGATGTTCGGGAGCGGATTCCCGAAGCCACGAAAATCCTGCAGTCCAATGTCTATGGCTGGTTCGAACGTCTGGACAGGGGCATTTACGGCCTCACTGATGCCGGGCGTGAAGCCCTTATTCGATGGCCCCAGCCAGTGCCGGAAGTCTAGGCGGCCTCTATCGGTTTGGCAGCTTTCAGTCTCGGGCGACCGATCTTTCTGGCGATAACCGTCAATTCCCTTGGCGTGGATTTGGTGAGCGCAAGCCGCGCTGCCTCGCTCATCGATGTCGCGATGAAATCGGCGCTGATTTCGGCCGCATCGATCTGCCCGAAATTCTGTCCGTCGGCGGTCGGCATCAAAATCCCCACCCGCAATTTTGGCCTTGCCCGCTTCAGACGCCTGATAATCTGGCGGGCATGGGATTTGGAATTACCGTTCAGGAACGAGACCACGACAGTTTCGACACCATCTATGGCAAACCCTTGCGTGCCGCGACCGGCAAATCCGGCATAGCTGGCTGATGAGACCTCTGCACCCTGTATCTCGATGATCTGCGACAGCATGGCAGCTGCCGCGTCGTCTATGGCTCCGCGTCCGCCAAGGCATAGGATGGTCTGGCCGCGCCCATCCGGCAACTCGGTCGGGTCGTTGACGATGATAGAGGCCTCGGCCTCGTCCTCTTCGTTTTCTTCCTCGTCGGCAATGTCGGAGAGATTGTCGACCAGCGTCAGCGAACTGCTGGAAAACAGCCCGATCTGTGCGTCGGACATCACGCCGCGCTGGCGGTCCATCTCACCCAACAGCAGAGCTGGCAGCCCAACCTTGTCGTAGTAATCGACGAGATATTCTTCCTTGAGATATTCCTCGGCATTGTCGGTCGCCTCGTTCGGATCACCCGCCAGCAATCTTTGATACAGCTTTTCATGCAGTTCCAGCACGGGCTCATTGCCAAGCAGAACGTCCAGAAAGCCGAATTGCGGAACATAGCGGCCCAGAACCACAAGGCAGACGGTCAGCGGTGTGGAGAGCATAAGCCCGATTGGCCCCCACAGCCACGACCAGAAGATCGCCGAAACGATGATGGCCAGCGGAGAAAGCCCCGTATGCGATCCGTAAAGCCAGGGCTCCACCACATTGTTGCTGATGATTTCAATTGTGATGAACAGCGCAGCTACCCACGCAACAAGCGACCAGCCGGGCGCAATGGCCAGAGCCAGAAACAGCGGCAGGATCATGCCGATGACGGGGCCGATATAGGGAACGAACCTTAAGACCAGCGTCAGCAGCCCCCAGAGTATGGCGTTGGGAATGCCGAGCACCCACAGACCAATGGTAATGGGCACAGCATAGAGCGTATTCACAACCAGCTGCATCAGCAGATATTTGCCAACGCGCTTGCCCGCATCCTGAAGCGCTGCGGTGGTGCGGTGCAGATCACTGAGGCCCACCAGCCGGATGAAGCGGTCGCGCAGATCTTCCCGCTCCAGAAGCATGAAAACGACGAGAACGATGACAAGACCTGCCGTGGCAAAGGGGCTGATCAAGGGCAGGATCAGGTTTCCGAGTGTCTGCAGCGGGTTGGAGCGGGCTATGATTTCCACCGGCATCGGTTCGCGCGGTGGTGCCACAGGCGCCGCGGTGTCCTGGCTTTCCACCGCTCTCACCTGAATTTCCGCGCCCACCTTTTCCACGACCTTGCTCAGGTGATCCAGCAAGCCGTTGCCCGCACCGGCTTGGGCCAGTGTTTGCACCTTGCTGACGATGTTGCGCTGGTAGGTGGGAATGTTGGTGGCGAGATTGGCGACCTGGGTGGCCACGATGAAGCTGAAAATGGCGATGGCGGTAAAGGCCGATATGACAGCCAGAATGACCGCCAGTATTTTCGGCACAGATCGTTTGCGCAAAAATGAAACGATGGGTGCCAACGTGAAGGATAAAAGCAGGGCAAGCGCAAGCGGAATGAAGATATCCTCACCCACACGCAGCAGAAACGCCACGCCGATCAGGATCAACACCGTTCTTCCCGAAAGCATATTGGACGAAGCCCCATCGGTCTTCGGATAGGTCGGACCGGCGGTTACCGCGCTCACAGTTTTCGGAAAGTCCATGTCTTTATCCCGCCTCATGCCCAAAAAGGGTCACATCATTGGCCTTTTCAACAGGCAGCACAAAAGGCTGTGGGCAGTTGGTCAGGTGAACGTGTGACATGCGCTAGCCCTTAGCATGGCCTCGCGAAGCGGTGAACGCATGTGCTGATATGCGGTTCCTTGCAGAACAGAGAAGGACAAAATTCTGTTGACCCCTGTTTCCTCAACACACCATTTGCGGGCCAGCATGGCGCGCCCATGCATGGCCATGCCTGATGTGCAGGGTCGTCATGTCAAAAACTTGCGTTGTGAGGTGAACGAAAACACCTTTAAAAGCCTTATAGCGTTTTTGCGTCTGGAGTTTTGAATGCCCGCAGGTTCTTCCCGGCCATCCTGTTTGCCCGAAAGTGGTGAGGCGGCCGACGTCATCCATCGCTTCGACTGGTCCAAAACGTCGCTTGGGCCGATTGAGGGCTGGAGCGTGACCATTCAGACCATCGTGGCGACGATGCTGCGTTCTCCCGTTGCCATCGCCACAATGTGGGGAGATGAAGGCGTGATGATCTACAATGATGCCTATGTCGAAATCGCGGGCAAAAGGCACCCCGGCCTGATGGGTTCCGCTGTTCGGGAGGCGTGGCCGGAGGCTGCAGAGTTCAACGATCATGTCATGAAGTTGGGCATGGCTGGCAAAACGCTGTCCTATAAGGATCAGCCTCTGACGCTGTTTAGAAATGGCATTGCCGAAGACGTGTGGCTGGATCTCGACTATTCGCCGGTAGCCGATGAGGATGGCACCACACTCGGCGTTTTTGCCGTGTTGCGCGATACATCCGAGCGGGTCAAGGCGGCAAGGCAACTTGAAGCGCTGAATGAAGACCTGGAGCGGCAGGTGCTGGAGCGCGTGCTGGAACAGGGCACGACCTGGAACATCAATCCCGATATGCTCGCCGTGATGGGTATGGATGGCCGTTTTCTGGCAACCAACCCCGCATGGGGCAAGACGCTGGGATACACCGCCCATGAAATGCGCGGCTTCACCTATTCCGATCTGCTGCACCCGGGCGATATTGCAGACGCAGATCAAGCTCTTGCCACACTGATAAATGGTGAGGCTGTCATTGAGGTCGAAAACAGATACCGGACCAAGGACGGGGCATATCGCTGGTTTTCCTGGGTCTGCGTGCCCGAGAACGGCAAGATTTACTGCATCATCCGCGATGTGACCAATGAGAAAATTGCCCGCGCCGAACGCGATCAGCTCTGGCGGCTTTCGCAGGATATGCTGGCCCGTGCCAGCTATGACGGTGAAATGTCAGCCGTCAATCCTGCATGGGGCAAGGTTCTGGGTTGGAGCGAGCAGGAGCTGCTGACCAACCCTTACGTCGATATCATCCACCCTGACGACGTGCCAGGAACGACGGCGGCACTGGTGGAAATGGCAAAGACCGCCCAGCCGACGAAGTTTGAAAACCGCATCCAGACCAAGAGCGGTGTGTGGACGCCCATCGGCTGGACCGTGTCGCCAGAAGCCGACAATGTGAATTTCATTGCGGTGGGCCGTGATCTCTCGGATTACAAGGCTCAGGAAGAAGAGCTTGCCGATGCGCAGGAGCAGTTGCGACAGGCACAGAAGATCGAGGCCATCGGTCAGCTCACCGGCGGCTTGGCGCATGATTTCAACAATATTCTGGCTGGCATTGCCGGAAGCTTGGAGATGATGAAGACGCGTCTTGCCCAGGGGCGTGTTGGCGAGTTGGATCGCTATATCGTTGGCGCAACCGGCGCCACCAAACGTGCCGCGGCCTTGACGCAGAGGCTTCTGGCCTTTTCGCGCCGCCAGACGCTGGCTCCGAAAACCACCGATGTGAACGCTCTCGTCACCGGCATGCTGGAGCTTGTCCATCGCAGTATCGGCCCCAGCATCGAGGTTCAAACCGATGCGGCGGACAATCTCTGGACAACCTTCGTCGATGCGGGCCAACTCGAAAACGCGCTGCTCAACCTGTGCATCAATGCGCGCGATGCCATGCCCGATGGCGGCACTCTGACCATCAAGACCGGCAACCACTGGCTGGATGCGCGCGCGGCAAAAGACGTGGGCCTGAAAGCCGGTGAATATATCTGCCTGTGCGTTGCAGATTCCGGAACGGGCATGTCGGCAGAGGTCATGTCGCGTGCCTTCGATCCATTCTATACCACCAAGCCCATCGGGCAGGGCACTGGCCTTGGCCTTTCCATGGTGCACGGCTTTGCAGGCCAATCAAACGGCGCAGTGCGCATCGAATCCAGAATTGGTGAAGGCACCACGATCAGCATCTACCTGCCGCGCCACGGCGCAGAGGCTGATGCGGAAGAGGGTGGCGAGGCCCAACAGGCGCCCGCACCACAATCGAGCGGCGGCGAGACGGTGCTGGTGGTGGATGACGAACCCTTGGTGCGGATGGTTGCCGTCGAGCAGTTGGAAGAGCTCGGATACCGGGTTCTGGAAGCCGATGACGGAAAATCCGCGCTGGCCATCCTCAATGCCGACACCCAGATCAACCTGCTGGTGACCGATGTCGGCTTGCCCAATGGCATGAACGGGCGCCAATTGGCGGAAGCGGCGCGCATCGCCCGGCCAGACCTCGGCGTTCTCTTCATAACCGGTTACGCGGAAAATGCCGTTCTCAACCACGGCCATCTGGAGCAGGGCATGCATGTGATGACGAAGCCGTTCCAGAATGATGTATTTGCGCGCAAGGTCAATGATCTGATCGGTCGTGGCGTGTGATGCTCAGCCACTTGTCACGAACATTTTATCGCAGCTTGCTTATGGACATTCCCTCTCAGGGATTTATGCAGGTGTCGGAAAAACCGCTCAGGCGAACACATGATATGACAGGCTTGGAGACCGACGCTTGATGAAACCGAAATTGGCTCAACACTTGTGGGCACGGATTGTTGTCGCTACGTCCCTTCTGGCTGCGGGAACTGCCAATGCTACGCCGGTTCTGGTTGTCGATACCGCCAGCCGTCAGGTCCTTTATCAGGAAGATGCGGGCGTGCCGTGGTATCCTGCATCCACCACCAAGCTGATGACGGCGCTGGTTGTGTTCGAAGCGCTGCGGGCCGGTGAAGTTACCCTTTCCACTCCTGTCATGATGACGCGCAACGCAACCAAGCAGGCCTTCCTCGAATCCGGCCTGACCTTTGGCCGAACGATGACGCTTGAAGACGCGCTTTATGCAGCACTGACGGCGTCTGCCAATGATGTCGCCGTGGCTTTGGCGGAGGCAGTTGCGCCGAGCGAAACTGCGTTCATTCAGCGCATGAATGCGCAGGTGCAACGCCTTGGAATGACTGGCACGCATTTCGCCAGCCCGAATGGATTGTTTGACCGCAGCAACTATTCCACGGCGCGTGATCTGGCCATTCTCGGCATGGAGATCGAGCAAGCCTATCCGGAATATAGCCGTTTCTTCCAAGGGTCAGCCGTCATCATCGATGGCAAGGAAATCAAGTCCAACAACGCCTTGCTGACCAGCTTTGATGGAACCGTCGGAATGAAAACCGGCTTTCTCTGTGCCTCAGGCCGAAACTATGTTGGTCTTGCCACCCGCAATGGCAAGCGCGTGATGGTCGTGATCCTTGGCGCGACGACAGAGCGCGAGCGCAACGAACGCGCAGCCAAATATCTGACGGAGGCTTTCGATGGCAAGCTTCCGGCGTCCGGTTCGCTGGAAGCCATTCAAAACCGCAGCGATGTGGCACCGCAGGATATGCGCATCCGGCTTTGCACGGACAAGAGCGTCGCCTATGAGGCCGAGCGTGAAGCGCTTTACCCCATGGGTCTGCCGGGCCACGAAACCTTCCTGAAACCCCAGACATCAGGGCAGGTTCGGACAATCACCACCTGGGCAACCGCCACAGATCTGCCCGTGCCGACGCCACGCCCACCAGAGCAGCAGCTGAAAAGCGGCTCAACCGGCTAAGGCCTACGACGCTCTCCAATAAAAAAGGCACGTCCCACGACGTGCCTTTTGTCATTCTGTAAAGCTGATGCTGGCTTAGAGCGCCATGTCTGGGCGCTGTGCCGCTGGCTCACCAACGCCAGCGCCGGGGGCTGCATTGATGGCTGCCATGTCGATCTGCGGCGGGGTCGGAAGCTGCAGGTGCTCGCTTGTGTAAGCCCATTCCTGCATGACCTTTTCGGGGTCTGCGTTCAGCTTCGTGCCGTAGCTTGGAACGATCTCGCGGATCTTGGCCTGCCACTCTGGCGAAGCGACCTTCTCCTTGAAAACCTTCTCCAGCACGTTGAGCATGATGGGAGCCGCAGTCGATGCGCCTGGAGATGCACCCAGCAGAGCCGCGATGCTGCCATCCTTGGCGCTGACGATTTCGGTGCCGAGCTTCAACACGCCGCCCTTTTCCGCATCGCGCTTGATGATCTGCACGCGCTGGCCCGCCTGCCACAGACGCCACTCACCCTGTTTGGCGCCGGGGAAATATTCCTGCAACGCAGCGAAACGGTCGTCATCAGACATCATCAACTGACCGGCCAGATATTCCACCAGCGGATATTCGTCGATACCAACGCTCATCATTGGCCACGCATTGCTCATCGTGGTTGATGTCATCAGATCGAAATAAGAGCCTTCCTTCAGGAACTTCGTGGAGAAGGTCGCGAATGGCCCAAACAGCACGACGCGCTTGCCGCCAATGACGCGCGTGTCGAGGTGAGGAACCGACATGGGCGGAGAACCGACCGATGCCTTGCCATAGGCCTTGGCCAGATGCAGCATGGTCACGTCAGGGTTTTCGTTGACGAGGAACGAGCCACCAACCGGGAAGCCGCCATAGGCTTCGCCTTCTGGAATGCCGGACATCTGCAACAGATGGATTGCACCGCCGCCTGCGCCAACGAAGACGAACTTGGCATCAACCGTGCGCTCGGAATCATCCTTGAGGTTGCTGTATGTCACGCGCCATGTGCCATCGGTGTTGCGCTCGATGGCGGTGACTTCGCTTGATGTCTGAAGGTTGAAAGACTTTTGCGTTTGCAGGTGAGCAACGAACTGGCGGGTGATTTCGCCGAATTCCATGTCGGTGCCCAGCGGAGACCATGTTGCGCCGATTTTCTGGTTCGGGTCGCGACCCTCCATCATCAACGGAACCCATTTCTTGATCTGTTCTGGGTCGCTGGAATATTGCATCCCGGCAAAAAGTGGGCTTGCCTTCAACGCCTCATAACGCTTTTCAAGATAGGCGATGTTTTCTTCGCCCCAGACAAAGCTCATATGCGGAGTGTGGTTGATGAAGGAGCGCGGGTTCTTCAAAACGCCATTGCGCACCTGCCATGCCCAGAACTGACGCGAAATCTGGAAAGCCTCGTTGATTTCGATGGCCTTGGAAATGTCGATGCCGCCATTGGCGGTTTCTGGCGTATAGTTCAACTCGGCAAGCGCGGAGTGACCAGTGCCTGCATTGTTCCAGCCATTGGAGCTTTCCAGTGCCACCGCGTCGAGGCGTTCAAGCATTTCGATGGACCAGTTCGGCTCCAGTTCGTGCAGCCAAACGCCAAGCGTCGCACTCATAATGCCGCCGCCAATCAACAGCACATCAACCTGCTTGTCAGCAGCTTGCGCCAGTGCAGGCGCGCCCGGCAGCGCGGCAGCCGCAAGGCCCGCAAACGCTGTGCCAAGCACCTGGCGGCGGTTCATGGTAAAGTCGTTGTTCGAGAATTCGGTTGTCAGGCCTTTGCCCTTGTCGTTTCTGCTCACGTCTTTTCCTAAACTAATTGATAATCTTCAATTTGTGCGGCGCAATAACGCATCGATAGCTGTAAGACAACTCGGGGAGGGGCCAAGGGTCAGCCCCGGCTTACGTAAGCTCAGAAAATGCAGCTTCCCGTGAAAAATTTCGCACACGGCGTTTCAGAACCCAAGACTGCGACATTTTGCCTTATTTTTCCGTATCATAGGCCTGATAGCCTTAATGGATGCAAGCGGCGTTGCGGCAGAAACCAACAGGCATCTAATCGATTGAAATCAAAGGATTGCGCTGTGCGCATATCTGATGTGCGACCTTGCCTTTTTGCGAATATCGGCCTTTTCAGGCGTCGGCGCAGACCAAACAATAGCCACAAAAAAGCCCGCCTGATCCAAAAATCGGCGGGCTTTGAGAAGCAGTGGCTTAGGCCTTATTCGCCTGCGAGAAACTCTGCGCAATAGCTCGGGCCGTTGACGCCGGGACGGTCGGAAACGGTGCGAACGGAATTGATCTTGTAGTCGCCGCCAACAACGATCTGCACTGTGCAGGAAAGGCTGGCATTGCGTGCAGGCGAAATCTGGCGTCCGCGCTTGCCGTCCTTGCCTTCTTCAAACTTGGCAGGGATCTTCGCATTTCTGAAACCACCACGCCATGTGTAGGTCGTCGTGCTGCCATTGGTGACGTCAGTCAGCGGCGGGCCAAACTTGGCAAAGAACACGCCTGCAGACTGGCCGACCCAGCGCGTTTCAACAGCGCTTTTAGGTGCCAATGAAGGTGTGGTCGTGGTGCAGGCGGAAAGGGCAATCGCCAGCCCTGCCAATGTTAAGCTGCGAAAACGCATGGAAATTTCCTTTGTAAGCGGTGTCAGAGAGATGGGAGATGATGTCCCCTAGCAGATTTACGACGGTGCGGCAGTGCCGACATCAGCCCAAATGAATATTTTTTGCCACAATTGCTTTTTTGTAACGATCGCGCCCTGAAGCGGCAGGATCACGCGACCGGGATACGCCTAGAAGGAACCTTTGCCCCTGAGTTCCGTTAGCTCCACAGGTATAAAGGAGACTATCATGTTAAAAGGTCTGGTTCTGTGGGCAATGGGTGTGCCCCTCGTCGTTATCGTCCTGCTCTATATGTTCTTCTTCTAGTCGAAGACCGGGCTGTAAATCATCGCAGCCACTAGCGAATTAAGATCAATACGGCCATGCCTCAGGTTTATACACTACGGCGTGGCCGTTTTGTTTTAAGTGCATCGCTAAGACTTCGCTTGAAGTTGCTTGCGGTCTTCAGCCTCATCCGAGAGCCAAATATTGCCATCCAGAACGCCGTTGTAGGTGGGTGATACATAAGCTTCGCGAAAGCCGAGGCTTGTATACCGTCAAGGATATCTGGAAAGCTTCTTTTAAAAGGGTGGCTCTTGCAGAGTAGAAAGACTCACCTTGCATCCGTCTGCGGGCTTGAAGCTTCCCGGTGACTACGGCCCAGCGCGTTGGCCGCTGTCAGTGTGAATTTTGCCGTTGATTGATGTTCACTCGTCATGCAACAGGCGGCCGTCGCAATGTCCAGTTCAGAAATCCTGCTTTCAATATGTGTGCCGACCTATAACAGGCAGTTTTTGCTTGAGAGGAATATCAATTTCCATCTGGAATGGTTCCGCAGGCTTGGCATGTCATTCGAGATTGTTGTGGTCGATGACTGCTCGACCGATGGCACCGCTGACTACATCAAGACGCTGGCGGATATTCCCGAAGTCAGCCCGTACAGAAGAATCAAGAATTCCGGTTTCGTCAGCAACTACGCTTTTGCCATGCGCCGCGCGCGCGGCCGCTACGCCGTGTTTCTGGGCGATGATGACCTGCTGATCCCGGAAAAGGTCAAGCAATATGTCGAGATCATGGAGGCCGAGCCCGGCATCGGCATGGTGCAGGCGCCGTGGTTGTTGGTCGACGCGCGGGGCGGTCAACGTGATATCGGCCCCTTCTATCGTATACCGGGCCCAACCCGCCACTCCAGGGGCGATTTCTCGTCACTCCTCAGCTTCGTCTTCAATCACCATGTCTTTCCAGAATTTCTGATTGTTCGTCGCGATGTGCTGGCGAAATCCATATCCAGTGCGACCCCATTCATTTTCTGGGCTTACCTTTATACCGCCCGCGCGCTCGACAAGGCCGACATTCTCTTCATGCCCGAGCCGTTTGCGCGCGTAACTGCCATTTCTGACGACCCCAGAATGCAGCAGGGCAACAACGAGTGCATGTTCCAATGGGATACCTATCGCGGTGGCATCGAGTATCTGGCGGCGCAGATGTGGAAGGACAAGGTGCCATCCACGCATGAGCGTGACGATTTCTTCCGCCGTCTGACGGAATTCATGCTTCACAGACAGGGCGTTGCATTGCGACTGCATATCGATGCTCGCAACTGGCCAGAAGCCTACATTCTCTACAACCGCATGGCTGCCTACCAGACCGTGGTGTTGAAGGATACGACAAGCGACACGATCAGGAAAATCGCCGGCCTCGTTGTTGCGGCGAAAGAAGCGGCCGCCTTCAGCGACCTGCCGATCATCCTGGATCCGATCGTTGGCAACGAGATCGTTGAACTCCTGCCGCAGGCGTTGAAAGACCGCATCACCCGCGAAATCCCCACGCGTGACGATGGCCCGCGCGCCTGGCTTCGCTTTGATCCACGCTTCGGCGAGCCTCTTGCGCGAAAAGATGCAGCTTTCGATCTTTCCACCTACCTCGACCAGTTTATCTGATGGAATTCGCCAGTTCGGGGCAAGACTAGAGCATTAAACAAGGCTGTATTTTCTGCAGGTAAAGACGCTGCAAATAGGATTGGTGGTAAGAATGAATTCTCCTGTTACTTTGATGTCCCAGCATTCTCCGCTAGCCGCAGCGGAACTCGATAGAATTCCGGTCGATCTTGAGGTGCCGGTCACCTGGTTTCCGTCGCAGCTCGATGGTGAGCGTCACCGCGCGATGTTCTCGCAACTGTGCAGCGTTCTCGCATCGCGTCCCATTGATGTTCACTTGAAGCCTGTGGCCCATGGAATGCATGACGTTCCGCGCCGCCCGCGTCCGAATGGCGTCGTTTTTTCCTATCATTCCATTGGTACAGAACGGAATGTCTGGCGCATCAAGGAAACGCCTATCGCTGGCTGGTACTCCTTCGATCCGAACGGCTTCTCCGGCTGGAGTTCGCTCGCAAAGTTCCCGGCCTCCCATATGTCTCGCATCAGGGGCTGCGAGCCAAATGCAAGCCTTGCCTATGTTCAGCAGTTGAAAGAAAAGCTGCGCATTCGTAATGCGTCGAAATACAGCCAGTCGGCAGAGGCTTTCACGCTTGATCGGCCCTATGTTTACTTCCCGTTGCAGCTTATCGATGATCCTGTCAGCGAATTCTGCCGTCTGAACCCGTTTGACGTCATTGTTCGTGCAGCCGAGATGGCGCAACAGAGCGGCTACGCCCTGGTTTTGAAGCGGCATCCTTTGTGCCGGTCTTCTGTGGTCGCTCAGGTGTTGGGAGAAGTGCAAAAGGCATTCTCTTCCGTCGTCATATCCAATGCTTCCATCCATCAGCACCTTGAAGGCTGCCGTGCTGTCATCGTTGCAAATTCCGGCGTGGGAATGGAGGCTTTGATGTATTTGAAGCCGGTGTTCTCCTTCGCATCAAGCGAGTATGAGCTTGCGACGACGTCGATTTCTTCGCTTGAAGAACTCGATGCCGCATTTGCTCCAGAGCTTCCCGATAACGCCGCATGGATGGCGCAGTTTCTGAACTATTATCTCGAGCAATGCTGCTTCTCGATTTACGATACCAACACCATAGAGCGGCAGGTCAGCCGTGCTTTGGTGGGCGTATCTGCCGTTGTGAAGTCAGGCGCAAGCGAGAGGGACGCAACCTCATCTCATGAGGGAAGTGCGCTCAGCGCGTCCCTGGCTGAGGCGCAAGCCGAGACTGCACGTCTGCGCGAGGTGGCGACACAGGCCGTTGAACTGGCCGCTCGGCTTGAGAAGCAGCTGGCTTCCCAGTCCGGGTCTCAGGAAGCGTCATCTCCAGCATCTGCGAATGCAATTGCCGCCGCGACAGAAGTCGCTATGCGCCTGCATGAGGGAGGCATGGCCGCAAGCGTTGGTGAAGCTGTACTCGGTGGAACCATTCGCTCAGCATATTCTGCCTATGCGGAAATGGCTGTGACAGCGATGCGATCGCCAGAGTTGAAGCGTCAGGTGGAAGTGGAGATCATGAGTTCGGCCTATGCCGCAGGTATGGACCCGACACTCGCTCACAAAAACCGCACGGCCAATGATTATCAGCGCCTGCACGATCATGACCGAGGTTATCAGGACAACAATTGGCTGGTCGATCACTGCGACGTCATCTCGTCCGTCAAGCCTGAGGTCGTAGTCGAAGTCGGCTGTGGAAATGGCCGCTTCCTACGCAAGATCGCTCCGCTCGTTCCCAATGTCGTCGGTCTTGATTGGGCGCGCGCGCCCCAGCTCGCGGTCATTCCTGACAATGTCGAGTTCCGCACAACAGACGTTCTAAAGGATGAGATTCCAAACGGAAGCGTTTGTGTTTCGGCAGATGTTCTCGAGCATTTCGAACCGCATGCCTTGCCGGCGCTGATTAAAAAGCTTCATGAAGCGGCACGCTTCAACTATCACGTGATTGCCTGCTATGATGATGGACACAGCCATTGCTCTGTTTTCCATCCCGGTCAGTGGCTTGCATTGTTCAAGACAATTTCTCCGGACTACCGCCTGGTAGCAACCATAACCCGTCCGGGCAGGCCAGATCGTATTGCCTGTGTCATCACCAATATTTCAGGCACGGAGAGATTTTTCCCCAAGCTTGGTCCGCTTACGGGCGGTTGGGAAACAGACACCGGTCAAAAAATTAACTTCGCCAGCAACTTCTCATTCGAGGCTGGTGGTACAAAGGCGGGTGCGTGGTTCCCGATGGCGAATGGAACGGGCGCAATGAAGTGGAATGGTGGAAACATCGATTATGTTTCACTCAGCGCCGATGGCAGCACGCTCAGTGTAAGAAATATGGAAGGCGGCTCTTTTTCCGTCAAACGCTCATCGTAATGCCGCTTAGGCAGTCGAAATAGGCATTGATCTTAGGGAGGCGTCGGATAATCCGGCGCCTCCTTTTGTTTCTGGCCTAATCCAGTTGGTCCAAAAGGCGAGACGCCGCTGCCGAACTTGTGCGGCGAAGCTCGATCTCGTCGCGGCGGCTGGAAAGCTGTTCGCTCGCCAGAAGCGCCTCGGCCAGATCGGCGGGGAGGGAAAGGATCACCCGTTCGCCCTGCGCAATCTTGCCCGTATCGGTGCGTCTGTTCAAAATCATGCCGCCAGCAACGGTGTTGTTGGTGTCGGCATCGATCAGTATGAACGAGCCCGTCGAGCGGTTCTGCTCATAAGGGTCGAAGATCGCCGTTTCGTCGAAGGACAGGCGCACCTTGCCGATGGCATTCATGGCAAGCGTATCGGTGTGGGCAAGCCATTGGCCGTTCTTCAAGTCCAGTTGCGTTATTGGCTGCACGCTCACGCGCTGGCGGCGGCTGCCGCTTTTCAGCCAGTAGCGCTTGCCGGGCTCAATGCCGCCGGGTTGAAGCGCCACGATCTGCGCATCGAAGGCATGGCCCGTCTGCGGCTGTGCTTCGATGGAGACGATCATGTCGCCGCGCGAAACATCCACCTGACGGTCGAGAACAAGCGTAATCGCATCGCCGGAAACGGCGGCATTGCGCACCAGATCAAACGTCACGATCTGCTTGACGTTGGCGACCATGCCCGATGGAAGGATGACGACGGAATCGCCCGGCTTGACGGCGCCACCGGCAACCGTGCCCTGATAGCCGCGAAAGCTCTCGCCGGGGCGAGAAACGCGCTGGACGGGAAGGCGGAAGCCGCCGGTCTGGGTTGAGCGAGATGTCGCAAGTTCCAGCGTTTCGGCAAGCGTCTGGCCCTCATACCATGGCATGGCGGCCTTGCCGGAATGCACGACATTTTCGCCCTTGAGCGCCGACATGGGAATGGCGGTAATCTGCTTGATGCCCAGCGATAGTGCAAACTCGCGGAAGTCGTGGGCGATCAGCTCAAAGCCTGCCTTGTCGTAATCCGTCAGGTCGATCTTGTTGACGGCCAGAACGAATTGGCGAATGCCCATCAGGGCTGCAATCGTTGCGTGACGGCGGGTCTGTTCCAGAATACCGGTGCGGGCATCGACCAGAAGAACAGCCAGATCGGCCGTCGATGCGCCGGTTGCCATGTTGCGGGTATATTGCTCATGGCCGGGTGTGTCGGCCACGATGAAGGCGCGCTTGTCGGTTGCGAAATAGCGATAGGCAACATCGATCGTGATGCCCTGTTCGCGTTCCGCCTGAAGACCGTCCAGAAGCAGCGCGAAATCGGGCAGGCCGAGATCGTTCTGCTTGCCGCTGTCGCGGTGCAATGTGGCGGCCTGATCTTCCTTCACCGCCTTGGTGTCCCAAAGCAGGCGGCCAATCAGCGTCGATTTGCCGTCGTCCACACTGCCGCAGGTGATGAGGCGCAGCGGGCGGGTGTCTTTCACGGCTTTGGCATGTTCCACGAAGGGCAGAATAGTGGCGGATTGCGCCGTGCTGGTCTGGGTCATCAGAAATATCCTTCGCGTTTCTTCTTTTCCATGGAGCCGGACTGGTCACGGTCGATGGCGCGGCCCTGCCGCTCGGAAACGGTGGCGATCTCAAGCTCGGAAATCACCTCATCCAGCGTGGTTGCATGAGAATTGATGGCGCCCGTCAGCGGGAAGCAGCCCAATGTGCGGAAGCGGATCATGCCTTCCTGCACCACTTCGCCCGGCTGAAGTTCCAGACGCTCGTCTTCCGCCAGAATCATCATGCCATCGCGCTCCACGTAAGGGCGGTTCTTGGCATAATAGAGCGGCACAAGCGGAATGCTCTCCGCCTGGATGTAGCGCCAGATATCGACCTCGGTCCAGTTGGACAGCGGAAAGGCGCGAACGCTTTCGCCCTGACGAACCATGCCGTTATAGATGTTCCACAGTTCCGGGCGCTGGTTGCGCGGGTCCCATTTATGGTCTGGCGTGCGGAAGGAATAGATGCGTTCCTTGGCGCGGCTGGCTTCCTCATCGCGGCGCGCACCACCAAAGGCGGCATCGAACTTGCCCGCATCCAGCGCCTGTCGCAGCGCTTCCGTTTTCATGATGTCGGTGTAGAGCGCCGAGCCATGGCTAAACGGCGTCACATTTTCGCTGGCGCCACGCGGGTTAGTGTAGGAAATCAGGTCCAGATCGTATGTCTTGACGATCTCATCCCGAAACGTGATCATTTCCTTAAACTTCCAGCCGGTATTGACGTGCAGCAGCGGGAAGGGAATGCGGCCGGGAAAGAATGCCTTGCGCGCAAGATGTAGCAGTACGGACGAATCCTTGCCGATGGAATAGAGCATGACCGGACGGTCGAATTCTGCCGCGACCTCGCGGAAAATGTGAATGGCTTCGTTTTCCAGCGCCTTCAGATGGGGGTCGAGCGGCTGCTTTGGTGTAGTGACATTGCTGCCTTCCGTTTCCGGAACTGCTTTGGTCATTGTAAACTCCGGCACTCTGATAAATCGAAATCTCTAGGATCGTTGTGAGGCGGTTGGGATGGTGGAGGCTTGGGATGCCTCGGCCACATGCAGACCGCATTCGCGTTTTTCGTCATTCTCCCACCACCAGCGGCCAGCGCGTTCTGCCTCGCCGGGCTTGATGGCGCGGGTACAGGGTTCGCAGCCAATGGATGGGTAGCCGCGCGCGTGGAGCGGGTTGACGGGAATGTTTTCCGCCGCGACATGCGCGTTGATGCGCTCAATATCCCAGTCCGCAAGCGGATTGATCTTGATCAGATTACGCTCGGCATCAAATTCCGCAAATGGCGTGGTTGCCCTGTTGCCCGATTGCCCCCGGCGAAGGCCCGTTACCCAGAAGCTTGCACCATCCAGCGCCTTGGCCAGCGGCACAAGCTTGCGCACGTGACAGCAGGCATGGCGGGCTTCGACGCTGTCGTAAAAGCCGTTGAGACCGTATTTCGCCGCATAGGCATCAATATCATCCTGGGTGGGACAGAAGCGCTCGATCGTGATGCCGTAACGGTCTTCCGTCTCGCTGATGAGCTTAAGCGTCTCGGCAAACAGACGTCCCGTCTCCAGCGTGGCGACATCAACTGGCAAACGATGCGTGCCAATGGCGGCTGTTATCACCTGGTCTTCAATGCCAAGGCTGGTCGTGAAAACGGTTCGTCCACCCAGACCCGCTACAAAGGCAAGCCGACCTTCCAGATCAAGGCTGGCGAGTTGGCCGTCGAGCGATGCGATATTATGGCTGGAAAATTCATGCTGCGAGGTGCTGATGGTCATTTCGCGGGTTCCATACACTGTTAAACAAAATATCCCTGAATTCGCCCCGCTTGGACAGGAATGGCTATTCTTGTGCGCATGGAGAGAGAGCAAATATCTCTCGTGTGCGGTCAATCTGCGCAAAAGACGCCCAACGGCGCATGGTCCGCCGAGATCGCAAGACGATGTCACGTGGACATATCAAGAGTTGCTGGCGGACTGGCACAAGTCGGCAAAAAAATTCCATCGACCAAAAAATATCCGAATTCAGAGCGCAAAAATGGGTAAAATCCGAACTGGTTTTGCGCGTCGCATTTGTTTTCCACGCGCCCTGTTGCGTGGTTTGGCAGTGCGGCGGCGTGTTTGTTGCGGGTTAAGCAACTGCAATGGAAACACTTTTGCGATTGCGTCTGACCTGATTGACCGTCGGGGCTTTCCCGCTAGTGTTAGAAGCGCACCATAAGGAGGGTATCGATGTCCAAACTTCTTTCCAGCCTGAGCGCGATTGCGCTAAGCCTGTCTTTCACACTGGGAACAGTTGCAACGGCGTCAGCGGATACCAAGCTTTTGAACGTTTCCTATGATCCGACGCGAGAACTCTACAAGGACTTCAACGCAGCCTTTGCGAAGAAGTGGAAAGCCGATACCGGCGAGGATGTCAGGATCCAGCAGTCGCATGGCGGCTCTGGCAAGCAGGCTCGCTCGGTGATCGATGGTCTTGAGGCCGATGTCGTCACGCTGGCACTTCAGAGCGATATTGACGCTATCGTCAAGAACAGCGGCAAGATCAATGCCGATTGGCGCTCGCGCCTGCCGAACAATTCCGCGCCTTACACATCCACCATTGTGTTCCTCGTTCGCAAGGGCAACCCCAAGGGCATCCACAATTGGGGTGATCTGGTAAAGGGCGATATCCAGATCGTCACGCCAAACCCGAAGACATCGGGCGGCGCGCGCTGGAACTACCTCGCGGCCTGGGCTTGGGCAAACGAAGAGTTCAAGGGCGATCAGGACAAGATCAAGGCCTATGTCGGCGACCTCTATAAGCGCGCTCCGGTGCTCGATACGGGCGCACGCGGCTCCACCGTAACCTTTGCGCAGCGCCAAATCGGTGATGTGCTGCTGGCATGGGAAAACGAAGCCTATCTGGCTGGTGAGGAATTCGGCAAGGACGAGTTTGAAATCGTCGTTCCGCCCATCTCCATTCTCGCAGAGCCGCCGGTGGCCGTAGTGGACAAGAATGTCGATGAAAAGGGCACCCGCAAGGCTGCCGAGGCTTACCTGCAATATCTCTATTCCGACGAGGGACAGAATATTGCGGCCAAGCATTTTTACCGTCCGTCCAATCCTTCCGTTGTTTCGAAGGATCTGCTGAAGCAACTGCCTGACATCAAGCTCGTCACCATTGATGACCCGCAGTTTGGTGGATGGGCCAAGGCGCAGCCGGAGCATTTCGGTGATGGCGGCATCTTCGACCAGATTTACAAGCCCGCCAACTAAGCGGATGATGGGCCACTCCGAACAGGGCAACCACGCTCTTTTCGGACCGAAGACACGATCAACCGGCCTTGAGGCCGGTTGATGGCGCATAGGAGGGCGGCTGAGGATGGCCCCCATATACCCGGAGCCTTGATGAGCAATACGCAATCGCCCACAAAGTGGAAGTGGCGCCAATCCAGCGTCCTGCCGGGATTCGGCCTGACACTTGGTTACACCATCACCTATCTGTTTCTGATCATTCTCATCCCGCTTGGCGGTCTGGTCTGGTCCACTGCAAAGCTCGGCCTCGCAGAGTTCTTCGCCATCTTAACAGATAGCCGCACGCTGAATGCCCTGCGCATCAGCTTCACCACAGCGTTTCTGGCGGCACTCGTCAACGCCGTCTTCGGCGTGCTTATCGCCTGGGTGCTGGTGCGGTACCGCTTTCCCGGCCGCCGCTTCGTGGATGCTATCGTGGACCTGCCCTTTGCGCTGCCCACCGCCGTTGCCGGCATTGCGTTAACGGCACTTTATTCCAACCGTGGCTGGGTGGGGCAGATGTTTGAGCCCTTCGGCATCAAGATCGCCTTTACACCAACCGGCATCGTGATCGCGCTCATCTTCATCGGTCTGCCTTTCGTGGTGCGCACGGTGCAGCCGGTCATGGAAGAGATCGACCGGCAGGTGGAAGAGGTTGCTGCAACGCTTGGCGCAAACCGTTTCCAGACCATCACCCGCATTCTACTTCCCGGTCTGTTGCCCGCCATTCTCACGGGCTTTGCGCTGGCGTTCGCGCGTGGGGTGGGGGAATACGGCTCCGTCATTTTCATCGCCGGTAACATTCCCTATGTCTCTGAAATTGCACCGCTTCTGATCGTGATCCGGCTGGAAGAATTCAACTATCCCGCCGCCACCGGCATCGCCACCATCATGCTGATCATTTCCTTCTCCATGCTGTTCGTCATCAATCTCATTCAGGCCTGGAGCCGCAAGAGGTACGGTTATGCCTGATCAAGCCCGCACACTCTCGTCCAAACCCTTCCGAGATCCGGCAAGCGAAGGTTTTCCGGCAAAGCTCGTTCTGGTCGGCATAGCCTTCCTGTTTCTGGCGCTTTTTCTCGTTCTGCCGCTGGTCGCGGTCTTTGTGGAAGCTTTCCGCAAGGGTGGCGAATATTTCTGGGAATCGATCATCGAGCCGGATGCGCTCTCGGCCATTCGCCTGACGCTGCTTGTTGCGGCGATATCGGTGCCGCTCAACGTCGTCTTCGGCGTGGCCGCCGCATGGGCCATCGCCAAATTCGAGTTCAAGGGCAAGGCATTTCTCATCACGCTGATTGACCTGCCATTTTCCATCTCGCCAGTCATTTCGGGCCTGGTCTACGTCATCCTGTTTTCATCCCACAGTGTGCTCGGACCGTTTCTGAAAAGCTATGGCATCGAAATCCTGTTTGCCGTGCCGGGCATCGTGCTCGCCACCATCTTCGTCACCTTTCCCTTCGTTGCGCGTGAGTTGATCCCGCTGATGCAGGATCAGGGAACGGGCGATGAGGAGGCAGCGATATCGCTCGGTGCATCCGGCTGGCAGACCTTCTGGTTCGTTACCCTGCCCAACATCAAATGGGGCCTGCTCTATGGCGTGTTGCTGTGCAACGCCCGCGCCATGGGCGAGTTCGGTGCCGTGTCTGTGGTCTCAGGCCATATCAGGGGCGAAACCAACACCATGCCGCTGCATGTCGAAATCCTCTACAACGAGTACAATATCGGCGCGGCCTTTGCGGTGGCAACATTGCTGGCGGGCCTTGCGCTGGTCACGCTTGTTCTCAAAACCATTCTTGAAATACGCTTTGGCGCGGGCAACGCCGCCGGCAAGCATTGAAGGGCATGTCCATGGACGTCAAAGTTACCAACATCACCAAGCAGTTTGATCGCTTTCCGGCATTGGACAATGTTTCGCTGGATATTCGCTCCGGCGAGTTGATTGCGCTGCTTGGCCCCTCCGGCTCCGGCAAGACCACGCTCCTGCGCCTCATCGCCGGTCTGGAACAGCCCACCAGTGGGCAAGTGTTCTTCGGCGATGAAGATGCTTCCCATCGCACGGTTCAGGAACGCAATGTCGGCTTCGTGTTTCAGCACTATGCCCTGTTTCGCCACATGACGGTGGCTGACAATATCGCGTTCGGCCTGAAAGTCCGGCCATCCGCGACGCGCCCGGCAAAGTCTGAAATCCGCAAGCGCGTGTCCGATCTGCTGGATATGGTGCATCTGTCAGGCCTTGAGAAACGCTATCCCACCCAGCTTTCTGGCGGTCAGCGCCAGCGTGTGGCGCTCGCCCGTGCCGTCGCCATTGAGCCGAAAGTTCTGCTGCTGGATGAGCCGTTTGGCGCGCTGGATGCCAAGGTGCGCAAGGAGCTTCGCCGCTGGCTGCGTGAATTTCACGATCGCACCGGCCACACCACGGTTTTCGTGACCCATGACCAGGAAGAGGCGCTGGAGCTGGCAGACCGCGTGGTCGTCATGAGCCAGGGCAAGATCGAGCAGGTGGGCACCGCCGATGATGTCTATGATACGCCCAACTCGCCCTTCGTGTTCTCTTTCATCGGGGATTCCTCCAACCTGCCGGTCACGGTCCGCGATGGCCACATGCTGTTTCAGGGTGAAAATATCGGCCTGCGCGATGCCTGCGAAGGCGATGGAGAGCTGTTCTTCCGCCCGGAAGATGTGGTTCTGACCGATGATGCCGATGCTCTCTATGGCAAGGTCACGATTTGTCGCCGTCTGGCGGGAACGCGCATCGCTGAAATCGATATCGCCAATAATGGCCACGAGCCCCATCATCTGGAAATCGAAGTGCCGCTCGATGCCACAGTGGCCGTCGGCAACCAAGTCCGCTTCCGCCCAACCCGCTGGAAAGTGTTCCGCAAGTAAGCCTTGCGCCTAAAGCCAGAAATAGGAAAAGGGCCGCTTGTGGCGGCCCTTCCATGAGTTTGGTCTTGTTTCAGACCTGGAAACGTCTAGCAACGTCCCGCTGGAAGGCGGATCAAGCCGAGGGCTGCCTCGTCAAAATCAAATCCTTTCCATTGCCTGCTACGAAGACCGAAATCTCATTAGACATTGGATCACCTTCCTTTCACTACGTTGAACATGAGTAGAAGGTAATACGATTCGGCGAGATTGCAAGGGCCAACCGTCAAAAGCTCAGGCGGAGAAACCGCCAGAGCTTTCCGCGCCGCTGGCTCAGGAAACCCGCATCACGATCTTGCCGATGTGGTTGCTGGATTCCATCAACCGGTGTCCCTCTGCCACGTGGTCGAAGTCGATGACATCGTGGATGACGGGGGCGATGGTGCCTGCTTCCAGCAGCGGCCAGACTTCCGATACCAGCTCGTCACGAATGGCGCGCTTTTCGTCTGCGGTGCGTGGGCGCATGGTGGAGCCTGTTACAGTCAGGCGCTTCACCATGATGGGCCGCAGATCCACCTTTTCGGTGATGTTGCCGCCTAAGAAAGCGATGATCGACAGGCAGCCGTCCTTGGCAAGTGATGCCAGGTTTTTCTCGAAATAGGATGCGCCGATCATGTCGAGGATCACATCCACGCCCTTGCCGCCGGTCTCGGCCTTGATGACCTCGGCGAAATCTTCCTCGCGGTAATTGATCGCACGTTTAGCGCCGATCTTTTCGCAGGCATCGCATTTTTCTTTTGAGCCAGCCGTGGTGTAAACCTCTGCGCCAAAAGCCTTGGCAAGCTGAATGGCCGTCGTGCCGATGCCGCTGCTGCCGCCGTGGATCAATACGCTCTCGCCTTCGGTCAGCCCCGCCATCTGGAAGAGGTTGGCCCAGACGGTAAAGAATGTTTCGGGCAGGGCGGCAGCTTTCACCGCGTCATACCCTTTGGGAAAGGGCAGTGCCTGACCCACCGGTATCACGCAATATTGCGCATATCCGCCGCCATTGGCGAGGCCGCAAACATGGTCTCCAATGCTGAATTCGATAACGCCATCGCCAAGCGCGACGATCTCGCCGGAAATTTCCAGACCCAGAACCGGGCTGGCATCCTTCGGCGGCGGGTAGGCTCCCTGGCGCTGCGCTACATCCGGCCGGTTGATGCCTGCCGCCTGCACCTTCACCAGAATTTCACCCGGCTTTGGCGTGGGAAGAGGGCCGGTTGCAAAGGTCATCACCTCAGGCGCGCCGAAGCTTGGCAGGTCTACAAATCGCATCGTCTCGGGCAAAGTCATGGCGGGCCTCCTTTTGTTTCAGTGGCGGAAACCTATTCGAGACGCCGCTAATATGGAAGGAGGCGTTTTGCCGCGAAGGCAATTCTCTTGGCGTAGCCCTATGCGCCGTAAGTGCGGATCACCAGCCCGGACTCGCTTTCCTTTGCGGCTTTCTTGATGGCGGCAATCTCGCTGCTGATCCGTTCAGGGTTGCCGATAATCAGCCCCTTAGGCAGTTGTAGAACGCCGATGGAGCAGCGCAGCAAGGCAAATTCCCGCTCATTGCCAAACCGGTCGTGACCCAGGATCAGCCCGGCCGCGCGGTCTTCTTCGGAATAGAGATCGACCACATCGTCATGGAAATCACCGAGCAGACGCTCGAGAATTTCGGTGACTTCATCCATCGTCCAGTCCCGCACGCCGATGAAAAAGTCATCGCCGCCAATGTGGCCGAGGAAGCAATCACCGGAGAAGAAATAGCGTTTCATCAGCGCCGAAAACAGGCTGATCGAGTGGTCGCCGACATGGAAGCCGTATTTGTCGTTGAAAGGTTTGAAATTGTCGAAGTCGCAATAGCAGAAGAACCTGTCTTCATCGCTGTCGCTGCAACTGTCTTCAATGAAGTTGCTGATGGCGCGGTTGCCGGGCAGGGCGGTCAGCGGGTTTTGCTCCTGCGCCAGCTTCAACTGCTTCTCATTGATGACCTTGATGAGAGATGCCGCCGAAACCACGCCGATATAGCGCATGTTCTCCGTCAGGATCACGCAGGCGCTGCCGCCGGTATTGGCAAACACGTTCATCAACTGGTCGGCATCGGCATCCAGCCCCACAATCGGCGCACCATCGACGAAGTGAGAAATGGTCCGCTCATAGACCTTGTTCTTCAGCAGATCGCGCCCAAACGGCTGATAGATATATTCCTTGAGATGGTGTTCGTTGATGACGCCGCGCGGCTCGCCATTGGCGTTGAGAACCGGAAAGAAAGCCTGTGCCGGATTGCGGCGAAACAGCTCGAACACGCTGTCGATCGTGTCGTTTTCATAGACGGTCGGCAGCCGTTCGATCTGGCGACGAATGAGGATCTCATCCAGCGTCTGGCTGCTGCGGCGTGTCTCGCCCAAATGTTGAAGATGCGGGAAGGCGCTCTGCAATTCGCTGACGAAGGTCGTGGGGCGGGAGATGAACCAGCCCTGCACGAGGTCAACGCCATGTTCACGACAGGCCAGAAACTCGGCCTCGGTCTCAATGCCTTCCGCGATGACCCGCACACCCAGAACATGCGCGATGTTGACGATGTTCTTGACCAGATGCCGCTTGCGCGGATTACGGTCCACGCCCTCGATGAAATAGCGGTCGATCTTGAGATAATCGACGGGATATTCGCACAGCAGTTTCATTTCGCCATGGCCAACGCCGAAGTCGTCGATGGCCAGCTTGAAGCCTTCCTTGCGCATCCGGGCAATCAGCGCCGCAAATTCTGGCACGCTGGTATTGTCGAAACGTTCTGACAGTTCAAAGCAGATGGATGATGGCGGGATGGATGCCTTGGCGAGATGTTCCAGAAGCTTGTCGAGAATGCGGTCGCCATGGGGGATGAGCCGCACATCAAGGTTGAGAAAAAGGGTCGCCGTTTGAAAATCGGTGAGTGTTGAAAACTTTGCCAGCGCACGTCCGGCCAGCATCTGCTCGACTGTGACAAGCTGGCCGTCTGCCTCGATCTGGTCCAGAAGCTCCAGCGGATTGGAAAATCCGATTCGGTCAAACCCCCGCATCAGCGACTCATAGCCGAAAACAGATCCGGTTGTGACCTCTACGATGGGCTGAAACGCAGTTTCCAGAACCAGCTTGGCCATGGACGCGATCTGCCCGCTTGCGAACCGCCTGATCACATCAGGGTCGATTGCCGTCGACATGCTCATTCTCTCCACTGCGCCCTGTTTTATAATTTTGCGGGCACTTTTAGGCGTGGAGAATGGCGAAGAGTCCTCAACAAAAACTTTCGCGTTGATGAAGCTTTGTTGAAATATTTATGACAGCTCGGCGACGCGCTAAAACAGCAATTGCGAACGCGTGCAGATAGTTAGCCGTGTTTTTTAAGAGCGTGAGCGGCATAGAGATCGGCGACATTCATATGTTCGCCCGTCTCTGCTGGTACGCGCCTTGCACGCCCTGTTGCGCTGTTTGTGTCAAACCAAAGCCGCAACGCGGCGCGCACAACTTCGCTTCCAGAGGCGTATTCCCCACAATCAACGGCCTCGCGCATCTTTGCAGCCTGCTCCGGGGAAATGGATACTGTTACCATCGGCATCGTGTTTCTCCCTGTTTTAGGGACGCTCTCGATCATCTCAAGCATGTCCCTCAACGACCTTTTTATACATCCGCGGGTGGTCAATCCTCTGCGAATTTGAATATCGAAATATTAGCACATGCGTGCGTCCACGAGAAGAAACAACCGCGTGTGCTTTTCGTTCCCAAGGGAAATATTCTTTTTGCTGGACGCGATGGGGAAGGCCGGAGGCGTCATGAAAATTATTATTGATTGATCAATCAATCAATAATAAATTGGTGGTCTAGGAGATCGATGATGCCGAAGCTTGGAATGGAACCGCTGCGCAAAAAGGCGCTTATGGATGCCACATTGCGTGCCATCGGCCAGAATGGGTCGCTGAACGTGACCATGTCCGATATTGCCCGCGAGGCAGGGGTATCGGCAGCACTCGCGCACCATTATTTCGGCAGCAAACAGCAGCTTCTTCTGGAAACCATCCGCAGCCTGCTGCGGGCGTTGGGTCAGGATGCCGTTGCGGCCTTGAGCCGGGCGGCTGGGCCGCGTGAAAGGCTCAGCGCCATCGTTCGCGTGTCGTTTCAGAGCGAACAATTCTCCGATGACACGGTTGCCGCATGGCTTGCCTTTTACATGGAGGCGCAGCGTTCCGAAGAGATGCGCCGCTTGCTGGTCATCTACACACGGCGTCTGCGCTCCAACATCATGGATAGTCTCAACCGCCTTTGCCCGCCAGATGATGCGGCGCGGATTGCCGAAGGCGCGGCTGCCCTGATCGATGGTCTTTATATCCGCCACAGCCTGCACACCGCGCCGCTTGGCCATTCATCTGCGCCCGCTCTGGTGGAGAATTATTTCGACACCCAGCTCAAACCCTTTTCCGACGCCAAGCCGTCCATTCGTATTCTTTGAGGACCTTTAGATGACACTGAAAGCCCAGCCGAAAGCATCGCATTTCATCGATGGAGATTACGTCGAAGATAGTGCAGGCACTGTGTTTGAAAGCATTTATCCCGCAACCGGCGAAGTCGTTGCACGGCTGCATGCCGCCACGCCCGCCATTGTGGAGCGCGCCATTGCCAGCGCCAAGGCTGCGCAAAAGGAATGGGCGGCGATGAGCCCCACGGCACGTGGCCGCATTCTGCGCCGTGCGGCAGATATCATTCGGGCCCGCAACCGCGAACTGTCCGAGCTGGAAACGCTGGATACCGGAAAGCCGATTCAGGAAACCATCGTTGCGGATGCGACGTCAGGCGCAGATTGCTTCGAGTTCTTCGGCGGCATTGCGCCCTCGGCGCTCAACGGTGATTACATTCCGCTGGGCGGCGATTTTGCCTATACCAAGCGGGTGCCGCTCGGCGTCTGCGTCGGCATCGGCGCGTGGAACTACCCGCAGCAGATCGCTTGCTGGAAGGCGGCTCCTGCGCTGGTTGCAGGCAATGCCATGGTCTTCAAGCCATCGGAAAATACACCGCTCGGCGCGTTGAAGATCGCTGAAATTCTGATCGAGGCCGGTCTGCCCAAGGGCCTGTTCAACGTCATTCAGGGGGACCGCGAGACCGGCCCGCTGCTCGTCAACCACCCTGACGTGGCCAAGGTTTCGCTGACAGGCTCGGTGCCGACAGGCCGAAAGGTGGCTGCCGCCGCCGCCGGTCACCTCAAGCATGTCACCATGGAACTGGGCGGCAAGTCTCCGCTCATCGTGTTTGACGATGCAGATATTGAAAGCGCTGTCGGCGGCGCGATGCTGGGCAACTTCTACTCGTCCGGTCAGGTCTGCTCGAATGGCACCCGCGTCTTCGTGCAGCGCGGTGCAAAGCAGCGTTTCCTCGAAAACCTGAAAAGCCGCACCGACGCCATGGTGATTGGTGACCCGATGGATGAAGCAACCCAGATCGGCCCGCTGGTGTCGAAAGCGCAGCAGGAAAAGGTGCTGGGTTATATCGAGAAGGGCAAGGCCGAGGGCGCGACGCTCATCACCGGCGGCGGCATTCCCAACCACGTTGCGGGTGAGGGTGCGTATGTGCAGCCAACCGTGTTTGCCGATGTGACCGATGGCATGACCATTGCGCGTGAGGAAATCTTCGGACCCGTGATGTGCGTTCTGGATTTTGATGACGAAGAAGAAGTCATCGCCCGCGCCAACGCCACGGAATTTGGCCTCGCAGGCGGCGTTTTTACTGCCGATATGTCCCGCGCCCACCGTGTTGTCGATCAGCTGGAGGCAGGCACGCTGTGGATCAACACCTACAATCTTTGCCCGGTGGAAATGCCCTTCGGCGGCTCCAAGCAGTCGGGCTTCGGCCGCGAAAATTCGGCAGCAGCGCTCAGTCATTATAGCGAGTTGAAGACCGTGTATGTGGCAACGGGCAAGGTCGAAGCGCCGTATTGATAGGGTGATGGGGCGGGCCGCTTGAAGCGGTGCCGCCCGTCAGGGGCCGTGGGGAACATTTGAAATGCAGCAAGCAGATTTCGTCATCGTCGGTTCAGGCTCGGCAGGCTCTGCCATGGCCTATCGCTTGTCAGAGGACGGCAAATATTCGGTTGTTGTCATTGAGGCGGGCGGCTCGGATATCGGGCCTTTCATCCAGATGCCGGCGGCCCTTGCCTGGCCCATGAGCATGAAGCGCTACAATTGGGGATATCACTCCGAGCCTGAGCCGAACCTCAACAATCGCCGCATTACCGCCCCGCGGGGCAAGGTCATTGGCGGGTCGTCTTCCATCAACGGGCTGGTCTATGTTCGCGGCCATGCGGAAGATTTCAACCGGTGGGAAGAGCTTGGCGCACGCGGCTGGTCCTATGCCGATGTGCTGCCCTATTTCAAGCGCATGGAAACGAGCCATGGCGGCGAGGAAGGCTGGCGGGGAGCGGATGGGCCGCTGCATGTCAAACGTGGCCCCGTCACCAACCCGCTGTTCCACGCCTTCGTGCAGGCGGGCGCGCAGGCCGGTTTCGAGTTGACGGACGATTATAACGGCTCCAAGCAGGAAGGCTTCGGCCTGATGGAGCAGACCATCCACAATGGTCGGCGCTGGTCTGCCGCTAACGCCTATCTGCGACCCGCGCTGAAACGCGGCAAAGTCACGCTGGTGCGTGGCTTTGCCCGCAAGATTGTGATCGAGAATGGCCGTGCCACCGGCGTCGAGATCGAGCGCCGTGGCGTGGTGGAAACCATCGTCGCAAACCGCGAGGTCATCATCTCTGCCTCATCCTTCAATTCGCCCAAGCTGTTGATGCTGTCTGGCATCGGCCCCGCCAAGCACTTGCAGGATATGGGTATCGAGGTGAAGGCGGATCGCCCCGGTGTGGGTGCAAATCTTCAGGACCATATGGAGTTTTATTTCCAGCAGGTCTCGACCAAGCCGGTTTCGCTCTATTCATGGCTGCCATGGTTCTGGCAGGGTGTGGCGGGTGCGCAATGGCTGGTGACGAAGGGCGGTCTTGGCGCTTCCAACCAGTTCGAAGCTTGCGCCTTCCTGCGCTCCGAGTCGGGGCTGAAGCAGCCGGATATCCAGTTTCACTTCCTGCCCGTCGCTATTTCCTATGATGGCAAGGCGGCGGCAAAGAGCCATGGTTTTCAGGTGCATGTCGGCTTCAACCTGTCGAAGTCGCGGGGCAATGTCACGCTGCGCTCATCCGATCCGAACGATGATCCTGTCATCCGCTTCAACTATATGAGCCATGCGCAAGACTGGGAAAAATTCCGCCATTGCGTTCGCCTGACGCGGGAAATCTTCAGCCAGAAGGCCTTTGATGACTATCGCGGCCCCGAGATCCAGCCGGGTGAAGGCGTCCAGTCCGATGCGGATATCGATGCTTTCCTGCGCGAGCATCTGGAAAGCGCCTATCACCCCTGCGGCACCTGCAAGATGGGTGACCGGGATGATCCGATGGCCGTTGTCGATCCTGAATGCCGGGTCATTGGCGTTGAGGGCTTGCGGGTGGCCGATAGCTCGATCTTCCCGCATGTCACCTATGGCAACCTCAATGGTCCGTCGATCATGACGGGTGAGAAGGCCGCCGATCATATTCTGAACAGGCAGCCTCTGCCCCGCTCCAATCAGGAGCCATGGGTCAACCCGCGTGCAGCGATCAGCGACCGCTGAGACGCCGCTGCATCAGAATTTATGGGAAAACAGAACGGGCGGACGTCATGCGTCTCGCCCGTTTTTCATGCCATTTGCCGTCTATGAGGTTGCAATCATATGTTCACAGGCCGATAAAACAGCCCTGTTTTAGATGATTGAAAAGTGCCATGCCTGCAAAATACCGCAAAATCAAAATGTTCCGCCGCTCCCGCGTCGTGTGGGGAAGCTGGCGCATGTGGAAGCCGCGTGCGGTCTTCTGGGCCGGTGCGGTGGCCGTTGGCGTCATCAGCGTTGGCTTTGCCAAGGCGGCGGATTGGGCGCAGCATGTGTTTTTCGCAACGACATCATCAGGTCCATGGGCGTTTCTGCTGCCGCTCATCATCACGCCCGTCGGTTTCGTGCTCTGCGCATGGCTGGCCATGGTGGTGTTTCCCAATTCCGGCGGCAGCGGCATTCCGCAGGCCATCGCCGCCCGGCATTTTCATGATGATGAAGACCGCTCGCGCCTTCTGTCGTTGAAGCTCGCTTTCGGCAAGATAATGCTGACCATTGCCGGTCTGTTATCCGGCGCATCGATTGGCCGTGAAGGCCCGACGGTTCAGGTCGGCGCGTCCATCATGCTCCAGGCGGCGCGGCTTGGCGGCATGGCGCAGGCCAGAGGCCTCATTCTGGCGGGTTCCGCCGCAGGCATTGCAGCCGCTTTCAACACGCCGCTGGCGGGCATCGTCTTCGCCATCGAGGAAATGAGCCGCACTTACGAGGCCCGATCCAATGGTCTGGTTCTCACCGCCGTGATTGTCTCGGGCCTTGCCTCGCTGGGTCTCATCGGCAGCTATACCTATTTTGGCACCAGCACCGTGCTGGCGCAGACAGTGAGCGATTGGGGACTGGTCGTGCTGTGCGGCATTGGCGGCGGGGTGTTCGGTGCGCTGTTCAGCGCTGCGGCCTTGCAGGTGTCTCAACGTGTCAGGCGCTGGGCACATAGCGTGCCTTTGAAACGCATGCTGGTGGTTGCGGCCATCTGCGGCCTGGCCTCTGCTATTATCGGCGTTGCCACAGGCGGCGCGACCTTTGGAACGGGTTATGAGCAGGCGCGTGCGGCCATCGAAGGGCATGCCACATCACCGTTCTTCTTTATCGAGAAGCTGGCAAGCACGTTTCTCGCCATGATATCAGGCATTCCCGGCGGCATATTTGCGCCCTCGCTATCGGTTGGTGCGGGTTTTGGCAGCACGGTCGCATCCGTGCTGGGTGCCAGTGTCGGGCTGGGTGCCATCGTAGGCATGGCTGGTTATTTTGCCGGTGTCGTTCAGGCGCCGATGACAGCCTTCGTCATCATTCTTGAAATGACCGGCAACCATGAAGCGGTGATCCCCATCATGGCGGCGTCCATGCTGGGATATGTCACCTCACGGCTAATTTCGGCAGAGCCGCTTTATCACGGCCTCTCGCGGGTGTTCATCGCGCAGGTTATCCGCGCAAGGCGGGCGACCCGATAACGCCAGAGCAATTTCAGCAAAAGTGGGAGCCGGTTTTGCGTCCGGAATTGCGGCAAAACAAACAGAGCGTCAGGCGCTCACGGGTTTACGCTCAGGAGCGGGTTCAAAAGATTTCGTTCCGAAGTAGCCGAGACCGGGAATTTTGATGCCGGGGTTCATGATGTCGAAACCAGCGACGAGACCCAGAAAGTTGATTTCAAAGCCGCTTCGGACACCCGCTGAAACACCAACGAAGCCGCCAAGGGACAAGTTCACGTCTTTCCAGTCATCCGCAATGTGGATGAACTCTCCATTGGGCAAGTAATCGCGCCCAACCGCATCGGGTGGCAGCACCACGCCCAGTTCCGGCACGCTGCGCAACACATGAGCAACGAAGGTGTTGGAGTTCGGGCCGGGATAGATGTTATAGCCACCGGCCTTGCCATAGGGGTAATCGGCAATGGCCTGCGTCATTTTCGGGATCAGCCGCTCGGCCTCTTCGCCGTGAATTTCCAGCACACGCCGGGGCATGTTGGAATACCAGTAGGCGTCAGGCGCATAGGCGTTGCGGCGAATGGGCGTGCCCCAACCCACCTTGTCATACCGCTCATAGGTCGTGGCACCCTCGCGCTTCATCACGATCCAGGCGTGGCTGGCCAGCGATCCTTTGAGGCCGCCCGTCATGGCGGAGTAGATATAGATGGCCGCTGGCTTGTCGGCGGGCGCTTCCGGCAGAATGCCTGCGGAAGACCAGCGCGCATTGCGATAGCCGGTGGGGTGTTCCTTCATCGCCCACAGACCGGCGGAAGCCAGCGCGGGCAGGAGGTAGATCAGGAAGACAGCAACCAAAAAACGTTTCGCGTATTTCAATGAAGGAGCCCCGTGCATCGTTGCGGCAATTCATCTAAACAACAGACTTAATTTCGCATTTTTTGAGGCCATACCCATGCACAACCCCGTTACTGTCGAAGTCACGCGCGGAAATCTTACCGAGAGCCGCCATCGTGGCATGGCTGTGGTGGTGGATGGAGATGGCGCGATTGTTTTTTCGGCAGGCGATATCGAGGGTGGCGTGTTTCCCCGCTCGGCCTGCAAGGCCATGCAGGCGCTGCCTTTGATGGAAAGCGGCGCGGCGGATGCGTTCGGTTTTGGCGATAAGGAACTGGCGCTTGCCTGCTCGTCTCACTCAGGCGAAGATGCCCATGCCGAGCTTGCGGCCTCCATGCTGGCAAGAGCGGGCAGGGATGAGAGTGCTCTCGAATGCGGCGCGCACTGGTCGTCGGACCAGAAAACCATCCTTCATCAGGCGAAAACGCTGGAGAAGCCGTCGGCACTTCACAACAATTGCTCTGGAAAGCATTCCGGCTTCATCTGTGCCTGCTGCCACACGGGAACAGATGTTGAAGGCTATGTCGGTTACGATCACCCGCTCCAGCAGGAAATCCGTGGCACCATGGAAAGCCTGACGGGGGCTGCCATGGGCCAAGACAATTGCGGTGTCGATGGCTGCTCGATCCCGACCTATGCCATTCCGCTGAAAAGTCTGGCGCACGGCTTTGCGAAGATGGCAACGGGGCAGGGGCTGGAAAGCATCCGCGCCAAGGCTTCACGCCGCCTGATCGACGCCTGCATGGCGCAACCATTCTATGTTGCTGGAACAGGCCGTGCCTGCACGCGGCTGATGGAGATCGCGCCGGGGCAGATCTTCGCCAAGACCGGTGCTGAGGGCGTGTTCGTCGCGGCCCTGCCGCAGCAGGGCATCGCCATGGCGGTAAAGTGCGAGGATGGCGCAACACGTGCGGCGGAGGCCATGATCGCGGCTCTGCTCGCGCGGTACTTCGAAGAGGACAGCGCCGAGCAACAAACACTTCTCCGTATGGCAAACCGTTCCATGAAAAACTGGAACGGCATCCATGTCGGCGATGTCAGGGTCACGACCCGGATGTAGGGGACTTACGCTGCCTCGTTCTCGCGCGCGCTCCACATGGCCTTGAAGGCGGGGCGCGCCTGGCAACGGTCCAGCCATGCCTTGACGGAGGGATTGGCCGCAAACAGCGGCGGATGGGCGCTGGCATAGCGCACCACTTCAGCGACGTTGATATCTGCCACGCTGAAACGGTTGCCAACAAGATAGTCGTTGGTGGCAAGGTGTTGATCGAGAACCTTGAATGAGCGGCGCAGCATACGCGCGGCCACTTCAATCACCGCCTGTCCGGTGTCGCTTCCTGCCAGCCCTTCTGCGGCCGCAGAAGAAATCTTCAAGGCGTTGCTTTCAATCTCCGTGGCCGCAAAGAACGACCACTGCATCATATGCGCGTCTTCCGAAAGATCTGCCGGAGCAAGGGGCGTTCCATATTTGCGCGCCAGATAGAGGTTGATGGCCATGGATTCGTAAAGAACCATTCCATCGTCATCGACACAGGGAATGGTGCCCATGGGATTGATCGCCAGATAGGACGGGCTTAACGTGTTGATCGGGGCATCGGCACCGAGCGGATCGCTGACACGCCGCGCCTGGATGACCGGAACATGCGTGAATTCAAGCCCAAGTTCCCCTGCCAGCCACAATGTGCGCGTGGCGCGAGAACGAAAGGCACCATAAATCGTCAACATTTTAATTCCCTCGTGATTCCCTGCTGCAACCTATTGCTGTGATCTACAAAACGGAAGTGATAAGGTTAGAAAATAAACATGTTTTCTTTCCATCTGACTCATCTCAAGATTGCAATTAAGATTTATTAAATTTATTAGTAATGGAGGCCTGGTGAAAATCGCAGGGCATATGGATACAATGCCATCTGAATATATTGAAATGTATATACAGGGTCACCTAATATCTTAATTCAGAATAAGTAAATTTGCATCACTTTATACAGGCTGAGATTTCCTAGAAAAGTATGGTTTTCGGATCAAAGCTCAATGACGAGTGAAAAAGTCGAGTAGTAAGGGCTCTTACGGAATGAGTGAAGAAAAAGGCGCTCGCAATCCAGTCGTCATGGACATGAATGCCGATTTTCTGTTGGATGGTCTTTCAGACTCCAGAATGTCCTATTTGCTCGACAATATACCGGAGATGGTTTTTTTAAAGGACGCTGAGGGTTACTATACCTATATGAATGCGGCATGTCTGGCATGCCTTGGCCATGAACCCACGTTCTTGCACGGGCGCAGGCTTACAATATACGATATCGCTCCACCGGAAATTGCGCGCCAGCTGGATGAGATAGACCGTCGGCTTCTCGATACGGGTAACGGCAGCTATAATGCCGAATACAATATCTCATTTTCAGACGGGCAAATCCGTTGGTTTTCGGGAACCCATATTCCTGTGCGCAATGATCGGGGCGAGATCGTTGGAATCGCAGGTATTTCCAGAGACATCACGGAAGCCAAATGGCAGGAATCCCTGCGCCGTAGCCACGCCGCGCTTCTTGAGATGATCGTGCATGGCAAGCCGTTGCAGCTCATTCTCGAAGCCGTGGTGCGCACGGTTGAAGACCTGCTGGATAATCTAACTGGCTCCATTCTTTTCATAGAGCAGAACCGGTTGCGAAACTGCGTTGGGCCGAACCTTCCCGAGAGCTATGTCGCGGCTGTGGACGGCGTGGAAATCGGCGCAGATGTTGGCTCATGCGGAACCGCAGCCTGGCTGCGGCAAGCAGTCTATGTCAGCGATACGTTTCAAGATCCGCTATGGAGCAACTTCATAGAACTCGTGATGCGCCACGGGCTTCGGTCCTGCTGGTCGACGCCGATCTTTGGCAATAACGGCGTGTTGCTTGGAACATTTGCTCTCTATTCCGGCACGGTGCGGATGCCTTCTGCCATTGAGCGCGAGATCATCGACATGGCGACCAATATTGCCGGCATTGCGATTGACCGCCGCCGTGCGGAAGACAAGGTCAACTACATGGCCCATCATGATCCGCTGACGGGGCTTTCCAACAGAAACCTGTTCTGGAGCCAGTTTCAGCGCGCCATTCATGAGGCCCGACGCGAAAACAGGCTGGTGGCTGTTACCTATATCGATCTCGATAATTTCAAAGAAATCAACGATGTCTATGGTCATGGCGTGGGCGACGAAGTGCTGCGCAGCCTTGCCGAGCGGATCAAGAACTGCATCCGTGCATCCGATATCGCCGTCAGGCTTGGCGGTGATGAGTTTGCGATCATTTTCAGCAACCCCCAACATGACGAGCCCGGCATATTGCAGCGGCTGGAAACCATTCGTGAGCGCGCCGCCGAGCCGATCGAACTGAATGTCGGTTCTCTCACGGTCACCTGTTCCTCCGGCACAGCGTTTTATCCAAGCGATGGCGAAACGCCGGAGGCCCTTTTGGCAAAGGCGGATGCTGCCATGTATGAGGCCAAAAAAGGCGGGCGTAACGGCGTGCGGTTTTTCGAGCAGTCCTGCGGCGACGGTATCTGACGTCCCTCGCGTTGCGACAAATAGTTCGTCGCTGCGCAGGGGTGAGATTTGATTTCCCGCAAATGCCCATGCCGGGTTTGCGTCTAGTGTCATGCCATCAAGCTGATGGAGTTTCTCATGACCGATCCCGACACCGTATTCGACGCAATGGCTACCCCTGTCTATGCAGGCATCGCCATCGTGCTCCTGCTTTCTGCCCGGCAGGTGGAAATCTGGAAAGAGAAACGCCTTGTCCGGGGCAGGTCGTCAGGCACGACAACTCACCCTATGCGCGCTGGTAAGGCTCAGAAACACAGCGTCTTCGCCGTCTAGCTCTCGCTCTCATCGCCGGGCTCATCAACAGTTGCCTGCTGGCTAACATCTGCTGGAGCAGGAAGATAAGGGACCAGCCGCTGTTCGAATCGTCCGATAAAGCGGTCGAACAGGCGGGCGAAATCCGCCACGTCCTGTTCCGGCCAATCGCTTACAACTTCGCGGATGATGCTGACCTTGGCGCTGCGCATCTCTCCCAGAATGGTATGGCCAAGCGGGGTGATGACGACCAGACTGCGCCGTGCGTCTTCCTGCGAAACCTCGCGTTTCAGAAGCCCGCGCCCCACCATTTCCGCCACTACCCGGCTGCCGCGAGACGGATCAAGCCGCATGGCATCCGCGATGGCGCCGACAGTCGCAGGCTGGGCAGCCCGGTGCACAACATCCAGCACATCGATGTGAGACAGTTCCAGCCCCGGCGCCAGCCTGGCGATGGCCATGCGCCCGATAATGCGCCGACCGATCATCAGGCGCATCCTGGTCATGGTCTGACTGATATGCAGCACCTCGTCGCTTTCCATAGTGTCGCATGTGGGCGCTGGCGCCTGTTTGCTCATTTTCGTACTCCCCGAACTCTTGTCCAAACGATAGCACGGTTTTTATAAGCGTGCCATTGACATATATGTGCGAAAGGCACATAAATTTTTCTCATCAATTGTGAGAACCCCACCATGGATATATCCGTCCAGCCCACGGCGTCGCTTGTTCCTGATCGCCGCCGCAGGCTCTTTGTCTTCTTTCTTCTCATGCTTGCCATGTTTATGGCGACGCTCGACAACCAGATCGTGTCGACTGCTTTGCCCACGATTGTTGGTGAGTTCGGTGGGCTTGAAGGTTTTGGTTGGATTGGTTCGGCCTTCCTTCTGGCGTCCAGTGCGGTCATGCCGATTTACGGAAAGCTGGGGGATCTCTTCGGCAGAAAATATGTGATGATCGCGGCCATCGTGATCTTTACCATCGGCTCTCTGGCATGCGGCATGGCATGGTCCATGAATTCCCTCATCGCAGCGCGCGTTCTGCAGGGCCTTGGCGGCGGTGGCATTCTGGTCTCAATCTTTTCCGTCAATGCAGATCTGTTCGAGCCGCGGGAGAGAGCCAAGTATCAGAGCTACTCCAGCCTCGTCATCATGGCGTCCGGCAGCATCGGCCCCGTTCTTGGCGGTACGATGAGCGATCTCTTCGGCTGGCGCTCGATCTTCCTGATCAACCTTCCGATTGGCATCGCCGTCATCACGGGCCTTGCTCTGCTGCTGCCCAACAGGCGCCCGGACCGCCAGCCCAAGATCGACTATATGGGCGCTGTCCTGCTGGCGCTGACCATCACATGCATCGTCCTGTGGGCGGATAGTTCACAAATATTCGGCTCCATCTTTGCATGGAAGAGCCTCTGCATCGTCGCATTTGCCGCCCTGACCGCATATCTCTGGGTGAAGGTCGAGCGCCGTGCGCCGGAGCCTGTCGTACCTCTGCATCTCTTCAAGGACAGCACATTTCCTTTGCTCATGATCATTTCCCTCATCAGCGGGGGTCTGGGCATCGGCATGGTCAATTATTACGCGCTGTTTTTGCAAACAACGACCGGCCTTTCACCCTCCACTGCCGGTCTGTTCTTCATCGCCGTCACCGGCGGCATCGTTGCGGGGTCGCTCTCAGCAGGGCGCCTGATTTCCAGAACCGGCAAATACAAGCCTTTCTCGGTGGCCAGTCTGACAATCGCAATGCTGGCCATGCTGTCGCTGTCACAAATGCACGCAGGCACACCTCTTTATATTATCGCCGCCATCATGTTTACGCAGGGGCTTGGTGTGGGGCTGGGTCAGCAGGTACCGATCATCGGCGTCCAGAACTCGGCTCTCAAGGAGGATCTCGGCGCGGCCAGCGGTGCGGTGACGCTGACGCGCATGGGTGGCGCTGCCATTGCCATTTCCGTTTATGGTGCCATCGTCTCATCCAGTCTGACAGGCGTAGGGGCTGATATTCCAGGCGTTGGCAAGATTGAGGAGCTGACACCGAAAATGCTCTCGGAACTACCGGCTGCATCGCAGGCCGCCGTTGCGGCACTGTATAGTGGTACATTCACTATTCTCTTCTATGCCGCAGCTCTGACCGCAGTCATCGGTCTGATTGCCTCTATTGCGCTGAAAAATGTGAGGCTGCCTACGGGCCGCTGACGAGAAGCTGCCAGCGAAAGGTTGACCTCGCGCTGCTGCGGGAATCATGATGGGTGGGGAACGTGTTTGGCAACCACGCGTTTTCACCCGTCGCACCGCAACAGATGGCCCCCATGAAGCCTGACAAACTGCTCTATCCCACGCCGAAAGGCCTCTATTGCCCGGTTGGTGATTTTTACGTGGACCCCGTGCGGCCAGTGCCGCGGGCCCTGATTACCCACGGCCACTCGGACCACGCAAGGGCGGGCCACGAAAAGGTTCTGGCAACACGCCAGACGCTGGATATCATGCGCATCCGCTACGGCGAGGATTTTACCGGCAGCGAACAGTCTATTGGCTTTGGCGAAACGGTTGACGTCAATGGCGTGACCGTAGGCTTTCATCCGGCTGGTCACGTTCTAGGCTCGGCGCAGATTTCCATCGAACATGGCGGTATCAGGATTGTCGCATCAGGTGATTACAAGCGCGGTATCGACCCGACCTGCGCGCCTTTCGAGCCCGTGCCCTGCGATGTCTTCATCACCGAAGCGACCTTCGGACTGCCAGTGTTCCACCACCCCAAGCCCGCCCACGAAATCGCCAAGCTTTTGACGTCGATCCGGCAATTCCCCGAGCGCACCCATCTCGTCGGTGCATATTCCCTGGGCAAGGCGCAGCGAGTGCTGAGGCTTCTGCGTGACAATGGCTACAGCGAACCTGTCTACATTCACGGCGCGCTGGCCAAGCTGTGCGATTACTATATGTCGCAGGGCATAGAGCTGGGCGATCTGCGTCCCGCCACGCTTGAGAAAAGCAACCCGGAACAGTTCAAGGGCGCCATTGTCGTCGGGCCGCCCTCGGCCTTTCAGGAAAAATGGGCGCGCCGCTTCAACGAGCCGCTGATTTCTTTCGCATCCGGCTGGATGATGGTGCGCCAGCGCGCCAAGCAGGGCGGGGTTGAACTGCCACTGGTCATCTCAGACCATTGCGACTGGCCGGAACTGCTGGAAACCATCAAGGAAGTCGCGCCGTCCGAAGTCTGGGTCACCCATGGCCGCGAAGAGGCGCTGGTGCGCTGGTGCGAGTTGCAGGGCATTCCGGCCCGACCTTTGCATCTTGTGGGCTACGAGGATGAGGGGGATTGATGGTATGAAAGCCTTCGCAAACCTACTCGACCGCCTGGTCCTGACCCCGTCGCGAAACGGCAAGCTCAAGCTGTTGTCCGATTACTTCCGTGATGCACCGGACCCGGACCGGGGCTACGGCCTTGCCGCCATTGCAGGCACGCTGGACCTGAAAAGCGTCAAGCCCGCTATGCTGCGCGAGCTCGTGCTGGAACGCATGGACGACGTGCTGTTTCGCTATTCCTATGACTATGTCGGCGATCTGGCCGAGACGATTTCGCTTGTGTGGGATACCAGCCAGCCACAGGAACGGCCTGCCATCGAAGATCCCGGCCTTGGCGAAATCGTCACGATGATGAATTCGCTGGGGCGAACGGAAGTGCGCCCCGCCGTGCGGGATCTTCTGGACAGGCTGGAGCCGTCTTCGCGCTTCGCCTTTCTGAAACTCGTCACCGGCGGTCTGCGCATCGGCGTTTCCGCACGGCTTGCGCGTCAGGCGCTGGCAGATTTCGGCGGGCGCGACATTACCGAAATCGAAACCCTGTGGCATGGGCTGGAGCCGCCCTATGAGCCGCTGTTTGCATGGCTGGAGGGAAAGTCCGAACGCCCGGTTCTGGCCACGCCCGCAATCTTTCATTCCGTCATGCTTTCCACGCCCGTCGGCGATAACGACCTGCAAAACCTCGATCCGCAGGATTTCGTTGCCGAATGGAAGTGGGATGGCATTCGCGTTCAGCTGTCGCGCTCAGGCGATACGCGCAAGCTCTATTCCCGCTCTGGCGATGACATATCCGGCGCTTTTCCCGACATTCTCGAGCGCATCAACTTCGAAGGCGTTGTCGATGGCGAGTTGCTGATTGGCGGCACGGCTCGTTCCAATCTTGCGACCCGCACCTTCTCCGATCTTCAGCAACGTTTGAACCGCAAAACGGTCACGGCCCGCATGCTGGAGGAGTATCCGGCCTTCCTGCGCGCCTATGATGTGTTGTTCGAAGGCGAAGAGGATGTTCGCGGCGAGGTCTTTCTCAAGCGCCGTGAGATATTGACAGGCATGATCGAAGATGCGCCACATGATCGGTTCGATCTGTCGCCGCTGGTGCCGTTTTCCAGTTGGGATGAGCTGGAGACGCTGCGCAAAGCGCCGCCTGATCCTGTCATTGAAGGTGTGATGATCAAGCGCAAGGACAGCCTGTATCAGGCGGGCCGTGCCAAGGGGCCGTGGTTCAAGTGGAAACGTGATCCCTTCAACATCGATGCCGTGATGATGTACGCCCAGCGTGGCCACGGCAAACGCTCGAGCTACTATTCCGATTTCACCTTCGGCGTCTGGTCGGAAACGGAGGAGGGCGAGCAACTCGTTCCTGTCGGCAAGGCCTATTTCGGCTTTACCGATGCCGAGCTGGAGGTGCTGGACAAGTTCGTGCGCGATAACACGGTGGAGCGTTTCGGCCCGGTGCGTGCCGTGCGTGCCACGCCGCAGTTCGGTTTTGTGCTGGAAGTGGCGTTCGAAGGCATCAACCGTTCCAATCGCCATAAATCCGGCGTAGCCATGCGCTTTCCTCGAATCGCCAGATTGCGCGCGGACAAACTGCCATCGGAGGCGGATCGCCTGTCCACGCTAATGGCGATGATTGACGATAAATCGGGTTAGGCTTTCTTGCGCATTCGCAAAACAGTGAATGGACAATTCAATCACTTAGTGGTGAAATTAACGTGCGCTTAATACAATTTCGGACCTCTCATATGGCAGAGAAACCCTCGTCCTCCGGTGCTTTCACTGAGACGCGCCTCACACGACGCAACCTTCTGGCAGGTGCAGCCGGTCTTGTCGCCGCGTCTTCGCTGCCGCTGACTGCCCATGCCGCGCTGTCCATTCCCGAAATTCTTCCGCTTGCACGCGAAGATTATGCCACAGCGCGCAAACAGTTTCACACGCATCTGCTGCGCAAGATTGCAGCGCCTGAAAAATCCACACCGCTCGGAACGCCTCCGGGTGCCAGCCGCGTGACCTATCCCGGTGGACCCAACGGCTCCATAGAGCTGGTTGCATGGCTTTCGCACTATGAGCCGGGCAAGACACTGAAGCCAGCCGTGCTGTTTCTCCATGGCGGCAACGCCACGGGTGACGGGCACTGGGCGCTGATGAAGCCCTATTGGGAAGCAGGTTTCGTGGTTCTCCTGCCATCGTTCAGAGGTGAAAACGGCCAGCAGGGCAATTATTCCGGCTTTTACGATGAGACGTCCGATGCGCTGGCGGCTGCGTCCTATCTGGAAAATTTGCCCGGAGTGGATTGCGACCGGCTGTTCCTCGCGGGTCATTCCAATGGCGGCACTCTTTCGCTGCTGGCATCCATGACGCGGAAATTCCGGGCTTCTGCTCCCATCTCCGCAGGCGTCAATTCATGGCGATACTTCAACCGCTATTCGGATGAAATATGCTTCGATGATCGCAACGAGGAAGAGTTCATCATGCGCTCTTCCGTCTGCTTCGGGCCGAGCCTGAAATGTCCGACTTTGCTTTTGCGGGGCACGGAGGAAAGACCCTTCGACGCCGACCACAAGCTTTTGATGGAGCGGGCGCGTTTTGCGGGCATGCCCATCGACAATATGCTGCTGCCGGGCAACCATAATGGCGTGGTCCCCGGTGCCGTTGTCGAGAGTATTCGCTTCTTCAATCAGTTCGCGTAACACCTGCCATAACCGCAAATGCCTCCAGCTTCGCGCCAGCCGGGTAGGGCAATGTAGTGGAAACGATGTCTCCCTGTGAAGCGGTTCCATGACAGTACCCTTGAAAACCTGCCGTCGCCTTGTGTCTTTTGCTGTGCTCGCGCTTCTGCCGCTGTTGAGCGGTTGCCTGTTCATCACCGACACCAGCCGCATGAACCCTGACGTGTTCGTGCAGGAAACGGCGCCGGTCTTCAATTACAACAATGTCGGCTCCATTCCGCGCCCGCCACTGCCGCCAACGCCGGGCTCCATCAACAGCCGTCCGCCGCAACTCTTCCAGTCGCAGTTCCAGCAGCTTTATGGTCCGCCATCCACCGCAAAGCCCACAGGTTCTGGCCTCACGCCGGGCTATAGCAACCAAACGCGTGGTTACGGCCTGCCGGTATCCAACCCTTTGCACCGCGTGATGTATGACCAGATCAGTGATGACGGCCATACATTGCCTGCCATTCCCTATTCGCGTGTCGACCCCCGCTTTCTGCGCCAGGACGTGGACTACCAGACGGCGGAAGCGCCGGGCACGATCGTTGTCGATACCAAGCAGCATTTCCTCTATCTCGTGCAGCCGGGCGGCAAGGCCGTTCGCTATGGCGTGGGACTTGGCCGCGATGGCTATGCCTGGGCCGGTCGCGGCAAGATACAGTGGAAAGCGAAATGGCCGCGCTGGACGCCGCCAAATGAGATGGTGGAACGACAACCGGAACTGGCGTCTGTCTCGGCTGCCAATGGCGGCATGATCCCCGGTCTCAACAATCCGCTCGGTGCCCGGGCGCTTTACATTTTTAAGGATGGCAAGGACACGCTGTACCGGGTGCATGGCACGCCGGACTGGCAATCCGTGGGCAAGGCCACCTCATCCGGTTGCGTGCGCATGCTCAATCAGGATGTCATCGATCTCTTTGACCGCGTGCCTCAGGGCGCGCCGATTGTGGTTATCTGATCACGCACCCCAGGAAAGCTCGTCTCCAGTGCCAGTGTTGCACTAGCGCCACTGGCCGTTAGTTATGTATTAACTACTATACTAATAGGTGAGATGTCGTGGAACAAACGACGTACAGCGAGATTGATGGGTGATTCCGCAAACCCGCGTAACATCCGCCCCCGATCGCTTCGATGTGAGAAAAACGGCCTTATGATGAGCACCGACACAGACTTTTCCAGACGTACCTTCCTTTCCCTCCTTGGCCTTTCCTCCGCATCGCTTCTGGCAGGTTGCGCGTCGTCAGGCTTTAGGCCTTCAAACGGTGCCGAGCCCGGTAGCCTTGCAGGCAGCATTGCGGGCGATTTCCGCTCGATGTTTGCAGGCGGCATGTCCGATTCCGAACTGGCCGTCATGTACGGCACGGTGGAAGATGGCGGTTATGTCATCCCTGCCATCCCCTACCAGAATATCGACCGTCGCTATTATCGCCAGCGCGTGGTTGATCCAACGGGCGAGCCAGCCGGCACCGTGGTTGTCGATACGCGTTCGCGCTTCCTCTATGTGGTCGAGCCCGGCGGTTCCGCAATGCGCTACGGCGTCGGCATTGGCCGTGAAGGCTTCGCCTGGTCGGGCGAGGGCGTCATCCAGTGGCGTCAGAAATGGCCAAAATGGACACCGCCAGACGAAATGGTTGCCCGTCAGCCAGAGCTGGTCAAGTTCTCTTCCAAGAACGGCGGCATGCCACCGGGCCTCAAAAACCCGCTCGGCGCCCGCGCGCTCTACATCTTCCAGAACGGCAAGGACACGCTGTACCGCCTCCACGGCTCTCCTGAGTGGAACTCCATCGGCAAGGCCGTATCATCCGGCTGCGTGCGCCTGATGAACCAGGACGTCATCGACCTCTATGACCGCGTGCCGAACAAGGCGCGCGTGGTGGTTTGGCAGTAAGTAAGCCGATCATACGAGACAATTGAAGCCCAGACAGATCATCAACTTCTGGGCTTTTTTTACAAACATGGCCTTGAACTCAATTTTAGATTGATATTTTCTTTTTCGGCACGATAATTGCTCCTGCGAACACGTCTGGAGAATGCATCATTGGTCAATGTGCCAAAAATTTCCCGAAGCGCTGCTACCAGTTCCAATCAAGAGCCATATTGGACGAAGCTTCCCGACCGCAAGATCACATGGGTTGCCTATCTTCTTCTTTTAATGGGCGGCGGCGGATTGCTAGGATTCCACCGCTTCTATCTCGGCTATAAGAGATCGGCAAAATTGCAACTCGCGCTGGGCGTGACAGTTTTTCTGCTGCCATTTTTCGCAAGCAGAAATCTTCTCACCGAAGCGCTTTTTTACGCCGCTCTCGTTTGGTATTTCGTAGACATCTTCTTGATCCCCGGAATGCTGCGTGCTGCAAACAGCCGTGCTGTGCCAGCGGAAGGTCGCTCCGAGTGACAAGCTCACTCCTTCGCCAAATTTTCCTTCAACGCATTCAGCTGGTCGCGTAGCTTTCCAAGCTCGTCCAGGCTGCAGCCGGTCGCCTCGCCAATGGCGCGCATGACTTCGGCTGCCTTGGTCTTCATCTCGGCGCCGTCAGGCGTCAGCGCGATCATTACCTGACGTTCGTCCACCGTGCCGCGTTTGCGCGTAATCAGGCCAGCCTGTTCCAGCCGCTTGAGCAGGGGAGAGAGCGTGCCGGAATCCAGCCCCAGCATTTCGCCCAGCGCCTTTACGGTCGCGGTCTCTTTTTCCCAGAGCGCCATCAGAACCAGATATTGCGGATAGGTGAGCCCAAGAGGCTCGAGCAGGGGCTTATAGGCGCGGTTGAATGCATGGGACGCGCCATACAGCGCAAAACATATTTGCATGTCGAGCCTCAAAAGGCCTTCCATCGTTCCATCATCCATATCAGGGCTCCAAAATGCGGCTGCGTAGGGAACAATTTATCCCGTCACTCGGTTCCTGCCCTATGCACATCGCAACGCAATCTCCGCACCACCTATCGCAGAAACAGAAAAAATCCTCAATGTGCAAAATTATATTGCGCACAATTAAATTGCGGTATATGTAATCTTCAACATTCACACCAAGGAGCAGTGACATGGCAATTCTCTACACAACAAAAGCATCAGCAACAGGCGGCCGCGCTGGCAATGCAAAGTCTGAGGATGGCGTTCTGGACGTTACGCTGACGGTTCCTAAGGAACTGGGTGGCGATGGCGCAACCGGCACCAACCCTGAGCAGCTCTTTGCTGCCGGCTACTCCGCCTGCTTCCTCGGCGCGTTGAAGAACGTGGCTGGCAAGGAAAAGATCAAGATTCCAGAAGACACAAGCGTCACAGCAACGGTCGGCATCGGCCCACGCGAAGACGGCACCGGCTTCGGCATCGAAGTGTCGCTGCAGGTCAACATTCCCGGCCTCGACAAGGACACGGCTGAAGACCTGGTGAAAAAGGCCCACATCGTTTGCCCTTACTCCCACGCCATGCGGACCTCCACTGAGGTTCCAGTTTCTGTCGCCTGATTGCGTCCCCCGCCATCAAGCGATAGTGGAAGGGCTGGCCGAAAGGTCGGCCCTTTTTCGTTTGGTCATGCCGCTCTCGGCATACGGACGTTGTCTATGAAGGCGCGCAGCTTGGGTGCCAGATTGCGGCGGCTTGGATAATAGAGATAAAAGCCCGCGAAGCTGGGGCAATGCTCTTCCAGCATCGAGACGAGTTGCCCCCTTTCGAGATAGGGGCGAAACGTTTCTTCCATGCCAAATGTTATGCCAGCACCGGCGCAGGCCAGCTTGATCATTAGCTGCATATCATTGGTGGTGAATTCCGGCTCCACCGCGACGGAAAATTCCCGGCCATTTTCCGCAAACTCCCATCGATAGGGCGCAACACCGGGGCGAGGGCGCCAGCCGATGCATGTGTGGTCGATCAGTTCGCTTGGGTGCGTGGGTAATCCGCGATGGTTCCTATAGGCTGGAGAGCAGACCGGCAGCTGCCGCTGCACAGCGGAGACAGGAACAGCGATCATGTCCTGCTCGATCAATTCCCCCAACCGTACACCCGCATCATATTGCTCGGCCACAATGTCGAACTCCTCATCGGTCACGACAATATCAAGCTGCACCTGCGGATGCGCCTCTGCGAACCCGGCAAGCAGCGGGCCGGAGAGAAAGCTTTCCGCAATCGAGGATACGGCGAGCCGTAGCCGCCCACGCGCCGTGCCGCTGAGAGAAGAGGTGGACAATGTTGCCTGCACCAGATTGGCGATGGACGGCGAGATCTCCTCATAGAGTTGCTGCCCTGCCTCGGTCAGGCTGACGCAGCGGGTGGTGCGTTGCACAAGCGCGATGCCCATCGCTTCCTCAAGTTTGCGAATTGTCTGGCTGACGGCGGAGCGGGTAACGCCAAGGCGATCAGCTGCCGCGCGAAAATTGCGCTCATCAGCGACCATGCAGAAAATGGAGAGGGCATTGAGATCGATGTTCATTGGTTAGGATATCTACCCATTGAGGTTAGAATTGAGGCAGTTCTAACGACAATGCCAAAGCTTTATCTCTGGTGCAACGGCGCGTCCTCGCAAAAGGGGGCGGTCGCAACATCAAGGGAGATCTCACCATGGCATTGAACAAAGTCGTCCTCATCACCGGTGCCTCAAGTGGCATTGGCGAAGGCATTGCGCGGGAGCTTGCAGCGGCAGGTGCAAAACTCGTTATCGGCGCTCGCCGCATGGACCGTCTGGAAGCGTTGGCCGAGGAGCTGCGCCAAGCCGGTGCCGAGGTTATCGCGCACCCGCTCAACGTGACGGACCGCGAGAGCGTCGCAGCCTTTGCCGAGGCGGGACGCAAGGCTTTCGGCCAGATCGACGTCATCGTCAACAATGCGGGCATCATGCCGCTTTCGCTCATGTCGTCGCTCAAGGTTGCCGAATGGGAACGCATGATAGACGTCAACATCAAGGGTGTGCTTTATGGCATCGCCGCCGTATTGCCGGATATGACCCGCGCAAAATCCGGCCACATCATCAACGTTGCCTCCATCGGCGCGCTGGCTGTATCGCCCACCGCTGCGGTTTATTGCGCGACGAAATTTGCCGTCCGGGCTATTTCCGATGGTCTGCGTCAGGAAAACAGGGACATTCGCGTTACCTGCATCCATCCGGGCGTGGTGGAAAGTGAATTGGCCAACACAATCACCGACCCTGCCGCTGCCGAACTCATGGCAGGTTACCGCGCCATTGCGCTGAAGCCGGCCGCCATCGGCCGGGCCGTACGCTTTGCCATCGAGCAGCCCGGCGACGTCGATGTCAACGAGATCGTCGTTCGCCCCACGGCCGGTTGAGGCCATGGGCATGACGGCTGATACGGAGAAAAAGAGCCACCCCTATATCGGCATGTGGGTGACGGGCGATGGCCATATCCGGCACGAGTTATTGCCCAATGGCCGCTATGATGAGGCGCGGGGAAATCGCAACAGCGCCTATCAGGGGCGCTACGAGATGAAGGGTCACCACATCGATTACTGGGATGATACCGGTTTCACGGCTGATGGCGAGTTTATCGATGATGTGCTCTATCACGCCGGAATGGTTCTCTATCGAGAGACATAGCGGCCCAGAATAAACCCTCCCGCATTCCGTGGTCATCACGAAATGCGGGAGTAGCTAATACGTTACCGCCGCAAGTTGCCCAGAAGGCCGCGCACCAAGGCGCGCCCGACAGAGCTTGCAACCGTGCGGGCCGCACTCTTCATGGCCGCTTCGATAACCGTTTCCCGCTGATAGCCGCCAGCCTTGCGTTTGGTACCTGACGTGGAAGCCTGTGTTGGCTCTTCATCGCCGAAGCCGGGCAGTTTCCAGCGGCCAGCGGCGCTGTCTGCCGGTTGGTTGGCCTCTTCCTCGGCTGCGCGTTTGGCGGCTTCCGCCTCGGCAGCTTTCTGCGCACGTGCGGCCAGCAGCTCGAATGCCGATTCGCGGTCCAGATCTTCGTCATAGAGACCCGCAACCGGGCTTGTACTCATAATGGCGCGGCGTTCATCATCCGTTACGGGGCCGACACGGCCTGATGGCGGGCGTACCAGCGTGCGCTCCACGATGGATGGTGCACCCTTATCACCCAGCGTGGAGACCAGCGCCTCGCCGGTGCCGAGCGTGGTGATGGCATCTGCGGTGCTGAAGGCCGGGTTCTGGCGGAATGTATCGGCTGCCGTCTTCACGGCTTTCTGCTCCCGTGGCGTATAGGCCCGCAGCGCGTGCTGAACGCGGTTGCCGAGCTGCGCCAGCACCGTTTCCGGCACGTCCAGCGGGTTTTGTGTGACGAAATAAACGCCGACTCCCTTGGAGCGGATCAGGCGCACGACCTGTTCCACGCGCTCCACCAGCACGCGGGGTGCATCATTGAACAGGAGATGCGCTTCATCGAAGAAGAAGACGAGCTTCGGCTTGGTCGGATCGCCCACTTCCGGCAGTTCCTCGAACAGTTCCGAGAGCATCCAGAGCAGGAATGTGCCGTAGAGGCGCGGGTTCATCATCAGCTTGTCGGCGGCAAGAACCGAAATCGTGCCGCGCCCGTCAGGTGTGGTGCGCATGATATCGGAAATCTTGAGCGCCGGTTCACCGAAGAAATGCTCGGCACCCTGCTGTTCCAGCACCAGCAAGCCGCGCTGAAGCGAGCCGACGGAGGATTTGGAAACCAGCCCGAACTGGTTGGAAAGGTCTGTCGCGTGCTCACCCATATAGTTGAGCAGCGCCTGCAAGTCCTTGAGATCCAACAGCGGCAGACCACCCTGATCGGCAATCTTGAAGGCGATGTTCAAAACGCCTTCCTGCGCTTCCGAAGCATCCATGAGGCGCGCCAGCAAAAGCGGTCCCATCTCGGCAATGGTGGTGCGCACGCGGTGGCCTTTTTCGCCGTAGAGATCCCAGAAGATGACGGGGAATTGCTCGAAGGTGAGGTCGGTAAAGCCGATCTGCTCTGCGCGCTTCGTCACCCATTCCTTGGCTTCGCCTCTGGCCGCAATGCCGGACAGATCGCCCTTCACATCGGCGCAGAAAACGGGAACGCCAGCCTTGGCAAAGCCTTCCGCCAGAACCTGCAGCGACACCGTCTTGCCGGTGCCGGTTGCGCCGGTGATGAGGCCGTGGCGGTTGCCGAATCGTAAGTCCAGATATTCGCCCTTGTTCAGGCTGTCATCGGCGTTCCGGCTGGTGCCGATGTAGAGCTTTCCATCCTGCAACATCAGGCATATTCCTCCCGTCATCAGGGCGTGAGCGCCCTTTATCCAATCTTTGCAATATTCTTATATGAACTGGCTGCGGGCTCAACACCTGTTTGATAAGCTTGTGGAAGCGATGGCAAACTTGAGCGCACCTTCATTTCCAGCCTTGTGCCAAAACGTCAGTTGTTTTACGTTGACGTTAACGTCATTTATTCGTTTCCGGAGGAACATTATGAGCGAAATCGTAACCCAGGTTGCCGACAAGGTTGGTATCGAGCATGACAAGGCCGAAAAGGCGCTGGGCATGATGCTGGGCTTCCTTCAGCGCGAAGCTGACGATGCACCGGTTGCACGGATGATCGAAGCCATTCCCGGCGCGCCTGATCTCGTGGCCCGTTTTAACGGCGAAGGCAAGGGCGGCGGCGGTTTGCTGGGTGGCCTGATGAGCGCAATTGGCGGCGGCGGCATTATGGGCCTCGGCCAGCAGCTGATGAGCCAGGGCCTCGGCATGGGCGAAATTTCCGCGCTAGCAAAAGAAACCATCGCCATTGCCCGCGTGCATGCAGGCGATGAAACCGTGGATCAGGTTATTGCCTCCGTTCCGGGCCTAAGCCAGTTTGCTTAAGTAAAACTGATCAGATTGCGGGGCGTGGAGGGCGGTCGTTGAACGCCTTTCGCGCCCTTTCTATGTCTGCATGGTTCTGTTCCGCCCAGATCCACACGCCGCAAAAGGCGCTGCCCAGACTTTGGCCCAGCGGCGTCAGGCTGTAATCCACATGCGGCGGAATGACCGGGTGGACCACGCGGTGCACCAGCCCGTCGCATTCCATCTGCCGCAGGGTCTTGGTCAGCATTTTCTGGCTGATGCCCTCAACATGGTGGCCGATTTGCGTGAAACGCAACGTGCCGCGCTCTTCCAGAACCTCAAGAATCAGCATCGTCCACTTGTCCGCCACCTTGGCGATAATATCGCGCACCAGCGCCTCGATCACCGGATCGGTCGTCTCGGGCGGAGGCGCCTTGCGCCGTTCTTCGATGGTGTCATCGGCCAGATGCCTTTTCATACAGACACTCTCCTTTGGGTGCGTATAAATCTTTCAGGTGCCTACTGTGTTTGAGAGAGCAGCCTACCTACTCTTTGTATCAGCAACAAGGAAGGATACTCCCATGCAAGTCACAGGCAACACCATCCTCATCACCGGCGGCGGCACCGGCATTGGCCGCGCGCTGGCGGAAGGGTTTCACGCGCTGGGAAATCAGGTCATCATCTCAGGCCGTCGCGCAGAGGTGTTGCAGGAGGTGGCCGCCGCAAATCCCGGCATAGCGTGGGCAACGATGGATGCAAGCGATGCGGCGGGCATTCGCGCCTTTGCCGATAAGCTCATCGCTGATCATCCAAACCTCAATGCGGTCATCAACAATGCCGGTATCATGAAGAATGAGGACATCGCTACCGCGCCTGATTATCTCGACATCGCCGAGGAAACGATCACCACCAACCTCTTGGCCCCCATCCGCCTCACCGCCGCGCTGCTTCCGCATTTCCTGAAGCAACCGCGGGCAGCCGTGCTGACGGTATCGTCCGGCCTTGCCTTCGTGCCCATGGTTGCGACACCCACCTACAGCGCCACGAAATCGGCCATCCACGGATATTCCATGGCCATCCGCGAGCAGTTGAAAGACACATCAGTCGATGTCATCGAGATCATCCCGCCCTATGTGCAGACAACGCTCCAGGGCGAGCATCAGGCAACGGACGAGCGCGCCATGCCGCTGGAGGCCTATATTTCCGAGGTGATGGATATTCTGACCAACCAGCCGGATGCGACCGAAGTGGTTGTCGAGCGCTGCAAGCCGCTTCGTTTTGCCGCGCAGAACGGCAATATCGATCAGGTCTTCGCAATGGTGAACGGTGTGCATTCCTAAAGGAAGAGGAGGGCAACCAGCTTGTCCCCACTCTCTCTCAACGTCATCCTCGGGCTCGTCCCGAGGATCTAACCACGTCTCCACATTCGCAACTTATGACGAATGCAAACTGACGCCTACTTGTCCCATTCCGGGGCCAAATGACTTGGATTGACAATGCGGCCATCCGCCTTTGCCAGTGCAAAGATCGCCTGCATCTCGTCGCTCGATAGTTCGAAATCGAAGATATCGTAGTTTTCCTGCAGGCGGCTTTCGGTCGCCGTCTTGGAAAGCGCGATGAGATCAGGCTGCTGCACGGCCCAGCGCAGCGCCACCTGAGCGGCGGTCTTGCCGTGTTTCGAACCGATATCCTTCAGAACGGCATCGCCGGGCACCTTGCCATCCGCCATCAGATAATAGGCGGTGATGGAGATGCCATGTTTGCGTGCGGCTTCGATGACCTTGGTTTGGTCGAGATAGGGATGGTATTCGATCTGGTTGTTGGCAATTGGGGCGTCGGAGAGTTTGACGGCCTCATCCATCAGCGCGACATTGAAATTGGAAACGCCGATATTGCGGACCTTTCCGGCCTTGTGAACCTCGTTCAGTGCGCCGATGCGCTCGGCCAGCGGCACGTCGCTCTTTGGCCAGTGCAGCAGCAGAAGATCGACGTAATCTGTCTTCAGCTTCGTCAGGCTTTCATCCACGGATTTGATGAAATCATCGTGGCGGTACTGGTCGACCCAGACTTTCGTCGTGAGAAAAATATCGCCACGGGCAATGCCGGATTTGGCGATGACATCACCGACGGATGCTTCGTTTTTGTAAATCTGGGCGGTGTCGACATGGCGGAAGCCGAGCTTCAACGCCTGCGGAAGAATGCGCTGGACATCGTCATCCGGCATACGGAACGTGCCGAAACCAAGCGCCGGAATAGCTGCGCCATTGGCGGTTACTGTGTGCATGAATATTCTCCCATGTGAATTCCGCCCTGCAGATTGCAAGGCGATAATGGCAAGGGAATAAGTGGGGCGGATGAGATTTGGTTCAACCGGCGCGGCTGGTTTAAAGCCGGATCTGCCGGATGGCACCCCTTGAGCGGGTGCCATCCGGCGCGTTTTCAACTCAACTTGTGAGGCGCGGGGAGGTGATGATCCGCTTGAAAAGTGCGGCCATGGCGTCGCTGATGCCTTCCGTCGGGCTCACTTCGAAATAAAGACCGGGCGTTGCGCATTCTTCCATGCGGGTGCTGATCTGAGACTGGAAGGGGCTGATCCAGGTATTGTACCAGTCATCTTCTGGCAGGGGCAAATAGGTGGTGTAGAGCACCGCAATTCTGTAACCCTTTTCTTTCAGCGCGGTGCAGAAACGTGTGTCGATTGGTTCCTGACAGCGGCCATTGTTGGCGCGCTTGGTGCAACTGGTCGTCTTGTAGCTGTCGCCCACGCCATCGGATACGAAGAACACCACCTTGTCCGGCGAGGCAGAGCTTGTGCCATTCCCGACAGTTCCCATCTTGGTGCCAAGCGCGGTCAATGTATTGTCAAAATCCGTCAACTGGCTTTCGGAACTCTTCTTGGAAAGCGCCGACATCAGGTCAATTTTCTCGGCTTTCTTCTTGGCATTTGCCAGATTGGTCGTAAGCGGCACGACTTCCGTCAGCTCGGCATCCTGCGCCTTTTCGCCGAATGTATAAACTGCCATGCGATATTGATCGCTGGTCTTGCGCAGCGATGTCGCCGTGTCCATCAGCGCGGCTGTGGCCTGTGCCACCACATTGATGCGCGTGGTCACGCCGAGTTTCTTGGCAAGGTGGTAATAGCTGTTCTTGTCATCGACGCCGTCTATGCTGACCACGTGACAGGCAAAGGCGCATTTGTCCTTGGTGTTGTCCACCATCTTCTTCACATCTGCAGGCGTCGCGCCAACACCCATGGAAGGTGTGTTGTCCAGCAACAGATAGAAATCGCTGTAGGTTTCGGTCTCGTATTTTGCCGTCGCCTTGACGCTCACGGTCATGAAGTTCTTGCCGAGAACGCGTGAGAGCGACGTCTGGACGGAAGCTGAAAAGCTCACATTGGATTGCACGACATTGCCGACCTTCTCAACGGAGACGTTCACGCTCTCCACCTCAAAATCGTTGCGGCCAACGGCATCGGCTTCGAAAAAGCTCAGCGCCTCATTTTCGGGGATGACGATTTTACCATCGGCCTTCATCTTGCGGGCGGCTTCGACCTCTTTCGAGGATTTCGCCACGGCTGCGAGCGCCGCCGCATCGGCTGCGTTCTGCAGATCTTGCTTCACCACCATTGCCTGGCTGATATCCAGCGCAACGCCTGCCGCTCCAAACATGGGAACAGCCAGCAGCGCTGTCAGAATACCGAAATTACCTGCCTTGTCGTGCCAGAAATGACGCACGTTCTACCCTCTCGCTTTATAATCGCGGCTAGGATAGATGAACGGAATTGAAAACCCGTTGCTGGATATCACTAATATCTCGTGAAGATATAACGCCAATACTTTAAGTAAAGCATGTGAACTTTAGCTCATCAGAATTCATATCCGCTATTTTTTGACGGCAACAACGAACAGGCGCGGAAAGCGCAGCAGGCGTCGCCCGTCTGCCATGGGCGGGTAGGCGGCGTCGATACGCTTGAGATAATCGGCCAGAAAAGCGTCGCGATTGTCTTCGCCCGCCGCATCCAGGTAGGGGCGAAGGCCGGTGCCCTTCACCCATTCGACAATGGCCTGCGCATTCTGCATGGGGTGATTATAGATGGTGTGCCACGCATCCACCCGTGCCGATTTGGGAGACAGTCGCTCGACATATTCGGTGGGTTCCGGCAACGGTTGGCGGCGCAATTTCGCGCCCGTAAATGCTGCCTGCCACGGCCCGGCAGCACCGGTTTCTTCCATGGCAATATGCGTTGGCTCGTCCAGATTATCCGGCATCTGTACCGCCAGAACACCGCCGGGCTTCAGGTGATCCATCAGGCCTTCGAGAATGTCGATATGGTTGGGCAACCATTGAAAGACGGCATTGGCATAGAAAAGATCCGCCTTTTGCCTGGGCTGCCATGTTGCCAGATCCGCCTGTTGAAACTGCGTCGTGGGAAGGCGTATCCGCGCCTTTTCCAGCATGTCGGCATCGCTATCCACGCCGGTTATGACGTTGACACCGAAGCGTTCGGCCAGAAGCTCGGTGGAATTGCCGGGCCCGCAGCCCAGATCGTAACCCGCCGCCAACCGCTCCAGCGGCACCTGTGCCAGAAGGTCACGGGCAGGGCGGGTCCGCTCGCTTTCGAATTTCAGATATTGTTGGGCAGACCAGGCCATGTCGCACTCCTTTGTCTTCCTTCAATATCGCATGCGGCGAAGTCTCGGGCCAGACGATTTTCATCACAAAATCTGATGGGTTGATCGATGCTGTTTGCGCGTCGCGCAATAAAAACGCTCCAAAGGACTGGTTTCCTGTAACTTTCCATCAAATTCCGAAATCGACCGTTTTTAATCTTGACGCAAAAGGTCGAGAGGCATTCATTCCCGCCATTGCACAAGGAGAACACTATGTCCGTCGATACATCGCCCCGTTCCCCCACCTGGACCTATGTCGATGGTCAATGGCTTCCCGGCAACCCTCCGTTGATCGGGCCGACATCGCATGCCATGTGGCTTGCATCGACGGTGTTTGATGGCGCGCGCTGGTTCAATGGTCTTGCACCGGATCTCGATCTGCATTGCCAGCGCGTCAACCGCTCTGCCGTCAGCATGGGCATGAAGCCGACCTTCACGCCGGAAGAGATTGCCGCACTCGCCTTGGAAGGTGTTGCGAAATTCGATGGCAACGTCGCCATCTACATCAAGCCGATGTATTGGGCCGAACACGGCATGCCCGGCAGCATCGTGGCACCGGACGCGTCATCCACGCGCTTTGCCCTGTGCCTGTTCGAAGCACCGATGGATGCGGGCGCACCGGTGACGCTGACCGTGTCGTCCTACCGCCGCCCATCGCCGGAAACGGCCATGACGGATGCCAAGGCTGGCAGCCTTTATCCCAATAGTGGCCGCGCTATTCTCGAAGCCCGCTCACGTGGTTTCGGCGGCGCTTTGATGCTGGATATGAACGGCAATGTTGCCGAAACGTCCTCGGCCAACGTCTTCATGGTCAAGGATGGCGTGGTCTTCACACCTGTTCCGAACCGCACCTTCCTTGCCGGCATCACCCGCACCCGCGTCATGGGCCTTCTGCGCCAAGCCGGTTTCGAGGTGCGCGAAGCAACGCTGTCGGCTCAGGATTTCCGTGAGGCGGATGAAATCTTCTGCTCGGGCAACTATTCCAAGGTGTCGCCGGTGACAAAGCTTGATGATCGCGAGCTGCAGGCCGGACCCGTGGCCCGCAAGGCGCTGGATCTCTACATGGAATGGGCGGCTGATCTGGGTGCGCACACCGAGTAATTCGTCACTGCGAGGGCGAGGGGCAATCCTTCGCTCTCAACTTTACCTACTGCACCAGAACCTCTCGCGCCCCATCCATGATGGCTTGCGTCAAAGGCTTCAGCCGGTCCGCTGCCAGACGGTTGACCTGCCAGTAGAGCGGAATATCCAGCGGCGTTGCGGGCACCAGTTCCACCAGCCTGCCGGATGCGAGATAATCTTTCACGAGAAGGTGCGGGTTCATGCCCCAGCCCATGCCCATAAGGGCTGCATCCACGAAGGCTTGCGTGGAGGGTAGCCAGTGGGTGGGGTAGACCACGTCAGCGCCGAACTGCTGTGCGATCCACGTCAATTGAAGCCTGTCCTTCTGGCTGAAGGTGAGGGCTGGCGCTTCCGATAGGCGGGCTTTCGTGACGCTGCCCTCGAAATACGTCTTCATGAAATCAGGGCTAGCCGTGGCGTGATAGCGCAGAGCGCCAAGAGGCACCACGCGGCATCCCTGCACCGGCTTTTCCAGGCTCGTCACCGCCGCCAGAACCCGGCCACGCTGAAGCCAGTCAGCCGTATAGTCCTGATCGTCTACGGCGATATTCAGCAGATAATTCGTATCTTTAGCAAAGCCCGAGATCGCATTCACAAACCATGTGCCGAGGCTATCGGCATTGGTGGCGATGTGAAGGGTCACGCGCTGGCCCGGCTCATCCGATGCAATCAGGGCCGGAAGTTGGTCGAAAAGCTCCATCTCCAGCATGCCCACATGCTCCATGTGGCGGCAGACCCATTCGCCCTTTTCGGTGGCCGTGCAGGGTTGGCCGCGAAGGATGAGCACGGCACCGAGCCGCTCTTCCAGCTGCTTGACCCTTTGGGAGATGGCAGACGGTGTGACGCGCAGCGCCATCGCCGCTTTCTCAAAGCTGCCCGTCTGCACCACCATGGCCACTGCGCGAAACGCCGCATAATCCAGCATAAGAGTTAGCCTGACTTAATCGAGATTAGGAACATTAATTAGATTAATCCTTGCGGCGCGATTATCCAAGCGTCGAACGGGGACAGGACAATGGATTTTTCGACATATCTGACGGGCTTTACGATGGGGCTGACTTTGATTGTCGCCATTGGTGCTCAAAACGCTTTCGTGTTGCGGCAGGGGCTGCGCGGAGAACACGTGCTGGCCGTGGTCGCCACCTGCGCCATATCGGAGGCCATTCTGGTTTCGGTCGGCGTTGCTGCTTTCGGCCAGATTGCGGCTGTCATGCCGGGGCTGGAACCCGCCATGCGCTATGCCGGTGCCGCCTTTCTGTTCTGGTATGGCGCAAAGAACCTGCAATCGGCATTGGGCGCGTCCAGCGTTCTCATCGCCGCATCCGGCAATGTCACGCCGCTTGCCTCCACACTCCTCACCTGCCTTGCGCTGACATGGCTCAACCCGCATGTCTATCTCGACACGGTTGTCTTGCTCGGCAGTATATCTACCCAGTTTCCCGGCGCGGAAGCATCCTTTGGGGCGGGTGCGGTGACTGCCTCCTTCGTGTTCTTTTCCACACTTGGCTTTGGTGCGCGCTGGCTGCGTCCGCTCTTTGCCAACCCGAGGGCATGGCGCATTCTGGAAGGCGTCATCGCGCTGACCATGTGGCTCATTGCCATCAAGCTGTTGACCGGCGGATAGGACTCGAAATAACAATTTTTAGGCGCTTACGAACTGTGCACATTCCATAATCGATTTTCAGGACCTGTCATGCAATCGCAGCTTAAACCCACCGTCACCATCCGCCCCGGCGAAGAGGCCGATCTAGCCACCATTACCGAGATTTACGGCCATGCCGTGCTGCACGGCACTGCCAGTTTCGAAATCGAACCGCCATCATTGGAGACGATGCGGGAGCGCAGACAGGCTTTGGTCGCCGGTGGTTTTCCCTATCTGGTGGCGGAAGTGGAGGGCGCTGTTGCGGGCTATGCCTATGCGGGCCTGCACCGTGCACGCCCAGCCTATGGCGCGACAGTGGAGGATTCCATCTATGTCGATCCTGAGTGCAAGGGCCTCGGCATTGGCAAGGCGCTGCTTTTGGCTCTGATCGAAGATGCGACAGCCCGTGGCTTCCGCCAGATGGTTGCCGTGGTGGGCGATTCGGACAATGCCGCCTCCATCGGTGTTCACCGCGCCGCAGGGTTCGATATGGTCGGCACGCTGAAATCGGTGGGCTGGAAACACGGTCGCTGGCTGGACATCGTGCTCATGCAGCGCCCGTTGGGCGAGGCTGACACGACCCCGCGCTTCAAGCCAGCGGTGTGAGGCGCAGGTCCGCCGAACGGATTTTCCTCAAACGGTACGCAAGGTCCGGCACGGGGGGTGTGAAGCCATAGCGATGAGAGGAATTTTCTCCGTTACCGGAACATTTTGATAATTCGCAGGTTGCCTCTCAGGGCGTCGGCTCCTATGGTCCGCGCACCAGGTTTCTAGGAGCGGTCACGCCGCTGCAACAAGGAGTAACACCATGGCCTTCGAACTTCCCGCACTGCCTTACGATTACGATGCGCTTTCGCCTTACATGTCTCGCGAAACACTTGAGCTGCACCACGACAAGCACCACAAGGCTTATGTGGACAACGGCAACAAGCTCGCGGCTGAAGCCGGTCTCGCTGATCTTTCGCTGGAAGAAGTGGTCAAGAAGTCCTTCGGCACGCATGCTGGCCTGTTCAACAACGCTGCCCAGCATTACAACCACGTCCATTTCTGGAAGTGGATGAAGAAGGATGGCGGCGGTAACAAGCTGCCAGGCAAGCTGGAGCAGGCAATCACGTCTGATCTCGGCGGCTACGACAAGTTCAAGGCAGATTTCATTGCCGCTGGCACCACGCAGTTCGGCTCCGGCTGGGCATGGCTGTCTGTCAAGAACGGCAAGCTTGAAATTTCCAAGACACCAAACGGCGAAAACCCGCTGGTTCACGGCGCAGAGCCTATTCTGGGCGTCGACGTGTGGGAACACTCCTACTATGTCGATTACAAGAACCTGCGTCCGAAGTACCTCGAAGCTTTCGTCGATAATCTCATCAACTGGGATTACGTCCTTGAGCGCTTCGAAGCTGCTTCCAAGTAAGACTTGGAGCCTCGCCTAAAGACAAACACCCGGCCTTGCGCCGGGTGTTTTCGTTTTGTCACATGGGTGTCATTGCCCCGGCCTATGCGGGGGCATCATGACAGACAAAACCGCACCTCTCTTCTCCTTCGGCATCGTCGCCGATCCGCAATATGCTGATATGCCGCCGCGCCCGGAAATGGGCCGCTATTATGCCGAAAGCCCGGCCAAGCTGGAGCAGGCCATCGAGGTCTTCAACGCCCATGACCTCGCCTTCGTCGTCACGCTTGGCGATATCATTGATCGCGGCTGGGAGAATTTCGACGCCATCCTCGCGCCCTATGGCAAGCTCAGACACCGCTCAGTTTTGTTATTGGGCAATCACGACTTCGCGGTCGCGCCGGAATATCTGCCGCAGGTGCATGAGCGGCTCGGAATGCCGTCGCCATGGTATGATTTCGTGGTCGGGAACGTTCGCTTCGTGGTGCTGGACGGCAGCGATGTCAGCACCTTCGCCCCACCGCTAGGCGATCCCCGCCGCGATCTGGCCGCGCAAAGGCTTGAGGGCTTGAAGCAGGCCGGTGCCCTCAACGCGCATGACTGGAACGGCTCGTTCAGCGACACGCAATTGGCATGGCTGGCACAAACGCTCGATGCTGCGGATGCTGCCGGTGAAACCGCAATCCTGTTTTGCCACTATCCGCTCTACCCGCAAAACGCCCATAATATGTGGGATGCGCCTGATATTCTGGCTCTGCTTGCGGCGCACCCCAGCGCAAAGGCATGGTTCTGCGGCCACAATCACGTCGGCAATTATGACAGCCTCGGCCACACGCATTTCCTGAATTTCAAGGGCATGGTGGATACGCCTGACGAAAACACCTTTGCCATCGCCGATGTCTACCGGGATCGCATCGATATCCGCGGCTTTGGCCGTGAAGAAAGCCGCACGCTGACGTTCTGAAGAGGGGGCGAAAACCCATCGTCAGCGAGATGATTTCACCACACATATTCATTTGATATTCCCCGGCAAAGCGGCTGATATCCGCGTCATATCGCTCATCCATTTTTTGACGAATGCCGTATTTTCAGGAATATTCGATATGTCTTATTCAGAAAACCTTTGGCTCTACTTCTCGCTTCTGTTCGGCATCATCATACTGCCCGGCATCGATATGCTGCTGGTTCTGGCAAGCTCTTTGACGGGCGGTCGGAAAGCGGGGCTTGCCGCCACATCGGGGATCATGGCGGGCGGAGTGGTGCATTCGCTTTATGGCGCTGTCGGGGTCGGGCTGCTGGCCAGCCTCATGCCGGTTCTGTTCACGCCACTGATGATTTTTGGCGCAGCCTATATGATCTGGGTCGGCATCGGCCTCATGCGCAGTTCCATCGTGGTGGAGGGGGATGAGGTCAGCGCCAGCGCCTCCGCCCGCCGTGCGTTTCAGCGTGGCGTCATCACATGCCTTTCAAACCCCAAGGCCTATCTTTTCATGATGGCGGTCTACCCGCAATTCTTAAAGCCGATCTACGGTCCTGTCTGGATACAGGGTATCATCATGGGGCTGATGACGGCGGGCACGCAACTTGCCGTTTATGGTACCCTGGCGCTGACGGCGGGCAAAAGCCGCGATTTGCTGGTGTCTTCGCCGCATATCACCATTTTCATCGGTCGAGCGGCCGGTCTGCTGCTGGTTGTGGTCGCTGGTTTCACACTGTGGGAAGCCCTTGCTTCCGGGTGATATGCGCCTGATAATGCTTCAAAAAAATCACTGCAATGTGACTTCTTTTTGCCATGTGGAACAGGCATCTTCGCCTTTGTGCGTCGCGCTGTTTTGCCGCAGGGATTACGTGATGACACGGAAGCATTCACCCGCCGGTGCGCGGACCCAGGAGAGACATGATGAAGCTTAGAATGATTGCCGCATCCCTTATGATAGGCTGTCTTTGCGCCGGTGCGGTTTCCGCAGCCGGCGAGGTTGAAAAGCGCGAAGGCTTGATGAAGGGTATCGGCGGTGCCATGGGCGCGCTGGGTGCCATCGCCAAGGGCGAAAAGCCCTATGACGCGGAAACCGTCAAAACCGCTGTCACCACCATCAGCGCCAATGCCAAGGCTTTCCCGGATCAGTTCCCAGCGGGTTCCGAGGGTGGCTCTGCTTCCCCGGCGATCTGGCAGAACTTCGCAGACTTCAAGGCGAAGTCCGATAAGCTGGCCTCTGATGCAGACATGGTTCTGGCACAGTTGCCAGCAGATCAGGCCAGCGTCGGTGCAGCGTTGAAGACGCTGGGTGGCGATTGCAGCAGCTGCCATCAGGCTTACCGCGTCAAGAAGTAATCAGCCCATCGGTCCGCCGGTCTTCGGCGGGCCTTTTTCATGATATCAATTTAAGAAGCGGAAACGGCAATGGCGTCCATTTGGGCAAAGCTGGCGGGCGGTGCTGTTGTTGCCGGTGCCGTCGGGTTCGGAATTTTCATGGGCGTCACCGCGCCCGAGCGCCAGGCACCGAGCCACTGGGCCAACCTTGGAGAACCCAACCTTGCCAATGGCGAGACATTGTTCTGGGCAGGCGGCTGCGCAAGCTGTCACGCCGCCCCCGATGCGATGGTAGATGCGCTGAAGACGCTGGCCGGTGGGCAGGCGCTGCCAAGCCCCTTCGGCACATTCCACATGCCCAACATTTCGCCGGATCCGCAGCACGGCATCGGCGCATGGACGCTCGCGCAGTTTGGCGATGCCATGACGCGGGGCGTGGGCAAGGATGGCGAGCACCTCTATCCGTCCTTCCCCTATAATTCCTATGCGCGCATGACGCCGCAGGATATCAACGACCTCTTCGCCTATCTGAAAACCTTGCCCGCCAGCACCAATGATGCGCCCGGCCACGATCTGCCATTTCCCTTCAACATCCGGCTTGTTCTTGGCGGCTGGAAGTTCCTGTATTTCGATAAGGGCGAACCGCGCGTCGAGATTGCCAACGCCAATGCGCAGGTCGTTCGCGGCCAATATTTGGTGGAAGGCCCCGGCCATTGCGGCGAGTGCCACACCCCGCGCGATGCGCTGGGCGGCTTCATGAAGGGCCAGTGGCTTGCCGGTGGACCGAACCCGGAAGGCGAGGGCCGCATTCCCGATATTCGCCCGGAATCGCAAACCATCGGCTCATGGAGTGAAGCCGATATCGCCAACTATCTGGAAACCGGCTTCACGCCGGACTTCGATAGCGCCGGTGGCTCCATGGTCAAGGTCCAGCAGAATATGGCCCGTCTTCCTGCCGAAGACCGCCAGGCGATCGCGGCCTATCTCAAGGCAATGCCTTCTCCCTGAGAAGCCATTGACTCCTCAACCCGTCCGCAGGATAACGGTTGTGTGATGGTCTTTCCGGTTCGCCCGGAAAGTGAAAAGGGAACACGATAGGAGCCTCAAGCTTTGATTCGTGGCTGCCCCCGCAACTGTGAGCGGAGAGCCTGAAAACGTATTGCCACTGGTTCGGCGCATCGGCACGAAATTCTCCGGGATTTCGTAAAGCACGATGCGAAACAAAGGACCGGGAAGGTGTTTTCAAGGTTGTGACCCGCAAGCCAGGAGACCTGCCATCACGTGAAGTGTCGTCAATACCGGCGGGGTGTCCGGAACAGCACGGTTTTCAGGTCGGGATATTCCCGCCTTCAAGACCCTGTGTCTCTTTTCCCCGTGGTGAATGTTGAATGCGGTCGTGGGTCTTTTGATCAGAATTACGCCCACCCGCACGTGAAAGGGTCACCATGTCTATCCACCAGAATACGGCGGCAAGCGCCGTCTCGTCCTCAACATCAAGACTTGCGCAATCGCTAACTGCAGCCTTGCTCGGCCTGTTCATCGTGGGCTTTGTCGGCTTTTCGCAGGTCGATGCCGTGCACAATGCCGCGCATGATACGCGCCACGCCAACGCCTTCCCTTGCCATTGAGGGGAGGAAGATCATGCCGTTTTTCCGTAACATCGTCTTCACCGCCGTTCTGGTGGGGTTGATTGCCGGTCTGGCCGTCAGCGCCATGCAGGCCATCGGCACCACGCCGCTCATCCTTCAGGCCGAAACCTTCGAGAGCGGCGGCGCAGAGGTTGCGCATGCGCACACCCATGAGGCCGGTGCACCCGCAGATCATCACCACGATCCAGAAGCTTGGGCGCCCGCCGATGGCTTCGAGCGCAATGCGTACACCATCGCCGCCAATGTGCTGACTGCCATCGGCTATGCACTGGTGCTGACGGCGTTGATTTCGCTTCGTAATTCCGCAGGTGGCTGGCGGGAAGGGCTGCTCTGGGGCCTTGCCGGTTTTGCCGCTGTCATGCTCGCCCCGGCCATCGGCCTGCCGCCGGAACTGCCCGGCAGTCCTGCCGCAGAGCTTGGTGCGCGTCAGATGTGGTGGGTCGCAACGGCTGCTGCCACGGCGGGCGGTCTGGCGCTACTTGCCTTCAAACGAGCGGAACCATGGGCGGTCATTCTGGCTCTGGTGTTGATGGTCGCTCCGCACATCATCGGCGCGCCCTTGCCGCCAGCGGGTGAACACGCGCTGGCACCTCTGCCGCTGGAGCGCCGTTTCGTCGTTCTCGCAACCGTGACCAGCTTCGTGTTCTGGATCATCTTGGGAACCCTGAGCGGCCATCTTCTCAAACGTTTCGACGTTGCGAGATAATATGGAAACCGCAAGCGAATGGAGCGACGGGCTCGATGCCTTGCGTTTTTCCGTTCCCGGCCATGGCGCACCCTGCGCCATGCACCGGCTGGCCTTTAAGGCTTTGCTGGGCAAAGAGCCGCAAAGGGAAGCGTGTCTTCAGTTCTTTGCTGAGAACCGCGAGGCCTTTCTCAAGGCCGCCTCAGCCAAGATCAGCAGCCTGACACTTGCCGCCGATCGCAGCCTGCACATCAACAGCAGAGACGTCAGGCGCGCGATGACAGAAAATCCGATTGAGGGGACTGCGCGTGCGTGTCGTGTGCTTGACCGCCGTTAGAGATGCTCCGCCGCAAACCCCGCCATCTCGGCCTCCGCCTCCGGCCCCCAGAGATCGAGCGCTTTCAATATTTCACTCGCAAAACTCACAGGTGCGGTTCCAGGTGCCGTGATGATGCCTTGGTCGCTGACGGCCTGGGGCTGGTCGAGGTAGTGTTCGGCACCCTCGTAGGTGATATAGGTGGAGTGTGACGCCACGGAATTTCCGGTGTGGGCCACGTTGTTCAACACGCCTGTTGCGGCAAGCGCACTCGCTGCTGCGCAAATGCCAGCCACTACGCGGTGCTGCGCGCGAAAGCGGTGGACGAGATCGGTGAAATCCGGTGCCATTTTCCGTTCCCAGATCAAGCCGCCGGGAATGACCAGCGCGTGAACAGTCTCCGGGTCCAGTGCGTCATAAGTCGTATCCGGGACGATCTTCAGCCCACCCATGGAGGTGAGGGGCGCACGATCGGGGGATGCGGTGACGATATCGACGCCCAGATAACCGCGCGCCATTGCCGTCAGAATAGCGGGCTCCCAATCAGCAAATTCCTCGGTCAGTGCCAAGGCAATACGGGGCATAGTCATCTCCTGCAATCATCGATGTTTGCTATGCTATCGGAAAAGCTTTTGAGCAAAAAGGCTGAAACTGGCAGGGGGGTGGCCGCGAGACCTCTTGAGGGAAATGGCTTAAGCTTTGCGCAACAAAAAACGCGGCATCAGATGCCGAGTTTTCTTTAGATTCAATGTTGTCCTGTTCAGGCTGCTGCGCGGTAGCGCTGGCCTGACTGACCGTTGCTTTCCAACCGGAAACGCTCAAGCTGGGCATGCAACTGGCGCGCTTCATCGGCTAGAATCTGGCTGGCGGCGGTGGTTTCTTCCACCATTGCGGCGTTCTGCTGGGTCATCTGGTCCATATGGTTGACCGAGCTGTTGATCTCTCCGAGCGCCATGGATTGCTCCGCAGCGGCCCGCGCAATGGTCGTAACATGGTCATCGACGCGGTTGACGAGCTCTTCAATCTCTTTCAGCGCTTCCCCGGTCGACAGAACCAGCGATACGCCACCCTTGACTTCATCTGCCGAGGTGGTGATGAGGCCCTTGATTTCGCGCGCAGCATTTGCCGAGCGTTGGGCCAGTTCGCGAACTTCCTGCGCAACCACAGCAAATCCACGACCCGCTTCACCGGCACGCGCAGCTTCAACACCGGCGTTCAGGGCAAGAAGGTTGGTCTGGAAGGCGATTTCGTCGATGACAGAGATGATCTGACCGATTTTCTGCGAGGATTGTTCGATCCGGCCCATGGCATCGATTGCGTTGCGAACGATGTTGCCGGATTTGCCAGCGCTGCTCTTGGTGTCGCGCACCATCTGCGTCGCTTCATTGGCACGCGCAGTCGATGTCTTGACGGTGGTTGTGATTTCTTCCAGGGCTGCAGCGGTTTCTTCGAGAGCTGCGGCCTGCTGTTCGGTGCGTCGTGCCAGCTGGTTGGCAGAGGAAGACAATTCGCCGGAATTGTCAGTGATAGTGCCTGCAGCATGGCGGATGGTCTGCATCGTGGCGCGCAAGGTTGCCAGCGTCTGGTTGACGTTGGTTTGCAGTTCAGCAAAGGCTCCCTGATAGCTGCCATTCATCTCCTGCGTCAGGTCGGCTTCAGACAGGGCAGCGATAACGCGGCGAACTTCTGTAACACCCAGATCGACATTAATGACCAGTTCATTGACGCTTTCTGCGAAAGTCTGCAGGTCCGCGTCTTCATACGTCTTGGCAATACGCTTGGAGAAGTCGCCAGCCGCAGCCGCAGCAACGATGCCGCTGATCGAGGACTGCAAGTCTTTGCTCTGCGCGGTGAGGGCGGCTTCTTGAGCTTCCATCTCACGCATCTGCATTTCGTTGGCTCTGAACACTTCAAGCGCACGGGCCATTTCACCAATTTCGTCCTGACGGTCCACACCACCGATCGGATCGTGCAGATCTCCCTTTGCAAGACGGCTCATCCGCTCGGTGAGCAGGCGCACAGGACGCGAGATGCCGCGTCCGCCAACAAACAGTCCGGCCATCACGCCGCCGATAATCGAGATCACGGCGGTCGTTACCAGAACGATCATCGTTACGCTGGACACGGAAAGCGCATTCGCACGCGATGCTTTCAGCTCTTCGCCGGAATAGGTGCTGTATACCTTCACAGCGGCGGTCACGGCCTTCTGGCCTTCAAGGCTGTCTGCAAGACCCGCCTTGAGCGCATCGGTCGTGATGGATGGGGTAGCGGTCAATTTCACCAGCGCCCGGATTTTATCAAAATAGGCATTGAGCGCTGTGCCGATGTCGGCAAGCTGCTTCTTTTCGGTTGCATCCGCAGCTGTCGCGATTTTGGGAAGGCGCTCCAGCATTTCCTTGGCGCGTTTCTCGGTTTCCGCTGCAAAATCTGCAGATTTCTCGGGCGCCAGAACCAGCTGGTAGGTCATGCGGCTGATTGCGATAATGTCTACACGCAGGTCCATTGCTTCGCGTGCAGCTTCTTCCTTCGTGCCGGTATCCTTCAAGGCAGTGCCAAGCGACATGAGGCCTTGAGTTCCAGCGATGGTGATTGCAAAGGCCGCAAGCCCCATGAGTGCAACCACCAGGCTAACTTTCTTCAAAATCGAAATATTGCTGATATTCATATTGGATACCGGTTGGTTGAACTCTCCATCCTGGAAAGCGGCAACTGCCAACTGCGGCTTCATCCCACAGACATCTCAATTAGTTACGCCTAAAACCTTTCAATACTATTGAAATTATGGGGATAGACTGTTTCTGCAGAACAGGATTAAAGCCGAATTAATGCCCCGTCCTGATTTTTTGGGCGCAGAGCCGCGCCGGATAGGATGCTTATCCTGTTCCGGCTGCTGCAAGGTCCTCGGAAGCTCCCCGGAATATCCATTGTAAAATGCACGGCAGCCCTTGGGGAAGGCGGGCGGGCAATTGCCACGCCACAACGCTTCAGCGTCTCAAGCCAGGGCCTGCATGAAGCGCATGCCGGTGACGGGGCGCGGTATGAAATCCATGTTTTCATAGAATTTATGTGCCGCGAAATTGCCGGTTGCGGCACCCACGGACATGAAGTCGCAGCCGCAACGCTTGGCGACATCGCTGGCGCGCGCCACCAGATGCTGACCTGTGCCATGGCCACGATGACCATCACGCACGAAAAGATGGTGCAGTTCCATGCCGCGACGACCTTCCTGGGCGCGGTAGAGTGGCATGAGAATGGCATAGCCGATCAAAGCATCGTCCGCCTCTGCCACCAGCGCCGTAATCCAAGGCACGTTGCCGAAAAGATCACGCTCTAGTTTTTCCGGCGTAATTCCCGCCGCATCGCCATGGTGAGCGGCCAGAAGCTCAATCATCTCGTTGAGTTCAGGCAGATCATCCTTGCGCGCAGCACGAATGGTCACAACAGGCGGTCTCGGCAGGGTCAGAAGGCTGTCTTCGGTCATTCTCGTGTCCTTCGGGTTCTGGTTTTTGCCGTCAGGACGTTTGAAAACAACAAAGCCGCCTGACGGCGGCTTGTTGACAAAATGATCTGTCGAGCCGCCCTTAAAGGAAGGCCCAAAAATACGTGCAGGAAATGAGTGCGCGTGCGTTGATCATGGGACATTCAATGCGCTGGAAACGGGATTGAGTCAAGTGGTCTGCATTTCTCAATGCTCATGCTCGCACAATTCGTGGTTTGAGAGCGCGCGGATGACGTAGCAGTCTTCAATGGAATGGCCGTCGCAGTGAGAGACGATGCGCTCCAGCTCGTGCTCCAGCTTTTTAAGCTTGGCGATCTTTTCGCGCACCGTGGCCAGATGGTCGGCAGCGATGCGGTCTGCGCCGTCGCAGGGCATTTCTCGGTGCTGGCTGAGCGCAATCAACTCGCGGATGGCATCGATATTAAGGCCGAGATCGCGGGCGTGCCGCACGAAGGCGAGGCGCTCTAGATCTGACGTCTCATAACGCCGCTGGTTGCCTTCGGACCGTTCGGCAGCACGCAGCAGACCCATCTGCTCGTAATAGCGAATGGTCGTGACCTTGACGCCTGTGGTTCTGGATAGATCCCCGATGGAATACATGATCGCCTCATATCTATAGCTTCTGTAGATATAGGTGTAAGGCTTGCCCATGGCAAGGTGATCCAGAACGTTTGCGCCCTGACCACATCCAATATACCCTACCCCCCTATACTATATTGAGAGAGCATCATGTCACACACGATCGAGAACAAGGACAAGCTGCTGGCGCGCATCCGCCGTTTGAAGGGGCAGATGGAAGCGGTGGAGCGGGCGCTGGAAGGTGGCAAGCCCTGCGGAGAGGTGCTGCAATTGCTGGCATCTGTGCGCGGCGCTCTATCAGGCCTCACGGGTGAGGTGATGCAGGATCATCTGCATGAGCATGTGCTGCATGCCGAAAACGACGAAGAGCGTGCCCGTGCCACGGAAGAACTGGCACAGGTTCTAAAAACCTACATGCGATAAGAGGTGCGCCATGACTGCAGCGACAGATCATCCCCATTCACACCCCCATCCTCATGATCACGGCACACATGGCCACGTGTTTCTGGGAGAAGACCACGAGCGCAACGAGCGACGCGTCTGGGCGGTCATCGCGCTGACCACCATCATGATGATCGCCGAAATTACCGCCGGAAGCTGGTTCGGCTCCATGGCGCTGACGGCTGATGGCTGGCACATGGCTACCCATGCAGGCGCAATGGTGATTTCGGCGCTGGCCTATCTCTATGCGCGCCGCCAGATCAGCAATGCCCGCTTTACCTTCGGTACCGGCAAATTCGGGGATCTCGCCGGTTTTGCCAGTGCGGTCGTGCTGGGCGTTGCGGCTGTCATGATTGCCTGGGAAAGCCTGTTGCGGTTCTTCTCGCCGGTGGAGATTGATTTCAATCAGGCCATTGCTGTCGCGGCCATCGGTCTCGTGGTCAACATTGGCAGCGCATGGCTTTTGAAGGACGACCACCATCATCACCACGACCATGACCACGGTCACTCCCATAGTAGCCACGCCCACCATGGCGATCATGCTCATCATGGAAGTCACGCCAATCATGGAAGTCATGCCGGCAAGGACAACAATCTGCGCGCAGCCTATCTGCACGTGCTGGCGGATGCGCTGACATCAGTGCTCGCCATCGTCGCGCTTCTGCTCGGCAAATGGAACGGCTGGACGTTTCTGGATCCGGCCATGGGAATCGTCGGCGGGCTGGTCATTGCACGCTGGTCCTGGGGGCTTTTGCGCTCCACCGGTTCTGTGCTGGTGGATGCGGCGCCGCAGGCGCATGGCTTGTCCAGCCAGATTCGCAGCATGCTGGAAACGGCTGGCGACAGGATTACCGACTTGCATGTGTGGCAGGTAGGGCCGGGGCATCATGCGGCCATTGTGGTCGTCCAAACGGCATCTTCGCATGCGCCGTCATTTTATCGGCAGAAGCTGCAGTCGATCAAGGAACTGTCGCATATCACGGTTGAAATCAACGCCGCCAATCATGGCTGACGGTAGCATGGGCAAATCATCTGGCTTGAGGCCAAGCTGCATGCAAGGAGCCGCGCTGTCGCGGCTTCAGGTCCGTTAAGTCAATCTTAACGATAAACCTGTCATCTGATCACGCCTTGGGAAAGGCGTGACGGGAACGATCAATGTTCGGTGTAGGCCTGGCTGAACCACGGGGATTCGACCTGAGCAGCGCCACCCTGGGAAACGGCATCATTTGCGGATGCTTCGTTGTTAACGGTCCAGAGAACGTTGGCCAGCGACGTCGCTTCCAGAGCGTTGACGAACGATATCTTGCTGCCGCTGAGGATGACCTGCTGCTGTTCAGGCGCGACGGCCTCTGTGGCACGCTTCTCAATGTGCGGTGAACGACCGTGTTGGGCCGATCCGCCGATGTTGTTGCTGATATTCATAGCAAGCCTCTCTTTGCCTGATTAACGAAGTATTAACGGCTGAAGCTTGCGCGAAGCTTGCGTCGTTGAGGCTGGGAGGGCGTTCACCGCTTGACAGGTGTGAAACTGGTGCTTCGTTTTTGCATTTTAGGGTCTTGCAAAACAAAAAAATCGGCCACGTGGGCCGATTCTGTGCCGTAAATCGCCCTGCGCAACGTGAGTCGCGAAGGGCTAGAGGGAATCAGGCGCTGCGTTTTTCCGATTCTGTCACCAGTTGTGGCTTGGGAGGCTCTTCAACAGGTGCCGCATCATCCTGCGTTGCGGGCGTTACCATCGCCGCCATAAGGTTTTCGATGCCGATGCTGCCCACGGTCTTGCCATCCTCGTCCACCACCTGCGCCGTTGTCTCGTTGGCGTCTGTCATGTCGCGGGCGATGGTTTCCAGCGTATCCGTTTCCAGAACCGAAATACTGTCCGGCGCACTGGTCGCCGGCTCCATCACGGTCGTGGCCTGAAGCACACGGCTCCGGTTCACATCACGTACGAAGTCGCTGACATATTCATTGGCCGGATGCTGGATAATGCTTTGCCCATCACCCTGCTGCACCATCTCACCGTCTTTCAAGATAGCGATATGGTCGCCCAGCCGCAGCGCCTCGTCCAGATCGTGGGTAATGAAGACAACGGTCTTCTTCAGCTCCTGCTGAAGATCGAGCAACATGGTCTGCATGTCCACGCGGATCAGCGGATCGAGCGCCGAATAGGCCTCGTCCATCAACAGAATGTCGGCATCATTGGTGAGTGCCCGGGCGAGACCCACACGCTGCTGCATGCCGCCGGATAGCTGGTTAGGATAATTTTCCTCATACCCATCCAGACCCACCCGGTTCAGCCAATAGCGGCCCTTCTCGTTGCTGTTCTTGCGGGACACGCCCTGAATATCCAAGCCATAGACGCTGTTTTCCAGAACGGTGCGGTGCGGCAGCAGGCCGAATTTCTGAAACACCATCGCCGTCTTGTGGCGTCGAAACTCGCGCAAGCTGGATGTTCCCATGGAGCAGACATCCTGCCCGCCATAGAGCACTTCGCCTGCCGTGGGGTCGATCAGCCGGTTGATGTGGCGGATCAGAGTGGATTTGCCCGATCCGGAGAGCCCCATGACCACGGTAATCTTGCCGCCGGGCATGGTGATGTTGATGTTGTTGAGGCCCAGCACGTGGTCGTGCCTGTCGTTCAGCTCGGTCTTGCTCAAACCGTTTTTAACGGCTTCAAGATGCTTCTCGGGATGTTTGCCGAAGATCTTGTAAAGATTCCGGATTTCAATGTCCTTAGCCATGCTGCACCTCGCGATATTTCTGCAAACGCTTGCCGAAGGCCTGACTTGCGCGGTCAAACATGATGGCGATAGCCACCAGCGCAAAGCCGTTCAGAAAGCCGATTGTGAAGAACTGGTTGTTGATGGCCTGCAGGACATTCTTGCCCAGCCCGCCAACGCCGACCATGGAGGCAACGACGACCATAGCGAGCGACATCATGATGGTCTGGTTGATGCCGGTCATGATGGTGGGCAGCGCCAAGGGCAGTTGCACATTCAACAGTTTCTGGGTGTTGGAAGAACCGAAAGCATCGGCGGCCTCCAGCGTTTCCCGGTCCACCATGCGAATGCCCAGATTGGTCAGGCGGATCATCGGCGGAATGGCGTAGATCACAACCGCGATCAGCCCCGGCACCTTGCCAATGCCGAAAATCACGACAACGGGGATCAGATAAACGAAGCTCGGCATGGTCTGCATCACATCCAGACCGGGATTGATGAAACGCTGTAGCCTCTCAGACCGCGCCATGAGAATGCCAAGCGGCAGGCCGATGAGCACGGCGATCAGCGTTGCAATCGCCACAATCGACAGCGTCGTCATCGCGTCCCGCCACAGGCCAACAGCGCCGATGAGGCACAGAGAAACGGCAGTGCCAAGCGTGATGCGGAAACTGCGCCCCGCCAGATGCACCATGGCCAGCAGGCCAAGAAAGATGATGATCCACGGCGTCTGCGTGAAAAAGCGTTCGGATGCGTTCAGAAACAGTTGCAACGGGTGCACAACGGCATCGATTATGTCGCCATAGCTGCGAACAATATCGCGAAACCCGTCATCGATTGTCTTGCGCGCCACGCGCATGGTGCTGTTGCCAATGGCCGGAAACTTGCACAGCATATCCGGCAGAACATTACAGAGGGCCATTATTGTTTTTTTCCCTAAGGTGTTGATGGAGAAGCTTGTGGGGATGGGTATCCACAGATGCGGAGGCCGCGATCATCTCGCGGCCTCGCCTCATCTTGATTAGATCGAAGCCTTGATCTTCTCAGCCACTTCTGGCGAAACCCACTTCGTCCAGATGTCCTCGTGGTTTTCGAGGAAATAGGCCGCTCCATCTTCGTTGGTGCCCTGGTTTTCATCCATCCAGGCCAGAACCTTGGCAAGTGTGCCGTTGTCCCAAGCGCGCTTCTTCACGTATTCGGCTGAAGGGCCGGCCTTTTCGGCAAACGCCTTCGTCACAACCGTATAGACATCGGCAATGGGATAGGCGTTCGGCTTGGGGTCGGCACAATCGGCCTTGACGATGCATGTGTCATAGGCTTCGCGGTCGAGCGGCACGCCGTCATCCAACTTCACCATGTCATACTTTCCCATGATGGCCGTTGGTGCCCAATAATAGCCGAGCCAGCCCGCTTTCTTCTCATAGGCGTTGGAAATCGAGCCATCGAGACCCGCTCCAGATCCGGTATCCACCAGCGTGAAGCCCTTTTCATCTGCCTTGCGTGCCTTGAAGAGATTGGCCGTCGTTGGCTGGCAACCCCAGCCGGGAGGGCAGCCGAAGACCGCACCCTTGCTGGCATCTTCCGGTGCCGGGAAAAGTTCAGGGTGTTTCAGCGCATCTTCAACGGTCTTGATATCAGGATGTGCATCGGCGAGGTATTTCGGAATCCACCATCCCTCAACGCCGCCTTCGCTCAGGATCTTCACGTCCTGAATGAGATTGCCGGATTTGACGGCTTCCTCGTAAGGAGCGCCCAGCGTGTTCACCCACATTTCAGGCGCCATGTCCGGCTGGCCTTTTTCGTTCATGGAGGTGAAGGTCGGGGTGGTGTCGCCGGTCACGATATCGACCGTGCAGTCATAACCGTTTTCCATGATGAACTTGTCGACATAAGCCGCGACGCCCGCAGAGGCCCAGTTCATTTCTGCGATGGAGATATTGCCGCATGTCTCAGCGGCGTTTGCGGTGCTTGCGCCAGCGGCAGCGGCAAGGGTGAAGCCCGTGACAAGAATGGTCGAGGCGAGGAGTTTCTTCATTGTAAGACCCCCAAGTCTGATGCAGTGTTTATGTTAGACATACCGGGGCACTGCAAAGCCCGGCCTGCCAAAGCGCTGACGCGAACGCGATGTCCGCAGCCAGAACGCAAAGATGAAGCCATGGAGCGACGATTCCGCAAAGCTGTGCGAAAACTCCACGTTGAGTGACATGCGCGGAAAGACGAAAAAATGATCGTCAAATAGAAGCCGCTACGAGGCGACGGAAAAGGCCGCAATCACAGCGGCGAGAAACGCATAAATATGTCAACGGGTTCTATAATACGGCGAGAAGATGATATTGCAACGCAAAACGCCGCATCGCAGCCATGCGCGGCGTCGCGGAACCATTTCTGTGATTCTGTAATACTTCGGATGGTTTGCCGTTTACTGTTTTAAATGGCGGCTTAACTGCATAAAAAATGAAAATTCAATTAATGACAAATATATATTGCAAGTAGCGATGGCGTCGATTTTTTGTGGAAAAAAATATCACAAAAATCATTTCGGTAGGTATTTTATCCCGATTTCCATCGAGTTCGTCATCCTCGGGCTTGGCCCTAATGTCTAATCACACTTCTGCGGATGCAACGTGGTTAGATGCTCGGGTCAAGCCCGAGCATGACGACGGCGCGCGTTTGCCAACCTCAAGCCGCAGCCTTACCGACCGCCTTCAATTTCGCCCCGATCACCGTCATCCTCGGGCCCGTCCCGAGGATCTAACCACGTCTCCGAAGACGCAAGGGTGCAGATGCACGGGACGTGCCCGAGCATCCCGACTAAACGTAAACGTCAAGCAGCAGCCTTGCCAGCCACCTTCAGCGCGAACGCATATTCGAAGGCAATCTCTTCCAGCCGCTGGAAGCGACCGGACTTTCCGCCATGGCCAGCCGCCATGTTGGTTTTGAGCAGAATAGGGGCTTCACCCGTCGTGTGTTCACGTAGCTTTGCCACCCATTTTGTCGGCTCCCAATAGGTCACGCGCGGGTCGGTCAGGCCGGAAATCGCCAGAAGCGGCGGGTAGGGCTTCTGCCCCACATTGTCGTAGGGGCTATAGGCTGCAATCCAGCGATACTCTTCTTCCGATTCCAGCGGGTTGCCCCATTCAGGCCATTCCGGCGGCGTCAGCGGCAATGTGTCGTCCAGCATGGTGGTGAGAACATCCACAAAGGGAACGGCGGCGATGATGCCCGCGAATTTCTCCGGTGCCATATTGGCAACCGCACCCATCAGCATGCCACCGGCAGAGCCACCCTCGGCCACAATGCCGCTATAGGCGGTGAAACCTTCCTTCACCAGATGGTCAGCAGCGGCAATGAAGTCTTTGAAAGTATTCTGCTTGTGCTCCATCTTGCCGTTCTCATACCACTCGAAGCCCTTATCCTTGCCGCCACGGATATGGGCAATGGCATAGATAAAGCCGCGATCGGCCAGCGACAGATTGTTGGTGCTGAACGATGCCGGAATGGACATGCCATAGGCGCCGTAGCCGTAAAGCAGGCACGGGGCAGAACCATCCAGGGCTAAGTCCTTGCGGTAGAGCAGGGAGACCGGCACCAGCGCACCATCATGTGAAGGAGCTATGATGCGGCGTGTGACGTAATCGTCAGGATTATGGCCCGATGGCACTTCCTGCGTTTTCAAAAGCGTGCGTTCGCGCGTCACCATGTCGTAATCGAACAGCTGGCTCGGCGTGGTCATGGAGGAATAGCTGAAGCGGATGACGTTGGTGTCGTATTCGGCGGCGCCATGCAGGCCCAGCGAATAGGCTTCCTCGTCAAAGGCAACGCTGTGTTCTTCACCGCTTGTCCGGTCACGGATAACGAGGCGCGGCAGGCCATCGCGGCGCTCGAGCCAGATTAGGTGGCGCGCATAGGCATCGATGGAGAGGATCAGGCGGCCCGGCTCATGCGGCACGACTTCGGTCCAGTTTTCCTTGCCCGGTGCCGTTACCGGCGTCTGGCAGATGCGGAAATCCTTAGCGTCGCCATCATTGGTCAGGATGTAGAAAACATCGCCGCCTTCACATAGCGAGTACTCAATGCCCTCTTCACGCTCCGCCACGATCTGCGGTTCAGCGGTCAAATCCTTGGTGGAAAGAAGGCGGTATTCGCTGGTTTCATGGTCGTGAATGTCGATGAAAATGAAATCATCCAGCACGGATGCACCAACGCCCATGAAGAAGCCGGGGTCCTTCTCTTCGTATACCAGACGGTCTGATGATTGCGGCTGACCGATAATGTGGTGGAAGACCTTGGACGGGCGGTGGTTTTCGTCCTGCAGCGAATAGAAGAAGCTCTTGCCATCGGGTGCCCAGGCACCGCCACCGGCTGTGTTTTCGATGATGTCAGCCAAGTCTTCGCCGGTTTCCAACTCTCGAATGCGCAGCGTGTAATATTCGGAGCCCTTGTCGTCATAGCCCCAGATGCCACGGCTGTGGTCGCTGGATTGGTCGAGCCCACCAAGACGGAAATAATCCTTGCCCTGCGCTTCCTTGTCGCCATCCAGAAGCACATGCTTGTCGCCGCCACCGCGCGGCGTGCGGAAATAATGCGGCTGCTCGCCACCGGTCACGAACAACGTGCCATAGGCGAATGGACCGTCATTGACCGGCACGGAGGAATCATCCTGCTTGATGCGGCCTTTCATCTCTTCAAACAGCTTCTCCTGAAGCGGCTTAGTATCGGCCATGGCCGCTTCCATGTAGACGTTTTCCGCTTCCAGATGGGCGCGGATTTCGGGGTCCAGCAACGTCGGGTCCTTGAACATGGCCTGCCAGTTATCAGCCCGAAACCAGGCGTAATCATCCGTGCGGGTAATGTCGTGATGCGTGTCACTCAATGGTTTCTTCGCGGCAACCGGCGCTGCGGGCAGATTTTTGAAAATGGACAAGAGTTACTCGCTTTCATGGAAAATCGGTCTGCGTGTATGCCAAGATGTAGAGCGCGGGCTGGTGGGTATCAAGGTCGAAAACCGAAAGGGCAGCGCAAGCGCTCCGCAAAATTTGATCGATTTTCCCTGACATTTTTGAGCGGGATCGCAAATCTGACACATCCGTCCTGTGGAGGTCGCCGCGTGGAATTGCTCCGCGAATCAGAAAAAGAAGAAACGACAAGCTCGACAGGACCCCATGCATAAGCTTACGCCCGTTGCCCTTCTCGCAGCCCTGATATCCGTGCCCATGGCGGCGCCAGCGCTTGCCATCGATGCCAATATTCTGCGCCAGTTGAACGTGCTGGCACCCGAAGAACGCCTTGAGCAGCGTTGCGATATCGAAGCGATGGAGCGGATTGCCAGCGAACAGAAGGGCATGAAGCCCGACAAGGTCATCGCCTACGCCTTTGGCGACCCGGATGTGACCTCAGATAGCATCAAGGCCGCAGGTGCCGTGTTCCGAAGCGGCGGTGAGTGGTACCGCCTTCGCTACAAGTGTCAGATCACGCCTTCAACCCTTGGCATCCGTGACTTTAACTACAAGGTTGGCGAAAAAGTCCCCGAGGAACAATGGGCCAAGCATTATCTCTATGATTGATATTGCAGCCTGCGGTTTTGCGGCATAATCATTTTCCCCTAAGGCATTGGGGGAGGTGTTCGTGACTGTACGATTTCAAGGGCTTTCTGCGTTTCCATTGACACCGACGGATGACGACGGGGTTGTCGATGTCGAGGCGCTGTCAATGCTGGTCGAGCGGCTGGATGCAGCCGGGGTCGATTCCATTGGCCTTCTCGGCAGCACTGGAAGCTATGCCTATCTCTCCCGTGCCGAGCGCCTTCGCGCCGTCCAGGCGGCTGCGGATATCCTCAAAGGCAAGCGGCCGCTGCTCGTGGGTGTCGGTGCGCTGCGCACCGATCAGTCCGTGGCACTTGCCAAGGATGCCGAGGCCGCCGGTGCCGATGCCCTGCTGCTGGCACCCGTGTCCTACACGCCATTGACGCAGGAAGAAGCCTATTATCATGTCGCAGCGGTGGCTGGTTCAACCAGCCTGCCGCTCTGCATCTACAACAATCCGACCACGACGAAGTTTTCCTTCGGTGACGAGCTGCTGGTGCGGCTAGCCTATATTCCCAATATCTGCGCGATCAAAATGCCGCTGCCAGCGGACATGGCCTTCAAGGCTGAACTGGAGCGCCTGCGCCCACGGCTGGGTGAAGGCTTCTCCATCGGCTATAGCGGAGATTGGGGCTCATCCCAAGCTCTGCTGCAAGGTGCCGATGCCTGGTACAGCGTCATTGGCGGTCTGTTGCCAGAGCCCAGCCTTCGCCTGGCGCGCGCAGCGCAAGCGGGGGATGCGGCAGAGGTTCAGCGCATCGAAGAACACTTCCAGCCCTTCTGGTCACTGTTTCAGGAGTTGGGCAGTTTCCGTGTCATGTATGCGGCGGCCAATCTTCTGTCGCTGACCCAACGCCAGCCACCCCTTCCGATCATGCCGCCCGATGTCAGCGCTTGCGCGCGCGTGGAAGCAGCACTTGCCAAGCTTGCGGAGCTGGATTAGCCATCGGCCTCTGCGCCATAATTCCGGCGCGTTGCGGGCAGAATGGCTTCTGGCTCGTGATCGAAGAAAGCGCCTGACTATGCTGAAGACAATCGCCATCACTGTGCTGATGGCCTCCGCTGCAACCTGCGCTTTCGCAGGCGATGGGCTGCTGGAACCGACACTGAAAATGCAGACGGCCAAGGGCAATGCCGTGCGCGTGGCCGTCACGCTGGATGCCTGCATGGGCAAGACGGATTTCCGTATTCTCGATACGCTGGTGACAGAGAAAATCCCCGCGACCATCTTCGTCACGGCCCGCTGGCTGCGCAACAATCCGCAGGCGCTGGCCATCATGCTGGATCATCCCGACCTTTTCGAACTGGAAAACCACGGCGAAAACCACATTCCGGCGGTGGACAAACCCACGCTGATTTATGGGATCGCGGCCGCTGGCTCGACAGAAGCGGTGCAGCAGGAAGTGGAAGGCGGCATGCGGGCCATCGCCGCTGCCACCGGCCATCAACCGCAATGGTTTCGCGGCGCAACCGCCAAATACACCCGCACCTCCATGGCAACCATCAATCAGTTGGGAGAACGCGTCGCGGGCTTTTCCATCAATGGAGATGGCGGCTCACTGCTGGGCGCGGGGGCGACGGCAAAACATATCGCCTCGGCCAAGGATGGAGATGTCATCATCTCCCACATCAACCAGCCCACCCATGAGGCGGGCGAAGGCGTGGTGAAGGGTCTGCTGGCGCTCAAAGCCCGAGGCGTCATCTTCACCCGGCTGGATGACCCCGCTTTCCACCCACCATCGAACTGATCATGTAATCAGGACGGCAGATTCGGCACGACCCGGCGCGATGGGAACAGCTCACGCGCAACCGTCATGCCGATCAGCGAAAGCGGCAGGGCGAGCATGGCACCGGCAGCACCCCACATCCATGTCCAGAAGATGATGGCGACGAAGACCAGAAACGGATTGATCTCCATATTCTTGCCCACCACCGCCGGAAAAGCCAGATTTTCCATCAGCAGGTGAATGGTGAAGAACACAACGGCAGGCAAAAGCCCGAGGATCAGGCTGTCATGGGTCAGTATGCCGCCAACCGTTAAAGCCAGTGTCATGGCAGTGATGCCGAGGAACGGCACGAAGCTGGAAAGAAACGCAAACAGCCCCCATAGGAACGGCATGGCGAGGCCACCCGCATAAGCGATGACAACCATGCTGACACCGAGGCCCGCATACATCATCGAAGCCGTGGCAAAATAGGAGCTCAGAACCTGCTCGATGGAGGCGATGGTGCGGATGGTGCGCAGGCGCTGGTGGCGCTGGGGAAAGGCCATGATGGTTGCCTTGCGCAGACGCACACGGCTGTAGAGAAACAGGAGCAGTGCCGCAAAGAAGATCAAGCCCTGCACGATGGCGGGCGTGATGTTCGATCCAACCACCGAAATGATATCGCCACTGCGAGAGATCAGCGATTCCATCGAAATGGAATTCAGGCTGAAGGTAGCGGAGGAGACGTTTAACCAGCGCAGGCTTTGCAGATAGGGCACGAAGCGGTCGATGGCTTTTTCGACGATCATTGGCCCTTCAGACGCAAGAGTCGAAAGCGGATCGATCAGCGAATTGATCACCAGAAAGAAAACAAGCGCCACAGCGGACGAGAGAATGAGCGCCACGGCAAAACCCGGAATGCCATAGGAATTTAGCTTGGTGGCCGCCACGCCCAGAATCATGCCCACCACGATGGCCATGACCACGGGTATGAGGATGATGGAAAGCGAGTGGATGACGCCCATCATGATGACGACAAAAATGCCGACAGTGGACCAGGCAACAGCCACATCCAGCGCCTCACGGCCCAGCGGCTGCTGGCTTCGCTCATCATCCTGTGCGGAACCCATTGCCCCGCCCATCAAGAGCTCCTTATGCTCGGCAGAGATAAGGTTTCGCTCAGCAATCTTCCGGTTGATTTTCGTCTGTTCATTCATCAAGCAGTCCCCCATCAGGGCGTTGAACGCTCGACTTAAACACCGGTTCCAAGGTTTCAGAATATTTAAGTGTGGAATGGCGAGGCTACAACCAGAATCGCCATTCCGCCCTGTTCTTAAGCCTGCGCCGAAAGCGTCAAGCCGATGCCCCATGGGTCGTTCAGCGTAATGCCATCGCTCTGGCGTGTCGTCGCAATTTCCAGCTTTTCGAGTGCGGCAACAGCACTGTCCAGAGCAGCTTTCTCGTTGAATTTCAGGGAGTAGCCGGAAAGGCCTGTCATGTTGCCTGTGCGGGCTACGGCACCCCGGCTGTTCCAGATATTGGCGGCCACGTGGTGGTGATAGGCGCCGGAGCCGAAAAAGCTCGCGCCGGGATAGCGCGCCATGATCTTCAGGCCCAGCACATCCTGATAGAAAACATCGGCCTGCGGAATATCGCCCACCTGCAAGTGGATATGGCCAATGGCCGTGCCGTCAGGGGCCTTGGCGAATGTTGCTTTCGGCGCGCTGTCATAGAGGGACTGAAGGTCGAGCCGGTTGGTGGCCATGGAAACCGTGCCATCCGGCTGATAGCTCCATTCCTGCGGCGTCCGGTCCCGGTAAACCTCGATGCCGTTGCCTTCCGGGTCGGCCAGATAGATAGCTTCGCTGACGAGATGGTCCGAAGCACCCTGAAGCGGTACATTGTTATTGGCAACATGGGTCAGCCACAGAGCGAGATCGCTGCGGGTCGGCATTAAAAATGCGGTGTGGAAAAGGCCGGCGGCGCTGGCCGGTGCGCGTGTCGTGCCGTGGCCGGTCGTCAGCGTCAAAAGCGGCTGGCCGCCTGCGCCCAGAACCTCACCACTTGCCGTCTTCTCGATAACCGAGAGGCCGATGATCTTCTGGTAAAACGCCGAGACGCCTGCCAGATCCTGCACCACAAGATGCGCCTGACCCACATAGGTAGGGCGCGTCAATGCAAACATCTCGTCTTTAACCAACTCATGCACTCCCATGAAAATTGTGCCTCTGCGGCAATCTGAGGGCCACTATGCGCGCGTTCCATCGTTCACGAAAGATGGCCGTTTGGTGAAAGAGTGTGCACTCATTGTTGACAATGAACCGCGTTTGGCTTGACGCGGATCAATTACGCCCTCCGCTTCATTGGGTAGACTAGGGGCATCTGACATGCAGGAGACAGACATGTATAACAGAATTCTTGTTCCGGTTGATTTCAGCGCCGTTGAAAAAGGCGAGAAGATCCTCAAGAAAGCCGAAGCATTGCTTGGCAGAGATGGTGAAATCATATTGCTGAATGTGGTCGAGGATCTCCCGAATTATCTGGCCATCGATCTGCCGCTCGACATCATTGAAAATGCAATCGATGATGCCAAAGCAAGGCTGACCGCCCTGCAGCAGACGTCGCCTTTTGTCGGCTCTGTCGAGGTCCGCAACGGCTCTGCCGCCCGCGAGATTTTGGCGGCTGCTGTGGATCTGAAAGCCGACCTCATCATCATCGCCTCGCACACGCCAGATATGACCAATTATTTCATCGGCGCGACTGCAGACCGCGTGGTGCGCCACGCCAAATGCTCCGTTCTGGTGGACCGTTAGGCCACTGGCACCCTGCCAACCTTACTTTTGCGACAGGCGTGAACGCAAAGTGATCGCCTTTCGCACGCCCGGTCTTGTTCCCGACTCATATTGGTAGCATGATCTGCTCACTTTCTATTCGGGAACAGACCATGAGTGAGCTATGGCGCTTTGGACGCCGCTATGACCTTCCAGAAATCGTTGCTGATGGCATTGTCCACGGAATAGGCATCGTCTTTGCGCTGATCGGCGCAACGGCCCTGATCTTCTACGTCACCCTGTGGGGAAGCTTTAGCGCTATCGCGGCTGTCTGGATCTATGCTCTGGGTCTGGTGGCCTGTCTGTCCATATCCTTCACCTATAATATCTGGCCCCATTCCCACGTTAAATGGCTGCTGCGCAGGCTGGATCATTCCGGCATCTTCATCCTCATTGCCGCGACCTACACGCCCATTCTTCAGCGCGGCATCGAAGACCCCATGATTGCCGTCACGCTGGCTGGCATCTGGGCGGCGGCGCTGTCCGGCATCATGCTCAAATGCTTCTTTCCCGGCCGGTTTGATCGGCTGACCATCGCTCTCTATCTCGCCATGGGCTGGAGCGGTGTCATGGTGGCAGATCGCCTGTCTTACCATCTGCCGCCCATCAGCCTCTGGCTCATCGTCATCGGTGGCATCATTTATTCCATGGGCGTCATCTTCCACGTGTGGGAACGCTTGAGGTTCCAGAATGCCATCTGGCACGGTTTCGTGGTCACGGCTGCTGCGGTGCATTATGTGGCCGTCATGACCAGTTTCAGCATGGCACCTTCGGTCGCGTAAAACCGCTGCACAGTCCCGGAAGATGCACTATGCTTGCTGCAACATTGATTTGCAGTGAGCACAAAGCATGACAATAGAACTCCGCGACGCCACCCTGAACGATCTTCCCGCCATCATGGATATCTATAACGACGCGGTGCTCAACACGACCGCGATCTGGAACGATGTTCTGGTCGATCTCGAAAACCGCACGGAGTGGTTCAAGGCCCGCAAGGACCGGGGCTTTCCGGTTATCGTCGCCATCAAGGACGGCGCGGTTGTCGGTTACGCATCCTATGGCGATTGGCGCGCCTTCGATGGCTATCGTCACACCCGCGAACATTCCATCTATGTCCATAAGGACGGACGCGGTGCTGGCACTGGCAAGCAGCTCATGCAGGCATTGATCGAGCACGCGAAGGGCAATGACGTCCACGTCCTCATCGGTGCCATCGAAGCGGAAAATACCGCCTCCATCCGCCTTCACGAATCCCTTGGCTTTCGCGTTGCCGGGCGCTTTTCAGAAGTCGGCACTAAATTCGGCCGCTGGCTGGACCTCACCTGCATGGAACTCAAGCTTCCAGTAGCGTGAGCGTTTTCGTGCCGAAGCGGGCGCGATAGGCCGCAGGGGTGATGGAAAATTGATGGCGGAAGTGGTGCCGCAGGTTGGCGGCGCTGCCAAGCCCGCTTGTCTGCGCAATGCCCTCCATGCCCATTTTCGACGTTTCCAGCAGGTCTTTGGCCTTGGAAAGCCTTTGCAACAAAAGCCAGCGGGCGGGTGTCATGCCGGTTGCAGCCTCGAAACGGCGCAGCAGGGTGCGGCTGCTCATGCCAGCCATCTGCGCCAGCTTTGCCACGGTATAATCCTGGCAAAGGTCGGCCTGAACAGCATCCAGCAGCGGCCCCAGCCGCGCCCTCTCATGTGTCTCGGGAACCGGCTTGTCGATGAACTGCGCCTGTCCGCCATCGCGGTGCGGCACCACCACCAGCCGCCGCGCGACCATATTGGCCGCCTTCGATCCGAAATCGCGGCGCACGAGGTGGAGACAAAGGTCGATGCCTGCCGCACTTCCGGCAGCCGTCAGCACTGTGCCGCCATCCACATAGAGCACGTCAGGCAGAACCTCGATCTCGCCGAATTGCGCCTTCAGCGCATCGGTGTAGCGCCAGTGGGTTGTTGCCTGTCGTCCGTTGAGAAGCCCCGCCGCAGCCAGCACGAAAACACCGGAGCAAAGCGAAAGAAGCCGCGCCCCGTTGTCATGCGCCTTGCGCAGCGCCACGCACAGCGCCTCCGGCACCTTCTCATGAATGCCGCGCCAGCCCGGCACGATGATGGTCCCCGCCTGCTCGATCAATTCCAGCCCGCCATCCACAAGGAAACGCACACCGCCCGTGGCCCGCATCTCGCCTTCATCACTGCCCGCCACGGCAAAGCGATACCAATCCTCGCCCATTTCGGGCCGGGCCAGCCCGAAGATTTCAACGGCAACACCGAATTCGAATGTGCACAGCCCATCATAGGCAAGGGCAACGACAAGGCGGTTGTGTGGGGGCGGTGTCTGATGTTTTGGCATGATATTGAGCATATATGGCAATCATGCCATCTGCCAGTGCTTTTCTATCGCGGATACAGTGTCTCCATCGACATCAGAAGGAGACGCCCATGAGCCTCGTATCGCAAGTTCCCGCCGCACCGTCACAGGTGGCCATCGAACATTTCTCAAGATTGCTGGCACTGGAAACCGATTGCTGGGACGTGTTCACTTCCATGAAGAATGGTGGACAGGATTTTGTGCTGCTGCATGTCGTGGGCTCGCCTGAGGTCTTTGCCCGCAAGCACATTCCGGGCGCGGTGCACCTGCGTCATGCTGATATCACCGAGCGTCGCATGGCCGAGTGGCCTGCCGATAGATTGTTTGTCGCCTATTGCGCCGGTCCCCATTGCAACGGTGCCGACCACGCCGCGCTCAATCTCGCCCGCCTTGGCAGGCCGGTCAAAATCATGATCGGCGGCATGACCGGCTGGGCTGATGAGGGCTTTGAATTCGCGACCGGCGCTTAAGACGAGCCGACATTAAAAAGGCCACGCCGCCCCAAGGGGTCGCGTGGCCTTTCCATATTTCAAATCCGCTTATTCTTGCGCTTCAAACACCATGGAATGCCCGTTGATGCAGTAGCGCAGGCCCGTTGGCGGTGGACCATCCGGGAACACGTGGCCAAGATGGCCGCCGCAATTGGCGCAGCGAATTTCCGTGCGGACCATGCCAAACGCCGTATCGCGATGTTCGGTCACCGCATCCGCCTTGACCGGCTCGAAATAGCTCGGCCAGCCGCAACCGGCATCGAACTTGGTGTCGGAGATGAACAGCGGCTCATCGCAGGCGGCGCAGCGGTAGAGGCCTTTTTCCGTGCTGTTCCAGTAGGGACCGGTAAACGGGCGCTCGGTGCCGTGTTCGCGCAGAATCCGGTATTGGTCCGCCGTCAGTTCCTCGCGCCACTGCGCATCGGACTTGGTGATTTTGGGTGCTGGGTGATCGCTCATCAGGAGATCCTTTCGTTTGTCCCCAAGATAGGGTCGAGGGCTCAATGTTAAAAGAGGGGATGGCGGCAATGCGTCTGTTGCTGGGGATAAAGACCTTGTTACTGCCAGTTTGGCCGAAAACTGTTGAGGTGCATGCCCTTAATGGCCTAATTGAAAGGACAACATGACAAGGCCGTGAACATCGGCAGGGCTGGGAGACAAGATGATTGCCAATGTCACGTCGATGACATTCCTCGTGCTGTTTTTGCCATTTGTCATGGCATTATGCGCACCCGTGGCTGTTGGTCGGTTGGGCCACAGAGCTGCGTGGCTGCTGGCACTCGCCCCGGCGCTCGCCTTCCTCCACTTTCTGGGTTTCCTGCCGGAAATTGCTGCAGGTGAGGTCGTCACGGGCGGCTATGTCTGGGTGCCCAGCTTCAACCTCAGCTTCTCCTGGTTCATCGATGGCCTGTCGCTGACCTTTGCGCTGCTCATCACCGGCATCGGCACGCTCATCGTGCTTTATGCAGGCGGTTATATGAAAGGCCATCCGCAGCAGGGGCGTTTTCTGGCGTTTCTGCTGCTGTTCATGGGCGCAATGTTGGGCGTGGTGGTGTCGGATAGCCTGATGATGCTGTTCGTCTATTGGGAACTCACCTCGATCACCTCCTTCCTGCTCATCGGCTTCGATCACAAGCGTGAAGCTTCGCGCCGCGCTGCCTTGCAGGCGCTGGTCGTCACCGGCGGTGGCGGGCTGGCGCTTCTGGCGGGCCTCATCTTCATCTGGAATATCAGCGGTACCACCCAGCTTTCACTTCTGGTGCATGGCAATGATGTGCTGCGCCAGAGCCCGTTTTATTTCGCCACATTGCTTCTGGTGCTGGGCGGTGCCTTTACCAAATCGGCGCAATTTCCGTTTCACTTCTGGCTGCCCAATGCCATGGAAGCGCCAACGCCGGTGTCAGCCTATCTGCATTCCGCCACCATGGTCAAAGCGGGCGTCTATCTGTTGATGCGGCTTAATCCCGTTCTGGGAGATACGGCGGCCTGGGAAATTCTGCTGCCATTCTTCGGCGGGCTGACCATGCTGACCGGCGCGTTTCTGGCCATCCGTCAGACGGATCTCAAGCTGATGCTGGCCTATACGACCGTGTCGTCGCTCGGCCTGCTCGTCATGCTGACCGGCATCGGCACCGAACACGCCATCGAGGCGGCGGTCCTTTATCTCGTCGCCCATTCTCTGTTCAAAGGCGCGCTCTTCATGGTCGCCGGCATCATCGATCATGAGGCTGGAACGCGGGATGTGACGAAGCTTGGCGGGCTTCGCCGCGCCATGCCCATCACCTTCATCGCCGCCATGGCCGCTGCCCTTTCAATGGCCGGTCTGCCGCCGTTTCTCGGCTTTCTCGCCAAGGAAGAGATTTATTATGCGCTGGCGCACGCCAATCCACGCGCGATCCTGTTCACCGGTATCGCCATCATCGGCAATGCGCTGATGCTGGCCATCGCCTTTGCCGTGGCGCTGAAACCCTTCATCGGAAAGCCGAGGAAAACACCGAAACAAGCGCATGAAGGCCCGGTATTGCTGTGGCTTGGCCCTGCCGTGCTGGCCGTGGTGGGTCTTCTGGCCGCGCTCTTTTCCAGCGGCTTCCATGCTCTCGTTTCCACGCCCATGGCCACGGCCATTGCAGGTGCGCCGCGTCCAGTCACCATGTCGCTTATACCGCATATCGGTGTGCCGCTGGGCCTTTCGCTGCTGACGGTGGCGCTGGGCGTCGTGGTCTATATCAATCTGTCTCGGGCACGACGCCTTATGGACCGGGCGCTGGTCTCGGCAGGTCCGGGGCCGGACAGGGCTTTTGATGCGGTCATCTCAGGGCTGGTGAAACTGTCCTTTTATGTCACCCGCATCATTCAGCCGGGCAGGCTTGAATTCTACGTTACCGTCACCTTCGCCATCATTGCGCTGGTGCTGCTCGTGCCGCTGTTTGCCTATGGCGAACTGCCAGCCATGCCGAGCTGGCCAACGGATATGCTGCTGCACGAGATCACCTTCATCGTCATCGCCATCATCGGCCTCATTGCGGTGCTGACGGCGGCCAGCCGTCTGACGGCCATCGTCGCACTCGGCATTCAGGGCTTTGCCGTGGCCGTGCTGTTTTTGCTGTTTGGCGCACCGGATCTGGCCTTCACCCAGTTCATGGTGGAAACGCTGTCTGTCGTCATCCTCACGCTGGTCATGACGCGGTTGCGGCTTTCGCCATCTGATCACCGCCATCGCGGCCAGAAACTGCTGGATGGAACGATTGCACTTGCCTGCGGCACGGGCTTTGCGCTGATGTTGCTCAAGGCCACAGAGCGGCCCTTCAACACCGGCCTAACTGAATTCTTCAGCGCCTATTCCAAGATCATCGCCCATGGCAACAATGTGGTGAATGTCATCATCGTAGATTTCCGTGGCACAGATACGCTGGGCGAAATCGCCGTGGTCATGATTACGGCCCTTGCGATCCTCGCCTTGATCCGCATTCGCGCCAAACCGGCAACAGGCACGAAAGCCGGGGATAACAGGGCATGAACACATTGATCTTCCGCACCATCGCGCCCGTCATCACCGCGCTCATGCTGCTGTTTTCCGTTTTCGTGCTGCTGCGCGGCCATAATGAACCGGGCGGTGGCTTCATTGGCGGGTTGATTGCGGCCTCGGCCTTTGCTGTCTACGGCATTGCCTTCGGCGTCAGAAGCGTGCGCCGCGCCATCGTCTTTCATCCGCTGTCCATTGCGGGCTTCGGCCTTCTCATCGCCACGCTGTCCGGCATCATCTCGGTTTTTTCGTCCGTGCCTTTCATGACGGGTATCTGGATCTTCCCCAGCCTTGTTGGCGTTGAAGTGCCGCTTGCCACCGTCATCTCCTTCGATATCGGCGTCTATCTGGTCGTGGTCGGAGGCTTCACATCCATTGCGCTGGCACTGGAAGAAAGGGAGCGTGACTGATGGAGCCCATTTTCGCCGTTCTCGTCGGCATCTTCTTCAGTGTCGCCATCTATCTCATGCTGTCGCGCCACAGCGTAAGAATGCTGATTGGCATCGCCATTCTCGGCAATGCCGTCAATCTGCTGCTGTTTACCGCAGGCAGGCTGACGCGCGAAGTGCCGCCCATCATCGGCCCCGGCGAAGATGTTCTGGCGGCAAGTACGGCAAACCCGCTGCCGCAAGCCCTCATCCTCACAGCCATCGTCATTTCCTTCTGCTTCTTCTGCTTTCTGGCTGTGCTCATCTGGCGCGCCTTTCAGGAACTGAAAACAGACGACACGGATGTGATGCGCGCTGCCGAACCGGCCCGTGAGCCGCTCCCGCCGCTCGGATATTGAGAAACGGATAAGACATATGGCCGCTTCCGGTTATCCTGACATCGATCTTGCCGCCGCATTGGTGATGCAGCCCACCCCGCTTGCCGATTGGCTCATCGTCGCGCCCTTTGCGCTGTGCATCACTGTCGGTGCCATCCTGATGATGATCAGGCACTCGCCGCGCCTTCATGCCGCAATTGCCGTTTCCGGGCTCGGTCTGCTGGTGCTGATCCACGCTGCGCTTTTGTGGAAGGTGGTGGCAGGCGGTCCCTTCACCATGGTCATGGGCCGCTGGCTTCCGCCTTTCGGCATCGCCTTCACGGCGGATCTGACCGGCGCGCTGCTGGGGCTGGCCGGTGCCATCGTCGCACTCGCCTGCGCCATCCATGCCAGCGCCGAGATCGATGAGGGCGGCAGGCGCTACGGTTTCTACCCGTTTCTCATGCTGCTCATGGCAGGCGTCAGCGGCGCGTTTCTGACCGGGGATATTTTCAACCTCTATGTCTGGTTCGAGGTGCTGCTCATCTCGTCCTTCGGCCTCATCGTGTTGGGTTCGACGAAAGAGCAGATCGATGGCGCACTGAAATATGCCGTGCTCAACCTCGTCGGCACCACGTTGTTTCTGATCGCGGTCGGCTATCTCTATGCCATCTTCGGCACGCTCAACATGGCCGATATCGCCCGCAAGGTCACCGAAACGTCAGATCAGGCGCCGCTGATGACGTTGGCCGCGCTGTTCACGCTGGCCTTCGCCATGAAGGCTGCGGCCTTCCCGGTCAATTTCTGGCTGCCCGCATCCTATCACACGCCCAAACTCGTGGTTTCAGCCCTGTTCGGCGGTCTTTTGACCAAGGTCGGCGTCTATGCGCTGCTGCGCGTCATGATCATGCTGTTTCCGGTGCAGCGGGAGGAACTGAGCTTCGTCATCGCCATCGTCGCGGCGCTGACCATGATCCTCGGCGGCATGGGTGCGCTCGCGCAGAATGATATCAGGCGCATGCTGGGATACGTCGTCATATCGGGCATCGGCATCATGCTGGCAGGCGTTGCCATCGGCTCACCCTCTGCCGTCGCCGGTGCCATTTTCTATGCGCTGAATTCCGTAGTGCTGATGACGGCGCTTTATCTGGCCATTGGCCATGCGGCGCGCATCGGCGGTGGCTGGTCGCTCACGGATCTCAGTGGTCTTTATGCCCGAGCGCCATGGTTCTCTGGGCTCACACTGGCGTTGTTTTTTGCCGGTTCCGGCCTGCCGCCATTTTCCGGCTTCTGGCCCAAGGCCATGCTCACCAAATCCGCCATCGATATCGGCGCGTGGTGGCTGGCAGCATCCATCCTTGTGTCCAGCTTCCTCTGCACCATCGCGTTCGCCCGCGTCTTCCTGCTCTGCTTCTGGCGCTCAGCGCCCGCTGGCATGAAGGATTTAGCAGCGCCTGCCAAGGTGCCCGGCATCGCCCCCGTCGTGGCGCTGACCCTGCTGATCGTCGGTTTCGGCCTGTTTCCGGAAAGCATCATGAAACTCAGCCAGCAGGCAGCAGATGGCCTTGCCGATCCCGCGGCCTATATCCGCTCCGTCTTTCCGCAAGGAGCTGCGCAATGAGCCGTTATGTCCTGGGCTTGCTGTTCGTCATCACCTGGCTTGCCATTTCCGGCAGCTTCACCATCGCCAATACGGTCTTTGGGGCCATCATAGCGGCGCTGTCGCTTGGCATCGTGCGCCGCCAGCTCGCGGCAAGCGAGACCTATTGGGCGCGCATCCCTGCCATCCTGTCGCTGGCGCTGCTGTTCGTTCGCGAACTGGCGCTCTCGGCCTGGACGGTGGCCATGATGGTCATCAAGCCAAAGCTGGTGCTTACTCCGGGCATCTTCGCCTATCCGCTCAAGGTCAAAAGCGATTTCGAGATCACGCTTCTCGCCAATCTCATCACGCTCACGCCCGGCACACTCTCCGTGGATGTCTCCGCTGACCGCGCAATCCTCTTCATTCACGCGCTGGATTGCAGCGATGTAGAGGCTACCAAGCGATCGATTGCGGAGGGTTTCGAGAAGAAGATCATGGAGGCATTTCGCAAATGACACCTGAGACCCTGGTTTCCGGCGCAACGATGTTTGCGTTGATTGTCCTGTCTGTTGCTTTTCTGATGACGGTCTATCGCGTCGTTGTTGGCCCGACCTTGCCGGATAGAGTCATTGCACTGGATATGCTTGTTGGCATTGCCATCGGCTTCATCGCAACCATAGCGATCCGCACAGGCGTGTATCTCTATGTTGATATTGCAGTTGCTCTTTGCCTCGTCGGTTTTCTTGCCACAGTTGCATTCGCGCGCTTCATTCAGTCGCGAAGACCAGACCCAGATGCGCATGGAAAAATCGTGCTCGATGGCACGGATGTGATGCCCGCGCGCGGCGCAGCACGAAGAAGAACAAACGGAAAAAGGGGCCGATCATGAGCTGGGTCATCGCCATTGCCGTCACGGTCCTATTGGTTTGTGGGGCGCTCTTTTCGCTGGCTGCCGCGATAGGTATTAACCGTTTTCCAGACCTCTATACTCGCATGCACGCAGCGTCCAAGGCCGGAACTGTCGGTTCGGGTCTTCTTCTTCTTGCCGTCGGCATTGACGCGTTTCAGCTGACTGTTTTCGCACGTGCAGCAATAGGATTTTGTTTCATTATTATGACTGCCCCTGTTTCTGCTCACTTGCTAGCAAAAGTTGCGCATCAGGCCGGATATCGTCTCTCAAAGATTACTGTAAAAGACGAAATGAAAGCAAACCTGAAGTTGAAATAGGGTATATGCTTGAGTGTAGTCTGGGCCATAATTCAGACATACATATTTAGTTTCTTACCTGTGATTTCTAATAGGAAGAATAAGGGCTTTAATCTACGAATTATTACAAAATAATAATTGGACTTTTTTTGGTTTGGTGTTATCCACATCAGGTAAAGTACATGATGTTGATTTGTGTCATGCGAAGATGAGTAGGTCCAGTTAGGTATTTTAAAGATGCATAATTCATCTTTTCCAAGAGTATCGTCGATATCCATTCGTTGTTCGTAGTGTCCATAAGCATCGATCCCTTCTCCTGCGTATATCGGAAGAAGGAATTGATCTTCGGAGGACCCAAATCAGAGGGCGGGGTTAACTTCGTTTCACGCGGTTCAGGTTTTAACCTGTGCCGGTGAAGATATGAACAGGAGACAGATATATGACGGAAACTACATACGGCGGCGCTCAGGATCTGCTTGTCGAACTGACTGCAGATATCGTTGCTGCCTATGTTAGCCACCACGTCGTTCCGGTTACGGAGCTTCCCGGTCTAATTTCAGATGTGCACACCGCGCTCAGCGGTACATCGCTGCCAACAGTGGCTGCGGTTAATGTTGAAAAGCAGAAGCCTGCGGTTTCTGTCCGCAAGTCGGTTCAGGATGATCAGATCATCTGCCTGGAATGTGGTGGTTCTTTCAAATCGCTGAAGCGTCACCTGACGACGCACCACAGCATCAGCCCGGAAGAATATCGCGACAAGTGGGATTTGCCTGTCGATTATCCGATGGTCGCCCCTGCCTATGCCGAAGCGCGCTCGCGCTTGGCAAAGGAAATGGGCCTCGGCCAGCGCCGCAAGTCCAGCCGCTGATCCGCACTCCATTCGCCTCTTCAAAAGCCGGTCCCTCGTGGATCGGCTTTTTTATGCCGTGGAGACAAGGATGCGAATGTCCAAAATAAGAAAATAATCCTTGAAAAATTTCAAAGCCTTATGCTTACGGTTGCTGAATACAGCATTTTCAGGGCAACGGCGCAATTGCAGGTTCAGATTTGATGGAGTATGAATTAATTCCTATTTAGTGAGGAGTTGTATCATGACATCAAATCTTCAAGCCTGCTCGCCGCAAACATCTGCCCCTCAAAGCTTTGCGGCTGTGCTGGCCCGCATGCCCCGCGCGCCAGTGCCGAGGGCGAACCGCGCCGCATGCCAGCGTGTGCGTGAAACCACCTGCCAGATTTACACACAGATCGTGGATCAGGATGCGGTCCGCCGCAACCGGCGTCACGCCATGCTGCATATCCGCCAGATCGCGCTCTATGTCAGCCATGTCGCTTTGTCCCTGCCCATGTGGCAGGTGGCCATTTGCTTCGGGCGGGATCAATCGACGGCCAGCCTGACCTGCCAACAGGTGGAAGATCGCCGCGATGATCCTGGCTTCGATGCTTTCGTGACCATGGTGGAAGAGGCCGTCAAACCGCTTCTGGAGACAATCGAGGCCGAACCCCATGCGTGAGACAGACCCCAACAACACCGAAAAGAACCATTCCTCACTTGTGCGGCTTCTCCGTTTCATCGGCAGCAAGCCTGCTGTGATCATGGAGAGGGGAGGCGATCTTGATGTCTCCACTGAGAGTGCCGATCAACCACGCCGGTTCGATCGGCAGGTGGTCGATCTGGGCGTGTCCGCCGGCTTGCTGGTTCTGGATGGCAACCGCCTCCGCGCGCAGCCCGCCACATCAAGTGCCTTCCTCAAGCGCGCTATGGTCAAGGAGCATGATGAGATCTTTCAGGAGCAGCATCGCCTCTGCGATGTCGTTTCCATAGACATCGATGGCACAAAGCAAACGGCGCGGCGCAACGAACTGTCCTCACCGCTGTCAGCTTTGCTGCGGCTGAAAGACCGCGACGGGAAGCTCTTTTTTCCAGCGGATGCGCTGGAAGCGGGCGAAAGGCTGGCCGCCGATTTCCATCGTGGCCAACTCAGCCCAAGGATCACATCGTGCTGGGAGCCACGGCTGGCAAAGCGCACCAAGGGCCAAGGCAATGGCGCGCAGGATATCAGCGATACCGCCATGGCCGCCCGCATCCGGTTTTCAAAGGCCACCGAGGCCATGGGCCCAGAACTGGCCGGCGTCGCTATTGATGTCTGCTGTTTTGAAAAGGGTCTGGAACTGGTGGAGCGTGAGCGGCAATGGCCGGTGCGCTCAGCAAAGCTCATGCTGCGCACGGCCCTGCAGGCGCTGTCACGGCACTATTCACCGCCAAACCCCACAAGCCGCAAGCGAGACAGCCACCATTGGGGTGCCGATGGCTATCGGCCAGATCTGTGAGACAATCCCGAAACCATCAGGCGGCGAGCAGCTGTGCCTCGCCGCGGATGCGGTTGATCATGGAGCGCAGGCCGTTGGCGCGCTGCGCGGAGAGGTGTTCCACAAGACCAATCTTGCCGAAAACCTCGATGGCGTCGAGACCCGCAATCTCAGAGGCGTGTTTTCCCGAGTAGACGGCAAGCACGATGGCCACCAATCCGCGCACGATATGCGCATCGGAATCACCCTCGAAGGTCAATACCGGGTCGCTCGCGCCGTCGCTGTGGCTCACAAGCCAGACCTGACTTGCGCAGCCCTGAACCTTGTTGGCCGCGCTCTTCTTCTCTTCGGAGAGATCAGGCAACGCCTTGCCGAGTTCGATCACGTAGCGATAACGGTCTTCCCAGTCATCCAGAAAGGCAAAGTCATCGAGTATCTTGTCTAGGGAAGCCATGCTGCGCCATCCGTTTATCGTGCCGGTTCACCAGCATATAGGCCAAACCAAACCCCAATTGAACCGCTCAGCACAAAAAAAGCCCTGCTACGAAGCTAATCGTAGCAGGGTTACAGTCAGGGCAGTCAGGCTGCCCCAGGGAAGGGCTGCAAGCGGAAGGAATGTATTGAATTGCGTTGGCAGTAGATCAGGGTGCCGGGCGGCGCTGGGGCATCGGCACGTATGGCTGTGATTTGATGGTGCCGGTTTTGATGTCGTCGCTGTTGTCGGAAATATTGATAGGTGCGATGGCGGGTGCTGCGGCAGGGGCATGTGTCGGCGAGGGTGCCGCATCGGCAATTTTCGGCTGTTCGTCGCTGCCAGCCAACTGGGCGTCGATCAGCTGATAGGCAACCTTTGCGCCTTCGCGGGCTCTTTCACCCAGCGCATGAAATGTTTCTGCACCCTTCACGCAAACGTCGGGCTTTTCCACGCAGATGGCGGAGACATATTTGTAGGCTTCGCTGGCTGCTGATACAGCACCGGCGACATTCATCTGGGAATTTGGATTGTTGCTGTCACTGGAGCCGCCAAAATAGGACAATGCAACCAGAACCAGCGAAAACCAGATCGACCCCTTGATCAAGAACCACATTGCGACACCACCCTGTTTGACGTTGCCCTTTGCGGGTCATCCGTGTTGCCCTGTTTCTCGGGCTTGGAATCACCCTAGAACCAACAGACCAACAGCCATTTGCAAAAACCGGCACAATTTAATTCAAATTGTATCGATTTGTTCCGTAACTGAACCCCGATTGCAATTTCGCTACAAGTTTAACGGCTGGTGTTAAGCATAATTGCGGCGGTCGCCAGCAATTGCAGGGGATAAGGGTGCCCACGCCTGCCACAAAGATTAACGCGAAACGAAAAATCTAACAAAATCCTTTGCTTACCCGTCATTAACCATGAAAGACAAAGTCTGCCCCAAATGCCCCGAAACGGGATTATGCCGGGGTTTAAAGGGGCCGGGAGCCCTCAGGTTTAGGCTTTCCTTAAGCCGCGGCCCTCTATTGTCGGCCATGGTTAAGGGCTGCGTCGCCCGTCAGAATTCGGTGTTTAGGTATTGCGTAAAATTACGGAAAAAGCGATTGCGCTGATTGATCATGCCTCTGGCGTGTGGCTTTCGCGCATGGAAGAAGACGCCAGCGCGCGGATCGCAACGGTCCACGCCCTGCGCCGTCTTGTCGTGTCAGGCATGGCCGCCTTGCTGATCGTACCTGCTGCTTTCTGCCTCGCATTCTCCGTCTCCGTCGCATTGCCACTGGGCGTTGCAACAGTCTTTGCCGTTTTTCTCGCCGCTGCCGCTTCGCTTCTGGCCCTACACAGGCCAAAGCGCCCGCAGGAGCAGGACATGTCCGCTGCGCCTGCAGGCGATGTCATGCTGCGCGCCACACAGGTGCCCGGCCTGTTGCTGGTGTTTGATGAGCACGGCGTGGTCAAAAGCGTGTCCGGACGCGATGTCGGCCAGTTTCCACCAACCTTCCAGCATTGCGCTGGTCATATCTTTGCCGAACTGGTTCATGTGTCGGATCGCATCGCTCTCATGCAGGCGTTTGACGCCTTGCGCCAAGGCAATGAGCATTCGGTTGCCGAACTGCGCTTCGATACGCCGGTCGCCTCCCGCCAGACCCAGTTTTTGCACGGTCGTATCGACATGACGGCAGAGCGGGACCCGTCGGGCCGGCTCACAGCCGTCATCGGCCAGCTTCGCGATGTGACGGAGAAGGAAATCCTGCGCAAGGAAGTGGTCCGCAAGGCAGCGGAAGCCGAATCGGCCAATGATGCCAAGTCGCGTTTTCTGGCAGCCGTCAGCCATGAGCTGCGCACGCCGCTCAATGCCGTTCTCGGATTTTCGGATATCCTCGCGGGCGAGTATTTCGGCAAGCTCGAAAATGATCGTCAGCGCGAATATGTCTCTCTGATCCGCCAGTCCGGCGCGCATCTTCTGTCGGTGGTCAACACCATGCTGGATATGAGCAAGCTGGAAGCGGGCCGTTACGAGCTGCTGATGGAGCCCTTCCTCATCTCCGATGCCATTGCCACCTGCGAGGGCATGCTCGGTCTTCAGGCAAAGCAGAAGGGCCTGACCCTCACCAGCCGCATTCAGCGCGAAATCGGTGAAGTCGTTGCCGATCAGCGCGCCGTTCAACAGGTTCTTATCAATCTTGCTGGCAACGCCATAAAGTTTACCGAATCGGGCGGTGTTGTCACCATCGACGCATCGTTGGAGGGTGCCATGTTGAAGCTGACCGTCAGCGATACGGGCATTGGCATTGCCGCAGACAAGATGGCGTTTCTCGGCCAGCCTTTCATGCAGGTGCAGAACGAGTATACACGCCGCTTTGAGGGCACAGGCCTCGGCCTTGCGCTGGTCAAGGGTCTGGTTGCCCTGCACGGCGGAAGCTTTGCAATGAGCAGCCGCGCCGGTGAAGGCACGGTTGTCACGATCCTCTTGCCAGCCGATGGCTCCGGCCAGACGACAGGCCTCGACCATGATGATGCCAAGGGCCCGGTGGTGTTTCCGCCACGCCTCAAGCAACAGGTCGCAGGTGCAGACAGAATGATGAAGGAGGACGTTGCGGATGGCGGCGCCAAAGCGAAAATCGCCTAGGAAAACTCCGGCCCGCAAGGAGCCGGGTGTCGTTTCCGTGGCCGCTCTGGCCGTGGGGCAACAGATTCTGCGTCACCCCAAACTGGTCGGCGGTTGCACGGCCTTTTTCGTCGTGTTCGGTTTCGTCGCCGCCAATGCGCTCTGGTATCAGCCGGGGCATCACCCATCACCCTTCATGCGCACGCGCGATGAAGAAAATCCAAACGGCATTCCCGGTTATCGCCTGGCATCCGGCCTCGGCGAACAGGGCAACGTCACCACCTTCCGCATCGAGCGCCAGACCGAAGCGCCGAAGCCATCGGCCATGCCGGCAGCCGGTAATCCAGATGAAGCGCCAGCCCTTCCGGCTCTGCCCGCGCATGCTTCGAGCGGGGCCGCAGCCCAGGGCCCGTCTCAACTCGTCACCGATATCCAGCGCGAGCTTGCCCGTCGCGGCCTTTACGAAGGCGTGGCAGACGGCATGACCGGCCCCCGCACCACCGCCGCCATTCTGTTCTTTGAAGAAACCGTCGGCATGGAACAGACCGGCGAGCCGACGACCCGTGTTCTCTCGGCCCTGAAAATTGACAGTGCCACCACCGTTGCCGCCATCCCCAAAGCCCTGCCGAAGGATCGGCCCGCCGCTGCCAATTCCGGCGGCGTCGCCATCGATCCCGTAGCCGCTGCGATTAAGAACGCTGAGGCTGAAAAGCCAAAGGCGCAGTCGGTTTCGCTGACAACGCAAAAGCCGCACACGCCCGTCACAAACGATCTTGTCGCCAAGATCCAGCAGGGCCTTGTCAACATTGCCTATGCGGATGTGAAGGTGGATGGCATGGCAGGCGAGCAGACGCGTCAGGCCATTCGCAACTTTGAAAAACACTATCGCCTGCCCGAAACCGGCGAGCCCAGCGAGGCCGTGCTGAAAAAGCTGAAATCCATCGGCGCTTTGTGATATCGCATTCCCATGCGCATCAAATCCGAGATTTTTGTTTCAGCACTGATACGGCGCGTTTTTTCCGCCGGTGATTTCGCCGCCGTGGAACGCAAGGGTGCCGATGCGGCAGGCGCAATCTTCATTCGCCAGCGCCTTCGCAACGGCGTGGAAAATCTCTACAGCCCCGCGCCCCAAAGCTTTTCCGATAATGAAGAGGGGAGCGCAGACCGCCGTTTCGAACTGCGGCTAGGCCACGCGGATGCCGCCGATGTTGAGGCCGTGCTGGAAAAAGAGCGCCGCTTCGATAGCGACCTCTGGGTCGTGGAGATTGAGACAGAGACCGTCGAAGGTCTGTTCAACGTCGTTTCAGGGTAATCCAGCGCCTTAGCGCCGGACCACCAGCCGCGCCATATCTATCTGTTCCTGAAGCTCCCGCGTGGTTTCCCGGCTTGGATCGACAGTATAGCTGTCTGCCCGGCGCCAGCTCTCGATGCGGTCTTCGCATTCACCAATGTCCAGTTTGTCCAGCATGGCTTCGGCGCGCGTCATGTCGCCTTCCTGCGCCTTGAGGTGCGGATAGAAGCTTTCCAGTACAAAGGCTGCATCGGCAAAATCCATGCCCACGCCAATCATGGTCGTGGCCAGTTGCTGGCCGGAAATATCCAGCATGATACGTTCCGACAGCCAGTGGCTTGCCGAAAGGGAATCGGAAAGCGCCGTGGAGAATTGCCGTGCATTGCGCTCGCGGGCAAAGCGTACCAGCAGGGCTTCCTGCACGTCTGTCAGGCGGCGCACGCCCAGCGTATCGCTGACCGGACGGTGAAGCTGGCGCGCCATGGTGCGGAGCTGGCGACGCAGATCCTCTTCGCGCTCGGCAATCGACTTCTCAAGGCTCGGCGCGGGCTCGGCAGGTGCCGCGTTCTTTCGGGCCGAAGCAGGGATGGGATTGTGCGAGTGGCGCAGGCCAACCAGCGCATCGACAACGGTGGGCGAAAGATCATCCCGGCGCACGATGGTGCGCGCATGCGCGCCGCCCTGGGTGCGGGCAATGGCAATCAGCGTATCGTCATCAAGGCATTTGGAAGAAACGAGAAAGGGTGCAGACAGCCCGATCGGTTGACTGGCGATGAAGAAGGCAACGGCCGAGGGCACGTTGGGGTTCTGCGACAAGGCCGCAACCGCATCCCGCTTTGCCTCTGGCGTAGAGGCGGCAAACAGCGGCATGAACAGCTCTGCAAACTGCCGGAGCTCTGATTTGGATGGATAAGACAGCCCCTCGAAGCTCGTCACCGTAGCCATAAGGACCACATCCTTCTTCCTCTCGGCACTTGGCCTTTCCAATTCTCGATACCTGTCGGTCAACGCAATACCCAATTTGACGCAGAACAAAACGATCTCATCAAATTAGAGCAAACGTGTTGACGTGCTGTTAACCAGCAATCGCGCAAAGCGATTTTTTCCGGCTATTCACAGCAAATTTTAAGAGGATGTTTTGGGATCTGTGTGAATCATGCGCCAACACCACCTATGAGCGAAACGCCCGACCCGGAGGAGGGGGCTTCGGGTGGTTTAAAACGGGGCACCGTCCATCGTGCCGATGGCAGTAAAGAGCGAGCCCCTAACCGCTATCATGGCGGCTATCTGCTCTTAAACATGACGATAATGACAGCCGTCAAACGACAGTTTTCCTAAAAATAACCTGTTACTTATTGTGGTGTTTGAATTAAGGTATTGAATACAACGACTTTCAAAAAATGCCTGATTTTCAATTCACAGATGTGTGACTGCATCCTTTCCAAGAGATATCGCAATTATACTCAATTTTAATGGTTCTTACGGAAGCAAGAATATTAGAATTAACGGATGATTAACTTATATCTGTTTGTAATCTTGTGAAGAGCCTACAGATACGATGCCGGATTTCGAAATCGGAAGTCTGGATTGACGGTCGTAAACGCCTGAGTGTTTACGAAAGCTCGCATCTCACATGCCAGTCTGTGGACTGGAAATGCACAATGTTGTGGTGATGGCATTCCGCGCGTAGTTCATATAGCCGCGCACATATTCAACAGCTTAGCGTCATGCCTTGAGAGGAGAATACGATGACGGAAATCATTTCGTTTTTTGCGGCATCCCGCCGCTTCGCCAAACCCGCCAATCCGCAAAAAGCAACTGATGGCCCTGCCCAGATTCTGTTTTTCACGGGCGTGCGCTATGAGCGGCCAGTGCCGCAAATTCAGATTGAAGATGGGCGCAAGCCCCGCAAGCGCAAGACCATTGACACAACGACTGAAGCAGCCACCGGCTCCTGATGGTTCGTTGCCAGCGCGCTGGTCACGGCCATGGCGCCTGCTCGCATTTGGCTTCGCTGAGAAAACGTGTCGCTTCTTCCACGAAGCTTGACTGCGGAACCATGGTCCGCAACACGGCATAGCCTTTGCCCTGGCCAGCCGCGACAAGAATGGACTTCGAAAGTCCCTCGGGCATTGCCTTGCGGATAGACGCAAGCTGCACCTGGTTTGCCGCCAGAATATCCATCTCTCCGCCCGCAGAGGTGCGGTCATTCATGCTGAAAATCTCGTTGGATGCGCTATCGAAAACGGCGACCGACCAGAAGGGCACCGCCCCGAATGCTGCCAGCCGCACCGGTTTCTGATCCACGCTGAAGGTGCAGACGGCAACCCGCATGAAGGGATCTCCGCTGCCAAGCCCGGCTTTTTCGCTTTTCTCATCCAGCAGATGAAACGTGTTGGCCGCACCTTCCGCCACGGCCCGTGTGTAGGCATCGCGGTTGGAAAAATGCGGAATGGCCAGCAGGATAATGAGATGCAGCACGGCGGCACCAACAAGCCCGACGAAGACGGCAAAGATGACCTTAAGCATTGCCGCATCCAATCTTGCGAATATCCGGCATCTTGATGTCGATAAGCCCGGTGCTGGATGCAACCGGTGTATCGAGCAGCGTCAGCACCAGCTTGAACCCGGCAGAGGGCGGGACGGCCAGCCAGTTGAATGTCTGTGCGGAAGCGGCAATATTGATATCCATGCCACCTTCAGAACCATGCAACAGGTTGCGGGAGTTAAGCGCAATCGGTCTGCCTGATCCATCTTCGGGCGCATTGCCCTGCTGGTCTGCAGCATAAAGCGTCCAGAAACGGGAAGGGGGCACGTTGCCGCTCAGCTTGTAACGGCAGTCGCCGGACAGGCGCTCGCCGCTGCTATCCACCGACGCGGTAAAGCTCAGGCCTTCCGCCGTGCCGTAAAGCAGCTTGCCCGCGCGGGCGCGGTGGGATTTTGCGTAAGGGTCAGCTTCAATGGTCTGCGCCTCGGGAAACGCATCCCAGGCACCAATCTTGATAGAGCCAAAACCATCTGTCGCTTGCAGCGCTGCAAACGTTGAAAAGATACCCACGCCAAAGGCAATGATGAGCGAAATGGCAACAAGAAATGGAACTCGAAACACGCTGTTTTCCCGTTTTGGAACAGGTGAGGGTTACCATTGATTTCATCGCGGGGAAATGGGCAGAACGCTTCAGATGTAGGCCTTTGAAAAAATCTCCACACAACTTGGCGGCGATTCGCAGTAGGGCCAGCGCCGCGAAAAGCTTCACGCTGCAAAATCCGGCAGCGTGAAGCATGAGCACGTTTTAGTTTGCAGGGGCGGGCGCAGGTGCCGCAGGTGGAGTCTGCGCGGCGGGTGCGGTTGGCGGTGCAGCAGGGGCTGCTGCCGTTCCACCCGAAATATCGTCCGTAGCAACCGGGGCTGGCGTCATCGTGCCATCGGCGGCTGCAACGCGCCAGACGGAATTTCCAGCATCATCCGCCACCAGAAGCGCGCCGGTTCCATCGATGCCAACGCCGACCGGGCGACCTCGGGCCTTGTCGCCCTGAATGAAGCCCGTCACAACATCCTGAGTCTTGCCAGCTGGTTTGCCGTTTTCAAACGGCACATAGGTCACGCGGTAACCATTGAAGGAATCGCGGTTCCAGCTGCCATGCTCACCAATGAAAGCGCCGTTGGCATAGGCTGCCGGCATGGCAGAATTCAGCGTGAATGTCAGGCCAAGGGCCGCGACATGGCTGGACAGCGCGTAATCCGGCTTGATGGCGGTGGCGACAATATCGGGACGCGGCGGATAGACGCGCGGATCGACATGGTTGCCGTAGTAGCTCCAAGGCCAGCCGTAAAATCCGCCTTCCTTCACCGATGTCATATAGTCGGGAACGAGGTTCGGCCCAAGCTCATCACGCTCATTGATAACGGCCCAAAGCTCGCCCGATTGCGGGTTGAATGCCAGACCATTGGGGTTGCGCAGGCCTGATGCAAACAGCTTGAACGCACCTGTCTGCCGGTCCACCTGCAAAATAGCGGCGCGGTTCTTTTCCGCTTCCAGACCATTTTCAACGATGTTGGAATTGGACCCAACGGACGCATAGAGGAACTTGCCATCAGGGCTCAGCGCCAGATCCTTGGTCCAGTGGTGGTTGATCGGCCCGCCCGGCAGCGGCGTCAGCACTTTGGGCGGTTGCGTGATTTCGTTCTGCCCAAGCTGGTAGGGATAGGCGAGAATTTCGCTGGCGGTGGCGACATAGAGCGTATTATCCGCAAACGCCACGCCAAAGGGCGAATCCATCTTCGTCAGCAGGTCGTGGCGCTCATCAACAACGCCATCGCGGTTGGTATCGCGCAAAAGCGTGATGAGATTGCTCTCCTTCTGCGGCTTTGTCTCCCCATGGGAAATCGCCATAATCCAGCCACGAATAATATCCTTCGGCCGCGATGGTGGCGCGCCCTTTGGCCCGCGAGACTGCACCACCAGCACATCGCCATTCGGCAGCGTGTGCACGGTGCGGGGGGTGGCAAGGTCCTTCTGGTAAAGGGTCACCTTCAACCCCTCCGGCACAGTCGGCAACTCGCCATCCTTCCAGCCCACAACCTCGGCCACCTTCAAGTCAGGTATCAGGCTGGCAGATGGTTCAGGCAGCACCGGATCAGCACCGATCTGCTGAGAAATATCGAACTTACCATCCTGTTCGCTGCAAGCGGAAAGGATGACGGCGGCACTGCCCATGAGGACAGCGGTGTGAAGCAGTCGGCGCGCGATCATCATACTCTCCAGGCCAGTCTTGCATATTTGCGGGTAGAAGCAGCAACGCACATCAGCGCCACGCCAAAGGTAACCGCCGAAAGGGCGAGACCATAGGGAACAACAGGGGTCCATCCGTCACCAGCGTGAACGAGGCTGTTGACGAGCGCCAAAGCCAGCATCACGACAAACAGAAAAATAGCAAAAAACGAAGGCCGCATCGGCCGTGTGCGAGAGCGAAACAAATCCACCAACCCCGCCAAAACCGCCAGCCCGCCAAACACCAGCCCCGCAAACAGCAACCACGCCGAAAAATTCAGCCAAAGCAGATTAGCCGTCTGCCAGAACGCAATATCCGTGCCCAACGTCATCGAAAAGCAAACAAACGGAAACGGCACGAAAAGGGATTGAAAGGGATAAGCAGAGAATTCTCTGCCAGTCACATCACTCATAGACTGGTCTCCAACCGGAAAGGACTGATGCGAAAATTTTCGCGTGTCCTGGTTCATGGGATTGAACCACAAACGCCCCGGATGGGGATTGGTTGCGTGGGTAATGGCTGCTCTACCCCCCACTGACACCGATTAATCAACTGGTCGGGTATCAGACATCCCAAAATCAGTTCGAGATGTCATGAGACAATATATGGATCGACGATTGCTGGCCCTCAGCGAGCAGAAGCTGTCTTCACGATCATAAGGTCGTTGTCCTTTATGACGTAAGGCCCTCTTTGGTTGTCAGGGCGTTCCAGCACGTTTTTTGCGGCGTCAGTCATGATTGACCAGAGTTGCTGCCCTCTGGTTGTGCTCGAGACGACGTCACTATTGACAGTTTTCGTATCCATGATCTTTATCCTCTCAGAAAACTTCGAATCGACCATACAATTATTAATGCCGTTACGAAATCTATAATCGGCCTTGGGTCGTTAAGTTCCTATTAAGGTGTGTCTTGAACGCAAAAGCCATTGTTGACAATCCAGAACTTGTAATCGGTCTAGTGGGCCCAATTGGGGTCGACATGGACGCAGTGATCGAACATCTGAGTAACGCACTCACAGATGTACATTACAATGTCAGTGTCATTCACATCACGTCCGTCATGAATGATCTGTTGCCGAATCTGACATCTGAGGACGCAACATATGGAGACCGCTATCATTCATTGATAAAAAACGCCGATAAGGTGAGACGAGAAACAAAAAACAATGCGGCACTTGCATGCATCGCAATAAGTGAAATCAGGCGCCTCCGGGTGGAGCTTGGTACCAATCAACTTGATCAAAAAGATGCGCGCAATGAGCCCCTTCTTAAAAGAGCTTTTGTTCTACGACAGTTTAAGCGGGTTGAAGAAATCGCTCTCCTTCGAGAGGTCTATGGTAGAAAGTTTGTTCAGATATCAGTCTTCGCTGACGCTGAGGAACGGCGCCGACAATTGATGAAAAAGATCAAACAGTACCGCACAAGCCTAGTCGAAGATTCCGATGCTGAGAAAACTGCGATTGATCTGATCGAGAGAGATAATCACGAAATCGATGACGATTATGGTCAGAGAGTTTCAGACGTCTTTCATATGGGAGACGTTTTTGTACCAGGAGGTACTGGCGATCAGACAAAAGAAGTCATTTATAGGTTCATTAAAGCATTTTTCGGCCACAACGGAATGTCGCCGACTAAACGCGAGTATGGCATGTATGCTGCTGCAGGTGCGTCTCTCCGATCGTTAGATCTCTCAAGACAGATTGGTGCCGCAATTTTTTCCCAAACCGGAGAAGTTATTACGCTCGGCTGTAATGAGGTGCCAAAGGCTTTTGGAGGTACTTATTGGTGCGACGATCCGGATGTGCCGCCTCACCGAGATTTTGAGGAGGGAGAAGACGGCAACCACGCACGAAAGTTGCAGCTTTTATTCGATCTTGTTGACCGACTGGGCAAGCTCGATTTTATTTCTCCTAAGCTCAAAGCTGTAGGCGGGACCTATGCACAGGTTGAAACCTTACTCTCGACAAAGCTAATTTCTGACTCGAAAGTTATGGATATCATTGAGTTCGGGCGTATAATTCACGCAGAGATGTCAGCGATTACAGACGCTGCTCGCAAAGGCAAATCGCTGCAGGATTCTATACTTTTCACTACAACATTTCCTTGCCACATGTGCGCAAAACATATCGTTTCGTCAGGGGTTAAAAAGGTTGTTTTTCTGGAGCCCTATCCCAAAAGCCACGCCAAAGATTTACATGAAGATTCGATTACATTTTCGGCAGACGAGGCTGACATTAAGGTTCTCTTCGAACCATTTATAGGCATTTCACCTCGCCGTTATCGAGATATATTTGAAAAAAAGAAAAGAAAAGATTCGATGGGCAAAGCTCAGGCGTGGGCAGCAGGAAAGCCGGTTCCCCGCATCGAGGACCGCAGCTCTGCCTATATAGCAAATGAAGAGCCAGCGATTTCACTCGTTTTTAAAGAGATTCATAAGTTTGGGGAGCGCCTCAAAATTGAAAATGAAGCAGCAAAACAACGAACTACCAGCGACTGTATTTCTGAATGAAATCTATCGTAAAGTTAGTTTAGAACCCTACCTCTTCACCCCACCATCCGTCTCAACGCCTGCCACCTTCTGCACCGTCAACGAAGGCGCTGACGCTTCCTTCAGCCGTTTGCCAATCGAGCGAATAACCCGTGTGGCTTCGGCGGAGAGGGAGCGGGGGCGGGTGAGGGCGGGGAGGGCGTTGGCGTCTGTGGAGGCGACGACTGCGCCGGTGGCGGGTTTGGGGTGCGTGCCATTGGGCAACGGGTTCTGGATGCCGGGAATGGGGCGCAGTTCCATGCCCTGGTGGGCATAGTCCATCAGCCTCTTGAACGTCATGGCGGGCAGGGCGCCGCCGGTCATGTTGTTCATGGAGGTGAAGTCGTCATTGCCGAACCAGACGGCGGCTGTGTAGTTGCCGGTGAAGCCCACATACCAGGCATCGCGGTAGGATTGTGATGTGCCGGTCTTGCCGCCTGAGACGATGCCATTGTCCAGTGCGCCGCGCCGCGCCGTTCCTTCCACGGGAATGGTCACCAGCATGCGGTTCATCTTGGAATTGGCGTCTTCGGATAGCACGCGCTGCGCCGGTGGCTCGTCGCGCTCGAAATCGTAGAGAACCTTGCCTTCGTAATCCAGCACCTGCGCAATGCCGTGGCGGCGTGATTGCATGCCATCTGCCGGGAAAACGGCGTAGCCGGTGGCCTGATCCAGCACGGTCACTTCGGATGTGCCGAGCGGAATGGTTTTGTCTGTGCGCAGCGGCGTGGCAACGCCCATGGCCTTGGCCGTATCTGCAATGATCTGCGTTCCCAGCACATCCTTGGCAAGGCGCACTGGCACGGTGTTGTAGGATTTGGCCAGCGCCGTCTGCAACGTCACCTTGCCCGCATAGGAGCGGCCATAGTTTTGCGGCGACCAGCCGCGCCATGTGACAGGCGCATCTGAAATCAGCGTTTCCGGCTTGTAACCCTTCTCCATGGCGGCGGAATAGGTATAGACCTTGAAGGATGAGCCCGGCTGGCGAAGGGCCGCCGTTGCGCGGTTGAACTGGCTTTCGCCATAGTCCCGCCCGCCGACCATGGCGCGAATGCCGCCGCCATTTTCGATCATCACAATCGAACCCTGCTTGACCTTGTAGCCTTCGCCAAATTCGCGCAGGCTGCCTTCCAGCGCCTGTTCAGCCGCCTGTTGCAGGCCGGTATCGATGGTGGTGCGCACAATGACCGTGTGGTCTTTGATCTTGCCATCCTTGGCCAGACGCTGCACTTCGTCAAAGGCCCAGTCGAGGAAATAGTCCGGTGCCTTCACGTCTTCGCGGTCGATAACGGTGGCCGGGTTGCGGCGTGCACCGATAACCTGTCCTTCGGTCATCAAGCCGCCGCGCACAAGGTTGGAAAGTACGGTGTTGGCACGCGCACGCGCCGCCGGCAGGTTCACGTGCGGCGCGTATTTCGCAGGCGCCTTGAACAGACCGGCGAGAATGGCGGATTCCGCCAGCGTCACGTCCGTCAGGTTCTTGCCGAAATAAAACTGCGCTGCCGCCGCCGCCCCAAAGGTGCCGCCGCCCATATAGGCGCGGTCCAGATAAAGGCTGAGGATTTCCTTTTTCGACATGTTGGATTCAAGCCAAAGCGCCAGAAAGGCTTCCTTGATCTTGCGTTCCAGCGAGCGCTCATTTGTCAGAAACAGGTTCTTGGCCAATTGCTGCGTCAGCGTGGAGCCGCCCTGCACGACGCCGCCTGCGCGCGCGTTTTCGCTCATGGCGCGGGCAAGGCCAATGAAATCAATGCCGAAATGTTCGAAAAAGCGACGATCTTCGGTGGCCAGAACCGCCTTGATGAAATGATCCGGCATCTGGTCGATTGGCACGGAATCTTCGTGAATGATGCCGCGATGGCCGATGGTGTTTCCGAAGCGATCAAGGAATGTCACGGCGAAATCACCGCGATAGCGCCAGTCCTTCTTGGTTTCCTCAAAGGCGGGCAGCGCCAGCGCCAGCATCAACACGGTGCCAGCGGTGCCAACCGTCAGGGCATCATCGGCAATGTTGATGAGAAATTTCTTCCAGCCGCGCACATGCAGCTTGCGCGATGCGATGGTCACATCTTCCCAGAAATCGAGCAGGCGCGACGCGGATGTCCACAGGCTGGAATCGATCCATGAATCGATGCGCAGCAGAAGATGGCGCTTACGGCGCGCCGGTTTCTTGTTGTTGTCTTCCTGCACCTGAAACGTATTCCTGTTCGATCTCGCCAGCATTTGCTTGACGCAGCGACCTTGCGCGGGTCATTCCACCATCACCACTACTCTGCCGGATTTAGCGATTATCTCATAATCCGGTAGATTGCGATATGGCAAACGGGGATCACGTTGCCGCCCGATGCTGCAAAATGGAACGGAAATGTTAACGATGAGTGACGCGCCCTTCTGGAAAACGAAATCACTGGCGCAAATGAGTAACACCGAGTGGGAAAGCCTGTGCGATGGCTGCGGGCTCTGTTGTCTCAACAAGCTGGAAGACTGGGACACCGGCGAAGTGGTGTTCACATCAGTCGCCTGCCAGTTGCTGGATGGCGATAGCTGCGCCTGTTCGGATTACCCCAACCGGTTTGATACGGTGCCGGATTGCATCCAGCTCAACCTCAAGCTCGTCAACGAAATCGGCTGGCTGCCGCCCACGTGCGCCTATGCGCTGGTGCGTGATGGCGAAGATCTTTACTGGTGGCACCACCTTGTTTCGGGTGATCCGGAAACGGTGCATGTGGCTGGCATTTCGGCACGCGGACGCACCATCAACGAAAAGCAGGTTGATGTGGACGATTTTGAGAATTACGTTGTAGACTGGCCGTTGACGGTGGGGGATGAGCCTGCGGCACAACGGAGATGAAGGGCAATTTGCCTCGTCCTATTGCTGCCCCAACTTGCACTTAAACCATGCCATCTTTTATCAACGACCCCTTATCGGCCTGCATGAGCACCGGTTACAAGGAAAATGAATGCTATCCCGCTGCGCTGTTCTCAAAGCCCTGTGCCTTTCCGCCGCTGGCCTTTCTGGCGCTGGCCTAGTGCCGGGCGGGGCCAATGCCTCGCAGCATGTTTACGAATGCACCTTCGTGACCTCGGTGGAAACTGGTGCAGTCATGACGCAGCAGGGCACGTGTGACAAGCGCGTGCCGCCGGGCGCGACGTTCAACATTCCCTTAGCGCTGATCGGCTATGATTCCGGCGTCTTGCTGGATGAGTTCAATCCGGTGTGGGACTGGCAAAAAGGCATGGATGCCGCCCCGGCAGAGCGCCGCAAGGTGGACCCCAGCGCCTGGCAGAAGAATGGCGTGAACTGGTACGGCACCGAGATTGCCAGCCGCCTCGGCCCTGAAAAGTTTTTAAGCTACGTCAAGCGGCTGGGTTTCGGCACCACCAGTACGGCGGGCGCACCCGGCACAACGCCAAAGGGCATGGCCAGCTGGATGGGCGGCTCGCTGCAAATATCGCCGGTCGAGCAGGTCGGATTCCTGCGCCGCCTGATGGGCAACAATCTGCCCTTCGCGCGGGATGCGCAAAACAAGACCCGCGCCATCATGCCAGTGTTCGATGCCGCCGAAGCCTGGAGCGTGCACGGCACCTCAGGCATGGGAAACCTTAACGGCGATGATGGCAAGCCAGACCCGCAGCGCCCCTTCGGCTGGTTCGTGGGCTGGGCAGAACGCGAAGGCCAACACATCGTCTTCGCCCGCCTGCGCATCAACGACAAACCATCTGACACCCCCATGGGGCAGGTGGTGCGCGATGAGTTTCTTCGCGATATCGCAAGGGTTTCCGTGCGTCGGTGAGGGTGCACGGCCCCTTATTTTACGATTAATAACGCGCCGGTGCCATCGGTACGCCGGAGGTCTGGCGGAAGTAGCCTAGGTCGCGTTCGGCTTCGCTCAGATCATAGCCGAGGTCGTCGGCCTCGCGGCGCGCGCGGCTGCGGTCTCGTTCAAGATCATCGATGCGGTCGCGCAGGTTGCGGCGGTCTTTGTCCTCGGCCTTTTTCAGCTCTTCGGAGAGCCGGTTGGCTTCCGATTCCCGGGAGAGGACGTCGGAACGAAGAGTATCGATGCGGGAGCGCAGATCATAGACCCGCTTGCCCAGGCTATAGCCGCGCACAAATCCCGGTTCCATCTCAGGTGGGCAGACATTGTTATAGGCACCGCCGGATTCTCCATGGGAGGCACCGCTTAGCGGGGTGCAAAAGCGTTTGATGCCGGTCTGATATCCCTGATACCATTGGGTCTGGTTCGGTGTTGCGCCGCTCTTGGAGCAGGATTTGACATGGTCGGCAAAGCGGCTCTGCGGATTGTAGCCCGCCGCGCCATCCGTATCGCCCACCACACCCCAGTCAGCCACGCGGCATTCTTCCTTGGACATGGTGCCGCATGAGGCAAGCGTCGTGATGACGGCCGCTAGGCCGATGAATGGCAAGAAACGCATAGATACCCCCGATGAAAAACCCCGGATTTTTAAAGCATAGGTGAAAGAGATATTCCAGATGTACTGGAAAGAGTTCACAGATCAGTTCAAAGGTGAGGATATAAGCAGAATTCCGAATTGCTACATAACAATGAGATCTGCAATAGAACATAAGAAATCAAGAATAGACTGAATTAGATTGCGCTGAAGGGGAGGGGTGGAATAAGGACCGGCAGCCCTTGACCTTCCCATCATGGGAAGCATTACATGGGTCTGTGAAAGGGGAAATCCCATGAACGAGACCGTCAAGATAAACGCCGATACTGGCACCCATTCAGGCACTCAGGCAGAGCCGCTTTCCATCGCTGTCGAAGGCATGACCTGCGCGTCCTGTGTGCGGCGGGTGGAGCTAGCGGCTGCCAAGGTGCCGGGGGTGGCGGCAAGTTCAGTGAACTTTGCGACGAAGCGGCTGACGGTGGAGCCGGCGGATGGATTTTCAGCAACGACGCTCGCCGCTGCCGTCAGAAAGATCGGCTATGAGGTTGCGCCCCGCACTATTCAACTCACCGCGCATGGTTTGAAAGCTGGCGATGCGGCGCGTTTGCAGGGCGTTCTGGATTCTGTCGCCACAACGGTCAGCGTTCTCGTGAATGCCGAGACCGGTGCGGTTACCGTGGACACCATGGGCGGTGACCGGCAGCGTGAGGCGCTGGTGGAAACCGCAAGGCTCGCCGGTTTTGCGCTGAAGGCCCCCGGTTCCGGTGCCGCTCAGACCTCCCAAGACCACAACCACGGGCAGGATGATGAGGCGCGGTTAAAGCGCGACGTGATCCTGTCCGCCATTCTCACAGCACCACTCTTCGTGCTGGAAATGGGCGGGCATGTCTATGCGCCCATGCACCATTGGCTGATGGGCGTCATCGAGACGCAGACGCTCTATTATCTTTATTTCGCGCTGACCACGGTCATCATTTTCGTCCCCGGCTGGCGCTTTCTGAAATCGGGTTTTCCGGCCCTTGCCCATGGCGCGCCAGAGATGAATTCGCTGGTGGCGCTGGGTGTGAGTGCGGCCTATCTCTATTCGCTCGTCACCACATTTGCGCCGGGCTTGCTGCCTGATGATGCCCGGCATGTCTATTACGAAGCTGCTGCCGTCGTGGTGACGCTGATCCTCATCGGGCGGCTGCTGGAAGCGCGTGCCAGCGGCAAGACCGGCGATGCCATCAGCAAGCTGACGGGCCTTCAGGCAAAGACAGCGCGGGTCGAGCGCGGCGGCGCAATGCTTGATCTTGCAACATATGAGGTCGTCGTCGGCGATATCGTCATCATCCGCCCCGGAGAGCGTTTGCCGGTTGATGGCGAGGTGGTGGAGGGCGCGTCCTTTGTCGATGAATCAATGATTTCAGGCGAGCCGGTGCAGGTGGAAAAGACCGTGGGCCATGCCGTGACGGGCGGCACCATCAATGGCAATGGCGCGCTGAAATTCCGGGCCACCAAGGTGGGCGCAGATACGATGCTGGCGCAGATCATACGCCTTGTGGAGCAGGCACAGGGCGCGAAACTGCCCATCCAGCTGGCGGTGGACCGGGTCACCGCGCTGTTCGTGCCCGGGGTGATGGCCATTGCCGTGCTGACCTTCATCATCTGGGCCATGTTCGGGCCGCAGCCTGCCTATACCTATGCCCTCATCAATGCGGTCGCCGTTCTCATCATCGCTTGCCCCTGCGCCATGGGGCTGGCCACACCGACATCCATCATGGTCGGCACGGGCAGGGCGGCGCAACTGGGTGTGCTGTTTCGCAAGGGCGAGGCGCTGCAAGCCCTGCGATCCGTCAAAATTGTGGTGGTGGACAAGACGGGCACGCTGACCAAGGGCAAGCCTGAGCTGACCGATCTGGAACCGGTGGAAGGCTTCGAGCCTGCGCAGATTCTGAGGCTGGTGGCTGCGGTTGAAAGCCGTTCCGAACATCCTATTGCAGAGGCTATCGTGCGGGCGGCAGTGGCTTTGCCCGATAACTCACCCACCATGACAGACTTTGAAAACCTGCCCGGCTACGGCATTTCCGCCACCGTGGATGGTCGCAGGGTCCATGTCGGGGCAGACAGGTTCATGGTGAAGCTCGGCCTTTCCGTTGACGTATTCGCAAACACCGCGCAGCGGCTGGGTGATGAGGGCAAGACGCCGCTCTATGCCGCCATGGATGGAAAGCTTGCAGCCATTCTGGCCGTGGCAGACCCGCTGAAGCCTTCGAGCGCCAAGGCCATCAAGGCGTTGAAATCCATGGGTATCGAGGTCGCCATGGTGACGGGCGACAATGAGCGCACGGCACATGCCATCGGCAGACAGGTGGGCATCGATCACGTGATTGCGCAGGTGCTGCCTGAGGGAAAGGTGAAGGCCATCAAGGACCTGCGAAAGGGCCGAGGCACGCTGGCCTTCGTGGGAGATGGCATCAATGATGCCCCGGCATTGGCTGAGGCTGACGTGGGCATGGCCATCGGCACGGGCACGGATGTCGCCATTGAAAGTGCTGACGTGGTGCTGGTGGGGGGTGATCTCATGGGCGCGGTGCATGCCATAGAGATGAGCCGCGCCACCATGCGCAACATCGCCCAAAACCTGTTCTGGGCCTTCGGTTATAATGTGGCGCTGATACCAGTGGCGGCGGGTGCGCTTTACCCGGCCTTCGGCATCATGCTGTCGCCGATGATAGGGGCCGGGGCCATGGCGCTCTCTTCGGTCTTCGTGATGGGCAATGCCCTGCGCCTGAAAACGGTGAGGGTTTCGTCATGAACATCGGTCAGGCATCGGAAGCATCAGGCGTATCGGCCAAGATGATCCGCTATTACGAACAGATCGGCCTCATCACGCCTGCGGCCAGAACCGGCAATAATTACCGCACCTATGGCGCAGAGGAGGTGCATACGCTGCGCTTCATCAAGCGATCCCGCACGCTGGGCTTTTCGTTGGAAGAAACGCAGACACTTTTGGCGCTGTGGCAGGACAAGACCCGGGAAAGCAGCGCCGTGAAGGACATAGCCACCGCCCATATTGCCGATCTCGAGCGCAAGATTGCCGAGATGAAGAGCATGGTTAAAACGCTCTCTCACCTGGCCCATTGCTGCGGCGGAGACAACAGGCCCGATTGCCCCATTCTGGATGATCTGGCGGGCATCGATGGGGCCGATTTGAAACTCTGAAATATCTGAAAAGAAAGGACAATCCCATGACCACAACCACATTCACGGTGCCAGATATGACCTGCGGCCATTGCGAAAAAACCATTCGCGGTGCGGTAGCAGACGCACTTCCCGGCACTGACATCACCATCGATCTTGCGGCGCACAGCGTGACCATTGATGGCGATGCGGCAAAGGCGGAAGAAGCCATGCGCGAGGCGGGATACAGCCCGGAACGTGCGGGCTGAACACGTAAAAAGCCCGGGTCGTCTCAATGACAGGCCCGGCCTTTTAATGAGTTGAAATGCGTCAGATCAAACGTCGTCGAACGCGCCACCTTCGCGGGAAGGATTGCGATCGATCACGCGCTCTTCCTCATCGTCGGGAAGCGCTTCGTCGCTTTCCTGATAAGGGTCGTCTTCGCTCTCAGCTTCCTCTTCCATCAGTTCATGCTCGAACTGCTGGGGGATTTCGCCCTTCGCGGGAAGGTCATCAATATCGAGTTCGACCATATCCTGATCGAAAGCATCTTCACCTGTCGAAATCTTATCGCGCGGATCCATGATGTGTTTCCTGCCTGTTTTATGAGTTTTAAGAGGATTGGGTGGTCATGATGGCGATCATCGAGAGGTAGATGACGAAGGCCATGATGCAGAAGCCAGCGAGCGCGAGGATGATCCCGCGACCGGCCTTCTTCTTCGTGCCCTTGTCTTCTCCCGCTTCGGTGGAGGCCAGCATAGGGTCTCTCTCTTCAATTTTGGACATAGGGCTCTCCTGATATATTGCTTATCAAGAGAACGGACCAAAGGTGCGAAGGTTCCTGAGGGCTACTGTTTCAGCATCCATGTCGTCGCGTGGGAAACCGCGCCTTGAGCGGCTTTCAGGCGGGCAGAGCGCACCGGCTCGAAACTGTCTATGCGCTTGGTGCCGACGAAGCGGCCATGATCGGCAAAGACCTCGATGGAGCCATAATCCACGAAAATGCGCAGGCGGAACGGGCGCGCGCCCTCTGAAATATAGCGCGGCGTCGGCCCTTCGCGATCGTCCTCATAGCGTATCCAGAGGCCGGTTTCATCGCAGACGACACCCAGCTTGACGGTCGGGTGGTCCAGTTCCAGATCGAAGGGCAGGCCGGGCTTTTCCAGCTCGAACAGAATTTCGAATGCGCCATTCGGAAACTCGACAGTGTCGCCAGCGGCAAGCCGGGTGCGGTCCAGAATGCGATGGCGCAGGCTTTCCGCAGCGCCGATGGGCGGCGTCAGAAGCGCGCCGTTGGAGAAGATCATGCGGCGCGGCAAGGTCATGGCGGTGGGAAAATCGATCTCCGGCGTTGCATCTGCCCAATTGGCCAACCAGCCGATGCCGACAATGGTATCGCCATCCAGAAACGCCTGGAAGGCATAATTGTCAGTGCCGAAATCCAGCTCCTGGCCGAATTCCTTGACGAAAGTCTTGCCATCGAACCAGCCGACATCGGCCATGGTGAGGTTTTTGCGACCGGTTGCTGCGTCTTCCGAATGCATCAGGCCATAGACCAGCACCCAGCGGGTGGAGCGGGAATTAGCCGGGCCATCCAGCGGCAGCAGGCAGGGGCATTCCACCGCCGTCGTCTTATAGCGCGTTTCCACCCACAGCTTGCCGACATAGGTCCAGCCGGATGCCGCAGTGGGGTCTTGCGTCTCATACAGCAGAATAACCCCGCCGCCATCGCTCTGGCTGCCCAACAGCATTTTCCATAGGCCATCCGGCCCCCGGAACACGTAAGGATCGCGGAAGTCAGGCGTCAGGCCCTGCCCATCGGGCCGATTGCCCAGAATGACGTCTGCCTGTCCGGCCATGATGAGATCAGAAGAGGTGGCGGTCAGCTGGATCTGCTGTTCGGGAACGCGGTCCTGCACCTGCTCGGTAAAGAAGACGCGAATACCGGTGCCTTCCACCAGCGGAATGGTGGAGCCGGAATAAGCGCCGCCGCGCTTGTCTGGCCGTGTCGTGAGTTCTTCGGACGGAAATAAGAAGATCGGCAGATGCCGCCAACGTAGATAATCCGACGATACCGCATGGCCCCAGTGCATGGTGTTCCAGCGCAGCCCGTGAGAATAATGCTGGTAAAAGAGGTGAGGGCGGCCTTCGAAACGGCCAAAGCCATTGGGATCGTTCATCCAGCCGAAGGGCGGGCGGAAATGGTAACTGTCGGGCAATTCCGGTGCGGCATTATCCGGCTTGGTGTGGACAACTGTTATGCCGGTTTCCAGCACATCGGACGCAATGAACCAGTAGATGACAGACACGGCGGTGGTGACCGTGTCGTAGCTCATCTCAATACGCCCGCCGCCAAACACCTGATAGATGCGGAAATTATACTCATCCACATTGGTGGATGAGACCTCACCGAACTTGCCATTATGGTTGGAGAATGACACCGCCCCCGGCTCATCGGCCTTCTTTGCCTTCAGCCAGACATGGATAGTGGCGTTGACCGGCAGATCGGTTTGTATGGTGCGCACAGCGCTCTCGACCTCAGCGGGCAATGCGATGTCATTCATTCCACTATCCTTTCATCTCTATGGTTGCACAGCATAGGAACGAAAGTGGCAGGTTAAAGTTCAGTGTGTCAGTTGCGGATTATGAAGGCTAATAGGGGTGCCATCAGCGGCACATTCGTGTTTTCTTTGGGGGCGTGGGACATGAATGAAATCAGCGACCGGGTTGCAAAGGTTGCTACCGTTTTCACTCATATCGACTTTGCCGTAACGCGGTCATTCCTTGAAGGGCACGGCATTGTGGTGGTTGATTTACCGACCACGACAATCACCAACTTCGGTCATTTCGCCAATGCCATGGGTGGTGTGCCGGTGCGCGTACCACTGCGGCAGGCGCAGGCTGCAATCAATCTCCTGCTGGAGGCGGACCGCGGCGACCATGAGATTGCGCAGGAAAAGCCGGAACGAGAACCGGCCACAGCGTCCAAGCCGAAAACTCTTCTCGGCAGAATGGGTGAACTTCTGTGGTATATCTTTTTCGGCAGTGGCACTGCGGCACCACCCTATAAGGGGCGGATCGTGCATGGCCATTGGAAGCATGTGGATCAGCATGAACTGATGTGACGGATCCTTTCGGGCTGGCTCATTCCATCTCGCGTGCACACGGCCCCTGCTGGCCCGGCGAACCGGGCAGCAGGGGCCGTGTCGGTTCGCCGCGCTTTAGAGGGTCTTCAAATATTCCAGAAGGGCGTGCTTTTCCGCATCCGGTAGCGTGGTGCCGAATTCGTGGCCGCAGCGGCTGTTGCCGGAATTGCGGTTTTCACAGCCTGTGGTCACGGTGGTGGATGTGAGGCCGCTTTGGGCTGCGGCAAGGCCAACCTTTTCAATATCGTAGTCACGGCCAACATTGAATTGCGCAGGGCGCTCTGCGGCTGGTTTGAGAAGGTCTGCCAGCGTGGGAACGGAGCCGTTGTGCAGGTAGGGCGCAGTTGCCCAGATGCCCTGCAGGACGCGCGATTCATATTTGAAATCGGTCGATCCATCCGGCGCGGTCTTCTTCATGACCGTGCGGCCTTCGCCACGCGTTCTGGGGAAGGCTTCCTTCAGCTCCTGCATGCGCCCCGGCAGGCTCAGTTCTGGGATGCTGGAGCTCTTGGCTACGGCAGACGGGGCGGATGCAAGAAGCGATACAACATTCATGCGACCATCCAAAAGCATGCTGCCATAGTGCTGCAGAATGCTGCCAGCCACGGCAACGGTCAGGATATCGATCGACGGTTCGGTCTTGCCAAGCTTGTCGTTTGCGAACGGAATACGCGCACCCTGCATGACGCCGGTCGCGGCGGTCCAGTTCATGGTGTCATACTCACGGCTGTCAGTGCCGACATCCAGAATGGGTGTGGCCCATGTCTTGTTGAACAGGCGTTGTTTGCCCGGTTTGATGCCGTGACAATCGGCACAGCCATTGTTGCCGGAGCTGTTGAAGATAGCGGCGCCCTGTGCGGCCAGCGTCTGATCAACCGGGAAGGGGTATTTTGGCGGACCCATCTTCTGGATCAGCCCTTCAAGGGTGGAAAGCCCACTGAAATTGGTGGAGTTGCCGGTCAGGTAATCATAACCGAGCAGGGACCATTTTTCCTTTTTCGGCGCGAATTCTCCGAACACGCCATAGACTTCGCCCACATTGCGGGCAAGGCCCAGAAGATCGCTGCCATTGGCGGCAAAACCCGGCCACTGGGTATAATCCTGAATGGAAGCATTCCACAGGAAGGGGTAGCGGACCGGCGCATCTGCCGGCTTGATATTGGCGACCATCAGATTGGAAGGCGGTGGGCCGATATCCAGCCCCGTCAGCCGGTTGAAGATCATGCCGACCGCATCCAGACGACCAACGCCCCAGCTTTCATGCGGAACGCCGTTGGCCACGATGGCATTGAAACGCTGCGTCCACAGCCGGAATTCCGTTTCCAGCCATGCCCGGCTGTTGGGGTCCTGATACTCCGTTCCCAACACTTCGCGGGCAAAGGCCTCGTAGGCCGTCTTGTCATTAACCACCGCCTGCGTGGCATTGTTGACGTCCACCAGAAGGCCGTGGAAATCCACCAAGGCCGGTCCACCATCAATGCGGTATCGCGTGCCGGAGACAGCGATTTCGCGCGTATGACAGGCCGAACAGGTCATGCCGACCATCTGCTGCTCGTCATCACCCGTAACCGGAAAGCCGACGGGCAGACCCATGGACGGGCCTTCCATCGGCAGGTATCCATAGCGGGCGAGACCATCGGCAAGAAAGCTCGTTCCATCCGGATGCTTGAGCGCCTGCAGCCACGACAGCGCGATAAATCGCGAGCCTTGATCCTGTGTATAGTACAGGTTTCGCGTGGTGGCGTTCCAGTTGTTGCCCTGATCGGTATAGACGATTTGCTGCGCCGTGACCGGCGCGGTGAGACAGAGCGAAAAGACGCCAGCCATCAATGTTGGTGAAAAACGGAATGTCATATGCAAATACCCCACTCAAGCTCCAATGGAAAAACCCCATCGCAGAGTGCTAGTGCAGGTTGTGTTATTCAATTATAAATATTCGTATGTGATCTTTTACACGTATAACGGTACTTGCTAAAGAGCTTATGGAGCTTTGCTGTTGCAGACACTCGAATTTGCGCATCGCTGATCCCATATATGGGCAAACAGGGAGAAAACCCGTGATCCAGTTCGACAATTCCTATGCGCGCCTTCCAGAGCGGTTTACCGCCGCTGCCTTGCCCACGCCGGTTGCAGCACCCTTGCTGCTTGCATTCAACCACCCCTTGGCATCGGAGCTTGGGCTTGAGGTTGAAGGCGTTGATGACGCGCGGCTGGCGGCGCTGTTTTCCGGCAATGCCGTGCCGCAAGGGGCGGAGCCGCTGGCCATGGCCTATGCGGGCCATCAGTTCGGCAATTTCGTGCCGCAGCTTGGTGACGGGCGGGCGATTCTGCTGGGCGAAGTGATTGATATCAATGGCAAACGCCGAGATATTCAGCTGAAGGGCGCAGGGCCAACGAAGTTTTCACGGCGCGGCGATGGGCGGGCGGCGCTAGGGCCGGTGTTGCGGGAATATATCGTCTCTGAAGCCATGCATGCGCTCGGCATTCCCGCCACGCGCGCGCTGGCGGCGGTGGCGACGGGTGAGCGGGTGCAGCGGGAAACCGGTCTGCCCGGTGGCGTGGTCACGCGCGTGGCGGCAAGCCATATCCGCGTCGGCACGTTCCAGTTTTTTGCGGCAAGGGAAGATAATGAGGCCATCAAGGTGCTGGCCGATTACGTGATTGAGCGGCACTACCCGCATGTGCGGGAGGCAGAGAGGCCTTATTACGCCATGCTTCAGGCCATTGCCGAGCGTCAGCGTGCGCTGGTGTGCCGATGGTTGATGGTGGGGTTCATCCATGGCGTGATGAATACCGACAATGTTGCGATATCAGGCGAGACGATTGATTTCGGGCCATGTGCCTTTATGGATGAATATAATCCTAACAAGGTGTTTTCCTCGATCGATGCGAACGGGCGATACGCCTATAACAGCCAGCCGGGCATTGCCCAGTGGAACATGGCGCGGCTGGCGGAATGCCTGCTGCCACTGCTGGATGAAGATGCCGAAAAGGCTGTGGAGCTGGCCAATGGCGTGCTGGCGGAGTTTGCCACGGATTTCCCGAAACGCTGGCTTTCCGGCATGCGCGAAAAGCTGGGGCTTTCGACCGCAGATGACGCCGACGAGCAACTGGTGCAGGATCTGCTGGCGCTGATGCAGCGCAACGAGGTGGATTTCACGCTGACCTTCCGGCGTCTATGCGACGCGGCCGATGGCAGCCCGGAGGCGTTTCGCGGCGCCTTTACCGATCTGGCCGGGGTTGACGAATGGCTGGCGCGCTGGCGGCAGCGGGCATGGCGCGAAAGCGCAACCGAGAGCGACCGCGCAAAGGCCATGCGGGCGGTCAACCCGGCGCGCATTCCCCGCAACCACCGCATCGAGGAGCTGATTGCAGCGGCTGTGGAAGATGGTGATCTTGAGCCGTTCCACGCCATGTTGAAAGCGATCCAGCGGCCCTATGAGGAGCTGCCGGAGTTTGCGGTTTACGCGCAGGCGCCGATGGGGCATGAGCGGGTGTTTCGGACGTTTTGTGGGACGTGATAGTTGGGAACTAAGGGTGGGGTAAGCCCCACCCACCGTACAGATGGAACTACCCCACCTTCGCCAGACCCTCACGGGTCGCATAATACTGACCGAAGCGGTTGGCAAGGAAGTCTGCCAAGCCAATATCTTCCTGTTTCACAAAGCCTTTTTGCGGCAGTTTGTCCTGCGCCAGCAGGTCGAGAACCGTGGTGATGCCTGCGGCGGTGGTGATCTGGATTGCGCTCATCATGCGGCCGGAAACGGGGCCGGAATAGACCTTGTGGGCATAGGTTTCCTGCATGAAGCGGTTGCCTTTGGTGCCGCAAACGGTGACGAAGACGATGACGACATCCTGCATGGTGGCGGGCAGGGCGTTTTCGAACAGGTCTTTCAGAACATCGCGTCGGTTGCGCAGGTTGAGGTCGTTGAGCAGCGCCTTCATGATGGCAACATGGCCGGGATAGCGGATGGTGCGGTAATTCATAGTACGCACCTTGCCTTCCAGCGTAGACGCCAGCGTGCCAAGGCCGCCGGAGGTGTTGAAGGCCTCATAGGTCATGCCGTCAAGCGAGAATTCCTCGCGCTCCTCAAGGGCTGGAACGGCTGTGAGGCGTCCCTCGACAATGGCTTCGCAGGGCTCGATATATTCGTTGATAAGGCCGTCCGTGCTCCAGGTGAGGTTATAATTCAGGGCGTTGGACGGATATTGCGGCAGCGCGCCGACGCGCATGCGAACGCTATCCAGCTTGTCGAAACGAGCGGCGAGATCAGCCGCGACGATGGAGATGAAGCCGGGCGCGAGGCCACATTGCGGGATGAGCGCGCATTCGGATGTTTCGGCGAGTTTCTTGACCTTGCGGGTGGATTCCACGTCTTCGGTCAGGTCGAGGTAATGGGTGCCGACGGCAACAGCTGCCTCGGCAATGCCGGCGGTTAGGTGGAAGGGTGCTGCTGATAGCACCGCGAACTTGTCTTTCAGCAGTGCCTGAAGGCCGAGGCGATCTGTAATATCGACCACTTCGGTATCGATGCGCTCATGGGCGGGAACATTGGCAAGCTGATCGACCGAGCGGTCTGCGACGGTTACCCTGTAATCGCCAGTGACGGCCAGCATCCATGCGATGGCAGAGCCGATATTGCCTGCGCCGATAATGACGATGTGTTTCATGATGTCCCCTCAGACTGATTGTTGAGGTAACAGGATGCCGCTTTTTGTGAAGGATTCGTAGCTTCACTTTGTACGAAACTCCTGCCATATTTGTGCATATCGCCAAGGGGAAGATGCACAATGCCGATAAGTGACAAGGACCGGGCGCTGCTCGCGCTGCTATCGGACAATGCCCGGATGCCGGTGGCGGAACTGGCGCGCAAGCTTGGCCTTTCCCGAACGACGGTGCAGGCGCGCATAGAGCGGCTGGAAGCTGACGGCGTGATTGCGGGCTACGGCATCAAGCTTTCCGAAAGCTACCTTTCCGGGCTGGTGCGGGCGCATGTGCTGATTACCATAGCGCCCAAGGCGCTCGCAGGCGTGACGGCGGCGCTGGCGGCCATCAAGGAGGTGACGACGCTGCATTCGGTGAGCGGCACCTTTGACCTCATCGCCATCCTCGCCGCCCCCTCAATCGCAGATCTCGACCGGCTTCTCGACCATATCGGCGCGCTTGATGGCGTGGAGCGGACGCTGTCTTCGGTGATTCTCTCGACGCGCATTTCGCGGTGAGATGGGCTATTCTTCGTAGTCGAAATCGTCATCTATCGTGAGGGATGGCGGTTTCTGCTGACCATGCCGAACTGTGAGAATCACGATTTCATGGCGGCGAACTTCGTAATCCACGAGATAGACGCCCATGACGAAACGGCGGATGCCAGCCAAGGGAAGGTCTTCGGCCTCGTGGCCGATTTGATGTAGTCCCTCGCTAATGGAGAAACGACCAGTTTCACGCGGCAGCGCCTTTCACGATGTGATCGACCTCGTCAACCAGATCATCGAGATCAACAGCTTCGCCTCTATCGATCTGCTGGTGAGCCTGCGCGAGGGTGAGGATATCCCGGCCTTCGGCAGCGAGATATGATTTCAAGGCGCGTACGAAAACCCAGCTACGCGTTCTATCACAGGCGGCGGCGATCTCTTCGATCTCTGCCAGTACGTCTTTCGGGAGACGCATGGTGATGGGGTTGGATAGATTTCTTTGATCTTCCATCGAATTTTCCTCGATTTGTAATACAAAGATAGGGCGGTTTTCCACTTTCGTCAAAGGATTTGTCGCCACCTCACGCCGGGTCCGTGCTGCCGCGTCTGGCCTTGAAGAACATTTTCAGGCGTTGGGTGGTTTCGAGTGTCCAGCCCTGAGGTTGGGTGACTTCGAGCCAGGCGTCGATGTAGTGTTCCGGAGCGTAGACGTGGCCGTAGCCGATGGGGGCGGTGGTGGCGGCTGCGACGTCGAGGAGAAGTTGCAGGCCGGTGACGACGGGGAACCAGCGGAAGGATGAGGAGATATCGCGCCCGCGCGGCTGGGCCATCCATTGCGGGCGGCGGTAGAAGGCTGAGGTTTCGAAGAAGGTGATGGGGTCGCTGGCATATTGCAGATAGACGATGCGCATGGGTCCCCATTGGGCATCCGGCAAGTGGGCGCTGCTATATTGATCCGCGAAACGGATGACCGAGGAATCGCGGAATTTCGGCAGCCAGTAGGGTGTGCCCGCAACGCGGCCTGATGTGGCCATGCGCCATGTGGGGCTGGAAAAGGGCGGGCCGCTCCACAGCGCGCCTTGGAAGGGATCTGCCAGAACATCGTAGAGATCCGAGGACTTTTGACTGTTCAAAGCGCCGAGGCTGAGGCCGTGCAGATAGAGCTTCGGGCGTGTTTCCTTGGGCAGCGTCGTCCAGTAGCCGTAGATGGCCTCGAACGAGGCGCGGGCGGTTTCCACGCCGTAATCCGGCTCTGTCAGAAGCGCGATCCAGCTGGAGAGATAGGAATATTGCACGGCAACGGTGGCGACATTGCCATTGTGCAAATATTCAAGCGTATCAATGGCTTCCGGGTCTATCCAGCCAGTGCCGGTGGGGGCGACGATGACGAGCGTTTCCCGCGCAAAACCGCCGGTACGCTTTAATTCCTCAAGTGCCAAGGCTGCGCGTTCCGCAGGGGTGGCACCGGCATTCAGCCCGGCATAGACGCGGATCGGCTCCATGGCCGGGCGGCCTGTGAAGGCGGAGATGTCAGTGCTTTGCGGGCCGGTGGCCACGAATTCCCGACCGCGACGACCGAGCGATTCCCACGTCATGAGGGACGCGGCGCTGCCGGTTTTCAAGGAATTTGACGGGCGCGGCACATCCGGCTCTATGAGGCTATCCACCTGCTTGAGCGAGCTATCTGCAAAGCGCAGGCCGATATCGACGATGAGGCCGTTGAGGAGAAAGAAGGCGAGGATGGCGGCGGCGGCGATGCCCACGACATTGGCAAGGCGGTGCGGCAGAAAGCGGCGGCTGCGCTGGGAAAACATGCGCCTGATAATTTGAAACAGACGACCGAAACCGAGCAGAAGCGCTGCGATGATGACCGCTATGGCACCCGTTCTGAAGCGGTGGGCGCTATCCAGCGGCTCCAGCTCCATCAACACGCGGATGGAATTTTGCCATGTGGCCGACTGCCACAGGAACCCCACAGCAGCAACGATGGCGGCCAGCGATACGACGAAAAGCACGCCGCGCTTATCATGCCGCGAGGGTTGCGGCAGGCCGAGATAGATGGCGACATCCTTGACGAGGATGCCGATGAGATAGCCGATGCCGAAGGAAAAGCCGCTGAGGACGCCCTGCATGACATAGGTGCGCGGAAGCAGCGATGGCGTGAGCGATACGCATAGCAACACGGTGCCAAAAACGATGCCAGTGCTCGAAAGCGGCATGGACAAATGCCTGATCCATCTCAAAATTCTGCGTCCTTCCAAATTGTTGAGCTGATTGTAATATGACCCCGGAGTGGGTGGAAGAGATAATTTTCAAAATAATAGGAAAATAATCCTTGACGGCGTGACGGTCGTTTGATAGGTTTATGGCACAGTCGGAAAAGTGCGGATGAGCCACGGTGCTGGCTTCTGCGCTATTCTATTTCGGCTTTGTGTCGTTCCTTTCACAGACGACAAGGGCAACCCATGACAATGACAGATGATTGCGACCTCTCGCTTTACGGCGAGTGGCCGAAGACGTGTGTTTATGGCGCTGACGCTGTGGCACTGGAAACGAAATCTGTTGCTATCGATGCGGCAGCTTCCACCACAGACGGCACCATTGACGGGCCGGATGAGGTGTGGCGGCTGCTGAACGAGATGACGCAGGAGATGCGTGAGCAGTTTCGGTTTTTTCGCGAGTTGCGCGAAGGGGCGGGGGCGGCGCTGGAAGGTGTGGCCGACGATGCGGCGGGCAAGCTGGCCCGGGCCGATGTTAAGGCCGCGACCGATGCGATCTCGCTCATCGTTCGTACGCTGGAAAAGATAGACACGCTGCAACGGCAACTGGCCCGCGACCGGGAAACGGTGGCTGAGAGCGAAGCGGACAATCAGGATTATGAGGAGGCCGTGGCCTTCTTCCAGAGGCGGATCGATGAGCTCGTCGAGCAAAAAATGCGGGCAAGGCTTGTCGCTGCCGGTCTTTCGCCGGACGAAAAGCCGGATGAAGGCGGAAAATGACGCGGCTCGGTCCAACTGTATCGCCCTTGTTGAGGGGGATGGGACAGGCCGCCACGAGGGCATGCGAAACCGGATGGAAATGCTTCTGGCACTCAGACATCAAAAGCAGCACGTCACGCGCTTCAACCGCGACTGGCGGTTTGTGGGCAATGATGCGCAGCAGCCACCGCCGGGCGACTGGCGCAACTGGCTGCTGATTGGCGGGCGCGGTTCCGGCAAGACACGGGCCGGGGCCGAATGGGTTCATCGGATTGCGTCCGCCGGGGATCGTTCCGACCTGCGCATTGCGCTGGTGGCGGAAACGCTGGGGGATGCCCGCGAGGTGATGATCGACGGCATTTCCGGCATATGCAGGATTGCAAGGCGAAAACGACCTGACTTCGAGGCAACGCGCCGCAGGCTGGTGTGGTCGAATGGGGCGATGGCGCAGATCTTTTCATCCGAAGACCCGGAAAGCCTGCGCGGACCGCAGTTCCACTTTGCATGGGCCGATGAGCTGGCGAAGTGGCGCTATGCGCAGGAAACCTGGGACATGCTGCAATTTGGTCTTCGCCTTGGCGAGTACCCGCAGCAACTGATTACGACGACGCCAAGGCCGATACCGCTTTTGAAGACGCTGATGGCGGACCCGGCCAGCCGGATTGTGCGGATGCGCACCCACGACAATGCCGACAACCTGTCTCCCGGCTTCATCGAGGCCATGGTGAAACGCTATGGCGGCACGCGGCTGGGGCGGCAGGAGCTGGATGGCGAGCTGATTGCGCAGCGCGACGATGCGCTGTGGAAGCGGGCTGATATTGAGGCGATTTTCGATGAAAAGCCTGATGCTCTCATGCGCATTGTGGTGGCGGTGGACCCGCCAGCGGGAAGCGGCGAGGGGTCCTGCTGCGGCATCGTGGTGGCGGGCATGGGCATTGACGGGCGGCTGTGGGTGCTGGCGGATTGCTCCGTTGAGGGCGCAACGCCTGCCGGTTGGGCCAAGGCCGTGGTGGCGGCCCACCACCGCCATGAGGCCGACCGCGTGGTGGCTGAAGTGAACCAAGGCGGCGAGATGGTGAGCGCCATGCTGAAAAGCATCGACACCACTCTGCCGGTGACGATGGTGCGGGCAAGCCGGGGTAAGTTTACCCGCGCCGAGCCGATTGCCGCACTCTACGAGCAGGGGCGAGTGCGCCATGCGGGGCGGTTTGAAAAGCTGGAGGACCAGATGACGGATTTCGGGCCGGGCGGACTATCATCGGGGCGCTCTCCAGACCGGCTGGATGCGCTGGTCTGGGCGCTGACGGCGCTGGCGATGGAAACCATGGCCGAGCCGAGGGTGCGGGGAATGTAAGGGGCATTCCTGTGGTGAAAATGATTGAAATCAGATGCTTGGGTGCTCTGGTTGAAGACAGACATTCTGCTGCATGGCACTATTTCGATTGAAATTGCGGTTCTGTGAACCTTAGCACTAAGACCCATGCTGCGCTTAGGAATTCTGCAAGACATCAGCAGGCGCCTTTAACACATACGAGCGGAACGAAACCTATCATGGCCCTCGGAAGTAACAATGATTGAGCAGGTGATTATCGAGCGATTGCCAATGGTTGCATTCTACTCGTCCGTATTGATGTCGTTTCTTTTGTTTCTTCACGCTGATTTCAATACTAAAAGACGACGTCGCTGGATGGTTTTTCTGAGCGCATGGCTTGTCAGTTATATCGTCATTGTGGTGACCGTATCTATCGTCGATTTCTATATTTCCTGGCGAGTGAACACTTTCGATCTGGATGGAAACCAAATGTTTTCGGCCAGAGAGATGCAAGGCGATTTTGCATATTGGTCGAACGCCGAAGTGGTCGATACAGCGCGGACTTTTGTTCTATTTACCGGCTTTATTCCTGCTGGGCTTGCTGTGTGTATCGCGTATTTTCTCACGCTTTTTCGTCGTGGCGCATGGATTTTGATAGGTCTTACCCGCCGATAGTTTTGGGTAAAAAGTCCCGCTGTGGTGGGAAATTACATCGAGGGCGTTCTATTATTATGGGCGGCGTTAGCGCGCGATTCCACGTTGACCTCTTTGGCTCCTGCTGTGGAAATAATTCGAGAAGCTGATGACATCCGGGTGAATTGCGCTTTTCCCAGCGAGGGCAAACGGATACATCCTTTGCTTGTATATTCGTGCCGACGATGGAAGACTAAATGCCTTATGAGCTGCTGATCATCACGAGAGTTGTTTCCTATAGCTGGTTCATACCTCCATTTCTGCTTTTTTGGCGCGCTGACAACACATCGCGCACCCGCCGAAAGTGGACGTCCTTTTTATGGATATGGCTTGTCAGCTACGTCTACATCGTGACGTCGGTATTGCTGATTGACGAGTATGTTTCTTGGCGTCTCAACACCTTCGATCTGGATGGCAGTCAGAGCTTCACTGATGAAGAGCTTATTGGAGAAGCTGGAAAATGGTATGATGCCATGGTCAGGGACACTGCCCGCACGGTTATACCGATTACGGGGGTCATATTTGCGACGATTGCCATTATCGGTGGGTATGTGATGACGCTGATCCGTCGCGGTCTCGGTAGGCTTATACGCGCGGTCCGATAGTCTGACGGTCAGTTATGCCTGTTCATTGTGGAGACTTCTGTCGATCTGGGGCCACGACGGCCTAAACTGCCTAATGCAGGCATGTTTCAAAGAGGGGCACGCTGCGCCCCTCTGCCAACTTACTTCTTTGGTGCCTGCGAAGGTTTGGTCTGCGCGGAGACTTCGCGCATCTGACGCCATTCGTTTTCAAGACGGTCGTAGGTGGTCTGGGAGATCGTCGATGTCATGGCATTTCTCCTCGCGGGTTTGGCGCGTTTATCGCGCGGTCTGAAACAGAGTAGGCGGCCAGTTGTTCCCCAATTCAAGGTAAATTTTTCCCTTAAATCGGTTCGTAAAAAATAAAATCGATTAGCAGATTTTTAAATCGATTTAGGGTGTGTGAATTAACCTATTAAAACCTGTGGTTTAAATTGCGGCAATGTTAGAAAGGTGATGACGGTGTTTGATAGACAGCGATTTTTCGCAGCGATTCGCAATGCGCCATTCTCGGGAAAGTTGAGTGGGGGGCAGGTGCAGGGCACTGAGCTGGTGCTTGACCAATTCGAGAGAATTGCACCTGATGGCGATGCGCGGCATCTGGCCTATATGCTGGCGACGGCGTTTCATGAAACGGCGGCGACGATGCAGCCGGTGCGCGAGACACTGGCCGCCAGCGACGATGCGGCGATCATCATTCTCGACCGGGCCTATGCGGCAGGGCGGCTGGGGCAGGTGAGTTCGCCCTATTGGCGGCGCGATGCCGAGGGCAAAAGCTGGCTGGGGCGCGGACTGGTGCAACTGACACACAAGCGAAATTACGAGGCGATGTCGGCTGTGACCGGGATTGATCTCGTTGCGCGACCGGAGCGGGCGATGGAGCCGGAGACATCTGCCACGATACTGGTGGAGGGGATGTTGCGGGGCAGTTTTACCGGCAGGCGGCTTTCGCACTATTTCAACGCACAGAGCGAGGATTGGGTGGGTGCGAGATCCATCATCAACGGGCGTGACCGCGCGGAATTGATTGCCGGATATGGGCGAGGCTTCAATGCCGCCCTGACAGCCAGCCGGATTGAACCTGCGGCGGTGGGGTGATAGCGATTTCTACCCACAGATTTGCGTCATAGGTGCCTTCATGATCCGCCATATTGTTTTCTTCACCGTGCCCGAAGCCAACCGCGATGCGGTGCGCAAGGGGCTTTCCGGCCTGACCGCGATTTCCCATGCGCTGAAGCTGGAGATTGGCGAGAACGTGAAGAAGGACCAGTGGGGCAATCAGGTCGATTTCATCGTCTATGGCGAGTTTGAAGACGAGGCGGCACTGGCAGCCTACAAGGCCGACCCGGCCTATCAGCTTTCCACTGATACTGTGAAGCCACTGCGCGACACGCGGGTGGCGGCTGATTTCGACAGCGACCGGGCGGTGAAGACGCCGATTGGCTAAGGGGTAAGCCACCGGGCTTGCGCCAGATTTTTCCATAAAGGACAGGATCCATGCGATTTTTTGGTCATCTGCCGTGGCGGCGCCCGGCGGAGCGCACAGCTGTGCGCGAAGAAAAGGCGGCTGGCGGTTTTCTGGTGCTCTCAGGCGAAACGGGGCGGGCGCATTGGTCCGGGCGCGGTTATCAGGCGCTGTCTCGTGAGGGGTTTATGCGCAACCCGGTGGCGCATCGTGCGGCGCGCATGGTGGCGGAGGCTGCGGCCTCCGTGAACTGGCTGCTGTATGAGGGCGACCGCGAAATTGGCGAGCATGCGCTGCTGCGATTGCTGGCAAGGCCCAATGGGCAGATGAGCGGGCCGGATTTTTTCGAGGCGCTTTACGGGCATCTGCTGCTATCCGGCAATGCCTATATAGAGCCTGTGATGGTGGGCGAGCGGCTGCGAGAGCTACATCTGCTGCGCCCTGATAGGGTCAGCATCATTGAAGGGGGCGATGGGTGGCCAGCGGCCTTCGACTACCGTGCCGAGGGGCGAGCTGTGAGGCGAATTGCCGCCGACCGGGATGGGCTGGGCCTGCTGCACCTGAAGCTCTTCAACCCGCTGGACGACCATTGCGGTTTCTCGCCGCTGGCGGCGGCGGGTGCAGCGCTTGATCTGCACAATGCAGCGAGTGTGTGGAACAAGCGCCTGCTGGACAACTCCGCCCGTCCATCCGGCGCGCTGGTCTACCAGCCGAAAGAGGGCGGCAACCTGACCACCGACCAGTATGACCGGCTGAAACGGGAGCTGGAGGAGGGTTATGCCGGGGCGGTGAATGCGGGGCGACCGCTGCTTCTGGAAGGCGGGCTGGACTGGAAAAGCATGGGCCTTTCGCCCCGCGACATGGATTTCATGGAGGCCAAGAACGGCGCAGCACGCGACATCGCGCTTTCGCTGGGCGTGCCGCCCATGCTGCTGGGTATTCCCGGCGACAATACCTATGCCAATTATCAGGAGGCGAACCGGGCCTTCTACCGGCTGACGGTGCTGCCGCTGATCAATCGCACGGCGGCGGGGCTTTCCGGTTGGCTGGCACCTCTGTTTGACGGCGCGGTGCGGCTGGAGCCGGATCTCGACCGGATTGCCGGACTTTCCATCGAGTGCGATGCGCTGTGGACGCGGGTGGGGGCGGCGGCCTTCTTGAGCGATGACGAGAAGCGCGAGGCGGTGGGGTATTGAGGCCGTAGAGCCTGACGCATTCCTCAACCAGTTTCTTAAAGCCTGGAATCCGTTTGTGAGCCGGTGCCGCCAAGTGATTCCGAAGATTCAACAAATCACGACACACGAAAAGCAGGTGCTGGGCAACCTGTGCACACCTTCCCCTTACTCTAACCCGGAATGGTTTCTCATGTCTGAATTTGCCAATGAGAGCAGCATCTGGGCTGCTCGTTTTACCGGGGCCGTGGCGGGTGCCGGGGTTTCGCTGATCTATCTGTTGCCGCAGACGCACCATGAGGCGGCGAGCCGGTTTTTGACCGGGCTGGCCTGCGGCATGATTTTTGGTGGGCCGGTGGGGCTGTGGATGGTGCAGCGGCTGGATATTGCCGATGGGCTTTCCAGCCAGGAAATCATGCTGACCGGTTCTGCCGCAGCAAGCCTCTGCGCCTGGTGGGGGCTGGGCGTGATGGTGCGGGTGGCCGAGCGTTACGCCGCCCGCCCCAAGCCCTGACCCGACTTTAACGTTTCCCAAAATCTCAGGAGATTTTCATGCACGCTTATCGCGGGCCACGGCCCGCCACGCGCAAATTTGCCAATCTGGAGCTGCGCGGCATTGCCTTTGACGGCACGTTTTCCGGCTATGCCAGCGTGTTTGGCGAGGTGGATCTGGGCCGCGACGTGATCGAGCCGGGGGCTTTCCGCCGCTCCATCGAGGAGCGGGGCGCTGGCGGCATTCGCATGCTGTACCAGCACGACCCCAACCAGCCGATCGGCGCGTGGCGCACCATTCGTGAAGACGAGCGCGGCCTGTTCGTCGAGGGCGTGCTGGCGCCTGATGTGGCCAGGGCCAAAGAGGTTCACTCGCTGATGAAAACAGGCGCGCTGGACGGGCTTTCCATCGGCTTTCAGACGGTGCGGGCGGGCAAGGCCGCGCGCGGTGGCATTCGCCGCATTCTGGAAGCCGATCTCTGGGAAATTTCCGTCGTGACCTTTCCCATGCTGCCATCCGCACGGGTTTCGAACGTCAAGCAGGCACGGTTCTTCCGCGACCGGGAAACCGAGCTTGTGCGCAGCATGCGCCGCGCCGCCAAGAGCCTGGCCGATAGCAGCTTCCGGCGCTGAGACGCGCTTCAATCCCATCCATCACAACAGAGGAAGACCCCATGACTGAACAGACATCCTTGCAGGCCGTTGCTCCGCAGACCAAGGCCGTGCCGGAAACCATGACGGCGGCTTTCGATGATTTCATGGAAGCCTTCGAGGCGTTTCGTGAAACCAATGACCAGCGGCTGGGTGATCTCGAGCGCAAGATGACGAGCGATGTGCTGACGCGCGAAAAGCTTGACCGCATCGAGAAGGCGCTGGACGATAACAAACAGGCGATGGACGAGCTTTCGCTGAAAAAGGCGCGGCCTGCGCTGGGTGCACGCAGGGCGGCATCGGCTCAAACGCAGGAGCACAAGTCGGCCTTCGAGGCCTATATTCGCCGGGGCGACGAGGGTGCGTTGCGCGAGTTGGAAGCCAAGGCCTTTGCCGGGAATGCCGGTGCCGATGGCGGATTTTTGCTGCCGACCGAAACCGATAGCGAGATTGGCAAGCGCATGGCGGTGGTTTCGCCGATGCGTGCGCTGGCCACGGTGCGGCAGGTTTCCGGTGCGGTGCTGAAGAAGCCCTTTGCGCTGGCAGGTCTTTCCACCGGCTGGGTGGCCGAGACGGCAGCGCGCCCGCAGACCAACACGCCACAGCTTGCGGAAATGGCCTTTCCGACCATGGAGCTTTACGCCATGCCAGCGGCGACGCAGGGGCTGCTGGATGATTCCGCCGTGGACATTGAGGCGTGGATTGCCGCCGAAGTGGATGTGGCTTTTGCCGAGCAAGAAGGCACCGCCTTTATTTCCGGCGATGGCGTGAACAAGCCGAAGGGTTTGCTGGCCTACGAGACGGTGGCGAATGCCTCCTATGCCTGGGGCAAGTTCGGCTACCTTGCAACCGGTGCGGCGGGTGCCTTTGCCTCCACCGGGCCGCTGGATGTGCTGGTTGATACCGTCTACTCGCTGAAAGCGGGGCATCGCCAGAACGGCACCTTCCTGATGAACCGCAAGACGCAGTCTGCCCTGCGCCGCTTCAAGGACACGACCGGCAATTACCTGTGGCAGCCGCCAGCTTCTGCGGGGCAGCCCGCCGCGCTGATGGGCTTTCCGGTGGCGGAAGCCGAGGACATGCCGGATGTGGCGGCCAACAGCATGGCCATTGCCTTTGGTGATTTCCGTGCCGGATATCTTGTCGTGGACCGCACCGGCATCCGCATTCTGCGCGACCCCTATTCGGCCAAGCCTTACGTGCTGTTTTACACCACCAAGCGCGTGGGCGGCGGTGTTCAGAATTTTGAAGCCGTGAAGCTCATCAAGTTCGCCGCCAGCTAAGGCGGTTGTCTGTTGTTTGAGGTGAGGGGTGGGGCAGGCGCGGCCACCCCTCACTTGCGATTTCTAACGCTTGAGCTGTGCTCAAGACGTTGAAATCGCTTTCTCTCCCACAAGGGGAGAGATAACCCAGCCGCGCCTTCGATATCGATTTCCCGCTCGAGGACGAAGACACCATGACCTATGCACAGATTACTCCGCCGCAGGCGGAGGCGCTGACGCTTGCCGATGTGAAAGCGCATTTGCGGGCAGATGGCAATGACGAGGATGCGTTGCTGACCAGCCTGATCAGAACCGCCCGCCAACATCTGGAGCGCCAGACCGGGCTGTGCCTGATGCGCCAGACCCTTCGGCTCTATCTCGACGGCTGGCCGCGCGATGGGGTGATTCAGATTGCCAAGGGGCCGGTGCAAGCCATCGAAAAGATTCTGGTTTTCGATGATGCGGGCGACCCTTCCGATATGACTGCCATCGATAAATTCCTGGACGGGCAGGCACGGCCAGCGCGGCTGTGGCTGCGCCAGCCGCCAGCACCCGGCCAGCCGCTGAACGGCATCGAAATCGATTTTACCGCAGGCTTTGGCGAGAGCGGCGCCGATGTGCCCGACACGCTGAAACGGGCCATGCTGGTGCATATCGCCCATATGTTTGCCTTTCGTGGTGTCGTTTCCGCAGCCGACCAGCCTGCGGGCGTGCCTGCCGGATATGACAGGCTGGTGGCACCCTTTTGCAGGCTGGGGCTTTAAGCCATGAACCTGAGTTTTCTCGACCCCGGCCAGATGACGGCGCGTCTGGACCTCGAGGTAAGCCAAGACGTGGCCGACGGGCAGGGCGGCGTTGTGGCCGGATGGGCGGCACTGCGATCTTTCTGGGCGGCCATCGAACCGGTATCGCAGGGGTCCTATGAGCGGGCCTCTGCCGATGGCGTGGCGGTGACGCACCGGATCTGGGCCATGTTTCGGGACGATGTTGCGACGGGCATGCGGCTGCGAAAGGGTGCGCGCATCTTTGCCGTGAAATCCGTTACCGATGCCGATGAGACGCGCCGCTTCATCATCTGCCGCTGCGAGGAGGAAAGCCGATGAGAGCGGCCAACGCATTGTTGCGGGCCATTCACGCACAGCTGAAAAGCGACGCCGCACTGACGGCGCTGGTGGGCAGCAACGGCATCGTCGACCGGCTGCTGCCGAGGCCGGTGTTTCCCTGCGTGGCCTTTGGCGAAATTGAAAGCCGCCCCTACGCCACGGCGTCCGAAGGCGGTGAGGAGCATATTGTCACGCTGGAAGTGTGGAGCGACGATGGCGGGCGCAAGCTGGCGCAGGACATTGCCGTGCGGCTTCTGGCCGTTCTGGATGATGCATCGCTGGTGCTGGGCGGCAATATTGCGCTGGTCAGCCTTTTCTTTCGCTCCAGCCGTTCCGTGCGGCAGACGAAATCCCGGCAGTTCTTGACCGAGATCCGGTTTCGCGCCGTGACGGAATAGCACCTGCTTTTTATCCACTTTATCCATTTTGAAAGGACGAGCCATGGTGGCGCAGAAGGGCAAGGACCTGCTGCTGAAGATCAACAATTCCGGGACTTATGTGACGATTGCGGGCTTGCGCACGAAGCGGCTGGCCTTCAACGCGCAGACCGTTGACGTGACAGACTCGGAAAGTGCCGGGCGCTGGCGGGAGTTGCTGGCGGGGGCGGGCGTGCAGCGTGCCGGACTGACGGGATCCGGCATATTCAAGGACGTGCAGAGCGACGCGCTGGTGCGCACGCAATTTTTTGCCGGGACAATTTTGACCTATCAGATCGTCATCCCGGATTTCGGCACGCTGCAAGGCTCCTTCCAGATTAGCGCGCTGGAATATTCCGGCCGCCATGACGGCGAGGTGCAGTTTGAAATCGCGCTGGAATCCGCTGGCGCCATTACCTTTACGGCCTTGTGATGGGGGCGGCCAATTTTGGGCGCGCCAACCGCAGGCGTGGTGAGGTGGAAGCGGTGCTGGATGGCGAGCGGCGGATTTTGTGCCTGACGCTGGGCGCGCTGGCGGAACTGGAAACAGCCTTCTGCGCCGATGATCTGACCGGGCTTGCGGAACGTTTTGCTAGTGGGCGAATGAAAGCTGCCGACATGATCCGCGTGATTGGCGCGGGTCTGCGCGGCGCGGGCAATGTGTTTTCCGACGACGACGTGGCGACCATGAGCGTTGAGGATGGAATTGCCGGTTATGCGAAGATCGTGGGAGACCTCCTGACCGCGGCCTTTGCTGGAACCGGCACGGGAGGGGAGGCGCACGCTTCCCCCTGAAAGCCGCAGCGGGCGAAGGCCCGGCGCAGGACACCAGACCCTTTCCCTGGGACGAGGTGATCCATGCGGGCCTGAGCCTGCTGCGGCTTTCCCCTGACATATTCTGGGCGCTGACGCCGCTGGAATTCTTCGCCATGACCGGTGGCTTGAGGCGACAAGCGCAAGCCTTGAACCGGCACGGGCTGGACGATTTGATGCGGCAGTTTCCGGACGGATGAGAGGTCAAGGCAGTCTGAAAAAGGGCTGCACTTTCAACCCACTGGCTTCTCCACTTGAATCAGAAAGGTAAGGCCGATGGCTGACGAGACGAATTTTGCCGACCAGCGGGACGATGCGCAAGCGCTGGTCTCTGTGATGGACGATCTGGAAAAGCGATCGCAACGGTTTGGCTCGGCCCTGACCTCTGCATTGCAGGCAGCCACGACAGGCGGCAAAGGGCTTGATAGCGTTTTGCAGGGGCTTGGCACACGGCTTTCCAACATAGCCTTGTCTGCCGGATTGAAGCCGCTGGAGAACATGCTGTCGAGCGCCGTTAGCGGGCTGACATCGGGCGCAGGATCACTGTTTGCCTTTGCCAATGGCGGTGTGCCGGGGCGGGTGACGCCCTTTGCCGATGGCGGGGTGGTTTCCAGCCCGACATTCTTTCCCATGGGCGGCGATATGGGGCTGATGGGCGAGGCGGGCAGCGAGGCCATTCTGCCGCTGAAACGCGGTGCCGATGGGTCTCTGGGTGTCGCCGCTGGCGGTGGCGGCGGTGGCGCGCAGATCGTGTTCAATGTGACGGCAAGCGATGCGGCGAGTTTCAGGCGCAGCGAAGGGCAGATTTCCGCCATGCTGGCGCGCAGCGTGGGGCGCGGACAGCGCGGGCTGTGAGAGACGCCTCTCATACGGCTCCGGCATTTATTCGATAATTCAGGAAAATCAGAATCATGGCGGCATTTCATGAGGTGCGGTTCCCGCTGCGGCTGGCGCTGGGAACCAGTGGCGGACCCGTGCGGCGGACCGATATCGTCAACCTGTCCAACGGGCGGGAGAACCGGAACCAGCGGTGGCGAAATTCCCGACGGGCCTATGATGCGGGGTCCGGTGTCCGCTCGGTCAGCGACCTCTATGCGGTGCTGGAGTTTTTCGAGGCGCGCGGCGGGCAACTCTTCGGCTTCCGGTTTCGAGACCCCGTGGATTTCCGCTCCTGCCCGCCGCTGACCGTGCCGACGGCGATGGACCAGCGGATTGGCACCGGCGATGGCGTGACGGCGCGGTTTCAGCTTTCCAAGACCTATGCCGATGCGGCAGGCGGCTGGACGCGCAATATTGCCAAGCCGGTGGCGGGTTCCGTGTTGGTTTCGGTGAATGGCGTGGCGGCGACGGGTTTCACGACAGACCATGAGACTGGCATCGTTACCTTTGCGGGGGGCCAGGTGCCTGCCGCCGGTGCGGCCATACGGGCGGGGTTCGAGTTCGATGTGCCGGTTCGCTTCGACATCGACCGCATCGATGTGAGCCTGAGCGCCTTTGAGGCCGGACGCATTCCTTCCATTCCTCTTGTGGAGATTTTGCCGTGAAGAACGTGCCAGCAGAGCTTGCCGCGCATCTGGAAGGTGAGGTGACGACGACGTGCCAGTGCTGGAAGGTGAGCCTTCGCGATGGGGCCGTGCTGGGTTTTACCGAGCATGACGAGGCGCTGACCTTTGGCGGCGTGACCTATCTCGCGGCCAGCGGTTTTCAGGCGGGTGAAAACGATAGCGAAACCGGACTGGCGGCGGCGAGCGGCGAGGTGGCGGGTGGCTTTTCCAGCGAGGCGGTTGATGAGGCCGATCTGGCGGCGGGCCGCTATGACGGGGCGAAGGTGGAGCTTTACCTCGTCAACTGGCAGGCGCCGGAGCAGCATGTGCTGCTGAAGGTGCGCGAGATTGGCGAGGTGACGCGGGCGGGCGGTGCCTTCAAGGCCGAGCTGCGCAGTTTTGCCCACCAGCTCAGCCAGCCGCAGGGGCGGGTCTATGGGCGGCGCTGCGATGCAGCGCTGGGGGATGCCAGATGCAAGGCCAATGTTGCAGCATTTCGCGCAACTGGGGCAGTCGTTTCCATCAATGGCACGGGGCGGATCGTTGTTTCGGGGCTTGGCAGTTTCGCGGAGGGGTTTTTCCGACAGGGCAAGCTTGCCTTCTCAAGTGGGGTGAATGCGGGCCGCAGCTTCGATCTGGATGACCATGCGATGCGGGACGGGGTGGCTGAGCTGAGTTTCTGGTTGCCGCTGGAGGCAGCGCCTGCGCCCGGCGACGCGTTCACCGTGACCGCTGGCTGCGACAAGAGCTTTGCGACATGCAAGGCGAAGTTTTCCAACCAACTGAATTTTCGAGGGTTTCCGCACATGCCGGGGGCAGACTTCGCCTATTCCTATGTGACGAGCCGCACGCAACATGATGGCGGAGCACTGTTTTGATGGCCGATATGGGAGAGCAGGTTTTAAGCCTTGCGACAAACTGGATCGGCACGCCCTATCGGCATCAGGCCTCCACCAGGGGTGTGGGCTGCGACTGCCTTGGGCTGGTGCGCGGCATCTGGTGCGAGCTTTATGGCGACGAGCCGGAACTGCCACCGCCTTACGCCCGCGACTGGGCCGAGCGCAGCGGGGAAGACCGGCTGATGGACGCAGCGGCACGGCATTTTGAGATTGTGCCAAGCCTTGGCGAGGCGCATCCGGGTGACATGGTGCTGTTTCGCTGGCGGACGGACTGTGCGGCCAAGCATGTGGGCATTCTGGCCGGGGCAGATCACTTCATTCATGCCTATGAGGGGGCGGCGGTCTTGCGCTCTGCACTGGTGCCTTCCTGGCGAAAACGCATCGCTGGTATTTTCCGATTTCCGCGGAGGTGAGTGATGGCGACCTTGGTTTTACAGGCGGCGGGTGCCGCCATCGGCAGCATTTTCGGGCCGGTTGGTGCCATGATCGGCAGGGCGGCGGGTGCGTTGGCAGGCAGTGCGCTTGACAGCGCGATGCTCTCCTCCTCGAAAACCGTCACAGGGGCACGGCTTTCCACGGCGCGTATTCCCGGTGCCGAAGAAGGTGGGGCGATAACGCGTGCCTATGGCACGGTGCGCATTGGCGGCACGCTGATCTGGGCCACGCGCTTTGAGGAAAGCGTGACGCGGGAGCGGCAGGGCGGCAAAGGCGGTGGCGGCAGTTCATCGACCACGGTCGAGACCTATAGCTATTTCGCAAATCTGGCCGTGGGCCTGTGCGAGGGTGAGGTTGCGCTGGTGCGCCGGGTGTGGGCGGACGGGCAGGAGCTTGATCTGACCGGCATCGAGATGCGCTTTTACCCCGGCAGCGACGACCAGCTTCCCGACCCGCTGATCGAGGCGCGGCAGGGGGCTGGCAATGCGCCAGCCTATCGCGGGCTTTCCTATGTGGTGTTCGAGCGGTTGCCGCTGGACAGTTTTGGCAATCGCATTCCGCTGTTTCAGTTCGAGGTGGTGAGGCCCATTGGCAAGCTGGAATGCCAGATCCGTGCCGTAACCGTTATTCCCGGCGCGACCGAACATGGATACTCGACGGTTGCGGTTTCCGAGCGGGCGGGCGCTGGCGAAAGCCGGGTGATGAACCGCCACACATTGACGGCGGCCACCGACTGGCAGGCCTCGATGGATGAATTGCAGGCGCTGTGCCCCAATCTGGAAAGCGTGGCGCTGGTGGTGGCGTGGTTTGGCACGGATATGCGGGCGGGCGAATGCCGCATTCTGCCGGGGGTGGAGGTGGCCTTCCGTGACCGCGAAAGCGCGCATTGGTCTGTGGCGGGCATGGGGCGGGGGCAGGCGCGGCTGGTGAGCAGGCGCGATGGTGGCCCCGCCTATGGCGGCACGCCAAGCGATGCTTCCGTTTTGCAGGCGATTGCCGACCTCAAGGCGCGTGGGTTGAAAGTGTGCCTCTACCCCTTCGTGATGATGGATATTCCCGCAGCCAACGGCTTGGCCGACCCCTATGGCAAGGCCGAGCAGGATGCCTATGGCTGGCGGGGCAACATTACCTGCCACCCGGCAGCGGGAATGAGCGGCAGCGCCGACAAGACGGCGGCTGCGCGCACGCAGATTTCCACCTTCTGTAACCGTGCAGACGGCTATCGCCGCATGGTGCTGCATTATGCGGCATTGGCAAAACAGGCGGGCGGGGTGGATGCGTTTCTGATCGGCTCCGAACTGCGTGGGCTGACGCGGGTGCGCGACGGGGCAAGTGCCTTTCCCTTTGTCGAAGAACTGGTGCGGCTTGCGGGCGATGTGCGTGCCGTTGTCGGCGCTTCGACAAAGCTGACCTATGCTGCCGACTGGAGCGAGTATTTCGGCTACCACCCGGCAGACGGCACCGGCGACGTGTTCTTCAACCTCGATGCGCTGTGGGCGAGCACTCACATCGACGCTATCGGCATCGACAACTACATGCCGCTTTCCGACTGGCGTGATGAGGATGTGCAGGGTGGCAATCCCGACAGGTTTGACGGGCCTGACGATGTGGCGGGCTTTGGCCGATCCATTACGGCGGGTGAGGGGTTCGACTGGTATTATGGCGGTGATGCGGACCGGGCGAGCCGCACGCGCCGGGCGATTTCGGATGGCATGAGCGGCAAGCACTGGGTCTATCGCTACAAGGATCTGGGCAGTTGGTGGCAGAACCGGCATTATAACCGCGTTGGCGGTGTGGAAAGCACAAGCCCAAGCGCCTGGGTGCCGGGCATGAAGCCGATCTGGTTTACCGAACTGGGGTGCCCGGCGATCGACAAGGGTGCGAACCGGCCCAACACCTTTATCGACCCGAAATCATCCGAAAGCGCCTATCCGCATTTTTCCAGCCGGATGCGCGCCGACAGCCAGCAGCGGCGGTTTCTGGAGGCGCATCACGACCACTGGAAGAGCAGCGCACCACCGGCGGGGATGGTCGATCCTAACAGGATTTTCGTGTGGACATGGGATGCGCGGCCCTATCCGGCCTTTCCGCAGGATGTGGCAACATGGAGCGATGGCGCCAACTGGCGCACCGGGCACTGGCTGAACGGCAGGCTGGGCGCGACAACGCTGGCAGACCTGATCACCGCCGTGCTTCAGGATCACGGCTTTGAGGATTTCGACGTTTCTGCCGTGACGGGCGATGTGACAGGCTATGCGCAGGCCGATGTGACGGCGGCCCGCAGCCTGCTGGAGCCGTTGCTGGAGGCATTTCAGGTTCATGTCATCGAGGACGGGGGCAAGCTTCGGTTCATCTCTCGCGGACGGGCGGCCACACGCACCAAGGTGATTTCGGCCTATGCCGACAGCGAGGATGCTGCTTTGTGGTCCGAGGCGCGGGGGCATGACAGCGATTTTGCCGCTGAAGCCGTGCTGACGGCGTATAACCCGGCGCTGGATTACGAGCAGGCCAGCGTTCGTTCTCGCCGCATCGACAACGCCGGAAACCGGGTGCTGCGATACGATCTGGGCGCGGTATTGCCGCAGGAAACCACGCAGAACATGGTGGAAGCGCTGCTGCGCGACAACCGGCTGGCGCGCCGCACGGTGAGCTTTTCGATTTCGCCCAGCGACATTGCACTGGACCCCGGCGATTGCGTGGAACTGGTGGATGGTCCCGCCGGGCGGTTCATCGTGAGCCGTATCGAGGATGGCGACCTCAGACGCATCGAGGCGCGGGAGTTTGCACCTGCGGCGTTGACCGTTTCGCTTGAGGGAGAAGCGCCACGCGCGAGCGCGAGCGGCGCATCCAGCGGGTTTGACCCCGACATCGTGCTGATGGACCTGCCGCGCTTTGAGGCGGGCGAGGCGCAGAGCTTTGCGCGGGTGGCGGCCTTTGCGCGGCCATGGCGGCGCATGGCGCTTTCCGTTTCTGCCGGGACTGAAGGTTATGTGGGACGGGTGCTGCTGGACCAGCCTGCGAAGATCGGCGCGCTTGCCAGTGGCTTGCCGCCGGGCCTTGCGGGACGGTTCAACGGGGCTGGCGCCATCGACCTCACGCTGCCCTATGGCGATCTGTCATCGGCGTCCGATCTGGCCGTGCTGAACGGCGCAAACCGTATTGCTATTCGCAGCGAAAATGGTGCCTGGGAGGTGGCGGCGTTTGCGCTGGCGCAGGAGACATCGTCAGGCCAATGGCGGTTGACGCGGCTGTTGCGCGGGCTTGCTGGAACAGAAGATGCCATGGCGGCGGGCGCTGCTGCAGGCGCCGAAGTGGTGGTGCTGGATGCTGGCGTGGTGGCGATAGGCCTTCGTGCCGAAGAGCGCGGACTGCAACTGAACTGGATCGTCGAGGCGGCGGGTGCGCAGGTTTCACGCGTTGGGCCTTTTGCCTTTGCGGGCGGCACGCGAGCGGAAACGCCGCTTGCGCCGGTGCATCTGCGTGGCCTTCGCACAGCCGCCGGTGTGCGGCTGACATGGGTGCGCCGGGGACGTGTGGAGGCCGATGGCTGGGACGCGGCGGATATTCCGCTGGACGAGATTTCCGAAGGCTACCGGGTCGAGGTGCTCTCCGGCATCACGGTCCGGCGCGTGATGGAGGTGGGCGAGTCCGCCTGCCTTTATGCAGCAAGTGATGAGCTTGCCGATTTTGGTGCGGCACAAAACACGCTTTCGGTGCGGGTGCGCCAGCTTGGCCGGGCCGTGCCGCTGGGCATTGCGGCAAGCCGCACGCTCAGGCTTTAAACTTCACAATAACGTCAACCGAAAGGACCAAAAATGGACGATATGAAAGCCTGGTATCAATCGAAAACCATCTGGGGTGCGTTGATTGCGGTGCTGGCGCCGCTGTTGCATGTGGTGGGATTGAACCTGCCCGGCGGCTTTGAGGACGAGCTTGCGGAAGGGCTTGTCACGGTTGCGGGCGGCGTGGGCGGGCTGATAGCCCTGTACGGACGCCTCTCTGCGACGAGTGCAATCAAATAGCGCGATGCGTTGTTGCACGGCAGCGTAGTGACACGCGCGCTGCCGTGCAACGCAACATGGTGGCCCACATTCATTTGCCATTCAGAAGGTTTGCGCTACATATTTGACCATGAGTTCGCTTCGGCGTGCATCCGAATTGTCTGTGGAAGTTATTTGCAATGGCATCACCTATCATCATCGCGACGCTAGCAGCCGGGCTTTTTGGCCTTCCTGCGCCGCAGGTGGGTGTGCCGGAAGCACCTTCGCAGGGCCAGGTTCAGCAGGTGGCCAGCGATTGCACCCGTGCCGTATCCCGCGTGGTGCGTGAAACGGGCGGGCAGCTTCTTTCGGTCTATCCTTCCAATGATGGCGAAAATTGCGTCGTGACCGTGCTGGTGCAGGGCAATGGCGAGCGCCCGCGCAAGGTGACCATGCGCGTTCCGATGTAGAGCGTCGCAATTCCTCAAAAACTGGTATAGACCTGAGCCGGAATGACCGTCGTGTTGCAGAATCGACGGATGGAATGAAGAGGGACTGACGATGCGCATTCTTGTGGTCGAGGACGATACCAATCTCAATCGGCAGCTGACCGACGCGCTGAAAGAAGCGGGCTATGTCGTTGACCAGGCCTATGATGGCGAAGAAGGCCATTATCTGGGCGAAACCGAACCCTATGATGCCATCGTTCTGGATATCGGCCTGCCGCAGATGGACGGCATTACCGTTGTCGAGAAATGGCGTGCCGGTGGAAAGTCCATGCCGGTTCTCATTCTGACCGCCCGCGACCGCTGGAGCGACAAGGTGGCGGGTATCGACGCCGGTGCCGATGATTATGTGACGAAGCCCTTCCATGTGGAAGAAGTGCTGGCGCGTGTGCGCGCGCTGATCCGCCGGGCGGCGGGCCATGCGTCTTCCGAGATTGTCTGCGGGCCGGTGCGGCTCGACACCAAATCCTCCAAGGCGACTGTCAACGGCGTGACGCTGAAGCTGACCTCGCACGAGTTCCGCCTTCTGTCCTACCTCATGCATCACATGGGCGAAGTCGTGTCGCGCACCGAGTTGGTCGAGCATATGTATGACCAGGATTTTGACCGCGATTCCAACACGATCGAGGTCTTTGTTGGACGCTTGCGCAAGAAGCTGGGCGTGGATCTGATCGAGACGATCCGGGGGCTTGGCTACCGGATGCAAGCGCCCGCAGATGCGAAGTAATTCACTCACCGCCCGCGTTCTGCTGCTGGCCTCGGCATGGTCTGTCCTGGCACTGGTGGTAATTGCGGTGGTGATTTCCACTCTCTACCGGCAAGGCGTGGAGCGCAGTTTTACCGACCTGCTGCGTGCGCAGCTCTACAACGTCATCAACTCCATTACCGTTTCCAACGAGAACACCCTTGCCGGAAGCCCGCAGCTGGGTGACCTGCGTTTTTCGCAGCCCGATACCGGCTGGTACTGGGTGGTTGAGCCGTTGGGCAATTTCCAGACCGCACCACTTGTGTCGTCTTCGCTCGGCGTTTCGACCCTGCCTGTTCCGGGCATTCTGGATGTGCCTTTCGACAATCGCTATGAGCGCTATTACGTTGTGACGGATGGTGCTGGAAACCGGGTGCAGGTGGCCGAGACCGAAGTGGTGCTGGACGGTGAGGGCCGGGCGGCGCGGTTTCGCGTTACCGGCAATCTGAATGTCGTGGAAGACGATGTCCGCGATTTTTCCAACAGTCTTTATCTGGCGCTGGCCGTTTTCGGGGTTGGAAGTCTTGTGGTGAACGGCCTTGCCATTCTCTACAGCTTGCGGCCGCTGGACCATGCGCGGGTTGCGCTTGGCAAGATACGCGGCGGCGATGCGGAGCGGCTGGAGGGGGAATTTCCCCGTGAAATCCAACCCTTGGCGACCGAAATCAATGCGCTGATTGAGAGCAATCGACGCCTTGTGGAGCGCGCGCGCATGCAGGTGGGCAATCTGGCGCATTCGCTGAAAACACCGATTGCGGTGCTGTTGAACGAGGCGCGAACGATGGACAGTCACCATGGCGATCTGGTGCGCGGACAGGTGGATGCCATGCAGGCGCAGGTTCAATCCTACCTTTCCCGTGCCCGCATCGCCGCGCAGCGTGGCTCCATTCTGGCGCGTGCCGAGGCCGAGCCGGCGCTTGAGCGGCTGGTGCGGGTGATGCGCCGGTTGAACCCGGAAAAGAGCTTTGAGCTGAACATGGAGCAGCCGGGCATGGTGCTGGCCATGGAGCAGCAGGATCTGGAAGAGGCTGTGGGCAATCTTCTGGAAAATGCGGCGCGCTTTGCACAGTCAAGAGTTGTGGTGACGGTGATGCCGGGAACGCATTCATCTTCCGACCCGGATGTGACGCGCAGGTCATGGGTGACGCTTCTGGTGGAGGATGACGGGCCGGGACTGGAGCCTGAACAGATTACCGAAGCGATGAAGCGGGGCAGGCGGCTGGATGAAAGCCGACCAGGAACGGGACTTGGTCTTTCCATCGTCAGCGAAGTGGTTTCAGAATACCATGGCACCTTCGCCATGCAACGCAGCCCGCTTGGTGGGTTGAAAGCCGAATTGCTTCTGCCGGGACTTTCGAAAGAGCTTGCATGACGGCAAAAAACTGGCATGACATTGCGTGAGGAATGACCGCGCCAGGATGGCGCGTTGAGAAGGAGTGTATTCTTGGTTGACGTGATAGGCAAAGCCGGATTTGCCGGTATGAACTCCAGCCTTATGCGCCCTGCGGTTGTCTCGCTGCTCTGCATTTCAGTTCTCAGTTCCTGCACAACATCCAATACGCGCAACGCCGGGGGCGGATTGCTGGGTCGCGGCAGTGCCTCTGCTACGCCCTACATTTCCGCGCTTCAGGGCGGGATTGCCGGCAGAAGCGGCCTGCAGATGAGCCGTGGCGACTTCAACAGGGCTATGGAAGCCGAATATCAGGCGCTTGAAACATCACCCGGTGGACAGGCTGTTGTATGGGGAAGCGGTGATACGCGTGGCGAAGTGGTTGCCAATGCGCCCTACCAGGTGGGCAACCAGAATTGCCGCCAATATGCTCATAGCCTGACCGTTGATGGCAAGCAGGCGAAAGTGCGCGGTGCGGCCTGTCGCAACAGCAATGGCACATGGACGCCGCTGACCTGACCTCGATTTGACACATGTCAAGGCAGGCGCAGGATTTGTCGTTCAAAAGCTGAACTGTGAGGTTTCTTGCCGGGAGTGGTGCATTGCTGCTACCACCTGCGGTATATATCCTCAAATTCACGTCATTCCGCCGCGACTCATTCCAAAGCGGTGCGCATTCGAGTAATTGAAACGGCATGTTCTGGATTATTATCGCCCTCTTGACGGCGGCTGTCGCCCTCGTTCTGACCTACCCGCTGATGCGCAGCTATGGCACAGCCGACACGGGCCGTGATGGCGAGGTTGCGGTGTATCGCGACCAGCTGGCCGAATTGCAGCGCGAGCGCGAAAGCGGGCTGATTGGCGAGACCGAGGCGGAATATGCCCGTGCCGAAATCGGGCGGCGTCTTTTAGCGGCTGCATCCGGGCAGAAGGGCGAAAAATCCACAAGCGCGCCACGCCGCCACGATGTGCTGGCCCGTATCGTGACACTGCTTCTGCCTTTGACGGGCCTCTGTCTTTACTTGTTCATGGGCAGCCCCAATGCGCCCGACATGCCGCTGGAGGCGCGGCTGGAAAAGCCCGGCAACGACATGGAGCTGATGATTGCCAAGGCCGAGCGGCATCTGGCGCAGAAGCCCGATGATGGCGCGGGCTGGGACGTGCTGGCTCCGATCTATTTTAAGACGATGCGGCTCGGTGATGCCGAAATGGCCTATCGCAATGCGATCCGCCTTCTGGGTGAAAACCCGCAGCGCCTGACCGACCTTGCCGAAACGCTGATTGCCGCCAATCAGGGCATTGTCATTGAGGATGCGCGCGCAGCACTGGAGAAGGCCGAAAAGGCAAGCCCCGGTAATCCCCGCGCTCGTTTCTATCTGGCGCTTTCGCTGGAGCAGGCGGGCAAGACCGTGGAGGCGCGCGGTGCCTTTGCCGGATTGCTGAAGGATTCACCCGAGGGGGCGCCGTGGATACCGCTGGTTCAGGCGCATTTGCAGAATACCGGCGGGGCCGTTGTTAAAGCGCCAAATCCGCAAGCGCCCAAACCGCAGGCCCTAGGTGGGCCGAGCGAGCAGGATATTGCAGCCGCTACCAATATGTCGCCGCAAGATCGGCAGGCGATGGTGACTGGCATGGTGGAAAGCCTTGATGCGCGGCTGAGAGAAAACCCCGATAATTTCGAGGGTTGGATGCGGTTGGTGCGATCTTACGCGATGCTGAAGAACGATGAGAAGGCACGGCAAGCGTTGGCCGATGGTTTGAAAGCCTTTCCGCCTGCCGGGGAGCAGGGCAAACAATTGCTGGCGCTGGCGCAGCAGCTTGGCGTGAATGCGCAGGGAGTGGCACAATGACCCGCAAGCAGAAGAGATTGGCGATTATTGGCGGCGGTGTCAGCTTCATCATGATCGCGGCCTTTCTGGTGATGTTTGCCTTTGGCCAATCCATTGCCTATTTCTACATGCCCGGCGATCTGGAAAAGACCAGCGTTGCCCCCGGCACCCGCATTCGCCTCGGCGGGCTGGTGGCCGAAGGTTCGGTCAAGCGCGGCGAGGGACGCACCGTGAGCTTTGCGGTGACGGATGGCGGGGCGACCGTGCCGGTGAGCTATACCGGTATTTTGCCGGACCTGTTTCGCGAGGGGCAGGGCGTGGTGACCGAGGGTACTTTCGATGCGGCGACCCATGCTTTCGTTGCCGACAGCGTGCTGGCCAAGCATGATGAAAATTACATGCCGAAGGAAGTTGCGGACCGGCTGAAAGACAAGGGCCTGTGGCAGCAGACACCTGACGGCGTGGGTAAGACTGGACCACTGGAGACAGGAGCCGTGAAATGATCACTGAAATCGGCCATTATGCTCTGGTTCTCGCGCTCGTTGTCGCGCTTGTCGTGTCCACCCTGCCAGCCATTGGCGCACGCCGCAATGACAAGGCGCTGATGGACATCGCGCCTATCGGTTCGGTTCTCCTGTTTCTTCTGGTGGGCTTGGCTTTTGCCGCATTGACGCATGCCTATGCCGTATCCGATTTCTCGCTGAAGAACGTTTATGAGAATTCCCACTCGCTGATGCCCGTTCTTTACAAGCTGACGGGCGTGTGGGGCAACCATGAGGGGTCCATGCTGCTATGGCTGTTGATCCTCGTGCTGTTCAGCGCGATGGTGGCCGTTTATGGCCGCAACCTGCCCGATACGCTGCGGGCCAATGTGCTGGCCGTGCAGGCTTGGGTGACCACGGCGTTTCTGCTGTTTATTCTGCTGACATCCAACCCCTTTGCGCGCCTTTCGCCAGTGCCAGCCGAAGGGCAGGATTTGAACCCGGTGCTGCAGGACTTTGGTCTCGCCATCCATCCGCCGCTGCTCTATCTCGGCTATGTCGGCTTTTCCGTGTGTTTTTCCTTTGCTGTTGCAGCCCTTATAGAGGGGCGTATCGATGCCGCATGGGCGCGCTGGGTGCGGCCCTGGACGCTGGCGGCCTGGACCTTTCTGACCGCAGGCATTTCGATGGGGTCCTACTGGGCCTATTACGAGCTGGGCTGGGGCGGCTGGTGGTTCTGGGACCCGGTTGAGAACGCATCCTTCATGCCATGGCTGGCCGGAACGGCCTTGCTGCATTCGGCGCTGGTGATGGAAAAGCGCGAGGCGCTGAAAATCTGGACCGTGCTTCTGGCGATCATGACGTTCTCGCTGTCGCTGCTCGGCACCTTCCTCGTGCGATCCGGCGTGCTGACATCGGTCCATGCGTTTGCGACCGATCCGAGCCGTGGCATTTTCATCCTGTGCATTCTGATGATCTTCATCGGCGGTGCTTTTTCGCTGTTTGCGTGGCGCGCGCCGATGCTGAAGGCGGGTGGGCTGTTTGCGCCGGTTTCGCGTGAAGGCGCGCTGGTGCTGAACAACCTGATCCTCACCGTTTCAACGGCAACCGTGCTGATTGGCACGCTCTACCCGCTGGTTCTGGAAACGCTGACGGGTGAGAAGATTTCCGTGGGCGCGCCATTCTTCAACCTGACCTTCGGGCTGTTGATGATCCCCATCCTGATCGTGACGCCCTTCGGGCCGATGCTGGCCTGGAAACGCGGCGATCTGCTCGGTGCATTCCAGCGGCTTTTTGTGGCGGCGGGCCTTGCGGCGCTTGCGGGTCTGACACTGTGGTACATCGAGCATGGCGGGCCTGTGCTGGCGGCGCTGGGCCTGATGGCCGGGTTTTGGCTGATCTTCGGGGCGCTCGCCGATCTCTGGTACCGCGCCAACTTCGGGAAGCTGGCCTTCGGTATCGCGTTTCGACGGCTGAAAGGTCTGCCGCGCTCTACCTTCGGCACGACGCTGGCGCATATGGGCCTTGGCGTGACGGTACTCGGCATCGTCATCGTGACGACATTCGAGACGGAAACCGTTGTGGAAATGAAGCAGGGCATGACCGTGGATGCGGGCGGCTACAGCCTCACCTTCGATGGCATCCGCCACCATGTCGGCCCGAATTTTACCGAGGATCGCGGACATTTTACGGCGCGCAAGGGTGGAACGGAGGTGGCCGATGTGTGGTCATCCAAGCGGCTTTACACGGCGCGGCGCATGCCGACGACCGAGGCTGGCATCATGACCTTCGGGCTTTCGCAGCTCTACGTCTCGCTGGGCGACCCGATGTCTGACGGCGGGATCGTCGTCCGCATCTGGTGGAAGCCGTTCATTCTGTGCATCTGGGGCGGTACGATCTTCATGATGATTGGCGGAATGGTTTCGCTGTCCGACCGGCGTTTGCGGGTGGGTGCACCGAAGCGCAAGGCGAGAGCGGCCAAGGATGCCGTGCTTGGGGCGGCGGAATGAGTGTGTTTCAACGGCAGATGCGGAACGCCGCACTTTTCCTCGTCCTGCTCATCACGGCACTCCCGGCCTTTGCCTTCAACCCTGACGAAGTTCTGGCCGACAAGGCGCTGGAAGCGCGGGCGCGGGCGCTGACCGTGCAGCTGCGCTGCATGGTGTGCCAGAACCAGTCCATCGATGACAGCAATGCCGAGCTGGCGCGGGATTTGCGCGTGCTGGTGCGTGAGCGTCTGACGCAGGGCGACAGCGACGAGGCCGTGATGGACTATGTCGTTTCCCGTTACGGCGAATTCGTGCTGCTCAAACCGCGTGTGAGCGCCCGCACGATTGCCCTATGGGGTGCGCCGATTGCTCTGATCCTGATCGGGGCGACTGCTGTTTTTGTTTTTGCGCGGCGTCGCGTGGCAGTTTCCGAAGGACAGAAGCTGACAGTGGACGAAGAGGCGCGCATTCGCGATCTTCTTGAAAAATAAGGGCGCTCTGCTGAAAATGAGTGCTTAGGGCGAGGCTGCTCGACCAGCCCTTTCATAGTATCGCTCAACATTACCGATTTTTCACATGCCAGACACTTCGCAGTAAGGTGCGGGCACCTATATCTTTTGTCATCCACCGCTTAACCCCGGCCAAAACGGGGCTCCAGTCTGAATGAAGAAAGAAGGTAAGATCCATGTCTAATTCGCAAAACGGACGTCCCTCGCTGAAGACCATTCTCAAGTCTTCCGCCGTTGGTGGTCTGGCTGCTCTGATGTTGACGACAGGCGTAGCAGGGCCAATTGCTCATTCTTTCGCAGCTCCCGTTGAGGTCACAGCGCCGCAGGTGCCGAGCTTTGCCAACGTTGTTGACGCTGTCTCTCCCGCTGTTGTCTCGGTGCGCGTGCAATCCAACGTTCAGCCCGCATCCGACGAAGGTAACGGCTATTCGTTCAACTTTGGCGGTCGTGGCCTCGACCAGCTGCCGGATGACCATCCGCTGAAGCGCTTCTTCAAGGAATTCGGCGGACCGGGTTCCGGTGAAGGCGACAAGCGCGCCGAACGTGGTCCGAAGGCCCACCGCGACGGTAAAGGCCCGCTTCGCCCAACGGCTCAGGGCTCCGGCTTCTTCATCTCCGAAGACGGCTATATCGTTACCAACAACCACGTTGTCGACGATGGCTCAGCCTTTACCGTTGTGATGAATGACGGCACGGAACTGGACGCCAAGCTGGTTGGCCGCGATAGCCGCACTGACCTCGCCGTGCTGAAAGTGGATGTGAACCGCAAGTTCACCTATGTTCAGTTTGCCGATGACAGCAAGATCCGCGTCGGTGACTGGGTGGTGGCTGTCGGCAACCCCTTCGGTCTTGGCGGCACGGTAACATCGGGCATTATATCGGCCCGTGGCCGCGATATCGGCTCTGGCCCCTATGACGATTATCTGCAGATCGACGCGGCTGTTAACCGTGGTAACTCCGGTGGTCCGGCGTTTAACCTCAACGGCGAAGTCATTGGCATCAACACCGCCATCTTCTCGCCCTCCGGCGGCAATGTGGGGATTGCGTTCGCTATCCCTGCGTCTGTGGCCAAGGACGTGATCCAGGATCTGATGAAGGATGGCAAGGTTGAGCGTGGCTGGCTTGGCGTGCAGATTCAGCCTGTCAGCAAGGACATAGCCGAATCGCTTGGACTTTCCGAAGCAAGTGGCGCGCTGGTTGTGGCTCCGCAGGCCGGTTCACCGGGTGACAAGGCGGGCATCAAGCAGGGTGACATCATCACCGCGCTGAACGGCGACACCGTCAAGGACGCCCGCGATCTCTCGCGTCGTATCGGTGCCCTTTCGCCCAACACCAAGGTTGAGCTTTCCGTGTGGCGTTCTGGCAAGTCCCAGCCTATCACCGTGACGCTGGGCGACCTTGCGAGCGATGATGCATCGAAGGCTTCTCCAGCCCAGAACGATGATGGCGGCAGCCAGTCTTCAACGGAAAAGGCGCTGTCCAGCCTTGGCCTGACGGTTGCACCATCTGAAGATGGCGCTGGCCTTGCGATTACCGATGTCGATCCAGACTCAGACGCGGCGGCCCGTGGCTTGAAGGAAGGTGAGAAGATCACCTCCGTCAACAACCAGCAGGTGGCGTCTGCTGCCGATGTCGAAAAGATCCTGTCGCAGGCCAAGAAGGACGGTCGTTCCAAGGCTCTGTTCCAGATCCAGACAGAGAATGGCAGCCGCTTTATCGCGCTGGATATCGACCAGGGTTGATGAGTTGAAAATGGGCGGGGGAGGCGATTGCCTCTCCCGCACTGCTTTGGCGATTGTCTCGCCGCAAGATCTTCGGAGAAACCCCATGGAAAACAAGGCTCAGGAAGTGTCTGCCGCATCTGTTTCCGGTTGTGCGGTGAAGGCGGAGAACGCTATTGTCCCGCATATGAAGATTCTTGTTATTGAAGACGACCTCGAAGCTGCGGCCTATATGACCAAGGCATTCCGCGAAGCGGGCATTGTTGCCGACCATGCCAGCGATGGCGAGGCCGGCTTGTTCATGGGCGTTGAAAACACGTACGACGTGATGGTCATCGACCGCATGCTGCCGCGCCGCGACGGACTATCCGTCATCAGCGAGCTGCGTCGTCGCGGTATCGAAACGCCGGTGCTGATCCTGTCTGCGCTGGGCCAGGTGGATGACCGCGTGACCGGCCTTCGCGCCGGTGGCGATGATTATCTGCCGAAGCCCTATGCCTTTAGCGAGCTTTTGGCCCGCATCGAGGTGCTGGGTCGGCGCAAGGGCAAGCCCGAACAGGACATGGTCTACCGCGTTGGTGATCTGGAGCTGGACAGGCTTTCCCATGATGTGCGCCGTGCGGGGAAGGAGATCCTGCTGCAACCACGCGAATTTCGTCTGCTCGAATATTTGATGAAGAATGCCGGTCAGGTCGTGACCCGCACCATGCTGCTGGAAAATGTCTGGGACTATCATTTCGATCCGCAGACCAATGTCATCGACGTTCATGTCTCGCGCCTGCGTTCCAAGATCGAGAAAGACTTCGACAAGCCGTTGCTGAAGACCATTCGCGGTGCGGGCTATATGATGAAGGACGAGGGGTAAATCCGCCTCATGGCACGTCTTCGTCTTCTGTTCGGCTCAACAGCCGTGCGCCTATCGGCGCTATACATTCTCCTCTTTGCGCTCTGCGCCGCCTTTCTCGTTTTCTATGTGACGGCACTTTCGGAAGGTTTGCTGAACCGGCAGACCCGCGATGCGGTGCAGCAGGAGGTGAACGACGTTCAGCGCATCTATAATCGCGGCGGCATCAACCCGCTTTTGCGCATGATGGAACGCCGCGCCCGCCAGCCGGGAGCAAGCCTTTACGTGATTGCCGGACCGAATGGTGAAATTCTGGCGGGCAACGTGGCTTCCGTGCAGCCGGGTGTTCTGGACAATGACGGCTGGACCGAACTGCCCTTCGGCTATGAGCGCTATTCCGAAAGCGGCGACAGCGTGAAGCATCTGGCGACGGCCCATATCTTCAAGCTTGATAATGGACTGCGCATTCTGGTCGGGCGCGATCTGGGCGAGCCGAGGAAGTTTCGGTTGCTGGTGCGCAACGCGCTGATGGTGGCGCTAGCCATTATGGGTGGCGGTGCCGTTCTCATCTGGTTTGCCATTGGCCGCAACGCCCTGAAGCGCATCGACCGCATGTCTGCCGCGACCAAGAAAATCATGGCGGGGGACCTTTCACAGCGCTTGCCGCAGGGCCGATCCGGTGACGAATTCGACCGCCTGTCCGGTTCACTCAACGCCATGCTGGGGCGCATCGAAAAGCTGAACGAGGGTCTGCGACAGGTTTCCGACAACATCGCCCACGACTTGAAGACCCCGCTGACACGCCTGCGCAACAAGGCCACCGAGGCGCTGGAGGACCGGGACGACAATAAGCGCCGTGCAGCGCTGGAAGGCATCATCGCCGAATCGGATCAGTTGATCCGCACCTTCAATGCCCTGCTGATGATCTCGCGCGTAGAGGCAGGCTCCATTGCCGCCGAGATGAGCGATGTGGATGTGTCCGCGATTGCCGAAGACAGTGCCGAGCTCTACGAGCCTGTTGCCGACGAGGAAGGGCTGACGCTGACGGCGGATATTGCGCCGGGGCTGATCGTGCAGGGCAACCGCGAGCTGATCGGTCAGGCGCTGACAAACCTCATCGACAACGCCATCAAATATGCTTGTGGTCACGAGGGCAAGAAGGGCCTTCTGGTGCGACTAGCGCGAGAGGAGGATGGAATTGTACTGTCCGTTGCCGATAATGGTCCGGGCGTGCCAGCGCTAAAGCGTGACGAGGTGATCAAGCGGTTTGTGCGACTGGATGAAAGCCGTTCCAAGCCCGGCACGGGGCTGGGTCTTTCTCTCGTTGAAGCGGTGATGGAACTGCATGGCGGATCGCTTCGGCTTTCCGACACCGACCCCGATGACGCGCAAGCACCCGGCCTGACTGTTTCGATGGTTTTTCCCGTTTCCAAGCCGTAAGCTCAACTCCAAAACGATGAAGCCGATTCTGCGGATTGGGCATTCACAGTTGAAGGGAGAGAGACAGTGCAGCAAGCGGCAACCGTTGAAAGACGGCTGGAAGACGTGCAGCCGGGGGTTATCCGCCCCTATACCCAGACAGAGCTGAAATCCGTTCTCTCGACCTTGAAGGACGTTGCCAAGAACGAGCCCGATGTCGCAGACCTCATGGCAAGCGACAGGCCGCTCAAGGACTTCGTCGCTTATGCGTTGACGCTTTCTCCCTATTTGCGCGATCTGGTGGTGGCTGATGAGGGCGTGTTGAGCCTTGCGATATCTGCGCCGCTTGAGCACACGCTTTCCCGACTGGTTGACGATGCACGCAACAGCTGGCGGCCGGATGCTGAGGGGCGCATACCGACCGAAGCCGAGGTGATGACGCGGCTGCGCATTGCCAAGCGGCGGCTCTCCTTTATTGCGGCACTGGCAGATCTTGCGCGCATCTTCGTGGCCCGAGACACTACCCGCTGGCTGAGCGATCTAGCCGATGCGAGCATTGCCGCAGCCATCGACCACCTTCTGCTGAGCAACCACACGAGCGGCAAGCTGACGCTTTCCAACACGGATGCGCCGAGCGAAGGCTCTGGCCTCATCGTGCTTGGCATGGGCAAGCTGGGCGCGCAGGAGCTGAACTATTCCTCGGATATCGACGCCGTGGTGTTTTTCGAGCCAACGGCGGGCATTGTGCCGGACCCTCTGGATGCGCTGGAGACATTTGGGCGGATGATGCGGCGGCTGATCCGTATCATGCAGGAGCGCACGGCGGATGGTTACGTGTTTCGAACCGACCTGCGGCTGCGCCCTGACCCCGGCTCCACACCGCTTGCCATACCGGTTGAGGCCGCATTGACCTATTATGAGGGCAGGGGCCAGAATTGGGAGCGAGCGGCCTATATCAAGGCCCGACCTGTGGCAGGCGACATCAAGGCAGGCGTGAATTTCCTGCGGGAAATGACGCCTTTCGTGTTTCGCAAATATCTGGATTATGCGGCGATTGCCGATATCCACTCCATCAAGCGGCAGATCCACGCCCATAAGGGCCATGGCGCGATTGCGGTGAAGGGGCACAATGTCAAGCTTGGTCGCGGCGGCATTCGCGAGATCGAGTTCTTCGCGCAGACGCAGCAACTGATTGCGGGCGGGCGCATGGCGCCGCTGCGGGTTCGCTCGACAGAGGCAGCTCTTTCGGCGCTGACGGAGGCGAAGTGGATCGACGCCAAGACCCGCGACAGCCTGACCGATGCCTACTGGTTTCTGCGTGAAGTCGAGCACCGCATTCAGATGGTGCGCGATGAGCAGACGCATATTCTGCCCGATAGTGAAGCGGAACTGAAGCGCATCGCCTTCATGCTGGGCTTTGCCGACACAAAGGCATTTTCCGAAAAGCTGGAGGGCGTTCTGCGCGTGGTGGAGCGGAAATATTCAGCCCTATTCGAACAGGAGGCGAAGCTCTCAGGCGAAAGCGGAAATCTGGTTTTCACCGGCCAGAGGGATGACCCCGATACGCTGAAAACCCTGGCAAGGCTTGGCTTCGAGCGCCCGGAGGATATGTCGCGGGTGATCCGCACCTGGCACAATGGGCGCTACCGGGCAACGCAATCTGTCGAGGCACGCGAGCGGCTGACGGAGCTGACCCCTGAATTGCTCAAGGCCTTTGGCGAGAGCAAGCGGGCCGATGAGGCCTTGTTGCGGTTTGATAATTTTCTCTCTGGCCTGCCTGCGGGCATTCAGCTTTTTTCCCTTCTCGGCAACAATCCAGCGCTTCTGGCGCTGTTGGTGACGATCATGTCATCTGCGCCGCGTCTGGCTGAAATCATTGCGGCGCGCCCGCATGTGTTTGACGGCATGCTGGACCCCGCACTGATGACCGAAATACCGACCCGGGACTATCTCGGCCAGCGCATGCAGGGCTTTCTGGCACCTGCGCGCCATTATGAGGACATTCTCGACCGGCTGCGCATTTTTGCCGCCGAACAACGCTTCCTGATCGGCGTGCGGTTGCTGACCGGCGCTATCAAGGGTGACGCGGCGGGACGCGCCTTCACGCACCTTGCCGATCTTGTCATCGAGGCTGCGGTAAAGGCTGTGATGGCCGAGATGGAAACGGCACACGGCGCCTATCCCGGCGGTCGGGTTGCTGTGGTCGGCATGGGCAAGCTAGGCTCGTTCGAGCTGACGGCAGGTTCCGATGTGGACTTGATCCTGCTTTATGATTTCGACGATGGGGTTGCTGAAACCGACGGGCCAAAGCCGCTGGATGCCGTCCGCTATTACACCCGCGTGACGCAACGCGTGATCTCGGCGCTATCGGCCCCCACGGCAGAAGGCGTGCTTTACGAGGTCGATATGCGGTTGCGCCCTTCCGGCAACAAGGGGCCGGTTGCCACACGCATCGCAACCTTCGAGAAATACCAACGCGAGGAAGCATGGACATGGGAGCATCTGGCGCTCTCACGCGCCCGGTTGATCTGCGGTGATGCGGCCTTGTCGGCACAGGCGCAGAATACCATTGCTTCCATCCTCTCCCAGACGCGGGATGTGGCAAAGATCGCAACCGACGTGCAGGACATGCGCAAGCTGATCGCCGAGGAAAAGCCACCCGCCAATAGCTGGGATTTCAAGCTTATTCCCGGCGGTCTAGTCGATCTGGAATTCGTTGCGCAGTATCTGACGTTGGTCGCCTCTGCCAAAAATCTGCCCCAACACATCGCCGGTGAAAGCACGGCTGATGTCTGGAAGCGGGTTGCGGCTGGCACCATGGACGCGCAATCCTATGACGACTGCATGGCCGCGCTGCACTTGTTCACTGAGCTTTCCCAGATCATTCGCCTGTGTATCGACAGCGATTTCGAGCCAAAACAGGCACCTGCCGGGCTGATCGACCTTGTTTGCCGGGCGGGAGATTGCCCCGATATTGGAACGCTGGAGGGCGAAGTGAAACGGTTGTCGAAAACCGTTCGCAGGGTCTTTACAATGGTCGTGACGGGTAAGGGCTGAAACGCCAAGCTGGAGGCACTTAGATGATTGGATACACGATGGTTGGCACTACGGATCTCGACCGTGCCGTGCGGTTCTACGAACCGGTGTTTGCCGAGATGGGGCTGAAGCAGTGCTTCAAAGACGAGCAGGTCTCATTCTGGGGTGACAAGACCGATGTGAATGCACCGCGTTTTGCGACGGGCTATCCATTTGATGGCGGTACAGCCAGCGTCGGCAATGGCGCTATGACGGCGTTTCTGATCAAGGGTTCTGCCATGATCGACAATCTCTACGCCCTTGCCATGGCAAATGGTGGAACTGACGAGGGCGCGCCGGGCTTGCGTCCCGATTACGGCGAAGGGTTCTACGCGGCCTATGTTCGCGACCCCGATGGAAACAAGATTGCGTTCGTCTGTTACGACATCAGCAAAACCGACTAATTATATCGTCAAGGTACGCTTTTGGCATAGCAACCATACCGGAACAGACCTGTTGGTGCAGACGTTGACTGCGTCATTCCATTGATCCGATCGGTGTCTGATGCCGTAAAAGGGTTTTTAACGAGAGCTTTCGCATGTTTCATCTGATGTTCGGTCTTCCGTGGCTGCTGGTCGCGACACGCTTTATTTTGCCGCTGCCATGGATCTGGTCACTGAAAATCGCGATTGCGGTGCTCCTGCTGGTCGCGTCCCAATATCATATGTTCAGTCGGCTTTCGTCCGGCTCGGTTTTCTCGCCCGAGTTCCCTAGGTCGTTGGTCATCGCTTTCAACGTTTTGATGGGTACGATCCTGTTGCTGGCGGTGTTCCAGATCGTGGTGGATCTCGTTTCGCTGGTGATTTGGCCCTTCAAGGGGCACTTCCCGGCTGTGCCGGCCGGTCTCAGATACGCTATGGGCCTTACAGCTCTGGGTCTGGCATCTTTCGGTGTCTCGCAAGCCATCCGCGTGCCGCCACTGAAAGAGATCGAGATTTCCGTCAAGGGCCTGCCGTCTGCCTTTGATGGCTATCAGATGATCCAGCTGACCGACCTTCACATCAGCCGCCTGTTTACGGGAGAATGGGCTGAGGAGGTAGTTGCCGGAACCAATGCCTTGAACGCTGATTTGATTGTCATCACGGGTGATCTGATCGATGGCAACATACAAAGCCGTAAGGCCGATATCGCGCCGCTTGCCAAGTTGAAGGCGCGTGATGGCGTCATTACCATTCCCGGCAACCATGAATATTTCTTCGGTTACGAAGAATGGATGCGCTACTTTGAAGGCCTGAACATGAAGACGCTCGCAAACGGCCATGCCGTTATTGAGCGGAACGGTGATCGAATTGTTATCGCTGGTGTAACGGATCTGACCTCGACGCGATCTGGTTTCCCTGCGCCAGATATAGCGGCGGCACTGAATGGCGCACCTGTGTCTTCGCCCGTCATTCTGCTCGATCACCAGCCGATGGAAGCCGAACGCAATGCGCAGGCTGGCGTCTCTGTCCAGCTTTCCGGCCACACCCATGGCGGAATGGTACTCGGCCTCGATCACCTCGTGGCGCGCGCCAACAAAGGATTCGTATCCGGTTTTTACCGAGTGGGCGAGATGCAGCTTTACGTCAACAATGGCACGGCGCTGTGGCCAGGCTTTGCGTTGCGGTTGGGTGTTCCATCAGAATTGACCCGCATCACCTTGCGAAGCGCCCAGTAATCAAGCGCTTCACCTGCATCTTCCCGGATAACGGAAGATGCAGGTGAAGCGGACTGCCTATACGGCTTCGCCGTTCGGGATGAACAGAGTGACGACGGTGCCCTTGCCGACGCAGGAGCGGATCTTCATAGATCCACCATGCAGTCGCACCAGAGAGCGGGAAATGGCAAGGCCGAGACCCGAGCCGCCCTGGCTCTTGGCATACTGGCTTTGGACCTGCTCAAAAGGCTGGCCGATCTTGTTGATGGCTGCCGAGGGAATACCGATGCCGGTATCGGCAATGGTCAGCATGAGACCGCTTTGATGGACATGTGTGCGAACTTCCACGCGCCCACCATTGCCTGTGAATTTCACCGCATTGGATAGCAGGTTGAGCATGATCTGCTTCATGGCGCGACGATCCCCCGAAATATGCAGGTCCTTACAGACCCGTTGCCGGATGGAGATGTTCTTCTGGGCGGCCTGAATGGCCGTGAGGCGGAGCGTTTCGTCTACCAGCGGTACCAGATCGACCTTCTCGCGGTTGATCCGCATATGACCGGCTTCGATCTTCGACATGTCGAGGATATCATTGATGACGTTGAGCAGATGCTTGCCGCTATCATGAATATCACGGGCATATTCGCTGTATTTTGGGGACCCGACCGGGCCGAACATTTCTGCCAGCAGGATTTCCGAGAAGCCGAGAATGGCGTTGAGCGGCGTGCGCAACTCATGGCTCATATTGGCGAGGAACTCGGATTTGGCCGTGTTGGCCGCTTCGGCCCGTTCCTTTTCCGCCTGATAAAGAGCGTTTGCGGACGAAAGCTCGGTCTTCTGGCGTTCCAGCTTGTGGCGGGAGGCAGAGAGGTCGCCAATCGTTGCCATCAAACGTTTCTCGGAATCGCGCAGGCGCTCTTCGTGGCGTTTGAGAAGGGTGATGTTGGTGCCAACGGACACCAGACCGCCATCGCGGGTGCGGCGTTCGTTGATCTGCAACCAGCGCGCATCTGCCAGCTGAACTTCCGTGGTGCGCGACAGGCCTGATTGATCCGGGTCAGCCACACGGCGCTCCACCACCGGGCGGCAGGCAGCGGCGTTGACCACGGACCGCTCGGTGCCAGCGACGAGAACGCTATCCGGCAGACCATATGCCTGCTGGAAGTGGGCGTTGCACATGACAAGCCGGTCGTTCTTGTCCCAGAGGACAAAGGCTTCCGATGTGCTTTCGATGGCGTCTGCCAGGCGCTGGTCGGCCTCGGCATAACGCTGCGCCAGACGGTGCTGCTCGGTAATGTCCATGGCAATGCCGATGACACGCGGGCCTGCGGAAGTGTGGATGACCTGAGCGCGAGCACGCAGCCAGACATAATGACCGTGGGCGTGGCGCATGCGGAAAATCTGATCGATCTGGCGAAGTTCGCCGCAGCCCACAGAGCGCGCAAGCTCATAGAGATTACCGTCTTCCGAGTGCATCATGCGGGCAGCATCGCTGAACGACAGAGGTTCTGTTTTGGGCGGCAATCCAAGGATTTCGTAAAGCGATGTGGACCAGAACATGCGGCGGTTCGACAGGTCGAAATCCCACAGGCCGCAGCGTCCGCGAGATAGTGCGGTCTCGACGCGAAGGTTGGACTCCACGAAGATTTCATCCGCGGTCCGCGCCCGCTTCACCTGCATGTAATAGGCGTAGAGAATGACGAGCAGTATTGCGGAGATGCCGGTGAACAGCGTGACATTCATGGCCACTTCGCTGCGCCAGAAAGACCGGATCGGCTGCAAGGACCGTGCTGCGATGATCATGCCACCATCGACGCCCAGCGGCAGCATGGTTGCGTAGTGAGGCGTGTCCTCAATATAGGTTTCGATGGTGCCGGGAGCGCCTGGAAAGCGGCGGACGATGGCAATTTCCGGCAGAAGGCTCGTCAGCGATGTGCCCACGTAAAGCGGCGCGCTCTTGCCGATGCCACCGAAAATGCGACCATTATTGCCAGCGACCAGCAGCAGCGTGTCATCATCGAGACTGCCCGTAGGAAAAGCCGTTCTGAGGCGAGCCTCAGCATCGGCGCGATCCTGCGTGGCAAAGAGGGGTTCGGCATTGTGGAGCGAGGCCCTGGCGGCAAGCGCCGAAAGTGCTGTCGTCTGCCGCGCAGCCTCTTCCATCCTCCCGGATTCTGCAACGATGCCCAGCATGCGCGATGTCGCGACGACAACGAGAAAAGCCAGTATCAGGACAGGTATGAGCCGCTTCAGCAGCAATTCTAATTGTGGTAGCTGGATACTGCTTCTTGGCACCGTGGCAAAAGCAGTTAAATAACCGGAAAGCCTTTCGCCCCATGCAGCTATGTCAGCAAATTTGGCATACGGGCGCTCATCGCCCGCAATCGCCCGCCGCACATTCGTCATTAATCCGCCTTGATATTCCTCGTGATATTCGAAGCATATTGCTCGAATCTGACACCAGTGAATCAAAGCTGATTCGGCTTGTCCAGAGCTTAAGGTTAAAAGAAATTTAACCCCTTGAACGGACTCTGTATTTTTTTGGGGCAGGTTAGGCGACTCTTTGCGAAGGCGCCTAACTCAGCAAAGTCAAGCCTTTAACACACGTTCAACGATGTCACGAACATCTGCGGACAGTGCCGTAGACCGCTCGATGATCGTCAGTGCATCACGTGCGTGATCAGCCCGAACAGGCTCCAGAGAGCGCCAAGACCGCATGGACGTGAGGATGCGGGCGGCAAGCTGGGGATTGCGCTTGTCTATGGTGACGATCTGTTCTGCAAGGAACCGGTAGGCTTCGCCGTCTGCACGGTTGAAGCCAGTTGGATTTCCGAAGGCAAAAGTGCCGATCAGCGAGCGAACGCGGTTCGGATTGGTGCTGGTGAAGTACTTCGAGCCGGTGAGTTGCTTGATGCGATCAAGCGCACCGCAGCCCGGAATGGCCGCCTGAATGGACAGCCACTTGTCCAGAACCAATGCGTTGTCGGCAAAGCGGGTTTCGAATGTCGCCAGTGCCGCGGCTGTTTCAGACGCATCGGGGAAACGTTGCGTCAAAACGCTGAGGGCATAGGCAAGATCGGTCATGTTCGTGGCAGCGGAGAATGCTGCGGAGGCGCGGGCAGGGCTGCCTTCAACGAAGGAAAGATAGCTCATGGCGATGTTGCGAAGCGATCGGCGGCCGGCACTTGTGGCGTCGGGCGAGTAAGCGCCCTTATCTTCCAGGCCGGTGAAGATTGCAGTGAATGTTTCCACGCCAGCTTCTGCGATGGCGGTCATGGCCGCATTGCGGGCTTTGTGGATGGCTTCCGGGTCATTGTTGCTGCCGATTTCGCGGGCGATGTCCGCCTCGCTCGGAAGTGTCAGCGCCTGCGCACGAAACGCTGGCTCCAATGTCTCATCGGCTGCAATTTCAATCAGTGTCGCAATGAAGGCCGCGTCGAACGCCACGGCTTCACCATCGCGCATCGCGTGGCTTGCCTTGATGAGATCAGGCATGGCCAGCGTTGCCAGTGCCTGCCAACGCGAGAACATATCCGTATCGTGACGGGCGATCTGCACCATGTCTTCTGCGGATTGTTCCAGATGCAGATTAATGGGTGCGGAGAAGCCACGGTTGATGGACAGCACGGGCCGGGACGAAATGCCTGAGAATGTGAATGTCTGGCTGCGTTCGGTCAGATGCAGCACGCCATCGCGGTACTCTCCGCCTTCGACCTTCGACGGTTCGGCAATCTGGCCGTTGTCGAGGATCAGCGCGGTGGAGAGGGGAATATGCAGGGTCTGCTTGTTGGTCTGGCCCGGCGTTGCGGGCACCGTCTGTTCAAGCGAGAGCGTGAAGGTTGAGGAGGCGGCGTCATAGGCTGTGGAAGCGCTGACGAGCGGCGTGCCAGCCTGAACATACCAGCGGAAGAATTGACCAAGATCGCGACCGCTTGCATCGGCGAAACACTTGATGAAATCCTCAACGGTAGAGGCGTCACCATCGTGGCGTCCGAAGTAAAGATCCATGCCCTTGCGGAAATCATCGGCACCCAGAATGGTGGCGATCATGCCGGTAATCTCGGCACCCTTCTCATAGACGGTCGTCGTGTAGAAATTGTTGATCTCCCGATATTTATCGGGGCGCGGCGGGTGTGCCAGCGGGCCGCCATCTTCTGGAAACTGTTCCGACTTGAGGTGACGCACATCGGCGATGCGCTTGACGGCGCGCGAGCGCATGTCGGAGGAGAACTCCTGGTCGCGATAAACCGTCAGGCCTTCCTTGAGGCAGAGCTGAAACCAGTCACGGCAGGTGATGCGGTTGCCTGTCCAGTTGTGGAAATACTCATGCGCGATGATGCGTTCGATATTGGCGTAATCGGTATCCGTCGCGGTTTCAGGGTCTGCCAGAACATATTTATCGTTGAAGACGTTGAGACCCTTGTTCTCCATCGCGCCCATGTTGAAATCAGACACGGCGACGATCATGAAGATATCCAGATCGTATTCACGACCGAAATGCTCTTCGTCCCACGTCATGGAGCGTTTCAGCGCATCCATGGCGTAAGCCGCACGCGGCTCCTTGCCGTGCTCGACATAGATCTTCAGCGCGACTTCACGACCGGACATGGTGGTGAATGTATCTTCGATGAGGCCGAGATCGCCAGCAACGAGCGCAAACAAATAGCTGGGTTTGGGATGCGGATCGAACCATGCCGCAAAGTGACGGCCTTCATCATAATTGCCACCACCCAGGAAATTGCCGTTCGACAGCAGGAAGGTGTTGCCTTCCTTGGCGGCGATAATGGTGATGGTGTAGGGCGCCAGTACATCCGGGCGATCGGGGAAATAGGTAATGCGGCGGAAGCCCTCGGCTTCGCACTGGGTGCAGTACACACCATTCGTGCGGTAAAGGCCCATCAACTGCGTATTGGTTTCCGGGTTGATGTAGTTCGTCACGCAGATTTCGAATGGTTCTGCTTCTGGCAGGTCGCGGATCGTCAGACTGTCCGGCGTCGCATCAAACTGCGTCGCGGGAATATCGATCTGATCCAGCAGGAGGCCTGAAAGCGTCAGCTCATCACCGTCAAGCACCAGCGGTGCTGTCTTTTCGGCACTTTCGCGCCGGTGGAAAATCAGCCGCGCTTCGACCTTGGTATTGGTCGGGTCGAGTTCGAAAGTGAGGTCAACTCGTTCGAGAACGAAATCGGTAGGGCGATAATCCGCCAGATGAACGATTTGGCCTGTGTCTGTTCGCATGACTATTCCTGAATGAACCTTGCCTGGCGCGCTTCAGGTTTCATGCTGCATGTCACCTGAAAGTAGAACTGAAAATGGGTCACATACATGTGAGATTCGCAAGACGTGATGTCTTGATAGTGTAGCGCAAGACAAATTGATCATTGATGATCAATGAACATGTCTCGCATTGGCACACCATCCCATTAAATGTTGAACGATTACTGAAATTATCGCCGGGACTAGATTATATTATCATAAAATATCCGCTTGGTTAGCAATTCTATTATCTTCAGCAAAAGGCGATGATCCGTGGCTTGCCTTTGCACCACTGCTCCTCGTTGCATTTGCGCATGCCATTGAGGGAAAAATGCGGTGTCTGAGCCGCACGTAACAAGTTTGCCTGCACAGGCAGTGATTCTCTGTTATTCACGGTTGGACATGCAGGCTGGATCCGTGGTCTGTGAGATGTAACCGGTTCGCCTGCTGAACCATGGAATGCCGATCCCCATGAGTGCCGCCGCATACAATCCCATCAAGGGAATAAGCTTCAAGCTGATCTCCGTTGCATTTTTTCTGGTCATGCAGACCTGCATCAAAGCCGTGGGGCCGGATGTGCCTGCCGGGCAGATCAGCTTTTTCCGCTCTCTCTTTGCCATCGTGCCGATCGTCATCTATCTGGCGTGGCTTCGCAGCCTGCACAGTGCATTCCACACCGACAATATTGCGGGTCACTTCAAGCGGGGAATGCTGGGCATCCTCTCGATGATCTGCGGCTTTTACGGGCTTACGCTTTTGCCGCTGCCGGAGTTCATCGCGATTGGTTATGCCTCGCCACTGATGGCAGTCGTCTTTGCGGCGTTGATATTGGGCGAAGCCGTGCGCATTTATCGATGGTCTGCGGTTCTTGTGGGTATGACGGGTGTCATCATCATCCTGTGGCCCAAGCTGACGCTGTTGCAGGAAGGTGGCTTTGCTGCAGGCGAGGGCATCGGTGCGCTTTCAGTCTTGCTCGGTGCCGTTCTCGCAGGCCTTGCCATGGTTCAGGTCCGCCAGCTGGTGGTGACGGAAAAAACGGCAACCATCGTTCTCTATTTCTCGCTGACGGGCACTCTGCTATCCGCGCTCAGCCTGCCTTTTGCCTGGGAATGGCTGGATATTTGGCAGACCATGCTTCTGATCACCTCGGGTATCGCCGGTGGCATTGCCCAGATATTGTTGACGGAGAGCTATCGCCACGCGGAAGTCTCGACCATCGCGCCGTTTGAATACAGCTCAATTCTGTTTGGGATCGGTGTCTCATACATATTGTTCGGAGATATCCCGACGGTAACGATGCTGGTGGGGACGGCGATTGTCGTGTCTGCTGGAATATTCATCATACTGCGCGAGCATCAATTGGGACTGGCGCGCAAAGCAGCCAGAAAGGCATCGACTCCACAGGGTTGAGGCAGCACCTGCCTGCAATTTCAGCAGACTGTCGTTGACAGCTGAAATACTACATTTTTATCAAAGTTTTACCCACAGTTCACGTAGATGTGTTATGGAGCGCAGCGGTGGTAAAGGTAATTCGGGTGGCATATCGTGTTTCGGGTAAAATGCGCGGGGCTTGATTGCGCGTGCCTGTTGTCTACGGACAGCATCGGCAAGCAATCGGCAAGGGGAATAGGTGCAATATCAGCGTTTCGCAGTGGCTCGTTTCGAGCAAGCGGCGCTGGCCACGCTGTTTTTGCAAGCCTTCGTTTGCTGACCATATCATCCTTGCAGATGTCTGCGGGGGTGGCGTCATGAGATATTCCCATGCCGAACTGGTTGCGCATCCTCAGTTGCTGGGTGCCATCCGTACGCTGGCGCGCCATCTGCGTGCTGCCTATAACGATAATCCGCGCATCGCACGGCTGCTCTCAGCCCACCAGAAATGGTTGATGACGCAGGGGGGGATGGCGCTCAACCTTCGCAACAAACCCCATGGTTTTACGGTGGCGCAATTGCGCGAGCTTGTGACCGATAACGGTATCGCCAGCCGCAATACCGTTCAGAACTATCTCGATCAGCTCGAAATCTATCGCTATAGCGAACGCGTTTCGCCGCTGACTGTGCGCCCTCGACGCTATCGGGCAACCGCCATCAGCGAGCAATCCATGGTGCGGTGGTACACGGCAAATCTGGCGGCGCTGGATGGTATGGATGGCGGTACACGAGCCGCGCAGATGATGGCGCGTCCTGAGCTTGCCTTTCATGCGCAGCCCATTGCCGCGTTGAATTGCATTGCCGACAAGGCATGGGTAGATCCGCCTGAGCGCGTTGGCCTGTTCTTGTGGACAGAGGCTGGCGCGCTTGTGATGGATGAGTTCATCAGCCGCATCGAAGACGCTGGCCGTCAGAATGACCGCATCGACATAGGCTATGTCGATGCGCGGGCCTTATCCGCTGAATTCATGATGTCGCGCACCCATCTACAACGCCTGCTCAACAAGGCAGCAGAGCAGGGCACCATCGGCTGGCACGATGACAGCATTCGAAGCGGAATGTGGTTCTCGCGGGACTTTCTGGACGAATACTGCAACTGGCAGGCCATCAAGTTCGTCTATGTGAACAATGCTTTTGCCGATGCGCTGGAACATTGCGCTGCCAGCGCCCCATAGGGGCTCTTCAGCCTGGCTTTGGCGGTTCGTTTCACGAAAGCAGAAACGCAAAAGCGCCTCTCCATGGGAAAGGCGCTGCAAAGCGTCATAGCTATAACCGCCAACAGGCAAAGCCTGAAGAGGTATCCTCAGCGTTCGCGGAAGTCTGCGAATACAGCCGATGGACGTGTTGTGCGAACCTGCTGGGCTGATGCGCGTGCTGTCAGCTGCTCGTTGGTTCCACCAAAGCGGTGGTAGCCTTCGCTGGAGCGCGGGCCGAGGCCTGCAAGCCGAAGAGTTTCAAAGCCGGAGTGAACCGGACGGAAGCGAGTGGTCATTGCCTTGGTTCCTTAAACCGTTTCCTCCCAAGACGAGATGACTTATTGCAGCGCAGCAGAGATTCGGCAAGAAACGCAAATGGGCCGCTGTCATGCGTAATTTGCATGGCTTTCTTCACAAATGATTCACATTGATCAAAAAGGAAGCATTCACATTTGGCGCAAATGCGCCTGAAATGCCAATAAATCCTGCCATGCCAATGACTTGCTGGCCGGAGCGTTCAAAAGCTCCTGCGGGTGCAACGTGGCGATTGCCGGCACGACGCCGGGTCCACATGCGACATCCCGCCACTGTCCGCGCAGCGAATGAATGGTGCCCGTGCCGCCAAAGAAAAAACGGGCGGTGAAGTTGCCGAGAAGCAACAGCACTTTCGGCTCAGCGAGAGCAACCTGCCGCTCGATGAACGGGCGGCATATTTCCATTTCGGGGCCGGATGGCGGGCGGTTGCCGGGCGGGCGCCACGGCACGACATTGGTCAACAGCAGGTTGGCGCGATTCAGACCGATGGCGGCCAGCATACGATCCAGCAGCGTGCCGGTCTTGCCCATGAAGGGGTGGCCCTCGCGGTCATCATCGGCATCCGGCATTGGGCCAATGACCATGATGCCGGAGGACGGGTCGCCTTCGGCAAAAATCGTGTTGCGGGCGCTGTTTTTGAGGTTGCAGCCATTAAAGCTTTCCAGCGCCGATTTCAGCTCTGAAAGAGAACGCGCTGTCTCGGCAGCAAAACGCGCCGCAGCGATTGCCTGTTCATCCGGCATCGCGACGTTTGTCTGTGCGGACGGTGCTTGAACTGCGGCGCTGCTGCGGGCGGACGCAGATTGCGTGGCCCGTTGCGGGCCGTTTCGCGAGGGGGCGCTTGATGCGGCCTCGCTCTGGCGCGGCTCGGCCTCTCTGGCAGGTGCGCGGTTTTGGCGGGTCGCTGCAAATTCCGCGAAGCGATCCAGCGCTGTGTCTTCCAACAGCCAGTCAACGCCCGCATCCGCATGAAAATGCAGAAGCGCGGCCAGTTCTGCCGGGGAAAGGTCTTGGGCCGAGATCATGGTCTAGAATTACCCTATGTGCCCAGCCCGCGTAACCCCTGATATCACGCTGTCCAGCGTTCAATATCACCACTTTCGCCAATCATTGCGAGGCCGTGGGCGATGGAGAGCAGTTCTCCGCCAGTTTCAATCCTGTCCGCATCGAAACGGCGGGTAAACAACTGCCGCACGGCTGGCACGAATGATGTGCCGCCGGTTAGGAACACCTTGTCGATGGCATCTGGTGACGTGTTGGTCTTTTCCAGCACTTCATCCAGTGCGCCCTCGATCTTGGCGAGGTCATCAACGATCCACTGGTCGAAATCGGACCGCTTGACCATCTTGCGTCCAGCCTTGCCGAGCGGCGAGAAGTTGAACTCGGCTTCCTCCTGCGAAGACAAAGCCATCTTTGTTGCGGAAATGGCCTGATAGAGAGGATATCCCTCATCATGCTCAACCAGATCGATGAACATTTCCAGCTTTTCCGGCTCCAGAGCAGACCGCACGAGCGATTTCAGATCCGTGAATTCCTTCGAGGTCTTGAAGATGGAGAGCTGGTTCCAGCGCCCGAAATTCACATAGTAACCGTTGGGAACATCCAGCACCTTGTCGAAGCTTTTGAACTTGCTGCCCTTGCCGATCTCAGGCGAGACGAGATTGTCGATCATGCGGAAGTCGAAATGGTCTCCCGCCACGCCAACGCCGGAATGGCCAATGGGGGTGGCAGACAGCTTGCCGGCATGGGTCTCGAAACGGATGAGCGAATAGTCGGTGGTGCCGCCGCCGAAGTCGGCAACCAGAACATTGGCATCCTTCTTCAGGCTCTGCGCAAAATAATAGGCGGCAGCCACTGGCTCATAGACATAGTGAATTTCAGGGAAACCGGCACGGGTCAGCGCATCATTGTAGCGCGCAATCGCAAGCTCTTCATCCGGGTTGGAGCCTGCAAAGCGCACGGGGCGGCCTGCAACAACGGTCTGGATATCATCGCGCCATTCGTCTCCTGCATAGGTCTTGAGCTTGCGCAGGAACACTTCCATCAGGTCTTCAAAGCTCTGGCGCTTGGCGTAAACAAGCGTTCCCTGAAACAGCGATGAGGCGGCAAACGTCTTGATGGATTGCAGAAAGCGGCAATCGCCGGGATTGTCGATGAACTGACGGATGGCGGCATGGCCGGCTTCCACCTGAAGGGCTGAAGCGCCAAATGTGCCAGACTTCATGAAGGAAAGCGCCGTGCGCATGCTGTCGGTCGTGCCGGCACTGCTGGTAAAGCGCATCGAGTGGCTGGTGTTGCCGCTGTCCGACATGGCCATGACCGTATTGGTCGTGCCGAAATCGAGCCCGAGTGTTCTTGCCATGGCGCGTGTTTCCTAAGATCAAAGATGGTTTCGCCGCGGGCCCGGAGGCATGCGGTTGTGAACGGGATGCCGAAGCGTCCGCCTGTTTTGAAGAGGGCGCGTGATCGCACAGGCAAATGTGATTGGCAAGCGCGTGAACGTTGTTTTCTCCCCGCCCGCCGCAATAATGCCATTCGTTTTCTGCCTATCGCGGCGGGGGACTTCGCATTTTATCGACGCTCAGGGAGGATCACTGTGATCTCAAACGCATTGACGACATTGGCATTTGGTGCCGCCATCACGCTTTCCGGTCTTCACGCAACATCGGTCATGGCAGCGCAGCCCGTGCAATGTACCGTGATTGTCGATGCCGCAAGCGGCGAGATGCTGCACCGGGACGGGACTTGCAACAAGGCCTTTGCCCCGCAATCCAGTTTCAAGCTGCCGCTGGCCGTCATGGGCTATGATGCGGGGATCTTGACCGACGCCACAACGCCGCGATGGGATTACAAGCCCGAATGGAAAAGCTCCAAGCGTGAGCAGAAATCGGTCGATCCGACCATATGGGAAAAGGATTCGATCGTCTGGTATTCGCAGGAGATTACCCGCAAGCTCGGCAAGCAGAAGTTTGCCGACTACGTGAAGCGTTTCGATTATGGCAACGCCGATGTGACGGGCGTGATGGGCCGAAGCGATGGGCTGACGCAATCCTGGCTGATGTCTTCGCTGAAGATTTCACCTGAGGAACAGGTCGATTTTCTGCGGCGCTTTGTGAATGGAAAACTGCCGGTGTCCAAGGCCGCTCACGAAAAGACAATGGCCATTATTCCGACCTTTGAGGCAGCCAACGGCTGGACAATCCACGGCAAAACCGGTTCCGGCCGCATGCGCACCGAGGCGGGCAAGTTCGATCGCAACGACTGGCTGGGCTGGTTCGTTGGCTGGGCAGATAAGGGCGACCGCCGCGTGGTGTTTGCCACGTTGAACATCCGCGATTGGACAAGCGAAGAGCCGATCAGCTTCGCCACGCGAGATGCATTGATTGCGCAGCTGCCGAAACTCGTGAAATAGCTCAGCGCGCGAAACGTCGGGCGGCGAAGATCACGACCAGCCCGACGACGGCGACCACCGCACCGCGCAACATCCAGGGGCGTTGATCAATCATGAAGCTGGAGGCGGGGTAGGGGAAATATCCGCTGCCCTGCCCAATCCACACCAGTCCGATGAGCGCAAGCAGCGCGCCGATGACAATCAGTGAAACACGAACGATTTTCATCGGCGGACCTTCTCTGTGAATATTTGCGCCTAGTCTATCTGCGCGAGAGAAGAATTGCCATCCTCTGGGTCGGGGCCCTGAAAATTGAGGGAACCTGATCCAGAGTTGGCTTTCATTTGGGCCGATTGTTGCCCGGCAAGTCAGCCAGCGGGCTGGTCATTACCGGATTTGATTTCCTCCAGTCGCGCACGCATGGCTCCCTGCACAAGGTTGCCGACGTCGGTCATCGACATGCCGTGATCAACGAGATTCAACACAAGATCCGCCATTTCCGCGCGGGATTCCTCGTTGCTGCCTGGCAGATTCAGTGCTGTCGCATGCTGATCCATGAAGGGTGCGCGGCGATAGAAAGCGGTTCCGAAAATGTGCAGCCACATGCGCTCCAGAATATAACCGTTAGCCGCAGCGCCGCCGACCGAGAAGTCATACATCGCATCCTTGGACTCGTCCGAAAGCTTTGCCACATATGCGTTGCGTACCGCGAAAATTGCGCCGTAGGAAAACACACCGGCAGTGTGACGGTCGGCGTCATCTGCAAGCGCGTCGAGCTTCCATTTCCGAAGGCTGTGGGCAGCGATATTGGACGTATTGGGCGAGATGCATTCAAGCGTCTTGTAAACAAGGCCCATGTTCCACGCGCCGACATCTGTAAATTCGAGCGCAACCCAATCATAAAGGGAAAAAGCTTCAGGCCGAGCGCGAAGATGCAGCGGAAAATTCTCGCGATAGCGGTCCAGATGGACTGCGGGCGGAATGTTTCGTTCTGCAAGCCATTGCCAGGTGAGGGTCTGGACATTGTCCCACTGGCGCCAGTTTTTCAGCAGGTCAATAAAATCGGGACTATGGGTATGCGGGTCGCCCTGCGAGAACACGGTAAAATAATGATCATCCGTTGCGCGGGTTCTCATGTGGTGAAGGTACGTTTCGGACTCACGGCCGACATTCGGGCGCACCACGATTTCGGTTGCACGTGCGAGCACCGTGGGCGAGGTGATTTCCTCTCCCTTGTTGTAAATGATGACCCGAAATTCCTGGGGGATATCGACAATCCATTCGAGAGCTTCGTTATATCTCGCCAAAACGATTGTGTGCATGGATCCCTCGTGAATGCCGGCGCCACATCACGGGATGGCACCCTCTATACGTTGGAACTATTCGGTAAAGCTTGTGTGGGTCTTGTGAAGCCAAGTCGCGCCACAATACGTCGCATATGGGCAAAGTAAAAATCACGCCACTCAGCGCAGATTAAGCTCTAGATTTACTGGCTTGTGGGTTCTGTTGGTCAAGAAGCATTTGGCTGGACACAAACACAAAAGAAAAGGCGCCGTCTTATGGCGGCGCCTTTGATGTGTGGCTGTGGTTCAATCAGATGGATTTCGACGCGCCGCCATCCACGCGCAGCATCGTGCCGGTGATGTAACTTGCTGGCTCAGAGCAGAGGAATGCGCCAGCTGCGGCAAATTCCTCGACCTTGCCGAGGCGCCCGGCGGGAATGGTTTTCAGCGATGCCTCGCGCACCTCTTCAACGCTTTTTCCGAGTCTGATCGCATTTGCGCCATCCAGCTCATCGATGCGATCCGTGTGAATGCGACCGGGGAGCAGCAGGTTTGCCGTGACGCCGGAACCAGCGACTTCTGTTGCCAGCGTCTTGTTCCAGCCGACCAGCGCGCCGCGCAACGTGTTGGAAAGCGCAAGGTTAGGAATGGGCTCGAACACGCCTGAAGATGCGACGGTGAGAATGCGACCCCAGCCCTGCTCCTTCATCTGCGGCAGAAACGCACCTGTTAGAGTAATGACGCGCAGCACCATGGACTGGAAGAAGGTTTCCAGCTTCTCGATGGTCATATCCTGCGCCGTGCCCGGAGTTGGGCCGCCAGTGTTGTTGACGAGAATATCGATGCCGCCAAGCTTGTCATTAACGGCCTGAACCATGGAGGCGACGAAATCGCCCTGCGAAAGATCGCCGCGAACCCAATCCGCCTTGCCTTTGCCCAGTGCATTGATGGCATCCGCATTGGCCGCCAGCTTGTCTTCGCTGCGGCCAACCAGCAGCACATGTGCGCCTTCTTTCGCCAGTGCCGTTGCAATACCCAGGCCAAGGCCACGCGACGATGCGAGCACGAGTGCGCGTTTTTCGGAAATGCCGAGATCCATGGTTGTTCTCCCTAATCAATGCTTTGGATGGTTATACGTGGGTAGGCGTTGGTTTTAAAAGAGGGGAAGGCGGATTGTGAGTGGGAAACGCGCACTAGCCGTGACCACCTCGCGGCATGTTTAAAAAATATATGACGTGCACGTAAAAGTAAGATATGATGTTGACCGCTGAGAATGTAATAATGCTGATGCGGCATTTGTGCAGTTCAACCTCGACAATGGCTCTTTGCTTTGCCAAGAGAGTTGGAGACAAAAGCCTTGAGAAACGGGCTGCGGGTGATGTGATTGAACCTTGCGCCGAGGCGAGCATTATAAAAAGCAAGACCGGACGGGACCGGTTAACGGATGAGGACACAATGACTGAGACGATGGAACTGCCGGAACGCGAATCGATGGAATTCGATGTGGTTATCGTTGGTGCAGGCCCTGCCGGTCTCTCTGCCGCGATACGGCTGAAGCAGATCAATCCTGACCTCTCCGTTGTCGTGCTGGAAAAAGGCGCTGAAGTGGGCGCGCATATCCTCTCTGGTGCCGTTGTTGACCCCACCGGTATCGACCGGCTTCTGCCCGGTTGGCGGGAGGAGCATGGGCATCCATTCAAGACCGAGGTGAAGGACGACCAGTTCCTGCTGCTCGGTCCTGCCGGTTCCATCCGCCTACCGAACGCGCTGATGCCGCCTTTGATGAGCAATCACGGCAACTACATTGTCTCGCTCGGTCTGGTCTGTCGCTGGCTGGCTGAAAAGGCCGAAGCTCTGGGCATTGAAATCTATCCCGGCTTTGCAGCAACCGAAGTCCTTTACAATGAGGCGGGTGCCGTGAGAGGCGTCGCGACCGGCGATATGGGCGTGGAGCGCAACGGCGAGCCCGGCCCGGCCTTCACACGCGGCATGGAGCTGCATGGCAAATATGTGCTGATCGGCGAGGGCGTGCGCGGATCGCTGGCCAAGCAGCTCATCAACCGCTTTGAACTTTCAAAGGACAGCGATGTCCAGAAATACGGCATCGGCATCAAGGAACTCTGGCAGGTTGCACCGGAAAAGCATCGGCCAGGTCTGGTTCAGCATTCCTTCGGCTGGCCGCTGGGCATGAAGACCGGCGGCGGTTCCTTCCTTTATCATCTCGAAGACAATCTTGTTGCCGTCGGTTTCGTGGTGCACCTGAACTACAAGAACCCCTATCTCTATCCGTTCGAAGAATTCCAGCGTTACAAGACGCACCCCGCCATCCGCGACACGTTCGAGGGCGGCAAGCGGCTTTCCTATGGCGCACGCGCCATCACCGAGGGCGGATATCAGTCCGTGCCGAAGCTGACCTTCCCCGGCGGCGCGCTGATTGGTTGTTCGGCGGGCCTCGTCAATGTGCCGCGCATTAAGGGCAGCCACAATGCAGTGCTTTCCGGCATGCTGGCAGCCGATAAGATTGCCGATGCACTGGCCGCCGGTCGCGCCAATGATGAGGTTATCGAGATCGAGAACGAATGGCGCTCGACCGATATCGGCAAGGATCTGAAGCGCGTTCGCAACGTCAAGCCGCTGTGGTCGAAGTTCGGCACGGCCATTGGCGTTGGTCTCGGCGGGTTGGATATGTGGACCAACCAGCTGTTCGGCTTTTCCATTTTCGGCACGCTGAAACATGGCAAGAGCGATGCGGAAAGCCTTGAGCCTGCGGCCAAGCACAAGCCGATCGCCTATCCAAAGCCCGATGGCGTGCTGACCTTCGACCGCCTGTCCTCCGTCTTCATCTCATCAACCAACCATGAAGAAGACCAGCCGGTGCACCTTCAGGTGACGGACATGGATTTGCAGAAGCGCTCCGAGCATGACGTCTATGCCGGTCCTTCCACGCGCTACTGTCCCGCCGGTGTTTACGAATGGGTGGAGAGGGATGGCGAGCCGACTTACGTCATCAACGCGCAAAACTGCGTTCATTGCAAAACCTGCGATATCAAGGACCCTAACCAGAACATCAACTGGGTACCACCGCAGGGCGGAGAGGGGCCTGTCTACGCGAATATGTAAGGCATTAGCGCGCCTGCCACTCACTTTCTGGCAATATTGTTAGGGCATACTGCGCAATGCTGGAGGGATTGGAGCGTTTCGCAGGCGCAGCGGTCTCTCGAATGCCATTGAGGACAGAATTGCAGAAGTCCGTCTGGTGCCTTACTACAGAGGAATGCAGCGCTTGCGCTGCGTGAGATATCCGGCGATCCGGATGTGGGAGCAGGTTATGACTATCGAGAGACGTCTTACTGAACGCACTGGTAAGCTGATTTGCGGCGCGGCGTTCGCATTTTTGGCCGTTGTTGCGATGCCGACGCGCCAAAGCGAGGCTGCGAGCTGCCGTGCCGAGGCCTCAGCCCAAATCGACTGGAGCAAATGCAACAAACGGCTTCTGATGCTGGGTGGCAGTGTTCTGGACGGCGCGGATTTGCGCGCAACCGACTTCACCTTTACCGATCTTCGCGGTTCCTCGTTCAAGAAGGCCAATCTTGAAAAGGCCAAGCTCATCCGTACATCTCTGGCGTCGTCGCAATTGCAGGATGGGAACTTCACCAAGGTGGAAGCCTATCGCGGTGATTTCAGCGATGCGAATGCGGAGAATGCCAAATTCTACGGCGCGGAAATGCAGCGCGCCAATTTTCAGAACGCAAAGCTTGTCGGTGCCGATTTCAGCAAGGCGGAACTGGGCCGTGCGGATTTTGAGGGCGCGGAGCTGACGGGCACGAAGTTCACCATGTCCAATCTCTCACGCTCGCGCTTTGAGGGTGCGACCTTCACAGGCCCAATCGATTTTGCCAATGCTTTCCTTCTTCTGGCGCGCATCGAGGGACTGGACCTTTCCACGGCGACGGGCCTTGATCAGAAACAGATCGACATTGCCTGTGGCGACGCCAAGACCAAACTGCCGCAGGGTTTGACGACACCAACCTCATGGCCTTGCCCGGAAGACCCTGATGAGGACTGATAATGAGCGCCGGTGATGTCATCGCAAAGCAAAGAGCCGCCTTTTTGCGCGATGCACCGCCGGGCCTCGAGGCACGAAGGGGTGATCTGAAAGCCTTGAGGGCTGCGATTATTGCTCGAAGGCGCGAGATCGAACACGCCATCGATGCGGATTTTAACGGGCGCTCGCCACGCGAAACGGCGCTGGTGGAGGTCTTTGGCGCGGTGCAGGCCATTGATTACCTCTCCCGCAATCTCAAACGCTTCATGAAGCCTGAACGCCGCCATGTGCCGCCGACATTCCAGCTTGGCCGCGCCTATGTCGAGTATCAACCGCTCGGCGTTATCGGCATCTTGTCCCCGTGGAATTATCCGTTTCTGCTGGCCATAGTGCCGCTTGCGACGGCGCTGGCTGCCGGAAACCGGGCCATGCTGAAACCGTCCGAACTGACGCCCCGCACCAGCCTTTTGATAAAGGAGATGCTGGCGAGCATCTTCCCGGAAGAAAAGGTCGCGGTCATACTGGGGGATGCGCAGACGGGCGCGGATTTCAGTGGGCTCCCCTTTGACCATCTGCTGTTTACCGGCAGCACCCAGGTTGGCCGCAGCGTGATGAAGGCCGCCAGTGAAAACCTTGTGCCGGTAACGCTGGAACTGGGTGGAAAAAGCCCCGCCATCATCGAAAAGGGCCATGTGACGGACGCTCACGCAGGGTCCATCGTGTTCGGAAAGCTGACCAATGCTGGCCAAACCTGCGTCGCGCCAGATTATCTCTTCGTCCATGAGGATGATGTCTCTGCCTTCACCGACGCCTTTCAGCGCGCCGTGGCAAAATCCTATCCACAGGGGGCGATGAGCCGCGATTATGCGTCCGTTATCAACGACCGGCATTTTGCACGGCTGAATGCATTGCTGGATGATGCGCGGCAGAAGGGTGGGCGGGTTGTCGAAGTCAGTAGCATTCCGGCGTCTTCGTCTACCAACCGGCCGCGTGTGCTGGCGCCGCATCTGGTGTTTGATGTCAGTGACGACATGATGGTGATGCGCGACGAAATTTTCGGGCCGATCCTGCCGGTGCTCACCTATCGCGACATCAATGAGGTGATTGCCACCACCAATGCCAGACCAAGGCCGCTGGCGCTTTACATGTTTGGCGACGCCAACGGCGAAGCCTGCCGCGCCGTGCTGGCGCGCACCACCTCCGGCAATGCCGGCATCAACAACACCATGCTGCATGTGGCGCAGGATGACCTGCCTTTCGGCGGCGTTGGGGCGAGCGGCATCGGCGCTTATCATGGCATCGAAGGCTTTCGGCGCATGAGCCACGCCAAGGGTATTTTCGTTCAAGGCAAATGGAGCCTGCCAAGCCTGTTGCGTGCGCCGTTCGGGCGTCTTACAGATTGGGCACTGGCCTTTTTATTGCGCTAAAGAAATATTTTGCATTGCAACATGGAACTGCCCGGATTGCTTCATAACGTCGCGTCCAGGGATACTTAGTCAGGGACGCACAAGCATGACAATTGGTTGGATCGAGGCGGCGATTCTCGGTTTCATTCAGGGACTCACGGAGTTCCTGCCCATCTCCTCGAGCGCCCATCTGCGCATTGCGGGCGAATTTCTTCCCTCCGGCATCGATCCGGGTGCAGCCTTTACGGCCATCATCCAGATTGGTACCGAGCTGGCCGTTCTGGTCTATTTCTGGTCTGATATCATGCGCATTGCCAATGCCTGGCTGCGCCAGAACCTGCGGATCGGCGGCAGTTTCGACCCCGCAGATGCGCGTATGGGCTGGATGATTATCGTCGGTTCGGTGCCCATCGTGCTGCTGGGACTGGTGTTCAAGGATGCCATCGAGCACTCGCTGCGCAACCTTTACATCACAGCCGTCATGCTCATCGTCTTCGGCTTCATCCTCGGCTATGCCGACAAGATCGGCCAGAAGAAGTATCCGATCAAGAAGCTGATCTGGCGTGATGCCGTTCTGTTTGGTTTTGCACAGGCGATGGCACTCATTCCCGGTGTGTCCCGTTCCGGCGGCACCATTACCGCTGGTCTGTTTCTGGGTTACACGCGTGAGGCGGCTGCCCGCTATTCCTTTCTGCTGGCCATTCCCGCCGTCTTCGGCTCCGGTTTTTACCAGCTGTTCAAGAGCATCGGGCAGGACAACCCGGTAGGCTGGGGGCCGACGGCGCTTGCGACCGTCATCTCCTTCTTCGTCGGTTATGCCGTCATCGTTTTCTTCCTGAAACTGGTGTCGACCAAGAGCTACATGCCATTCGTCTGGTATCGCGTGGGCCTGGGCGTCTTGCTTCTTGTGCTACTTGGCACGGGCGTTATCAGCGCCACCGCGTAATCTCGGTTTCAATACGCCTGCCGGTGTAAAACCGGCAGGCGCCGATTTTCCTTGAAATCTTTTCCTCGGAATGATTTTTCATGACGGATGTGCAATAGAGCCGTTTATTGCGCGGCAAATTTCTTTTGCTTCTGTAAGTATCATCCGAAATCAGGACAGTCGGGACCCATTGATGAGTATTGAAGGCGGTTACGCGCTTGATGTGGAAGATATCCACAAGAGCTTCGGTACCAATGAGGTTCTGAAAGGCATTTCGCTCAAAGCCCGCAAGGGCGACGTCATCTCGATCATTGGTTCGTCCGGTTCCGGCAAGAGCACCTTTCTGCGCTGCATCAACTTTCTCGAAATGCCCGACCGTGGCCGCGTCACTGTCAATGGCGAAGAGGTGGCGGTGCGCATTGGCCGTGATGGCAAGGCGGTGCCGAAAAGCTGGCGGCAAGTGGAACGCTTGCGCACCGGGCTTGGCATGGTGTTTCAGAATTTCAATCTCTGGGCTCATCGCACGGTGCTGGAAAACATCATCGAAGCGCCTGTGCATGTGATGGGCGTGAAGCGGCAGGATGCGATTGAGAAAGCCGAAGCGCTGCTCAACAAGGTCGGGCTTTACGACAAGAAGGATGTTTATCCCGCTTTCCTCTCCGGCGGGCAGCAGCAGCGGGCGGCCATTGCGCGCGCGCTCTGCGTGGAGCCAGCCGTGATGCTGTTTGACGAGCCGACTTCGGCGCTGGACCCGGAACTGGTGGGTGAGGTGCTTAAGGTGATCCGCGATCTGGCCGAAGAGGGCCGCACCATGCTTCTGGTCACGCATGAGATGCGCTTTGCCCGCGATGTCTCCAGCCACGTCATGTTCCTCCATCAGGGCCGCGTGGAAGAAGAGGGCGCGCCCGAGCAGGTCTTTGGCAACCCGACCAGCACGCGCACCAGAGATTTTACCGGCGCCATCGCCAATTGATGTTTTCGATATTCCAACAGGAGAAATTTAAAATGAAATTGTTCGCCACGCTGCTCGCCGGATCGGCATTTGCGCTTTCTGCCTTCACGGCCAGCGCCGATGTGCGCTTCGGCATCATGAACGAATCCTATCCGCCATTCTTCGCCAAGGATGCTTCCGGTAAGTGGCAGGGCTGGGAAATCGACCTCATGGACGCCGTTTGCGCGGAAATGAAGGAGAAATGCTCCATCGTTGAGCTCTCCTGGGATGGCCTTATTCCAGCGCTGGAAGCCAAGAAGTTTGACGTGATCTGGTCTTCCATGTCCAACACGCAAGAGCGCCAGAAGGTCATCACCTTCACAGACAAATATTACAACACGCCAAGCAAGCTCATCGGTGCCAAGGACGGCAAGCCGGGCGCGACCGCTGAAGACGTGAAGGGCAAGACCATCGGCATTCAGGTCTCGACCATCCAGTCTGCCTATTATGCCAAGTATTTCAAGGATGTGGCTGACGAGAAGACCTATCAGACGCTGGACGAAGCCTTCCAGGATCTGGCAGCCGGTCGTATCGATTACGTCTTCGGCGATTCCCTCGTTCTCGATGCCTTCGTGAACAGCGATGCGGGCAAGGATTGCTGCGCGGATGCCGGCAATGTGGCTGACGACAAGGAAATCCTGGGTCTGGGCGTTTCCGGCGGTCTCCGCAAGGACGATACAGAACTGAAGCAGAAGCTGAATGCCGCTCTTGCGGCCGTTCGCGCCAGCGGCAAATATGACGAGATCACCAAGAAGTACTTCACCTTCGACATCTACGGCGCGAAGTAAGCTGAACGGTCGAGTTGATGGCAAGCATTGAAACCATGGTTCAACTTCTGTCGCCCTATCCTCCGGGATGGGGTGGCACGCTGTTGAAGGGTGCCGTTTCCACGCTTGCCATTTCCGCTGGTGCCTATCTCATCGGCATCCTCATTGGCATGGCCGGTGCGCTGGGCAAGCTTTCCGGCAACAGGCCGTTGGGCATGGTGCTCAGTTTCTATACGACGATGATCCGGGCCGTGCCCGAGCTTATCCTTATTGTCGGGCTCTATTATGCCGGGACAGATGGCCTGAACCGGCTGCTACAATGGGCCGGAATGCCGCCGCTGGAGATCAACGGTTTCGCCGCTGCCATCGCCGTTCTTGGCTTTGTGCAGGGTGCCTATATGACCGAGGTTTTGCGCGGTGCGATCCTTGCCATTCCGGCGGGGCAGATCGAGGCGGCGCGTGCCTTCGGCATGTCGCCCTTTCTGCGCTTTCGCCGTGTGGTGGTGCCAGCGCTTGTGCCGAATGCCCTGCCGGGACTGTCCAATCTGTGGCTGGCCGTGACGAAAGACAGCGCGCTGGTGGCCGTTGTCGGTTATCAGGAACTGGCGCTGGCCACGCGGCTGGCGGGTGCCAGCACCAAGCAATATTTCCTCTTCTTCGCCGCGGCTGCGCTCATGTATCTGGCGATCACGCTGGTTTCCAACCTCGTCTTTTCTTTGATCGAGCGCCGAGTGCGGCGCGGCCAACCGGCGTTGGCCTGAGGAGACATGATGGAATTCTCCTGGATCGAGAAATACTGGCCGCTGCTGCTTTCCGGCGCTTACCAGACCGTGGCGCTGCTGGTCATTTCCGTTAGCATCGGCTTCATCCTCGCCATTGGGTTGGCGTTTGCGCAGGTCAGTGGCGGCAGGGTGACGCGGATGCTGGCACGCGGCTATTGCACCTTCTTTCGCGGCACGCCGCTGCTCATCCAGCTCTGGCTGCTCTATTATGGCGTCGGTTCGCTGCTGCCCATGATACCCGGCTTGCGCCAAAGCTTCATGTGGCCGGTGCTGCGCGAAGGCTTCTTCTTCGCCGCCGTCAGCTTCACGCTGAACTATGCGGCCTATGAGGCTGAGGTGTTGCGCGGCGCGTTGCTGGCCGTGCCAAAGGGTGAACTGGAGGCGGGCGGGGCGTTCGGCATGGGCAGGTTCACGCTCATCCGCCGCATCTGGCTGCCCCGCGCCATCCGTATTGCGTTGCCGACGATTGCGGGCGAAGTGGTCATGCAGTTGAAAGCCACGCCGCTTGCCTTCACTGTTACCGTCATGGATCTCTACGCCGTGGCTTACAAGGTCCGGCAGGATACGCTGCTGGTCTATGAGCCGCTGCTGGTCGTCACCGTTTTCTACCTCATCCTCACCGCCATCATCGTGCGTTGCTTCGGCTTTGTCGAAGCGCAGGTGCCGCAGCGGCGATAATAATCCAAGGAGTTTTCACATGGGCGATATCCGTATTCTCGACGGCGGCATGAGCCGCGAATTGCAGCGGCTGGGTGCGCAGCTGAAACAGCCGGAATGGTCGGCTCTGGCGCTGATCGACACGCCTGACATCGTACGTCAGGTCCATGCGGAATTCATCGAGGCCGGTGCCGATGTGGTCACCACCAATTCCTACGCGTTAGTGCCGTTTCACATTGGTGAAGAGCGCTTCCGACAAGAAGGCGCATCGCTGATCGCGCTCTCAGGCAAGCTGGCCCGCGAAGCGGCAGATGCGTCAGGCCGCAAGGTAACCGTCGCCGGTGGCTTGCCGCCGATCTTCGGCTCCTACGAACCGCAGAATTTCGACGCATCCCGGGTGCAGGATTACCTCAAGGTGCTCGTCGAAAACCTCGCTCCCCATGTCGATGTGTGGCTGGGCGAAACGCTCAGCCTGATTGCCGAGGGTGATGCGGTGCGCAAGGCCGTGGCTGAGACGGCCAAGCCCTTCTGGGTTTCCTTCACCCTGAACGACGATGCCGCGCAGGTTGATGGCAACGAGCCACAGCTGCGCTCTGGCGAAACCGTGCGGGCAGCTGCCGAATGGGCCGCAGGCTCAGGCGCTGCGGCGCTGCTGTTCAATTGCAGCAAGCCGGAAGTCATGAAAGCTGCCGTCGAGACAGCCGCATCCGTCTTCAAGGACAAGGGCGTCTCCATCGAAATCGGCGTCTACGCCAATGCCTTCGAGGGCGAACAGGGCGACGCCGCCGCCAATGAAGGCCTGCACGAAACCCGCGCCGACCTGACCGACGACGCCTATTCCCGCTTCGCCTGCACCTGGGCCGAAGCCGGCGCTACGATGATCGGCGGCTGCTGCGGCATTGGCGCGGCCCATATTCACACGGTTGCGGGTGCGCTCAGGGCGCGGTGATCGGCGGCTTATTCACAGCGTTGGGGATCGTCCTATTGATCCTCCAAAATTGTGAGATTGTCAGTGAAAGCCACATCTGTCATAGACTTTTTGCAAACGCAGAGGCGCTAGATGATTAAGGCCGTCAACGATTCAGACCAGATATCCCGGCTAGTACTGAGCGGGTACAAATCCATCAGCCATTGCGACTTGGAGATGGGACGTCTGAACGTTTTGATCGGCGCAAATGGTGCAGGAAAGTCAAACTTCATTGGCTTTTTTCGCCTCATCAATCGCATTCTTGACCAGCAATTACAAATATCAGTAGGGCTTGCAGGCGGACCGGATTCCCTTTTGCACTTTGGTCGGAAAAAAACCGATGATTTGCATGCGCAGCTGTATTTCGGGGAGAATGGATATCGATTTCAGCTGAAGCCAACCCAAGATAATCGGATGATATTCTCTCACGAAGCGCTGTGGTGGAGAAAACATGGCGAGTGGCGTCCTGCGTCAGGCCATTTCGAATCTTATGTCGAGGAACAGAAAAGAAAAACAGGGATTTATAACTACGTTGTACCCGCGATGCGAAGTTGGCGGTTGTATCATTTTCACGATACCAGCAACTCGGCTTCCTTGAAACTCATTCATAATATTAATGACAATGAATTCCTGCGCGACGATGCAAGAAATCTTGCGGCGTTTCTGCTGCGCCTTAAATCTCATCATGAGGAAAACTATCAGCGCATCGTGAAAACCATTCGCCTCGTTGCTCCCTTTTTCGGTGATTTTTATCTGCGCCCTACCGTGGATAATAAAGAGAAAATTCAGCTGGAATGGACGGAGATAGGGCAGGACGAACCCTTTACCGCCAGCGCCCTATCTGACGGTACTTTACGATTTATTTGCTTGGCGACTGTCTTGCTACAGCCGCAGGAGTTCATGCCATCCGCCATTTTGATTGATGAGCCGGAACTCGGGTTGCATCCATTTGCAATCAGCGTTCTCGGGGGGCTTATGAAATCGGCCTCCGAGGAAAGGCAGCTCATCGTTTCGACGCAGTCTGTCGAACTTGTCAATGAATTCGATCCGGAAGATCTAATTGTAGTGGACAAACGTCAAGGTACTTCAACCTTTCGGCGGCCTGATGGTGAAGAGCTTTCAGAATGGCTTCAAGATTATACGCTTGGAGAATTGTGGAAGAAAAACATTCTGGGTGGGAGACCTGGACGATGAGCCGGGTCTATATTCTGGTCGAGGGGCAGACGGAGGAGGCTTTCGTCAATGAACTGCTCGTTCCCCACTATTCGAATATAGGGTTGTATTTGACGCCGATTATCGTTTCTACAAGCCCTGGCCATAAAGGTGGGGTTTCAAGCTACGCGAAGATCAGGCCTCAAATCGAGCGGCTATGTAAGCAGGGCGATGCTCATGTAACGACGCTCTTTGATCTTTATGCTTTGCCTAAGGATTTTCCGGGTAGAGAAAACCCGAACTACCCTCATCATGGTAGAGGCGCAGATAAAGCAGTCTTTATCGAGTCATTTGTAAATAACGATATCGGGAAAGCCAACTTTAGTGCAAACATTGTGGCGCACGAATTCGAGGCCCTGCTATTTTCTCAATTAGATGCTTTCAGGGAATGGACTGATGATGATGACGTTCTTGAGCCGCTTATCAAGGCTCGACAAAACGCATCGCCGGAGGACATCAATGACGGCGTTGAGACCGCCCCTTCCAAGCGGATATTGCGTGTCATGAAGTCCTATCAAAAACCTGTACATGGCCCTCTTATCGCATGCAGCATCGGTCTCGACACCATTCGCCAGGAATGCCCGCATTTTCATTGTTGGCTTGCACGTATGGAACGCCTTATTTGAATAGGGAAAGCGTGAAAGCCCGCTTTGCAGAGCGGGCTTTTAGCATGATCCTACAGCAACGTCCCGCTCAAGATCAGCAGTGCCACCGAGAAGTAGATCACCAGACCGGTGACATCCACCAGCGTTGCCACAAATGGTGCTGATGCGCTGGCGGGGTCGAGGCGCATGCGTTGTAGCAGGAAGGGCAGCATGGAGCCGGTGATCGAGCCGAAGGTGACGATGCCGACGATTGCGCTGAAGACGGTGAAGCCGACCAGCAGCCAGTGTTCGCCGTAATCATAAAAGCCAGCCTGTTGCCATACCGTCAGCCGCAGGAAACCGATGGCGCCGAGGATGGCGCCGAGCGTCAGGCCGGTTGGCAATTCGCGCAGCAGCACCCGCCACCAGTCGGACAGTTTCAGTTCGCCCAACGCCAGCGCCCGGATGATGAGCGATGTGGCCTGCGAGCCGGAATTGCCGCCTGAGGACATGATGAGCGGGATGAACAGCGTCAACACCACGGCTTTCTCCAGCTCTCCCTCGAAATGCTGCATGGCGCTGGCCGTCAGCATTTCTCCGAGGAACAGGGCGGAAAGCCAGCCAGCGCGTTTGCGGATCATGTCGAGGAAGCCCATCGTCATATAGGGCTTGCCGAGAGCTTCCATGCCGCCGAATTTATGCGCATCTTCGGTGGTATCTGCGATCATGGTGTCGATCACGTCATCCACGGTGACGATGCCGAGAATATGGTCGTGCTCGTCCACCACTGGAATGGCCAGCAGATCGTGCTTGCGGATGAGACGGGCGACATCCTCCTGCGACATCAGCGGGTCGGCATAGGTGATGCCTTCCCTGGAGGCGACGGAGAGGATGGAGGCCGAGGGTTCGCCCGTCACGAGGCGGCGCAGGGTGACGACATTGGCAAGCGTGCCATTTTCGGCCAGCACATAGATGGCATAGACCGTTTCGCGGGACCGCTCGACGATGCGGATATGCGCAAGGGTTTTTTCCACCGTCCAGCGGTCGGGCACGCTGACGAACTCCGTCGTCATCATGGAGCCAGCCGTGCGGGGCGGATAGGTCATCAGGTGCTGTATGGCAGTGGCGGTTGCGCGGTCCAGCCGCGCAAAAAGCTTTGCGCGTGGCTCGTCGTCCATATCGGCCATCACATCGGCCACGCGGTCATCCGACATCAGATTGACGAGTGGAACGGCCCGATCCAGCGGAATAAACGCGAGAATATCAGAAGCTCTGTGCAGTTCGGGACGATCCAGAACGGCAACGGCCTTTGCCTGCGGCATCTTCAGCAGAGTGTCGACGGCACCGTCCAAGTCGAGCGTGTTGAGATGATCGACACGTTCTGCAATTGTGGTTGGGCCAATGCTGCCAGCCCGCAGAATGCGTGCAGCCTTGCTGGCTCTCTGGGAGAGGTTTTGAAAGTTCATGATTGCTCACCTTCCAGTCGATCCGCCGATCACGGCGGAACGTGGTGAGCCGACAGGTGTCAGATCAGTGCACGCATCGCCGTGTTCGGCAAAGGCAATCGACTACTACTGTCGCTAGACATCTAATGATGCTCCGTGGAAATCTGCGCCAGACCGTGGTTTGACCTGCGCATATCCAAGCAAATGCGCCCGAAAACAGGTCGAGTCAAGCAGGCCAAATATGAAATTTTGGCAAGGTAAATCGGCGGCCCAAACTAGCGTTACAGGCCTTGTCCGGGCGCTCCGAAATCAGGCCGTGAGAGCCGCCTTCTCGCGTCGTTCCAGTGCGACCGCGACGAGGAAAACGATGAGGCCTGCGAAGGACAGAACGGCGCCGATATAGCCTGTGGAGGCGTAGCCATAGCCCATGGCGATGGCGAGGCCGCCGAGCCATGCGCCGAGCGCGTTGGCAATGTTGAAGGCGGAATGATTGGACGCTGCGGCCAGCGTTTGCGCATCTGCTGCAACATCCATGAGGCGGGTCTGTACGGCGGGGCAGGCCGCAAAGCCGCAGCCGATGAGAAAGACGCAGAGGCACAGCATATAGGGATTGTGGGCAGTCAGCCCGAACAGTGCCATCAGCACCACATTCACCGCCAGCATGCCGCCAATCGTGCCGTTCAGCGAAAGATCGGCCAGACGTGATCCGACGACATTGCCGACATTCATACCGATACCGAACAGCGCGAGAACCACCGGCACGGAAGCGACCGGCATCATGGCGACATCGGTTGTGGTTTTGGCAATGTAGCTGAAGACGGCAAACATGCCGCCGAAACCGACCGAAGCCACGGCCAGCGACAGCCACACCTGACCGCGCTTGAAAGCGCCCAGTTCACGCCAGATGCTGGCACCTTCCTGCACCTTGTCACGCGGCTGGAAAAGCCAGAGCAGCGCAACCGTCACCACCGCAATGCCGCCGACCATGAGGAAAGCTGCCCGCCATGAGAACAGCTGCCCGAAGAAGGTGGCCAGTGGCGTGCCGAGCAGAGTTGCGATTGTCAGCCCCAGCATGACGCGGCCCACGGCCCGGGTGCGCTTGTGGATGGGGGCCATGGATGCGACAACCAGCGCCGCCACGCCAAAATAGGCGCCGTGCGGCAAGCCAGAAATGAAACGCAATATCGTGAAGGTCAGGAAGTCCGGCGCAAGGGCGCTCAGAATATTGCCAATGGCAAACAGGCTCATCAAGGACAAGAGCAGCGCACGTCGTGTCATGCGTGCCGCAAGCACGGCGATGATCGGCGCGCCGATGACGACACCGATCGCATAGGCCGCGATCACATAGCCCGCCTGCGGAACAGTGACGCCGTAGGTCGTCGCCACATCCGGCAACAGGCCCATAATGGCAAATTCACCCGTGCCGATGCCGAACCCACCAGCGGCAAGCGCCAGTTCGATGAGGGCGATGGAAAGGGGTGTGAGTGCCGTGGGCGATGGCGGCGCAACAGGTTCTACTGCCACGTCTGAGCGGATCTGCGAAGAGCGTGTCTGGGTCATGGCTTCTGTGACGGAGATAGGCAAAAAAAAGGGCAAGGCCGGGGTCTCGGCCTGCCCTGACTGGAGTTTGGTGGCCACCAAAATGACCTTATCTGCTCGCATACCATAAAGTTGTGCACTGCGGTAGTGTTTGATTCGGCAAAATAGTCTCATCACGCGAAAAGTGTACGGAACTGAATGGGCGTAGTTCCATTAAGGCTGCGCGTAACGGGGGCTGGATAAGCATATGAAGCTGGTGGCGATCTTTAACCGCGATGGCGGGACCTTCAAAACCACTGATATGGATGCCTATTGCGACCATGCGCGAACGGTGTTCCAGAATGCTGGGCACGAAATCGAATGCCGTACCGTTTCCGGCAAGGACATTGTCGCGGAGATGGAACGTACAGCCGACGACAAGGGGCTGGATGGCCTGATTGCTGGTGGTGGCGATGGCACGATTTCGGCCGCCGCCGGTATCGCCTGGAAACATGGCATCGCTCTTGGTGTCGTTCCTGCTGGTACCATGAACCTTTTTGCCCGCTCGCTGAAATTGCCGCTCGATATCTGGCAGGCAGTGGATACGCTGGCGCAGGGCCATGTCTTCAATGTTGACATTGCCAGTGCCAACGGACGGCCTTTCGTGCACCAGTTTTCCGCAGGCCTGCATGCGCGCATGGTGAGATACCGCGACAGAATGGAATATGCATCGCGCCTGGGAAAGATCCGCGCCAATGTGCGCGCAGCCATCGGCGTTGTCTTCAATCCACCTATCTTTGATATGGAATACACCGTTGCGGGGGAAACGAAGCATCAGCGCGTTTGCGCCATCTCCGCATCCAACAATGAATTCGGCCAAAGTGCCTTGCTGGTGGCTGATGACATCACGCGCGGCAAGCTGGGGCTTTATATTGCAGACGCCCTGACGCCATCGGGCGTGGCGCGCCTTGCCATCGATATCATGCGCGGCAAGCTAAAGGAAAACGCCGCCGTGACGGCCATGACGGTGACCGAAGCGGAACTGCATTTCCCCAAGCGCCGCAAGGATGTGCGGTGTGTTATCGATGGTGAACTGCTGCCGATGAAGCGGGATGTGATGCTGAAAATTCACGCCGGTGAACTGAAGGTCATTGTGGCAAAAGATTACGCAAGTGTATGATTTAAAATCAATATCGCAGATACTCTCGACTTCAGTGTCGTGAGCGGATGCCCTTGCAAAGCATGCGCGCCGTGTTAATCCTCTGAGGGGACAACAGGAGCGCGCATTGCGATGAATGATACTGCCAGGACGATTTCCAACCTAGCCGCCATCGACGCCGCCCACCACCTGCATCCCTTTTCAGACATGGGAAAGCTGAACGCTTCCGGCACCCGCATCATAGAGCGGGCGGAAGGCGTGTTTATCTATGACAGCACCGGCAAGAAGTATCTGGATGCCTTTGCCGGTCTGTGGTGCGTCAATATTGGCTATGGCCGTCGTGAGATTGCCGATGCCGTTTTCCGGCAGATGAACGAACTGCCCTACTACAACGCCTTCTTCGGCACCACGACGCCGCCAGCAACGCTTCTAGCGCAAAAGATCGTCGCCCATGCCGGGCCGCATATGAATCATGTCTTCTTCACCAATTCCGGCTCTGAAGCCACCGATACGTGGTTTCGCATGGCGCGGGTGTACTGGAAGGCGCTGGGACATCCGACGAAGACGCATGTCATCGCTCGCCGTAATGGCTATCACGGATCAACGGTCGCGGGCGCATCGCTGGGTGGCATGACGTGGATGCACGAGCAGGGCAACCTGCCCATCGAGGGTGTCTCCCATATCGGCCAGCCCTATTGGTATGCCGAAGGCGGCGATCTTTCACCCGCGGAATTCGGGTTGAAGGTGGCGCGGGAACTGGAGGCCAGAATTGATGAGCTGGGCGAGGAGAACGTCGCCGCCTTTGTTGCTGAGCCCATTCAAGGCGCAGGCGGGGTCATCATCCCGCCCGAGACCTACTGGCCGGAAATTGCCCGCATCTGCAAGGCGCGTAATATTCTGCTGGTCTCTGACGAAGTCATTTGCGGCTTCGGCAGGCTGGGGTCTTGGTTCGGCTATCAGCATTTCGGCTACGAGCCGGATCTAGCGCCCGTCGCCAAGGGTCTGTCATCGGGATACCTGCCCATCGGCGGCGTGCTGGTATCGGACCGTGTGGCTGAAGTCATGCTGAACAAGGTGGGTGATTTCAACCATGGCTTTACCTATTCAGGGCATCCTGTCTGTGCTGCTGCCGCACTCGAAAACTTGCGCATCATCGAGGAGGAGGGACTGGTGGAGCGCGTGCGTGACGATATCGGTCCGTATTTCCGGCAGGGCTGGCAAAGCCTGCTTGACCACGAGATGGTGGGCGAAGCCGTCAATGTCGGTCTTATCGGCGGGTTGCAGCTGACAGCGGACAAGGCAACGCGGAAGCGTTTCGACAAGCCGGACGACATGGGCGCGAAGGTGCGTAACCATTGTCTGGAAAACGGGCTTGTCATGCGCGCCACGGGCGACCGCATGCTGGCCTCTCCGGCGCTGACCATCAGCCGGTCCGAGGTCGATCAGATCATATCAATCCTTCGCAAGGGACTGGATCACTTGCGCGACACGCGGGGAGCTTGAGGGACATGGCAGAGAACGAGCATCACTATAAGGTTCGGATTACATGGACAGGCAACCGTGGCACCGGCACGTCGGGTTACCGCGAATATGATCGCTCACATGTGATTTCAGCCGAAGGCAAGCATGATATTGCGGCATCCGCCGACCCGGTTTTTCTGGGAGACAACACGCTGTGGAACCCGGAGGAGCTTCTGCTGGCCTCTGTTTCGGCCTGTCACAAGCTCTGGTATCTGCATTTCTGTGCGGTATCGGGTGTGATTGTCAGCGAGTATGTTGACGAGCCGGAAGGCACTATGAAGCTGGCGCGAGGCGGCGCGGGTCATTTCAGCGAAGTGGTCCTGAGGCCAGTCGTCACAGTTTCCAGAGGCGATCTGGATACCGCGCGTGAGCTGCATGAAGACGCCCACGAACACTGTTTCATCGCCAACTCGGTGAAGTTCCCGGTTCGTGTTGAGCCGCAGATCAGGTCTGCCTGAATCCATCACTGTTGGGGAATGGTTTCCCAGGCGTAGTAGAATGTATGCCGCTTTTCGGACGCCGCCGCATAGGGCACGTCGATGCGGGTAACGTCTGTCGGGATCGGCAATGATGTTCGCTCGGCGAGTGCTGCCAGCACATCTGCCGGGTCTTTCTGCATCGCGGCCTCTTTGCTGTCGCCTGCCAAAAGAACCACAGAACCCGCTGGCCAGGAGGTGGGGAGGGGCTCTACGTCTCGGTCGCCAATGAAGACAGTGGAATTGGGAAACTGCATTTTCAGATTGCCGCCGACGATGCCACCGACGGCCATGATATATTGCGGCTCCGGGTGGCCATCGTTTCTCAGCAGCTTCGCAAAGCTGTGGTAGGGTGTGTGGACCAGGGAGTACCGGTCAAAATAGGGCGCAACCACCCCACGGCCGAGGAGAACCAGAACGAAGCCGACTGTCAGCACGGATGTGACTGCCAGCATGGAGGGCAGCCTGCGGTCGGCCAGAACACCGGCGGCCTGCACCTTGAGACAGAGATAGAGTGGCCACAGCAGCAGATAGACGGTGACCCATTTCTGGCGAACATGGGTTGCGCCCATAGACAATACGATCAGCAGCAGGCACAGGAATGAAAACAGCATGATCCGCCCGATGATGCGGGTGGATTGGTCCGACGCGCGCAGGATTGCCCTGATGTCCTTGAAAAACAGCGCCGCGAATATGGCCGTGGTCAAGGCGAGGCCTTTTACAAAGGCCAGAATCAGTTCCAGCATGCCGCTCAACCCGTGGAAGGTCGCATGTTCTGCACCCTCACGCATTTCGCTGGTGGTTTGACCTGTGGCGAGATCGAGATGGTCCAGAACCCACAGGAAGTGGGGCGTGACGATGATGAGAGCGGCAGCGGCAGTCAGCAACAGCCGCCAGTCCAGCAGCCGGTCTCGCAGATCTTTTTCAAGCGCAATCGCGATGATTGCGGCCAAGGGAATGACGACGAAATTGTATTTCGCCACTGCGCCCAGGCCGATGACGAGGCCGGTCAGGATATAGCGCAGCGCGGAGGGCTTCTTCAGCGTGCTGAACAGGACATAGACAAACAGCGACACCGCAAAAAGCGCCAGCACCGTGTGGGTAAGATCGCGTTGCGACATCACGAAGACGGTGGGCAAAGTGAGCACGCCGAGCGTCGCCACATTCACCAGCGCCTTTTCGCGGATGAGCAGGCGTGCGGTGAGCCAAAAATAGATACAACAGAGAAACAGAAGACCGTTCTTGAGCACGCTCAGCGATGCAATTGACGGACTGAGGATGGCATTCACGCCATATTGCAGCCAGCTGTAGACCGGGGGCTGAGAGCCGTAACCCAGCAGCAGGAACTGGGAAAGGATGGCTTGTTGCGCTTCATCCACTTCAAGTCCGGGCGAGCGTATGACCCTGGATAGGATTGCGAACAGGAAGTATCCCGCAATCAGCATCAAAACCACGTCTGGATTGCGGGATAGCGCCTTGCGCATGGTGTCAGGTCTCTTCTGAGGTGTAGGTCTTGCCGATAATGTAATTGGGCGTCTGTTCATCGCGGTAATAGAGGCGCGCAATCATCTCTGAGAGAATGCCTGTGGTAATCATCTGCACCGATGACAGAAGCAGGACGACGCCAACCATCAGCATCGGCCGCGTGCCGATATCATTGCCGAAAATGAATTTATCGACGAAGAGATAGAGCAGAATGAGCGCCGCAAACGCGCCCAGGCCAAGACCCAGCGAGCCGAAGAAGTGGCCCGGACGCGCCTTGTAACGCATGAAGAACATCACCGACAGCAGATCGAGAATGACGCGGAACGTTCTGGAAATGCCGTATTTCGATGCGCCAAACTGTCTGGCATGGTGGGTAACAGCCATTTCGCCGATGCGGGTGCTGGGCACCACGCCCGCCACCCAGGCCGGGATGAAGCGGTGCATTTCGCCCATCAGCTTCACCTGCTTGATGACCGATGAACGGTAGATCTTGAGGCTGCATCCATAGTCATGAAGGCGCACGCCGGTGATCTTGCCGATCAGCCGATTGGCGATCCAGGAGGGAACCTTGCGCAGGAAGAGCCCGTCCTGCCGGTTCTTGCGCCATCCGACCAGAAGGTCGAGTTCGCGGCGCTCCAGCTCCGAGACCATCATCGGAATATCCTTGGGGTCGTTCTGAAGGTCGCCGTCGAGCGTTGCGATCAGGCGGCCTTTGGCCGCATCGATGCCAGCCTGCATGGCCGCAGTCTGCCCAAAATTGCGCTGTAGCGCAACGATCTTCAGATTAAGGCCGGGGCGCGAAAGGTAAGCCCTGGCATTGGCGATGGTCGCATCCGTGCTGCCATCATCTACCAGAATGAGTTCCCAACCGGCCTGGTACGACAGCATCGCCTCTGCGACACGTTCGATCAATGGGCCAACACTGTCTTCCTCGTTGAAAATCGGAACGACAAGCGATAGGTCCGGTGTATTGTCCATTGAAACCTCATGGCTCATGGCAGTTGGTGTCGGCACCGAGGCCTCTCCTTTAAGTTGTAGCTCAATAAGTAATATAGCGGATATGATGCTGCGTGTTAGTTGTCCAGATAGGGCCGTAGTTTGATAGGGAATCCGGGCACAATGAAACGAACGGCGTGGCTTACCCGCAACGCGATGACGCTCGGCACCATTCTTGTGGTTGCCGCCTATGCGGCTTTCATCCACTGGACGTGGGGGTGGGCAAGTGTGCTCATGCTCTGGCAACATGCAGGCTTTGGCGCCATGGCGCTGGCGCTTTTGCTTCTGGTCGGCACCTATGTGCTGCGGACCTGGCGCATCTATGATTACTTCCGGCATGAAACCGTGGGACGTTTTGCCCCGCTGTTTCGCGTGGTGCAGATCCACAATCTCCTCAACATCATGCTGCCCTTCCGATCTGGAGAGACCAGTTTTCCCTTGCTGATGAAGAAGGAATTCGGCGTTCATCTCGTGCGCGGCACATCAGCGCTTTTCGTGATGCGCCTGTTTGATCTTCACGCTTTGCTGGCGGCGGCCGGTGTCGGCTTGGCAGTGGAAAAAAGCAACGGCTTGCTGTGGCTTGCTTGGGTTGGTTTTCTGTTACTGCCGCTTCTGGGATTCAGCGCCCGCGCGCCGCTCTTTCGCATGATCGGGCGCGTCTCGTCGCCCAAAATTTCAAGAATCATTGGCGAGATAGAGGCTGGTCTTCCAGCCGATATCAGCGCCTTCATGCGGGCCTGGGGCATGACGCTCGTCAACTGGTTCGTCAAAATCGCGGTGCTTGCCTGGGTGCTGATGCTGATGGGAAACATCTCGCTGACTGCAGGCTTCGGCGGTGCGCTGGGCGGCGAACTTTCATCGGTGCTGCCGCTTCACGCGCCGGGTGGTGTTGGCACCTATCCTGCCGGAATAACGGCAGGCGCCGTTGGCTTTGGCGCGGAAGCGGGCGAGGGCTTGCTGTCTTCGCTTGCCCAGGCGGCAGTCAATGTTCACCTGCTGGTCATTGTCTCATCGCTGGTTGGAACAACTCTGGCGCTTTTTGTGCCCGTGAAAAGGCTGCGCCAAAACTGAGGCCTATTGAAACGCCGTTTCGTAGAAGCTTCTCAATTTGCGCGAATGCAGGGTTTCCGTCGGCATAGCCGCCAGCTTCTGCACGGCGCGAATGCCGATTTGCAGATGCTGCGAGACTTGCGTCTTGTAGAACTCCGTTGCCATGCCGGGCAGCTTCAGTTCCCCATGCAAAGGCTTGTCGGATACGCAGAGCAGCGTGCCATAAGGCACACGGAAGCGGAAGCCATTGGCCGCGATGGTGGCCGATTCCATATCAAGTGCAATGGCGCGTGCCTGCGACAGGCGTTTGACGGGGCCAGCCTGATCGCGCAGTTCCCAGTTGCGGTTATCGATGGTGGCAACGGTGCCGGTGCGCATGATACGCTTCAGCTCGAAGCCTTCATAACCGGTGACTTCGGCAACCGCGCCCTCCAGCGCCATCTGCACCTCGGCCAGAGCCGGGATCGGCACCCAGACGGGCAGGTCGTCATCCAGAACGTGGTCTTCACGCATATAGGCGTGCGCCAGAACGTAATCGCCCAGACGCTGGCTGTTGCGAAGGCCTGCGCAGTGGCCGACCATCAGCCACGCATGCGGACGCAGCACGGCAATGTGGTCCGTGATCGTCTTGGCATTGGAAGGGCCGACGCCGATATTGACCAGCGTGATGCCCGCATGGCCCTTTTTCTTCAGGTGATAGGCTGGCATCTGCGGCAGGCGCCCCAGCGTCATATCTGTTGTCGGGCGGTCCGAACCGGCTAGCGTGACGATGTTGCCGGGCTCCACGAATTCCGTATAGCCTTCTCCACCATCGGCCATGATCTTGCGCGCCCAAGAGGCGAACTCATCAATGTAGAACTGATAGTTGGTAAACAGAACGAAATTCTGGAAGTGGTTGGCGCTGGTGGCCGTGTAGTGGCTGAGCCGCGCCAGCGAATAATCGATGCGCTGCGCTGTAAACGGAGCAAGCGGCGCGGGTTCGCCCGGAACCTGATCATATTCGCCGTTGGCAATAAGATCGTCGGTATTGTTGAGGTCAGGCGTATCGAACAGATCACGCAACGGAACATCGGCCAGCGAGGACGCCGCCGACGCTTCAACGAATGCGCCTTCGCCAAAGGCAAAATGCAGCGGGATGGGGGTGGACGATTCAGCAATGGTGACGTGAACGCTGTGGTTCTTGATCAAAAGGCCCAACTGCTCTTTCAGATAATGGCGAAACAGCTTGGGGCGTGTGATCGTCGTCGTGTAGACGCCGGGTGATGTGACGTGACCGTAAGACAACCGCGAATCGACATGGCCGAAGCTGGATGTTTCGATGCTGACCTGCGGATAACAAGCGCGGTAACGGCCCGTAATCGGGGCGCCCTGCGCCAGATCAGTGAAGGACTTGATGAGGAATTCGGTGTTGCGCTCGTAAAGCGCGGTCAAGGCATCTACCGCCGCGGCCGGATCAGTGAAAGTCCGGGGCGCGAAGGGCTCGGGCGTGATGAAAGCGAGGTGCGAGATTGTGTGCTTTGCTATTGTCATGGCCCATTATAGAGAGCCAATTTCGACAGGCAAGCGACAGAAATATGTGCGTTTCAAAAATACGCGGGAAAAATCCAGTCAGCACGCGCCTTCGCTAGAGGGTCACCGAGCAATGGTTGGAAAGGCTGTGCTGGCAGGCGATCGATGCGCCCACATTCACCCGCTGGAAGCTCCTGTTGGGATTGACCACCAGAGCCGCGAAAGACATGGCAAAAATCGCCATCAACAACACGATGATCGTAAAACGCCGAACCAAAATCGTCATGTCCATTCCCCTTCTCGTCATAGTCTTCCCTCCTGTTGAACGAGAGATTGCCATGCTGGGACTGAACCAACCCTGAGGGTAGGGTTCATGTAAGGTTCAGGGTGTTTAACAGGGGGAGTGCGGGGGGTATGGTCCATCGCACACGTTGCCGTTCATCCTTCCGCCGCCTCATCTGGAATGAAGCGGCGGAGGACGTCAGGACCTACTTCTTGAACACTTTCTCCAGAAACGCCGCAAAGGATGGGCGCCAGACGTCCATTTCATGGCCGAGGTCTTTATATTCGACGTATTCATGGGCGATTTTCTTCTCGTCCAGAATCGTTTTCAGCCCGGCAATATCCTTGCCTGTCACGGCGTCCTTGGTGCCGACAGTTACAGTGAAGTTTCGCAGAGCCTTGTTGATTTTTTCCGGCTCATTCAAAACAGCATCCACCGCCTTGTTGGGAACGGTGGTGGTGGAAACGCCGCTGAAGTTCGCAATCCAGCCAAAGGTACCAAGGTGGGAAAGGCCGGAAACCAGGGCCTGATAGCCGCCCTGCGAGAGACCCACAATGGCGCGGCCATCGGCATCATCACGCACCTTGTAATGCTTTTTCATATAGGGAATGAGATCTTCCACCAGTTCCCGGTCAACCGCATCTGAGTTGATGGGGTAAAAGTCTTTGCGACGGTCTGCACCGGGGAAATTTTCGGCGATGGCTTCCGGAATGTCGGCTTCCGTATCGGGAATGACGACAATCATCGGCGCGATTTTTTTTTCCGCAAGGAGATTGTCGAGGATCTGCGGCGCGCGCCCTTGAGTGACCCACGAGGCAACAGTGTCGCCAAAGCCGTGATAGAGATACATGACCGGCAACGGCTCGGATGCGTCGCTATAGCCCGGCGGCGTGTAAACATAGGTCGCGCGTTGTGATTTCAGTGCCTTTGACGGGATGGTCACCAACCGCAACTCGCCGTGTGGAACGTCCCGCACATCGAGAATGCTGCCGGGAACGAGAATCAGGCTGGTATTCACCTGCCGCTGCGGCTTTGGATAATTGGTGCCGGTATCGATGCTGCGAAAGCCATCAATGTTGAAATAATATTCATAGAGATTGGGCTTCAGCACATCGGTTTTCGCACTCCAGACGCCATTTTCGGCACGCTTCATCTCCACCGGAGCATTGGCACCGAGAACAACCGAGACGGCCTTTGCCGCTGGTGCAAACAAACGGAATGTGATGGCTCCGTCCTTCTCGACGCCCGTGACGAACTCATTCAAAGGCCGGGTGGCCGGGGGTGCCGCAGGCGGCTCCAAAGCGAGAGCGGGCACACTCATGATGCAGCCTGCCAGAACGATGCACGGTAGAAAAAAACGCATGAAAATCTCCTCCAAATCATAAAAATATCCCCCGAGCCGAGAGTGACAGATACGACGGGTGCTTTCAACCATATGAGGATATTGAGGAAACGGGTTTCCATCGGCGCTCGAAAGGCTTTAGGAGTGTCACTCCGCGCCGTGCCGCCTTGGTGCTGCGCGAGAAAGACGCAGACAATGCTCAAGGACAACAAGTGAAAATTATCAAACTCCTTACAATCGTGCTGATCGCCGCCGTGGCTATATTCGGCTATCGCTGGTACGGCTACGTGACCAACACCGAAAGCCCCTACGACGAAGTGGGTATCGAGCTGAACAGCCGCATGCCAGGCCCGATCAACAAATGGGGCTGCGACAAGCTGCACGAAACATTTGCCAATGTGCTGCCACCCTATGGCTGCCAGGCCGGTGACGGAACCCAGTGGCGTTGATGGTCTGAGGCTCAAGCTGAAGCACGAATCAAAAAGGCGCCGCTGTGGCGCCTTTTTTAGTTCTCAGCAGGCAAATCAGAGGCGCGACCATGTCTGTGATTTGCACAGCACCTTGAGGACGCAGCCCTTCATGCTCAGCGATTTGCCGGAAACGGTTCCAGTGCCAGCATAGGTCTTGTCATTGGCCGGATCGGTAATCTCACCGGAGTAGCTGTTGCCGGTGCCGCTCATCTTGCCAATCTGTTTCCCGGCATGCTTGCCAGTCTTCAAGGTTACGCAGAAAGCGGAACCACAGGGGGCGATGACTGCGGTCTCTCCGCTCGCCGTCTTCCAGTTGCCCTCAATCGATTCTGCTGCGATGGCGCTGCCACCCATCAGCAATGAGGCAAAAGCCACGATCATCATTTTCTTCATATGGACCTCCCAATCCAGTTGCATGCGAATTCGACGGGCGACATTCGGCACGCGCAACTCCAACACGCAGATTTATAGTTTACGTGAACGTAAAAGGAAATACGAGCGAGCGATGAATCGGCTGATTTTTTGCGCGACTTTGCTGGAGAAAATACCGACAGGAAAAAGTGCAGCTTCCAACGTGGTTACGGAAGGGTTGAATTTCATCCGTAAACTTTTCGTAAAAATGGACCGATAATCCTTAATTTCCGGGGCTTGTGATATTTAACAAAAACCCAACTTTACCAATCGTTTGGACTTTGTTTGGCTCCTATTAATCATGGATTTTAAGCGCCCGTTGAAGCCCATTTGGCATAGTGGGGACATCGAAAGAGCAGGGCTAACCTGCCGACGGAAAAGGCCAGAACAAGCCGCATAAGACGGTAAGGCCTCAACCGGTGAAGCTCCCACAGAGGGGTTGTCGTCGAAAATGCTAACGGGCAAACAGGGTATAGAAAAATGGCACGCTTTGAAGTTCGCGATATCGAAATGGCCGTCGCCGGTGGGCAAAGCCGCGCTGATGTGTTTTGCAATCTGGGCCTGATCTACGCGACAGGCCGGGGTTGCCCGGTGGACCTCATTGCTGCCCACAAATGGCTCAACATTGCCGCGATCAAGGGTTCGGAAAGAGCAGCCTCGCTGCGTGCCGATCTTGCCCGCAACATGAGCAAGGCAGATCTCGCGACCGCACTCAGCGCGGCTCGGACCTGGATGACATCGCACTGATGCCAGCAAGTGCCTTGCACTGACATGAAACGTTGAAATTCAAAAAGACAGAGCGGTCAGCACCGCCATGTTTCCCGCCAGTTCCCTCCAGTCCTGGCAGGTAAACAATCATAAGCCCGAATGGGCATGCGGTCAGATCCACACCGCGACATCATAAACCGTGACCGGCAGAAACAAGGCCGGCACGGTTTTTTGTTGCTCAACTCAGCCCAGTGTTTTCAAGACCTTTGGCAGGGCGTCTGCAAACAGTGCCATCATATTGTCAGGTCCGGCGCTGACGCGGATGCAGCGGTTAAGCGGCTCCACACCCGGCATGCGGATGAACACGCCGTGGTCCATCAATCCATCCACGATAGCCTTGGCATAGGCGCCGTCCCGGCGGCAATCGATGGTGACGAAATTGGTCGCAGAGGGCAGGGGTGACAGACCATTGTCGCGCGCAATGGTACTGATGCGCTCGCGGGCATTCGCAATGCGCTTGACCACATCACGCAGATAGACCTGATCCTTCAGCGCAGCCATTGCGGCGGCGACCGAGACGCGAGGCATGCCGAAATGGTTGCGGATCTTGTCAAAGGCCTGCGCATTGCCAAGCGTGCCGATGGCGTAACCGACACGCGCGCCTGCCAGGCCGTAAGCCTTGGAGAAGGTGCGCATGCGCAGCACATTGGGCATGCCGATCATGGCGCGCACGCTGGGAATGGCGCTCTCCGGTGCTGTCTCGCAATAGGCTTCATCCAGAATCAGCAGACAGCTTTCCGGCAGTGCCTTGGCGAATGTCAGCACTTCGCTCGCTTCCCACCAACTTCCCATGGGGTTGTCGGGATTGGCGAAGTAGACGAGCGGCGCGTTCTCTTTCTTGACGAGATCCAGCAGGCCATCCAGATTCTCGTGATCATCGAGATAAGGCGTCGTGACCAGACGCCCGCCATATCCATTGACGTGATAGTTGAAGGTGGGGTAGCCGCCAAAGGACGTGACGACGGACGTGCCCGGTTCCACCACCAGCCGCACGATTTCGCCCAGCAAGCCATCCACGCCGTTGCCCACGGCGATGTTGTCGCGCGAAATGCCGTGATAAATGGCCAGCGCCTCGCGCAAGTCGAAGTTTTCCGGGTCTGCATACATCCACGTTTCGGATGCGGCCTGCTTCATGGCTTCGAGAACGGAAGGCGCAGGGCCAAACCCGCTTTCGTTTGCTCCAATCCGCGCTTTGACGAGAAGCTTGCGGTTACGCTCGATCGCCTCCGGCCCGACGAATGGAACCGATGCAGGAAGCGTAGCAGACAGCGATGTGAAGCGGGAAAATGCGGACATTTCAGAGGGTTCCGTTATCCGTTAATGAGACGGCACCAGCATAGAATCAATATTGGCCCGCGCAAGGCAGGCCAATTGAATTTGCTTGAGTTTTGATGGGTTTTCCCCGCTGGACGGAAAACGGTCCTGCTTCACATGTTCATTTCAAAACTGAGGCGACGAACGTGATGCAGAAATTCGGTATCGATCAGCATGTTGAAGCCAACCGTTGCCTTTTCCTCTTCCCGGCGGATCAGCGTGCAACCGATTTCATCGCGGATTCCAAGAACTTCCAAATAGAAGTTGGTCGGCAACTCCAGATGAGGGCTGACCTCAATATCGGCACCATAAAGCGAGATATTGCGGATAAGGCAGCGCATCGTGTTGCGCGCGCTGAGGTGATGACCTATGAAGGTTATCTTCCCGGGACGATCAACCAGAAACTTCTCATACATCTGGTCGTGTGGAACGGCGTCGTTTGCTCTGATGTTTACGTTTAGCGCCATGACAACCTCCCGATTGTCTCTTGTCCTGATGTTAACAATAAGCTCGTTTCATTGCCAAAAGCTGAAGGAAAACGTTAGAAACGAAACGTTTCTGCCACGTTATGCCACAGCGGCATGTTTTTTTCGAACCGGTATCATCGATTGAAACGTCTATAGTCTCATTAGGTTGCGCCAGACTGTTCAAGACGCCGGTGATCAGCCCAGTTTGCCGACCTTTAGCGGGTTGACGCGCTGCGTACTTGTCGTTACGCCTTCAGCATATCATGGACTGATGGAGCAGCAGATGTCGCGCACACTCGTCATTGTCGGTGCGGGCCAAGCCGCATTTTCCCTTGCCGCCAAACTGCGGGCCTTGAAGGATGACAGGCCGATCACGATCATCGGGTCGGAAGATGTTCTGCCATACCAGCGGCCGCCGCTTTCCAAAAAATATCTGATGGGGGACATGACCTTCGACCGCTTGCTGTTTCGCGGCGCCGAATGGTTTGCGGAAAACAATGTCGATATTCGCCTGTCCACCTGGGTGGAAGAGGTGGACCGCGCATCAAAGATCGTACGCATGCAGGATGGCAGCACGCTTGAATATGACAAGCTGGCACTGGCCACCGGCTCCTCGCCGCGAACCCTGCCTGCCGGTGTGGGTGGAGACCTCGACGGTGTGTTGACCGTGCGAGACAAGCGCGACGCCGACCGCCTGATGCAGGACATGAAGCCGGGACGCCGCCTGCTGGTCATCGGCGGTGGTTATATCGGACTGGAAGCTGCTGCGGTTGCGCGGCAGCTGGGGCTCGAGGTTACGCTCATCGAAATGGCTGATCGCATCCTGCAGCGGGTGGCATCCAGCCAGACCGCCGCCATTATGCGCGATATTCACGAGGCACGCGGCGTATCGATACGCGAAAAGACCGGCCTTGTGCGGCTGATCGGCGCCGATGGGCACGTCAGCGCCGCCGAATTGTCTGACGGCTCCACGCTGGATGTGGATTTCGTCATCGTCGGCATCGGCGTTCTGCCCAATGACCGGCTGGCGCGCGATTCGGGTCTCGATATTGGCAACGGCATTCTCGTCGATGAATTCACCCGCACCTCGGACCCGGATATTCATGCCATGGGCGATTGCGCGCTTCTGCCATTGAACGGTGAGAAGGTGCGGATCGAATCGGTCCAGAATGCCGTCGATCAGGCTGAAGCTGCAGCTCTTGTTCTTTCTGGTGATGAAAAGCCTTACCAGCCCAAGCCATGGTTCTGGTCGGACCAGTATGATGTGAAGTTGCAGATCGCCGGTTTCAACGCGGGTTCTGACGAGACCGTGTTGCGACCTGGTCAGCGCGAGGGCAGCCACTCCATCTGGTATTTCCGCCAGGGCCGTTTCATCGCCGTGGATGCCATCAATGATGCCAAGGCCTATGTGAGCGGTAAGAAACTGCTCGATCTGGGCCGGGAGCCTGATCGCGCTGTGCTTGCCGACCATTCTGCCGACCTGAAACTGCTGCTCGCCTAGGAGAACTGCCGATGCTGGCCCAAGAAAATCGCTTCAAGACCGCAATTCAGCAGGGCAAGCCGCAAATCGGCCTGTGGCTTGATATGGGGGAGGCCATCACAGCCGAAATCGCCGGGACCGCCGGTTTCGACTGGCTCGTGATCGATGGCGAGCACGGGCCGAACGATCTGCGCAGCATCATTGACCAGTTGCGTGCGCTTGCCACATCTCCCGCCGAACCGGTGGTGCGCATTCCCGTTGGCGAAAGTTGGATCATCAAGCAGATGCTGGATGCTGGCGCGCGGACATTGCTGGTGCCGATGGTTGATTCGGCGACTGAAGCTGAAGCACTTGTTTCTGCCATGCACTATCCACCACGCGGGATTCGCGGCATGGGGGCCGTCGTGGCAAGAGCGTCAGGTTTCAATACGATTGATAATTACGCGCAGACAGCATCGGACGGGCTTTGCCTGCTGGTGCAGGCCGAAACGCGTGCAGCGATTGCTGATCTGGACAATATTCTGAAAGTCGATGGGATCGATGGCGTCTTCATCGGCCCGGCAGACCTCGCAGCGGACATGGGCTACTTAGGGAGAATCGATGAGCCAGAGGTGCAGGACGTTATCGAAGCATCGATTTCCAAGATCGTGGCATCCGGCAAGGCCGCCGGCATTCTGACCTTCAACGAGGTCTACAATAAGCGCTACATGGAGCTTGGAGCATCATTCGTGGCCGTCGGGGCTGACGTAACGGAGTTCTCAAGCGCGCTCAAATCGCTTTGCGGCCGATATAAGGGTGGAGCAACCGCAAAGCCTTCATCCTACTGACGGTAGATCAGTCGTCGTTGCTCGCATTCAGCTTGTGCGGCGGTATTCCCTGCTCGCCAGAAAACAGAAAACCCTCGCGCAAAAGCCAGTCTCGCAGCACGCGCTGAATGGCTTCATCGCGATCGATTCTGTTTTCCTGTGCGAACGCCGCCAGAGCTGTTTCGACTTCATCAGTCAGATGCATGATTCACGTCCCGTTCAAAATAAAAATGGGCAAGGAAATCAGATCTCCTTGCCCCATCACAGTTAAACTAGAGCTTAGCGCCAGCGATAAAGGCTGCTGCTCTTATGATCTTTTTCAGCGTTTGCAATGAAATAACCGAGTGCGAAGCCGAGAGCCCCGACGACCGTCAGCACAGATGTGGCCGTGCCGGGGTTTTCCTTCACCGCTTCAACCACGTTGTGGCCCTGAGCGCGCACAGTCTGTGCTGCATTTTGCGCAACGCGCTGAACGCGACCACGCGCTTCATCTGCAAATTCAGACGCTTCGTTAGAAAATGTCCCTGCGCGCGCCGAAACCGACTTGGACAGCGACGAAATCTGCGAGCGAAGCTCTGCGATCTGATTCTCGACTGTGTCTTCTACAACATTCAATTTGGACTGAGCCATCTGAAATCACCTCTTGCTGTTTCCAAGGTGATAACGCGGCGAACAACAAAAACGTTCCGCAGTGCAGCGAATTGATGTGTGAAGATGTCGGGATTTTAAGTTTGATGGCGGAGAGGATGGGATTCGAACCCACGATACGCTTTTGACGTATACTCCCTTAGCAGGGGAGCGCCTTCGACCACTCGGCCACCTCTCCGGTGCCGCCTGAGTATTGCGTAAAAAAAATGAATGCAAGGCCTTTTCTATAAAGAGATGAAAAAGAGCCATTTCATCCCGCATTTTTTGACCCACACACCGGTGCTGCGCATGAATCAGCAAGGATAAGGCAGCAACAGCGGGACCAACGCAGCTGATGTAACTTACGATCAAAGACGTTTAGTCGATTCTCGATGCGCTCTGAGTCGCGGCGCTTCAGGCCGATGCAGTATAAGTGTCAGATTCGAATGCTATTTTTTAAACTCTCATAAACCTTTGTAGTCCCGCCAAGCCGGATTGTGTTCTTTTAGCAACATTTTAAAACGAAGCGGACGGGCAAACCTGTCAGAACCAGTATTGGAGATTGCAAGCGCAGCGGGCTTACGTATTTTCAACAACGGAAGCGCGGCGGTGGATCGTCCGTTTTCAAGAACACGGGACTGGGGCAGGGAATGCTGTTTTGCAGCAAAAGAACCCAGACCCTTTTGAAACTTGACTGGAGGTCAACATGAACATTAAGAGCCTTTTGATCGGCTCCGCTGCAGCTCTCGCAGCAGTATCTGGCGCACAGGCTGCAGACGCAATCGTCGCAGCTGAGCCAGAAGCACTCGAATACGTTCGCGTTTGCGACGCTTTCGGCACAGGCTTCTTCTACATCCCTGGCACCGAAACCTGCCTGAAGTTCGGCGGTTACGTTCGTTTTCAGACCGACTTCGGTCGCGACAAGTCCGGCAGATCTGACTGGGATTCGTTCACACGCGCTCAGTTCGAAGTTGACACACGCACAGACACCGAGCTCGGCGCACTGCGCGGCTTCATCGGCTTCCGTGGCAATGCTGACAACGCTTCTGCTGCGGCAGTTGCTAATTCATCTAACGGCGGTTCTGCTGTATTCGTAGACCAGGCATTCATCGAGCTCGGCGGCCTGAAGGTCGGTAAGTTCTACAGCTGGTGGGATGATGGTCTCTCTGGTGAAGCTGATGAGCTGTCTTCCAATGCTCTGTTCAACTCCATCCGTTACAACTACGACGCTGGTGCGTTCACTGTAGGTCTGTCGGTTGACGAGCTTGAAAACGCTGCAACTCTGTTCGAGCCTGACAACAACGTTGGTGTAGCAGCGAACGCTAGCTTCAAGGTTGGCGGCGTTAAGGCGGCTCTCCTCGGCGGTTACGATGTAGACAACGAAGAAGGCGCTGTTCGCCTGATCGCGACTGCTGAAATCGGTCCTGGCACTCTCGGCCTGGCTGGTGTTTGGGCTTCGGGTTACAACGCTTACTATAACGAATCCGAGTGGGCTGTTGCTGTTGAGTACGCAGTTAAGGCAACTGAAAAGCTGACTATCACTCCTGGCTTCCAGTACTATGGCAAGGCTGAAGCAATCACGATCTCTGATCGCGATTTCGCAGGCGGCGACAAGTGGAAGGCTGGCGTTGCTGCAAAGTACGACATCACCAAGGGTCTGTACGGCATGGTTTCGGTTAACTACGAAGACACTTCCGACTTCGTAGGCGCGCAGGCCAATGACGACCAGGTTTCTGGTTTCGTTCGCCTTCAGCGTACATTCTAATCTGATCTGACTTCGGTTAGTGAAGGAAAGCCCGGCTCTTGAGCCGGGCTTTTTTGTTTTCAGTTCGGTCGGCGCGTACGTTTTAGGCTGGAGGGTCGCATTAATGCCCTGTTAAATGTTTGGCGTCACTGCGGCCAAGTTGTGACGAAGTTGCAACAGCGTCACGACAATGCCTCATAGTGATTGCTAATAAAAATCTTTCCAGATTGCACGAATCTGCCGTTGTGGCTTTAATCACTCCAAGGACAGCAACATTCCCATCCGCTGTTTCCTTCTGATTTGACTTGGAGGTCACCATGAACATTAAGAGCCTTTTGATCGGCTCCGCTGCCGCTCTCGCAGCAGTATCCGGCGCACAGGCTGCAGACGCAATCGTTGCAGCTGAGCCAGAAGCCCTCGAATACGTTCGCGTTTGCGACGCTTTCGGCACAGGCTTCTTCTACATTCCAGGCACAGAAACTTGCCTGAAGTTCGGCGGTTACGTTCGCTTCCAGACAGACTTCGGTCCTGATGAAAAGGGCACGTCTGACTGGGATTCGTTCACGCGCGCTCAGTTCGAAGTTGACACACGCACAGACACCGAACTCGGCGCTCTGCGCGGCTTCATCGGTTTCCGTGGCAATGCCAACGACGGCTCTGCTGGTGACTCTTCCGTATTCGTTGACCAGGCGTTCATCTCGATTGGTGGCTTGACCGTTGGTAAGGTTTACAGCGAGTGGGACAACGATCTGAACGGCGAGACAGACATCCTGTCCTCCAACACACTGTTCAATTCGGTTCGTTACACATACGACGCTGGCTCCTTCAACGCGACCTTGTCTGTTGACGAACTTGAAAACACCTTCTCCACGAGAGACAACAACGTTGGTATTACTGGCGTAGTTGGCGCGAAGTTCGGCGCAGTCACCGCTACGGTCGTCGGCAGCTATGACACCGACCTCGAAGATGGTGCTGTTCGCGGTATCATTTTTGCTGATGTTGGACCTGGCACACTTGGCCTGTCCGGCGTTTGGGCTTCCGGCGTTAACGCTTACTACGGCGTTTCCGAATGGGCTGTTGCAGCAGAATATGCAATCAAGGCAACAGACAAGCTGACGATCACGCCAGCTGCTGAATACATCGGCAACCTTTCTGCTCCTCTCGGCACTGATCCAGCTGCTAACGCTGACTTCTCCAGCAACGACGCATGGACAGCTGGTGTTACTGTTGATTACCAGATCACAGACGGCCTGAAGACAAAGGTTACAGCTAACTACGTTGACGAAGATGCAGCAGACGACCGTGTTGTCGGCTTCGTTCGCCTTCAGCGCGATTTCTAATCTGATTTGACCTTAGGTCATTCAGGAGAGCCCGGCTTTAGAGCCGGGCTTTTTCGTTTTGGGCTATCGGGTTCGTAAACGAAAAAAAGCGCCGTTGGAGCGGCGCTTGCTATAGTCTTTATGGCTCTTCAATTACTCAGAGCGACCGTTTCGCAGGTCGGTGACGATGTCTGCTTTCTGTCCGAGGCGGGTTTTGTAAACCTGGTAGTTCTCCATCACCCGCTGAACATAGTTGCGGGTCTCGGGGAAGGGGATCCGCTCTATCCAGTCAACCACATCATCGATGGGTTTTCCTCGCGGGTCGCCGTAGCGATTGATCCATTCCGGCACGCGCTTTGGGCCAGCATTATAGGCAATGAAGGTCAGAATGTAGGAGCCGCCGAAGCTGTCTATCTGCTCTCCCAGATAATGGGCCCCGAGTGTGGCGTTGTAGCCAGCATCTGTTGTCAGTTTCGCTTGTGTGAAATCCATTCCGTGGCGGCTGGCTACACCTTGCGCGGTGCCCGGCAAGAGCTGAAGCAGGCCGCGAGCATTGGCCGGTGATACGGCTGCGGGGTTGAACGCGCTTTCCTGTCTGGCAATGGCGTAGGCGAGCGCCATGCCGGAGCCGGAAATATTGGCGGTGCCGGGAATGACGCCTAGCGGGTAGGCGAGAGCTGCCGCATCAATCCCTCGGCCAAAGGCAGTTTTCCCGATCTGCAGTGAAACCTGATGGTTGTTGTTCTTCTCAGCGCGTGTGGCGAGAATTGCCAGTTCGCCGGGGCTGTCGATCTGTTCCGCCAATGCGCGGTAAAGGCTGTCCGCCCGCCAACTATAGCCTGCGGCCTCAAGTCGTTCGATGGCGCGTACAGCTTCGCGGGCCGCAAAGTGCTGACGGTCGTCATCGTTTGGCGATGGATAGGTGACATTGATGGTCGTCGCACCTATCCGAGCGGCGGCCAGTTGCCCGTAAAATGTACCCGGAAATGCAGCCGACTTGCTGAAATATTCGCTCGCATTGCCTGGCCCTCCGGCCTCTGTGGCGCGGCCCAGCCAATAATAGGCTCGGGAAGCGGAAAGCGGGCGGTTCGATGTGTCCAGCAGGGCTGTGAAATGCTTTGCCGCGGATATCGGATCCTGCAAGGCACGCAAAGCATACCAACCCGCGTGGAACTCGGCATCGGCAATATCAACGGGTGATGTGGCTGCGTGATGAGAGACGATGTCGTAGGCTTGCGCAAACTGGCCCATATCTGCCAGCCCACGCGCCACAATCCGGCGCTCATTCCACCATTCGCCCGGATTGACGAGTTTTGCCGGATCCTTGGGCGCCTGCGCCAGAAGCTTTGCTGCATCCTCATATTTCTGCTGATGACGCAATTGTTCGATACGCGCAAACAGGAAGGCCGGGTCGTTGCGGGCTGCTCCTTTGATGGCATTCAACGCAGCGGTTGCGTTTTTGCCTCTCTGCAAAACGGCAGCCCATGCCGCGTATAGGTCTTGCGCCTTGCCCAGATCACCGAAGCGTTTGGCTTGGCTGACACGGCTGCGATACATCAGAAAATCCATCCGCGACTTATGTTCGGCGGCGGACAGGAATGTGGGAAACTCCGCGATGATGCGATCTTCAAGGGTGGTATCCATACCCTCGTTGACCCACAGGGACTGGATGAGTTGTTTTGCTCGGGTGCTGTTATCGGTGGCGGTCAAGGCGCGCGCCAGTGCAAGCGTGCCTTCGGGTGTCTCGGGCGCACTCACGCCGAAATAGCTGATGATCTCGGTGGAGGGCGGATTTTCCCGCAGCATGGCGCGTTCGGCATTGGCCCTGAATGTGGTGGTGCCGGGCCAGCCGCTCAACTCTGTTTGCGCCTTTGCAATCTCGCTGGAGGAGACGTCTTTCTGGCCGGACACGGCAATCGCCCATGTCAGAATATGGCGGTCGATGTTTGTCGTGGGCAGGGCGTCGCGGATGGATATGGCGCGCAGGGCATCACGGCGTGATAGCGCATCGAGCCCCGACTTCAGATCAGAAACATCAAGAGGTGCGTTTGGACGAGGAATGGAGCCGGTGACTTCAGGTGACGCAAGCGGAAATTGTACGACCGCTGGCGCATTCGGTTTGACATAGGGAAGGGGAAGAGGTGCACCCTCTTGGGCAGGGCCCGCCCATGCGCTCCAAACGGTTGCCGCGAGACCGGCGGCCATCAGGCCAAAAGCTGCTTTTTTCATTCCACTACTCGTCTTCGTGAAACTGTGGGCTTGCGCCACGGCGGGTTTTCTCTCGCCGATCACGGCAAAAGGATTGTTGGGTTCTTCGGCTCTTCGTCTTGTCGAATTCATGCCTTCCATTAGGTGCTTTCAGCATTAACAGAACCTTAATCCGACCCTGCGTGTACGATCAAATTTCGGTCAGCGAAGGTATTTCGCGCTTCTGCCACCTCATATGATGACGAGGGGGCATCATCGCCAGAGGCTTTGAAACTATTTGCAATTTGAAAGCCAAAAGGCGCTTTTATGCGCTTGTCGGTCGCTTAACCCCACACTAATGTGACATCGTTTTAATCTTGGAATGCGGCTGAAGCATGGACTGGCTCGCCGCAAGGAGTTTTGCATGTTCAAGGGATCCATTCCCGCCCTCATTACGCCGTTCACTGCGCAAGGTGCCGTGGACGAAGCCGCGTTTGCCGCCCATGTGGAGTGGCAGATTGCTGAAGGCAGCAACGGCCTCGTGCCTGTCGGAACCACGGGGGAATCTCCAACCCTGTCCCATGACGAGCATAAGCGCGTCGTTGAACTGTGTGTTGAAATAGCGGGTAAACGGGTTCCGGTCATTGCTGGCGCAGGCTCCAACAACACGCGCGAAGCCATAGAGCTTGGTCTGCATGCGCAGGAAGTGGGCGCCGATGCGCTGCTGGTGGTGACGCCTTACTACAACAAGCCAACGCAGAAGGGCCTCTTCGCGCACTTCTCTGCGATTGCCGAAGCTGTGACACTACCGATCGTGATCTACAACATTCCGCCCCGTTCCGTTGTCGATATGACACCGGAAACTATGGGCGCACTGGTCAAGGCGCATAAAAACATCATCGGTGTGAAGGATGCGACAGGTAAGCTTGATCGCGTATCCGAACAGCGCATTACCTGCGGGACGGACTTCGTACAACTCTCGGGTGAAGATGGCACGGCGCTTGGCTTCAATGCCCATGGTGGTGTTGGCTGTATTTCCGTAACGGCCAATGTTGCACCACGCCTGTGTGCCGAGTTCCAGGCGGCGATGATGGCCGGAAACTATGCGCTTGCGCTGGAGTATCAGGATCGTCTGATGCCGTTGCACAGGGCAATCTTCCTGGAGCCTGGTGTTTGCGGCACGAAATACGCGCTGTCGCGCACCCGCGATGGAAATCGCAAGGTCCGGTCACCGCTGATGGATACACTAGAGCCAGCAACGGAAGCGGCCATCGATGCGGCGCTGAAACATGCAGGCTTGATCAACTGAAGGCATACGGAGGTGCGCTGCTGAAAGCGCACCTTCACTTTTAGCAGTTTGATCACTACATAAGGCCGACCGCAGATGAATGCGGGCGAATGAAACGGATTGAGAAATGGCCCCCAAAGGCAGTCAACGTGTCGTCAACAAGATCGTTGCGGAAAACCGCAAGGCTCGGTTCAATTATGAAATCCTCGATACTTACGAGGCTGGCATCGTTTTGACTGGCACGGAGGTCAAATCCCTGCGCGAGGGAAAGGCAAATATTGCCGAATCCTACGCATCGGATGAGGGCAACGAAATCTGGCTCATCAACTCGCATTTGCCGGAATATTTGCAGGCGAACCGCTTCAACCACGAGCCACGCCGCCGTCGCAAGCTGCTTTTGTCCAAGCGCGAAATCAATCGCATGCGCGTGGGCATTAACCGCGAGGGCATGACGCTCGTGCCGTTGAAAATCTATTTCAACGAAAAGGGCCGTGCGAAGCTTGAGCTTGCAATCGCCAAGGGCAAGAAGCTGCACGACAAGCGCGAGACGGAGAAGGAACGTGACTGGAACCGCCAGAAATCACGTATTCTGAAGGGCAGCGGCGCGAACTGATTTTAGAATGTCTTCATGAATGAGGTTGGGCGATTATTCGCCCAATTCCATGACAAGCGATAGCGGTGCGCGGAATGTCGCGATCAGTCCGCTCGGCGTAAAATTCTTCTCCACGTCACCTGTTCCGGCAATGCCCATGCGAATGAGGCGGGAACCAAAGCCCCTGCGCTCCGGCTCCGCCGCGGGCGGTCCGCCTTTCTCTTCCCATTTGAGGGTGAGAATCGGTTTTTCAGAATCATCCGAGACGTGCCAGCTGATATCCACCTGACCAGCATCGGTGGATAGCGCACCATATTTGATGGCATTCGTGCCAAGTTCATGCAGCAGAAGCGACAGAGACAGACCGGCCTTAGGCCCGAGTGGAACCTCCGGGCCAGACATGATGACCTTTCCATCGCCCGCATGAAGATGCATGACGCGGCCGATGACTTCCCGAAGCCGCGCTGTGGACCATGATTGCTGCAACAGCACATTATGGGCGGAACTGAGCGCCTGGAGCCGGCCATTGAAGGCGGCAACGGCTTCTTTTTCCGTCACGTTTCGCAGCGTCTGCGCAGCAATGGCCTGCACAATCGACAGCGTATTCTTCAAGCGGTGGCTGAGTTCCTGATTGAGAATGCGTTGCTCTGACTCAGCATTGATCCGTGCAATCGCGGCATAGGCACGGTCTGCCACACCCCAGGCGAAATCCAGTTCCAGCTTGCTCCAGAAGCGCGGCTTTGAATCATGCGCAAACAGAATGCCAACCAGTGCGCCGCGATCCACAATCGGCACTTTGACAAAGGAACGAACACCCATGGCGGCATAAGAGCCGGTGTCTTCGTCCAGCCAGCTGGCGGCGTTGATATTCGGCACGGCCAGCGTATCGCCGATCTCGAGCCGACGGATCGTCGCCTGAAAATCACTTAACGTGTGATGGCCTGCAATCGTTTCTGTGCCTGGTGCAAGCCAGTTGAACTCGACAAACAGGCTGTTCGTCGCACTGTTGACCGTCAAATATCCTGCGCGCTTGACGCCAAGGCCATCCGCCAGAATCTCGGATGTGATGCGGGAGATATCTTCCACGGTCTTGCCCGCACGCAACCTGTCACCCAAGGTCAGCAATGAGGCAATGCGGGCATCCTTGCGTTTTGAATCGGTAATGTCGATCACAACGCCGATCATCTTCACCGGCACGCCGCGATCATCCATGATGAACTGCGCACGGCGCGCCACCCAACGCACACGCTGGTCATTCCCGCGCCGGACACGATACTCAACGCTGAGCGGCGCCATGGCTGTATTGCGGTTGGTCGTGTCGGATGCTGTCTTTCGGTCGGCATCGATAATCAGATTCTGAAACACGGAAGCGTGATAGTTGGGCTGTTCAGGCACGCCAAAAATGCGGCAGAACTCGTCCGAGACAATCATCTCGTCCGTCGCAATATCGATTTCGAATATGCCGATCTGACCGGCGTCATGGGCCGCTTTCGAGCGGGCATCCTTGACGCGGAGCTCCTCGTTTTTCGCGCCCACCCGGCTGACACGCAGTTGCCGCCGCGCCGAAAGGCGTCGCTCGAGCGTGAGGTCATACGACATTGTCTGAAGCGTGCGGCGCAATTCGAGATGTGACATGACCTGCCGCGCAAGGCCCTCTAACGCAGCTTTTTGCGCATTTGTCAGCTGCTTTGGCTCATGTCCAAGCACGCAAACCGTGCCTATGGGAAGGCCATCATCCGACTTCAAAAGCACGCCGGCGTAAAACCGAATATGGGGCGTTCCCGTAACAAGCGGGTTGTTCTCAAAACGCGGGTCTTTGGTCGCGTCGGGAACGATCAGAAAGTCATTTTCAAGAATGGCTCGCGCACAGAAGGAGGTATCCAGCGGCGTCTCACGCACGCCCAGACCAACCTCCGCCTTGAAAAACTGCCGGTCTTCACCAATCAAGTTGATGACAGAGATGGGCGTGTCGCAAATCGTGGATGCCAGCAGCGCCAAGTCATCGAAATCCTGCTCGCGCGGCGTATCAAGGACGTTGTAGCTATCCAATGCGGCCAAACGGCGCTGTTCTTTAGAAGCAAGACCTTCCATGGGACCTTAATAAAATAAAATGCAATTTTGCGTCGGCTCGATGCGCCCGCTCTCCGCTTCATTTGTTACATTAATTCATTCATTAACATAAGAAAAAAAACGTTTTGCTCACGTTTTGTGCTTGGTTTCTGACAAGATCCGCCAGCAGGCGTGCCTGAAACGCAAAAACGCCCATGCGGTGTACGAATACCGCATGGGCGCTTGGTGATATCTCTCCGAAAATTGCGTGCCAATCAGGCGGCGCGATAGGTCGGTTGCTGGTGGCGCACTGCGGCCTTCACATTGAACCGGCTGATCAGCGCTGCAAGATTGTTGCTGACATCGTTCAAGCCGTGTGTCGCCGCATTGGTTTCCTCAACCATAGCGGCGTTCTGCTGCGTTAACTGGTCCATGCTGCTGATAGCGGAGTTGATTTGATGAATGCCAACGGCCTGTTCCTGAACCGCGAGCGTGATCGCGCCGATATGTTCCTGGATGTGATCGACTTTGCCTCCGATGGAGTTCAGCGCCTCGCCAGTGCGGTTCACCAGTGAAACACCATTCGACACGTCCTGCGAAGACCTATCGATCAGCGTTCGGATTTCCTTGGCGGCATTGGCTGAGCGAAGGGCAAGCTCCCGGACTTCCTGCGCCACCACGGCAAAGCCCTTGCCTGCTTCTCCAGCGCGCGCGGCCTCGACGCCCGCATTCAGCGCGAGCAGGTTGGTCTGAAACGCAATTTCGTCGATGACACCGACGATTTGCGCAATCTTTTGCGATGATTGCTCAATGGCGCTCATCGCTTCCACGGCTTCGGTTACGATGTGGCGCGAGCGCACGGCTTCCTCAGCCGAACTCGTCACGATTTCCTTTGCCAGCTCTGTGCGCTGCGCTGACTGCTTGGAAATATTGGTGATCTGATCCAGTGCGGCAGCGGTCTGTTCCAGCGAAGCTGCCTGCTGCTCCGTGCGGCGTGCCATATCATCCGTGGATCCCGTCAGTTCCCGCGTGTTTTCCGAGATTTTGTGCGATTCTTCGATAATTTCGGAAAATGCGCCAGAAAGCTTGCTGAGCGCAGAGTTGAAGTTGTTTTTCAGCGCGTCAAATTCTTCTGGCAAGACGCTGTCGAGGCGAGGGGTCATATCGCCCTGAGCGACGAGGTTCAAAGCAGAATTCAGAAGCGAAAGAACCTGCTCCTGTTCCTGCTTCATGCGCTGCTGCTCAAATTCGATTTTGGTCCGCTCTTCGGCAAGTGCATCAAGGTAGACCGAAACAGAGTAGTCGATATCCAGAAGCGCGGCCTTGACGGCGATGGAAATGTCTCTGGCGACTTTCTTGCCCTTGTTCTTGACCATGAAGCTCTGAAACTGGGACTCGACGACGGATGTGATGATCCCCTCCAGAATGAGGGCGTAGCCGCCAATATACCAACGCGGCTCAAGGCCGAGACGGGCATGGGTGCGACCAATGGCGGTCACGGCTTCGGTGTATTGACTATCATAGACTCCCGAAGCGATGGTTTCCCAGTGCTTGATCTGCATGGCTTTGGCGTGCTGAATATGGGCGTCGCTATCAAAGAATTTTGCCGTCGCAGGCACAGCTTTCGCTTTTTTGTAAAAAGTGTTCAGCGAGGCATCAAGGGAGGCGGATATTGCGGGCTTCAGCGCGGCGAGGTCTCGTTTCTCTTCTGAGCCAAGTCCCAGAAACTCAAGCCGCTCCGCTAGCTGCAGTCCGTCTTGCTGTCGATTCATTCGCTAAACCCCTAATCAAAAATACACGAACCCCATCGTGCCAACCTTGATGTAAAGTAGCGTTTCTTGCTTAATGAAGTGCTAAATTTAGAATGCTTGCGTTAAGTCCTAGGACAGAACAAAAAACGCGCACCTCGGTAAGGCGCGCGTTTTAATACTGCTAGGGTGTGAACGCTTACTCGACGGTTTCAGCCGTTTCCACCACGCGGTGGGTCCGTTCACTCGGATCGCGACCAATCTCTGCTTTCAGAGATAGCAGGTCAATGAAGTGATCGGCCTGACGGCGCAGATCATCCGCAATCATCGGCGGCTGCGTCGACATGGTCGAAACAACCGAAACCTTGCGGCCACGGCGCTGGATGGCGTCCACAAGCGTCGTGAAATCGCCGTCGCCGGAAAACAGCACCAGATGGTCCACAGTCTCGGATTGCTCCATGGCATCGACGGCAAGTTCGATATCCATATTGCCCTTGATCTTGCGGCGGCCCATAGCGTCGGTAAATTCTTTGGCGGGCTTTGTCACAACCTTGTAACCATTATAGTCCAACCAATCGATCAGCGGTCGAATGGAGGAATATTCCTGATCCTCTATGAGGGCCGTGTAATAATAAGCGCGGAGCAAATAGCCGCGCTTCTGGAATGCTTTCAAAAGCTTGCGGTAATCAATATCGAAACCAAGGCTTTTCGAAGCGGCGTAGAGATTGGCGCCGTCAATAAAAAGCGCAATTTTCTCGCGTGGGTCGAACATAAAAATCAAATCCTTCCTCGGCTACCGAGTCGCTAATAGTGTCCGCAGTAATGTTTGAGCAAATATGCGCACGTCGTTTTGTACATTATCAACCATTCATATAAGCGTCATTAGTCATCAGTCCAGCCCTAAAGCCAGAATTATGTGTAAAGTTTAATCTATCAAGCCTAAAATAAGGTGCGGGCTGCCAGGTAAACAGGCAGTTGAGGAAAAACTTGAAATCTTTGGCCAATGCCTGTATCGGAACGGGTAATCCGCGACATTAAGACCGCAAAGGACAGGCAATGGCCCGTGTCACCGTAGAAGATTGCATTGATAAAGTAGACAACCGTTTCGAACTGGTTTTGCTGGCCAGCCATCGTGCGCGCCAGATTTCGCAGGGGTCGCAGATCACGATTGATCGTGACAACGACAAGAATCCTGTCGTTGCATTGCGCGAAATTGCTGATGAAACGCTGTCTCCAGACGACCTGAAGGAAGACCTGATCCACTCGCTGCAGAAGCATGTTGAAGTGGACGAGCCAGAGCCCGATCCAGTCACGATCGCAGCTTCTGCTGGCGATTCTGACGATGATGATGCACCTGAAAGCGTCAACTTTGACCAGATGTCGGAAGAAGACCTTCTTGCTGGTATCGAAGGCCTTGTGCCACCCGAAAAGAACGACGACTATTGATTTTATGGAATCGTAACCGGCACGATACCAACGGTTACGCTCTTTAAAGATTTGTCGTCATAATCTGAACGCAGATTATGCAGCATTGTGCGCCCGTCTAACGATTGGCGCGCTTTCTTTTTCCGGGGCATCCCATACATGATGCGACAGTACGAACTCGTTGAACGGGTTCAAAAATACAAGCCTGAAGCAAACGAAGCCTTGCTGAACAAGGCCTATGTCTATGCCATGCAGAAGCATGGCCAGCAAAAGCGCGCCAATGGCGACCCCTACATTTCGCATCCGCTGGAAGTTGCGGCGATTCTGACCGAGATGCATCTCGACGAATCGACCATCGCCGTCGCTTTGCTGCATGATACAATTGAAGACACGAGCGCCACCCGCGCCGAGATCGATGATCTCTTCGGTGAAGACATTGGACGGCTGGTGGAAGGGCTGACCAAGCTCAAGAAGCTTGACCTCGTGACCAAGAAGGCCAAACAGGCCGAGAATCTGCGCAAGCTTCTGCTGGCGATTTCCGATGACGTGCGCGTTCTTCTGGTGAAGCTGGCTGACCGGCTCCACAATATGCGCACCATGGAGCATATGCCCGAGGACAAGCGCAGCCGGATTTCCGAAGAGACGATGGAAATCTATGCGCCGCTTGCCGGGCGCATGGGCATGCAGGACATGCGCGACGAGCTGGAAGACCTTTCGTTTCGCTACCTCAACCCGGAAGCCTTCGAGACGGTGACCAAGCGTCTGCAGTCTCTCGAAGAGCAGAATCAGGGTCTCGTCAAAAAGATTGAAGACGAATTGCGTGAGTTGCTGCTCGCCAATGGCATTCAGGGCGCTTACGTCAAGGGACGGCAGAAGAAGCCGCACTCCGTTTTCCGCAAGATGCAATCGAAGTCGCTGTCTTTCGAGCAGCTTTCCGATGTCTATGGCTTCCGCATTCTGGTGCAGGATCTGCCGTCCTGCTATCGGGCGCTCGGCATTGTCCACACCCGCTGGCGCGTCGTGCCGGGCCGGTTCAAGGACTATATCTCGACGCCGAAGCAGAACGACTACCGTTCCATCCACACCACAATTGTCGGGCCGTCACGTCAGCGTATTGAATTGCAGATCCGCACCAAGCGCATGCATGAAATCGCCGAATACGGCATTGCCGCGCATTCGCTCTACAAGGATGGTGAAATCCGTGACGGGGATGTCCTCTCGCCGGAATCCAACGCCTATTCGTGGCTACGCCACACGATTGAAGCCCTTGCGGACGGCGACAGCCCTGAAGAGTTTCTGGAGCACACCAAGCTCGAACTGTTTCAGGATCAGGTCTTCTGCTTCACGCCTAAGGGCAAGCTGATTGCGCTGCCGCGCGGTGCAACGCCCATCGATTTTGCCTATGCCGTTCACACCAATATTGGTGACACGACCGTGGGCGCGAAGATCAATGGCCGGATCATGCCGCTTGTCACGCGGTTGAACAATGGTGATGAGGTCGAGATCATCAGGTCCGGTGTGCAGGTTCCGCCTGCCGCATGGGAAGAAGTGGTCGTCACCGGCAAGGCGCGCTCCGCTATTCGCCGCGCCACCCGCATGGCCATTCGCAAGCAATATGCCGGTCTCGGCTACCGCATTCTTGAGCGCACCTTTGAGCGTGCCGGCAAGCCGTTCTCGCGGGAAGGGCTGAAGCCTGTGCTGCATCGGCTGGCGCAGAAGGACGTAGAGGACGCAATTGCCGCTGTTGGCCGTGGCGAAGTGTCATCTCTCGATGTGCTGCGCGCCGTCTATCCCGATTATCAGGATGAGCGCGTTACCGTGAAGATGACCGGCGACGATGGCTGGTTCAATATGCGCAGCGCTTCCGGCATGGTCTTCAAGATACCCGGCAAGTCGCGCTCGGTGCTGGAAGATGACGGCGCAACCGAACTGGTTGAGGGTCCTGACCCGCTGCCGATCCGTGGCCTGTCTGATAATGTCGAGGTGCATTTCGGTGCAGCAGGCGCTGTTCCGGGTGATCGCATCGTCGGCATCATGGAAAAAGGCAAGGGCATCACCATTTACCCGATCCAGTCACCGGCGCTACAGCGCTTCGATGACGAACCGGAACGCTGGATCGATGTGCGCTGGGATCTGGATGAGGCGAACAAGTCTCGTTTCATGGCGCGTGTCATGATCAACGCGCTGAATGAGCCAGGCACGCTCGCATCCGTCGCGCAATCCATCGCAACGCTGGACGTGAATATTCGCGGCCTCAATATGGTGCGGATCGGAACCGATTTTTCCGAACTCGCCCTCGACATCGAGGTCTGGGATCTGCGGCAGCTTAACCAGCTCTTGTCGCAGCTGAGTGATCTGGATTGCGTGTCTACGGTCAAACGTGCCTTTGATTGAGGCAGATTTGCCTAATTATTAACTCTTGAGGGCGCCGTTATGCGTTGAGTGCATGGCAGCGCCCTTGTCCTGTCTGTAGTCACAGGCGCCCTTTCGAACTATCTTCACTTCAGAAATTGAAACAGACACGGCGGCCAGCCAAACACGAAAAGATGCTTTGGCCCGCTTGTCTCTGAAAGGAAAAGAAGATGTTTGGACCCCTTCGCAAGATCGCTCGTGCCGTTCGTGGTAAGACAACACAGGAACGCGAATTCGACTACCTCAGCGATTCCGTATCGCGCATCGACCTGGAATTCCGCCAGCGCGAAGTTGATCGCGGCATGTTCCGTCGCTAATACAAAAATGCATACCGGCCATGCCGGTATGGTGCATGTCGGAGCGCGTCATTGATGCGCTCTTGAGGTCAAGCGCGGTTTTGCTCTTGGCGCAAACGAAACGATGCAATAGGTTCTCCATATGCCGTTTCGTCGCCGTAGACCGTTAAGACTTTCTGAAAGAGTGCGCGCCGCCATCTGGCCGCGCATGGGCTTTCTTCGTTTGCTTCGCTATCTCAAGCTAAAGCTGGTGCGGCTTTCTGCCTCGCCATACTCCATTGCCGCTGGTGTGGCGGTTGGTGTCGGGGTGTCATGGACACCCTTCCTCGGCGTTCATATCATCATCGCCATGGTCATTGGTTTTGTTCTCAGAGCCAATCTTGTTGCCGCAGCTTTGGGCACCACCTTTGCAAACCCGCTGACATTTCCGTTGATCTGGGCTTCCACCTGGGAGATCGGTCACGTCATATTGGGGCGTAGCGACCAGACGGCGTCGGCGCATGTGGATTTTGCCACGCTTTTCAGCCACATGAACTTCATGCAGCTCTGGCGCCCCGTGCTGGAGCCAATGACGGTTGGCGCGCTCATTCCTGGCGCTTTCACAGCCATCCTCGCTTATATCAGTGTCTACGCCATTATCCGCAGCGTCAGAACGAAGAAGGATTTGCAGCGTGCTGCCTTGGCCAAACCGTCTCTGGGTGCTGTAAAATGATTATTGGCATGGGCAGCGACCTCATCGATATCAGGCGCATCGAAACATCGATTGAGCGCTTTGGTGATCGCTTCACCCAGCGCTGCTTCACAGACGTCGAGCAGGCGAAATCCGATGGCCGCAAGAACCGTGCAGCGTCCTATGCGAAGCGTTTCGCTGCCAAGGAAGCGTGCTCCAAGGCTCTCGGCACCGGCTTGGCGCAAGGTGTTTTCTGGAAGGACATGGGCGTCGTCAACCTGCCTAGCGGCAAGCCGACAATGAAGCTGACCAATGGCGCGGCAGAGCGTTTGGCCATGCTTTTACCATCGGGACATGAGGCCGTCATTCACCTCACCATCACGGATGAATTTCCCTATGCACAGGCTTTTGTCATCATAGAAGCGTTACCGGTGACGAAATAACGTCTGATTCCACTGCTTCCGCTGGTTTCACACCGCCGTCGGCTATGGAAACGCTTTCCTTTGCCTTGGAAAGGTTCTAGAGAAGTCCGTCGAAATCCAAGAACGAGCAGGCAGGTCTAAGTGTCCGAAAAAGCTGAAAAGAAGCAGAGCGCCCTTTGGGAAAACGTCAAGGTCATCGTGCAGGCATTGCTGCTGGCGATGGTCATCCGCACGGTGCTGTTCCAGCCTTTCACCATTCCGTCGGGCTCGATGATGCCGACCTTGCTGGTTGGAGATTACCTGTTCGTCAACAAGTTCTCCTACGGCTATTCGAAATATTCCCTGCCGTTTTCTCCCGACCTGTTCTCGGGCCGTATCATGCAGTTCAGCGAGCCTAAGCGTGGCGACGTCGTCGTGTTCCGCCTGCCGCCGAACCCGCAGGTGGATTACATCAAGCGGCTTGTTGGTTTGCCTGGAGACCGTGTTCAGGTCACGAACGGCGTGCTCTTCATCAACGGCACTGCTGTTCCTAAGCAGCCGGATGGCGTGTTCACCTCTGATTACCGTGCCGATCCCGGCGCTAATGTTCCTGTTTTCCGCGAAACGCTGGATAATGGTGTGAACTTCGACACGCTGGATCAATCGCCTGATTCACGCGGCGACAACACCCGCGAATTCATCGTGCCGGAAGGCCATTACTTCATGATGGGCGACAACCGCGACAATTCGCTGGATAGCCGTTTTGATGTCGGCTTCGTGCCCGCCGAAAACCTGATTGGCCGCGCAAGCGTCATCTTCTTCTCTCTTGGCAATGACACGCCATTCAGCCGTGTTTGGGATTGGCCCGCCAACATGCGTTGGGACCGCCTTTTCAAGGTTGTTCAATGAGCAAGGTAAAGCCGCTTTCGACGGAGGAGATCAATCGTCTGGAAGCCCTTATCGGGTATCAGTTCAAGGAAAAGGCCCGGCTTGACCGGGCCTTGACCCATGCAAGCGCCAATGCCGGAAAGAGCGGCAATTATGAGCGGCTCGAATTTCTGGGCGACCGTGTGCTGGGCCTGTGCGTTGCCGAACTGCTGTTCACGACATTTCGCACGGCAACCGAAGGCGAATTGTCTGTTCGCCTGAACCAGCTTGTCAGCGCAGAATCCTGCGCGGCCATTGCCGATGAGATGGGGCTGCATGTGTTCATTCGCACTGGTGCCGATGTCAAGAAACTGACCGGCAAGGCCATGCTCAATGTACGTGCCGATGTGGTGGAAAGCCTGATTGCGGCCATCTATATCGATGGCGGACTGGAGGCGGGACGCCAGTTCATTTTGAAATACTGGAACGAGCGCGCCACACGCCTGGATGCCGGGCGGCGCGACGCCAAGACCGAATTGCAGGAATGGGCACACGCAAAATTTGCGGCGACACCCCTTTACAGGATTGACGATCGCACCGGACCGGACCACGATCCAAGCTTCACGGTGACGGTCGTGGTGCCCGGCGTAGCGCCCGAAACGGGTGTTGATCGCTCCAAGCGCGCCGCAGAGCAGGTGGCCGCGACGAAATTATTGGAACGCGAAGGCGTTTGGCAGAAAACCGCTGCCGCAAACTGATTGGATATCCCATGACCGAGCATGAAATGGACGCCACGCCGTCTGAAGACACCGTTGAAGCCGTTGAGAACAGACCGACCCATTCCGGCTTTGTCGCGCTGATCGGCCCGACCAATGCTGGCAAGTCCACGCTGGTGAACCATCTCGTTGGCGCCAAGGTGTCCATCGTCAGCCACAAGGTGCAGACGACACGCGCCGTGATGCGCGGCATCGCCATCCACAACAATGCACAGATCGTGTTCATGGACACGCCCGGCATTTTCAAGCCTCGCCGCCGGCTGGACCGCGCAATGGTGACATCCGCCTGGGGTGGCGCAAAGGATGCAGATATCATTCTGCTTCTGATCGACAGCGAGCGTGGTCTTAAGGGCGACGCGCAGACGATTCTGGAAGGCCTGAAAGATGTGAAGCAGACGAAAATTCTCTGCCTGAACAAGATCGATCAGGTGCAGCGCGAGGATTTGCTGAAGCTGGCATCTGCGGCCAATGAAATTGTCAACTTCGACCGTACCTTCATGATCTCGGCGACCAACGGTTCCGGTTGCGACGATCTGATGAACTACCTGTCGGATGAGTTGCCGCAGGGCCCTTGGTACTATCCGGAAGACCAGATCTCGGATCTTCCCATGCGCCAGCTTGCTGCCGAAATTACCCGCGAAAAGCTGTTTTTGCGCCTGCACCAGGAATTGCCTTACGCATCTCACGTGGAAACCGAAAAGTGGGAAGAACGCAAGGATGGCTCCGTCCGCATTGAGCAGGTCATCTATGTCGAGCGTGACAGCCAGAAGAAGATTGCTCTGGGCAAGAATGGCGATGCCATCAAGGCTATCTCGTCATCCTCGCGCAAGGAACTCTCGGCAATTCTTGAGCAGACCGTCCACCTCTTCCTTTTCGTGAAGGTCCGCGAAAACTGGGGTGATGACCCGGAGCGCTTCCGCGAAATGGGTCTGGAGTTTCCTCGGAACTGATGATCCACGGCGGGACCGACGTGGTTTCCGGGTGAATGCTCTGATAGCCTTATCGTTTTCGTTGTTTATGGATACCCATGTCGCCCAAGAAGCCTAACGGAATGTCGACCACCCCTTGCGAGCAATGTCCCTTGCGAGGTCTCAAATATTTCCGTGATTTTTCTCCGGCCGAACTGGGTTTCGTTTCCCATTTCAAAACCGGCGAGCTTTCTGTGGAGCCGGGCGCCATCGTGTTGATGGAGGGCTCTCACAGCGCGCATCTCTACACGATCCTGCAAGGTTGGGGCTTTCGCTACAAGACGCTGGAGGATGGGCGCCGTCAGATCCTCAACTACCTGATGCCCGGCGATCTCGTCGGGTTGCAGGGAACCGTCATGGGCGAGATGCAGCATTCCGTTGAGGCGCTGTCACCGATTACGCTGTGTGTGTTCGAGCGCGGACGGCTCAACAGTCTCTTTGGCGATCACCCCTCACTCGCCTATGATATTACCTGGATAGCGGCCAGCGAAGAGCGGATGCTCGACAGCCATCTTCTCAGCGTCGGGCGAAGAACGGCGCTGGAGCGTGCGGCATATTTGCTGGCGCTGTTGCACAACAAGGCGGTGCGCGTCGGCCTTATGGAGAAGGACGGCCCGATACCGGTGACGCAGCAGCACGTCGCCGATACGCTTGGCCTATCCATTGTGCACACCAACAAGACCCTGCGCAAACTTGCCGACAAGGGCTTGATTCGCTGGACAGATAAAGGTTGTATTGTTCTTGATGCGACGGGCTTGGCCCAGATTGCGAGTTGGGAACCGGATTTGCGCAATTTGAGGCCATTTATCTAACAATTCTAATATAAAACAGCTCGTTTCGGTATGTCTTTTTTAAATGACGATGTTGACCCGATCTGCGATGTGATAGGAATTGGTTCCGTGAATGTTCATGGATTTTTTGAGTGCTGCGATATTTTAAGCGGCCGGAGAAGATAAAATATGTTGCCTCAGCGGGTCCTCATCGTAGAGGATGAATATCTGGTTGCCATGGATGTGGAAACATCGCTTCAAGCCATGGGCGTTAAAGCGATCGATATTGCTACGACTTTATTCCAGGCCAAGGAGTCACTGCTCCGCGAAAAGCCTGACTGCGTTCTTCTCGATGTCAGCCTTTCCGATGGCATGAGCTATGAGCTTGCGCGCCACCTGAGGGAACATGCGATTCCTTTTGGCTTTGTGAGTGGTTACGGCGACACGAGCGGCTTTCCGCCTGACTTTGCCGATTCGCATCTTCTCGATAAGCCCTTTGGTGAAATCGAGCTGAAGACTTTCGTCACGCGCATCATGACGCAGTAAAAGCCCCAAGCGCTGACGCGCCAGATCGGCTATATCTAAACTTTGTAGTAGCAGATCGAGCAACCCATCCATGCAATGGCAGGACGATGCGATTATTCTGGGCGTAAAACGCCACGGTGAGACGAGTGTCATTGCCGAGGTGATGACACGCACCCGTGGGCGTTATCTGGGGCTTGTGCGATCAGGTCGGTCACGCAGCATGCAACCGGTGCTTCAGCCGGGAAACCGTGTTGATGTAATATGGCGGGCGCGTCTGGATGACCATCTGGGCGAATATCGCATTGAACCACTGCAATTGCGCGCCGCACAGCTGATGGAAACGGCAACGGCGGTTTATGGCGTCCAAGCGATGGCCGCGTTGCTCAGACTTTTGCCGGAGCGCGATCCGCACCCGCATCTGTTCGAGGCGCTGGATGTGATCCTCGACAATCTGTCAGACCCTGCCGATGCTGGCGAGCTTTTCGTCCGTTTCGAACTGGCGGTTCTCAACGACCTCGGCTTCGGGCTTGATCTTGAGGAATGTGCGGCCACCGGCCTGCGCGACGACCTTGTCTATGTGTCGCCCAAGACGGGCAGGGCGGTATCGCGTGCAGCCGGCGCGCCCTATGCCAACCGTATGCTGGTGCTGCCCCAATTTCTGAACAAGGAAAACTCCAAAGCTGCCGACAGTGAAAGTCTGGCAGCGGCCTTCAGGCTTACAGGCTATTTCCTGCACCGCCATGTCTATGAACCGCGAGGCCTCAACGAAAATGCCACCCGCGACGGTTTCGTGCAGGCGGCATTAAAGGCTTTGGATAAGGCTTCCTGATAGACGCTTACGCCGGGACTGGACGTGTCACGGCGCGCTCCTGGATTGGCCAGTGCACCACGGCGGCAAAAAGGCCCATGGCAACACCCAGCCACCAGACGATATCGTAAGAACCGAGCTTGTCGTAGAGAAAACCACCCAGCCAGACGCCGAGAAATGACCCGATCTGGTGCGACAGGAACACGACGCCTCCCAGCATGCCGAGATGACGTGTGCCGAACATGATGGCGACGAGGCCATTTGTGGGGGGCACGGTGGATAGCCAGAGAATGCCCATGACTGCCGCGAAAATGATGACCGATGTGGGGGACTGCGGCAGCAGCAGGAAGGCCGTAACGGCGATGGAGCGGCCAATATAGATGTAGGCCAGCAGATAGGGCTTGGGATAACGCTGGGCGATGAAGCCAGCAGCAAGCGAACCGGCAATATTGAAAAAGCCGATCAGGGCCATGGCAATCACGGCATAGCGCGGCTCAATGCCGATATCACCGAGATAGGCCGGGAAATGTGCGGTGATGAAGGCGACCTGAAAGCCGCAGACGAGGAAGCCGGTGGCCAGCAGCAGATAGCTTCGGTGGCTGAGGGCTTCGCGCAGGGCCTCTCCAGCCGTCTGCTTGAACTGTGCCTGAGATTGGGTGCCGGATGATGAGTTGCCGCGCAGCGGCCACGCCAGAAGTGGCACGAGCAGCATCATCGCAGCCAGCCAGACAAGGCTGTCCGACCATCCATAGGTGGAGATCAGACCCTGGCTGATGGGTGCGAAAATGAACATGCCCGCAGACCCGGCAGCCGTTCCGATGCCGAACGCCATGGAGCGCTGCTCCGGCGTAACATGGCGCGCAAAGGCCGAGAGAATCACGCTGAACGATCCGGCCGCAACGCCCAAGCCCACCAGCACGCCGCCACCCAGATGCAGCCAGAGCGGTGAACTGCCGATGGACATGCAGACAAGCCCGGCCGCATAAAGGACACCAGACAGGATCAGCACGCGCCCCGTTCCGAACTTGTCGGCCATGGCGCCAAAAATCGGCTGGCCGATGCCCCAGAACAGGTTTTGCAACGCCATTGCCAGCCCGAAGGTGGAGCGATCCCAGCCGGTATCGGCCAGCATGGGCAATTGGAAAAAGCCCATGGCGGAACGTGGGCCGAAGGTGAGAACGGCGATCAAGGAGCCAGCGGCGATGATCAACCACGGCATAGGGTTGGCGAGAGGCGAGCGCGTAGCGTTAGACATTGAAATTTTCCCCGACAGAAGAAAAAGACTATCTCCTGCAAGCCCGCTTCACCAGCAACTTTTCTTGACCAATCGATGAGTGTCGTTGATGGGCTGTGCCTTAAGGGAAGGCTCAGCCCCGCGTCTTAATCGACCATCCTTCGCTTCGCTGTTCCACGACCTTCAAAACATCCCCCACAGCGATAGACCCTTCGCCGCGTGGTGTCAGGTTCCACCCAAACAGGACGCCGGGCACGCGCCGATCAGCCGACATGCGGATGCGGCCCATGGCTTTTATGGGGGAGGGCACGTCACGGGAACCGGTTTGCTGATCCTGTGAGGTCATGATGCAGCGGGTGCAGGGCTTGACGAGATCAAAGCGGATGCCGTTGATTTCGACTGTCGCCCAACGGTCTTCCGCCCATGCTTCATCAGTCTCGACCACGATGTTTGGGCGGAAACGATCCATGCCAACTTCACCCTCGCCATTGGCGGTCATATCCTGGTTCAGAGCGGCAAGGGAAGCTGTGGTCGTCAGCAGGATCTGGTAGCCATCCGCAAAGGTCACGGGCGTGTCATCACCTGTCCAGTCGATGTTGGCGCTGCGGCGCGAGGTCTCATCGAAGAATGCAAGCTTGACGTCCTGGCCGAGCCAGTTCGACAAGGCTGCATTGGCATCATCATTTGCGATGGCCGCATCGACCGTGGATCTCCAGACCGTGGCATCGATCCGCTTGGTCGATGGTGAAGCAAGGACGTGTCCTTTACCATCCATGGAAAGCACATAGCCGCCCTGTTCAGCCTTCGTGATGATGCTGGCAATGTCTGGCAGTTCGCGCTGGGTGATGAATTGCCCCGATGGATCAACCAACATCAGCCGCCGGTCTCCCGGCAAACCCTCGGGCGCGATGAGGCTTTCAGACAGCGAGATGCCGCGACCGCTTTTGAGCGGGTAGATGTTGAGTTCGGTGATACGCATTCCGTTTCCCATGGCTCAGGGCCTAAATCTCGTCCAGAAACAGGTCGAGCACCTGTCTCAGCCGTTCGTGACGTTCCCCGGCAATCTGCCGTCCGGCCTCAGTCTGAAAGCCGTCGGCCAGTTTAAAAAGCTTGTTTTCGAAATGGTCGATGGCAAAGCGACGGTCATCCAGCGGGCGGTTTTTTGCCAATGGATCTTGCGGATCATAAAGGGCAGAACCCATGCGGCCTGCAATATAAAAGCAGCGGGCAGCGCCCACCATGCCGATGGCGTCCAAACGGTCGGCATCTTGAAGGATTTTTGCTTCCAGCGTTTCCGGCGCGATATTGGCAGAAAAACTGTGGGTCAGAATGGCGTGGGCGACGGCTTCGATGTTGGCATCGCTCCAGCCCATAGCCTGCAAGATGCCAGATGCCTTTTCGGCTGCCAGCCGCGATGCTTGTGCACGCAGCGGAGAGTTCTTCTCCACTGCCACGCAATCATGCAAGAGAACGCTGGCGGCCAGCACCGCGCCATCGCCACCTTCTTGCGCGTGAATGCGCATCGCATTGCGAAAGACGCGGTGAATATGCGCCATGTCATGCGATCCGTCATCGCCTTCGGTTGCATGCGGTATCAGCGCTTCTGCCAGTGCCTCGAAAGGTGCGAAAGCCTGTGCCAGCATGTGATTCCCCCGTTTTATGGTGTGTTGTTTAAAGGGGGAGGCACGGGTGCACAATCACTCTTGTGCCTCCTCCGCCTTCGGCTGGGATGTCAAAATCTTCTGATAGAAGAGGCCAATTCCGATCAGCACGACGCCGAGCCCGATGAAGGACAAGGCGCGCAACACACCTTCCAGATTGCTCATATCGATCAGGAAGGCCTTGGCAACGGCGAGGAAGACCAAAGCCGCCGAGGCAAGCCGCAGGCTTTTTGCATCAAAGCGCGAGCCGAGCACGAGCAACAGCACACCGATGACGAGCCAGACCACGGAATAGCTGTAAGTCTCACCCTGAAGGAAGCCCTTCCAATCCGCGATATTTTCTCCCTGCCAGAAATGGCGAACAGAGAGTGTTGCCCAGGCAAAACCGAGCGCCGCGCCTGACAGCGCCAGAGCCGTAACATAGGCTGCGGGGCGTTTGTCGCGCGCATACCAGGCAAGCCCGGCATAGGCGATGGCTGGCAGCAGATAGCCGATCAGCAGCAGGTTGAAGAAAGGCCAGGGGCCGGTGCTCTCGCCGGTGAGATAAGGGTTGAGGCCGTAAAAATGGGCAATCAGCACATTGGCCATGGCGATAACGCCCGCGACCATGGAGCCGTAGCGGAAAACCGGGCTCGGGCTTTTCATGTCCAGCGTCATCAGAACGCCTGACATGCCAATGGTGAGTAGCGTGTAGATTGACTGTTCACCAAGCGTGGGTGTCGCCGAATTTAGAACGCCGCCATTCATGGCATGGCGTACAAGGATGGCGATGGTGAGCAGACCGAGCAGGCTGGCTATGGCTTGCAGAATATTCTTGACCCGTGCACCCGGCCAGTCCCGCAGCAGCCATGCGGATGCGATGGCAAGCAAGGCAGGAATTCCGTAACCGGGCAGGAGTGCGTTGAACACGGGCGTCGTGCCGAGGTTCTGCGGGCCGACGATGGTCGGTTCCCACGCAATGCGGCCCAGAACGAAGACGCAAGCGAGCACCATGGCCCATGGCAGTGCCGACCATGAGACGCGCCGGGTTGCCAGCACATAGACAAAGCCGATGGCTGGAATGAGAAGGGTGGTGGCAAGCCCTGATGTCAGCGTGTGAACGATGAAGACAAAGGCGAGGAACGAGCCGATCAGCATAATGTTGATGGGCGTGGTAAAACCGTCTTCACGTTTCAGAGTGAGCCGATAAGCGCCACCCAGCAGCACAAGGGCGACGGCCAGACCGTAAGCCGCGTGCAACCAGTCCCGGGTGAGATTGCCATATTCCACAAAGCTGATGATGCCGAGACCGAGCGGAACGGCGACGCCGATAAACGCCCACATGGCTCCGAAAGACGGATCAAGCACGGATTTGCGCCGTATGGCCTGCCAGGAAAACAGCAGGAACAGAATGCCCATGATGCGCGTAACTGGAGCCTGCGCGGCGACATCAATGCCAACCGATGATAGGGTTGCCGTTCCATCACCCACGGTCGGCAGGTAGTTGACGCCAAAGCCTGCCAGCAGGTTCGCGCAGCCAAGGGCTGCCAGCGAGGCGAAGATGGCGGACCAGACTGCGTGGTTGCGTCCTGCACCCATTGCAGCGAGACCCAACACCAGAACGGCCATGGCAAAGGCCGGGTGCATGGTTATGCCGGTTTCGATGACGGAAAATGCAAGTGCCGGAAGCACGATGGCCAGAGATAGTGTCACGTTGAGGCTGGCCGGTGGGCGGCCCAGCAGTTCCCGGATGACAGGAAAACGGCTGTCCAAACGCGGTGCGTAAACAGCCATGCCGGCCGGCTGGCTGGTATATTTACCCGGCCAGATCCAGATGGAGCCGGCGATCATGGTAAGAAGGCTTGCCACCACAGGTTCGGCCTCGATCAGGGGTGCATAGACCATGTAGCCGATGGCCCAGAGGCCAAGCCCGACATTGGCCAAAGCCGGAACGAAATGCCAGCGCTGGCTTCGCGATGCTGCCGCAGTGGCAAGCCAGGAGGCGGTGAGAAAGCCAAACAGGGCCCATATATTGGGGGTCTCGGTCGAGATCAGCGCGGGTGTCACCATCGAGCCGAGAAGGCCAAGTCCGGCCAGCGCTTGCCCATGCAGAAGCGAAAGACCAATCGTCGCAAAGCCGACCAGCGCCAGCAGGATGAACGCTGTCGTAGGCCCGATATAGTCGTAAATGCCATAGGCCGCATAGGTCACGCCAAACAGGGTGAGGGCGCCCGCTGCGGTGAGAATGCCGGGAATCATGGCGTTGGAATAGGCGGTGGCGATGCCCGGCATCGCTTTGCGACGAACCGCTTCACCGGCGGCCATCAGCATCAGGCCGAAAGCCGCAGCCATGGAAAGGCGCACAGCCGGGCTGAGCAGGCCGCTTTCAATGGAATACTTGACGAGGAAGATGCCGCCCAGCGCCAATGCCAGGCCACCGGCCCAAACGGCCCAGCGTGCACCAAGCTTGCTTTCAAAGCTTTCTTTGGGGCGCGACGCCGCAAGCGGCAGTGTTTCAGCTTGCTCGTCTGCACTGTCGGCCGGAACATCTTCCAGAGCCGTTGCCGCGACAATGTTCTCTTCGAGAGGCAGCGGTTGTTCCGGCACGGGTTCTGCGAGAGGGGCTTCGCCGGAGGCCATCCGGGCCTTCAAGGCCGTCAACTCTGCCTCGACGGCTGTCAGGCGTCTGGAGTTCTTTATACTCGCATTCAGCGTGTAGAAGAAGGCAAAGACGTAGCCAATAGCGATCAGCAACAGGAGTGATGTCATAACAACCTCAAATATGATCCTGTTTTCTAGGCGCTTTCTCGCTAATTAAGCAAGTTTGCTTGTGGACAACTCCTCTGCCCATCGTTTGGCAAGCACCACATCGTCCACGCCCAACTCGTGGCCGAGCGGCACAAGTGCCATCTGCGCATCCGCTCCGCTCTGGATCAGGTGCTGTTTCAGAATGTCGGCCTTGTCCCGGTGGCGATCGGTCTCACCGGCTGCCAGCGTGAAGCGTGTACCGGAAAGATCCGCGTGCGGCCACTCGGTTAAGACAGGCATCGGCCGCAACAGTAGGGCATGTCGTGCCAATTGCGGATGAAGCGCGAAGAATGCCGCCGCGAAGTTTGCCCCGTTCGAGTGGCCGATGAAACTCAACCTGTCTCGGTCGATGCCATAGACACCAATGGCCTCTTCCACGAATGCGGCGAAGGCCTCTGCTTCAGAAACAATATCCTTCTCATCGAAGCCGAGGTCGCCAAATCGGCGGAACCAGCGGGCAATATCCTCTTCTGTGCTACGCCCACGCACACCCAGCAGGGTTGCGCGCGGGTTGGCGTTGTGGGCAAGCGCCATCAGGCTCGTTTCGCTTCCGCCGGAGCCATGCAACAGGAGGATGGTGGAGCCATCCGGCTCAGAGGGCGTGTAGAAGCGGTGAACGAAGGGCAAATCGCGGTAAATAACGCGCTCTTCCCCCGGCATGGAGAATTGCGGCAAGGCCACGCGGACATCATCGTCATCCCGCATGAAAAGTTGGGGGGTGAACAGGTGCTCTCCCAATGTCTCAACTGGCTCGTCCACCGTCATGCCGGGCGCATCTGTTGCCATTTCGATCAGCACGTCGCCGGGTTCGCGCACATAGAGCGAGGAGAAATACTTGCGGTCATGCGCATTGGTGGCGGATGAGTTGAGGGATTGCAGCCCCTTCAGTGTCTCGTCCAGTTCGTCCATATCTGCGGCACGAAAAGCAATATGATCCACCGTGCCGGTGCCGGGCGCGCTGGACCAGAAGCCGGTCGCATCGCGAACATCGATCACGTCTCCCGATGCGGAAACCGTGCGGCGTATTGAGCCGCTCTGGCCTGTACGGGTGTAGCCGAAATGCTCTTTCAGGAAGCTCTCCGTTTCCTCCGGCACTTCGCTTAGCATGGTTGCGCCACGGATGCGGCGAATAGCGTGTTCGCGGGCAATGCCCGGCGCTTCATGCACATTCGTATCGCCAAAGGCATGGGTGCCAACCAGTTTCAGGATAATGCCATCAGGGTCTTTGAGGCGAATGACCGGCTCGCCAAATTCCTCCATCGGTCCTTCCGTTCTCACACCTGCCTGCAATGCGCGCGTCAGCCAAAAGCCGATGCTGGCCGGATCAATCGCCAGCGAGACTTCCAGCGTCTGGCCATAACCCACACGACCCTGCGCTCCGTCTTCCCACACAAGGAAGGTCAGAAGAGAGCCGGGAGAGGCCGAATGATCGCCATAGAACAGATGAAGCTGCATGGCATCTTCAAAACCCGCGGTGCGCTTCACCAGCCGCAGGCCCAGAAAGCCGACATAGAAATCCACATTGGCCTGCACTTTGCGGGTAATCATGGTGATGTGGTGGATACCAAGTGCGGATGTCATGCCTGTCTCCTGCGTCGTTTCCTCGTGAGCCCTATGTTCTTCGGCGGCGAAAATTTAGCAATGCGACGGATTGAGAACGATGTGTTCGTTTCGTGAACATTCGCGTGAAAGCAGCTCCTTTTGCCCGCAAATTATGCGCTTTGCTCGAACCATATTCTAGAAATGATTATATATTGTGCGGAAAATATTTTGAGCAAAATATGTGCTATTTCTGCTTGCTATCGCAAACCAAATTGTTTTCTATGGTCCCAACAACATAAAAAACCTTCAGAGGGAAATTTCAGATGTTCACGCGAAGGCTGTTTTCAAAGACAGCGGCTTTGGCCGCTATGGGTTTGTTTGTTGGTATATCCACCGCGCCGATGACAGCCTTCGCGCAAACCCCCATCAAATTCACACTCGATTGGAAATTCGAAGGCCCCGCCGCCGGATTTCTGCTGGCGCTGGACAAGGGATATTTCAAGGCCGAAGGGCTGGATGTGACCATCGATAGCGGCAACGGCTCGGTAGAAGCCATCCCGCGTGTGGCCACGGGCGCCTACCAAATGGGCTTCGGTGATATCAATTCCCTGATGAAGTTTTTGGACGAAGACCCGACCCAAAAGGTCAAGGCCGTCTATATGGTCTATGAGCGCCCGACCTTTGCCGTCGTTGGCCGCAAGTCGCTGGGCGTGACGAATGATCCGAAATCGCTGGAAGGTAAAAAGCTGGGTGCGCCGCCGCCGGATGGTGCATTTGCCCAGTGGAAGGCCTTCAAGCAGGTTGCCAAGATCGATGATAGCAAGATCGATATCCAGTCCATCGGTTTTCCGGTGCGCGAGCCGATGCTGGCCAAGGGTGACGTGGATGCCGTGTTTGGTTTTGCCTTTTCCGTCATCCTGAACCTGAAGGCGCAGGGCATTGCCGATGATGATATTGCGACCATTCTGATGGCCGAACATGGCTTGAATCTTTATGGCAACGCAGTCCTCGTCAACACTGATTTTGCAGCGGAAAATCCTGATGCGGTCAAGGGTTTCCTGAAGGCGCTGGCCAAGGGCTTTGCCGATTCCGTCAAGAACCCGGAAGAGGGCGTTGCCGCCGTTCTGAAGCGCAACGAAACGCTGAACCCCGATATCGAATTGCAGCGTCTGACCATGGCAAATGCCATGAACATCAAGACACCCTACGTGGTTGAAAATGGCATGGGCGGGGTCGATGCGGCCCGGCTGGCGGCCTCCATCGAGACACTGAAAGTGTCAGTCGGTCTCAAGGGCAACGTCAAGGCTGAGCAGGTCTTCGACGCAAGCTACCTGCCACCCAAGGCGGAGCGTCTGCTTCCATAAGTCTGAACAGGCCAGCGCACTTGGTGTTGCGAGATAGCTATCCCCGGCCTTCGACCGGGGATGACGCTTTCAATGCAACGCCCCACGCATACTCGAAAATCACAGGAACTGGAATGGCTCAACTCGTTGAAATTGATGGCGTTGATATGCGCTATGGCGGGGCATCTGGCACGCTTGCTGTCAGCGGCCTCGATCTCAAGGTCAAGAAGGGGCAGTTTGCTGCTGTGGTTGGGCCATCTGGCTGTGGCAAATCGACATTGATGAAACTCGTCACCGGCCTGCACATTCCGCAAAAGGGCAATGTCATCGTGGCGGGTAGTCAGGTTACAGAGCCGGTTTCGATTGTCGGTATGGCATTCCAGAACCCAACCATGCTGCCATGGCGCACGACGCTGGAAAACATTCTGCTGCCGCTGGAAATCGTGGAGAGGCACCGCCACCGGCTGCGGGCCAACAAGGCGGAATATGTGGCCAAGGCCGAGCGCCTGCTGGAAATCGTCGGGCTGAAAGGTTTCGGCTCCAAGTTTCCCTGGCAGCTTTCCGGCGGCATGCAGCAACGCGCCAATCTTTGCCGCGCGCTCATTCATGAGCCGGAACTCCTGATGCTGGATGAGCCTTTCGGTGCGCTGGATGCCTTTACCCGCGAGGAATTGTGGTGCGTCATCCGCGATCTTCACGCCGCCAAGCGCGTGACCATCATTCTGGTGACGCATGATCTGCGCGAGGCGACATTTCTGGCCGACAAGGTTTTCGTGATGAGCGCAAGGCCGGGCCGGATATTGGCCGAGCACAAGGTACCCTTTGCCCGCCCGCGCCAGCTTGATCTGATGTATGAAAAGAATTTCAACGAAATGGTGCAGCAGTTGCACGGCGAAATCGCCAAGGCGCGGGTGGCAGCATGAGCATGGTTATCAAAAGCTCCGAGACCACAGCGTTACGCCTGCCACTGGTGGCCCGCATCAACTGGGTCAAGGCCGCCCCATGGCTTTATACGATTGTGCTTTTTCTGGCCTGGGAACTGCTGGTCTATGCGTTGAAGATGCCGCAGACCATTTTGCCATCGCCGACAAGGGTTGCGCAGGCGATTCTGCAATATTGGTCGCCGATCTGGAAGAACTCGCTGCAAACTTTGTATACCACTACGCTCGGATTTGCGCTGGCGGTGGTGACTGGTTTGGGAATAGGCCTGTTCATCGGCTGGTCGAAAACAATCTATGCCGGGCTTTACCCGCTGATGATCGGTTTCAACGCCGTCCCCAAGGTCGCGCTGGTTCCCATTCTCGTCATCTGGTTCGGCATTGGCACCGTGCCTGCGGTGCTGACGGCATTCCTGATTTCCTTCTTCCCCATCGTCGTCAACGTCGCCACAGGTCTTGCGACCATCGAGCCGGAGACGGAAGACGTACTGCGGGCGCTGGGCGCCAAAAAGATGGACATCATGCTGAAGGTCGGTATTCCGCGCTCGATGCCTTATTTCTTCGGATCGCTGAAAATCGCCATCACGCTCGCCTTTGTCGGCTCCGTCGTGTCTGAAACGGTGGCCTCAAACTACGGCCTCGGCAACATGATGAGCTCCGCACAAAGCCAGTTCAACGTGCCCCTGGTTTTTGCCGGTCTTCTCATGCTCGCCGTAGAGGGCATTGCAATGTATGCGGTGATGGCGTGGATTGAACGGCGCATGACCGGCTGGGCGCACCGCTCAACCATGGGGCAATAAGGCCGCCAAACGCAAACAAGGCCAGATTAACCGGCCTTGAGCAATGGCGTCATTCGGAAGCCTGTTCGCTTGATTTTACGGCTTTTGCATCAAACACTGTCCGCAACGACTTTGTCATGTCACGCGTCGTCGCAAACCAGCTGTCGCTTTTCGCCCAATATCTGAGAGTCACCTTTGCGCTGTCGCCGCTGACGGAATCGACAAAGGTGGTCGGTGCAGGATCCAGCAGAACACGGCTGTCGGAACGGGCCAGTTCCAGCAGCATCTCATGTGTCTCTGCCGTGCTTTCGCCAGTCGGTACTGTTACGCTCAGCTCGTGGCGACGCGACGGAAAGCGGCTGTAGTTGGTGATCGGTACGTTCCAGAGCGTGGAGTTGGGCGCAAGTCGATAGAGCCCTTCGCTCGTTTTCAATTCCGTAGCGAAGAGGCCGATTTCTACGATTGTGCCAGTAACAGAGCTGGTTTCAATATATTCGCCCACGCGAAACGGGCGCAGAACCAGAAGCATGATGCCAGCTGCAATGTTCTGCAATGTGCCTTGCAGCGCAAGACCGATGGCTAAACCCGCCGCGCCAAGCGCCGCGAGAACCGACGCCGTCTGCACGCCAAACTGGCCAAGCACCATGACGAGAACGAGAATGAGGACGATGTAGCGAATGGCACCAGAGAAAAAGCGTGCCAGCGTTTCATCAAAACCGCGAACGCGCGATAGGCCTTCATAGGACCAGCGCTGCAGGAGGGTGGCGGCAAGCCAGCCTATGATGAGGAGGACGATGGCGCCGACTATGGAGAAGGAATATTGGACCATCAAGGCGCTTGCCTGACGAAGTGCCGCCTGCGATGCGACAAGAATACCGGTAGCCTGCTGGTCCATTCAAATTCCCTTGTTCAAAGATATTCCACACGTGTTCAATTTCGAAACGAACAACGGGCAAGTGGGTTCCGATCTGATTATCTGGAAAGCGGAAAAACGAAGGGCACGTTTCCATCCGTATCCGCGCCACGGCCAATGGCCTTGACTGCGCTGACAAGCGCGCCATTGCGGCCAAGCAACCTGTCACCGATCTCGATAATGCGCGCATTCGGTGTGGCGAAAGGGGAGACGGTGCGCAGCCGGGCGGCAAGGATTGCGTCATCCTCATCCGGCTGGACCGCCAGTGCCACGATGATCGCAGCCGCCGGTGAGCGGGAGACGCCCATCCAGCAATGCACCAGAAGCGGGGCCGATTGGTCCCATTCCCGCGCAAAGTCGATCAATGTTTGAACATGCACATCGTCAGGCGCGATCAGCTTGTCGTTACCCTTGAACGTAATGTCGTTCATTTGCAGAGTCAGATGCCGGTCTGCGGAAATAACCGCCGGCCGGTGAAACGCCTGTTCCTTGGCGATCAACGTCACCATTTCACGAGACTTGTGGCGCACAGCCATTTCAGCAATGCGCGACAGGGGAGACACAACAATTTCGCTCATGCATGGCTCTTTCGAAGCAGTTCTATGGCCTCGAAGCGTTCGACGAAGCGGTGTTGCGCATCAATCGCCGGAAGCGGATCGATGTCTATCATGTCTCTGGTAATGCCACGCGGCAGGCCGAAGAACTTCTGGGCTTCCGCCAGGGAAAAACCCGCAAGTTCCGTTGCCTCGAAAAATGCGGCGACCGTGTCGGCCTTCTTGATACGGTCCTTCAAGCCCCTGCTGGCGTGGGGCGGCAGGCCGAAGCGCAGATGCACAGCCGCTTCCAGCCGTTTTTCGACCAGCTTGTAACCGCCACCCACCACGGATTTGAAAGGGGAAATCATGTCGCCAATCACATATTCCGGGCCATCATGCAAAAGCGCCATCAGCATGTCGTTGGGCGAGGCGCTTGCGTTCATGCGGCAGAAGATGGTCTCAACGATCAGGCTGTGCTGGGCCACGGAAAAGGCGTGGTCGCCCCGCGTCTGCCCATTCCAGCGCGCCACGCGGGCAAGGCCATGGGCAATATCGGCAAGCTCAACATCAAGCGGTGAGGGGTCGAGCAGATCCAGCCGCCTGCCGGACAACATGCGCTGCCAGGCGCGAGGTGTTTTTGCAGGCGCCACGATCAATCGTCCGCGTTTGCAGCGGGGTCAACAGCGGGAAAGCTGAGGCCGGTCCATGCCGGTAGCGCAACAGTCACCGCCACGCCGGATGCGGTGATGCCAACGTCCGATGCCATGGCATCCGCAGCGCGATCGGTGCGGATGATGGCAAGGCCGCCGGTTCCGGCAACGGTGCCAAGCGTGCCGATTGGCTTTCCGCCAGCCAGGATATCAGTACCGCTGTCGGGCAGTTCGGCCTCGCCTGATACGATGACGACACGGCGGCGTGCCGTGCCCCGATGCTTCATGCGCGAAACGACTTCCTGGCCGACAAAGCAGCCTTTCCGGAAAGACACACCGTCATTCACATCCATCAGCACATCATGAGGAAAGGCATCGTTCAACGCATAATCGGCCCCTGCAACGACGATGCCATTGGCGATGCGCAGCGCCTCATAGGCTGAGGCGTCACCGGACGTCGTGCCGGGCAGCCGGTAGAGATCGATACCAGCCTTGGCGAAGCGGCTGTCCTTGATGGCGCCATCGGGCGCATTTTCACCCCAGAAGACGCTGACGCCCTCGCTTTCGCCTGCCTTCAGATCAACCGGTGCCCGCAACTTGTACATGGTCAGGCGGCGCAGAAGCGCATCCTTCTGGTCTACGCCTGTTTCCAGCACAAAACCTTCATCATCTCGCCAGATCAGGAACTCGAACATGATCTTGCCCTGCGGCGTCAACAGCGCAGCGGCGCGTGCTTCGGCCGCGGGCAATGATTCGAGATCGGGCGTGATGAGGTTTTGCAGAAAATCCATGGCTCCGGTGCCGGAGACATGGATGAGGGCGCGGTCGTTCAGAAAGGCGGAAGACATCGGCATTCCATTCGGGTTTGTTCACCCTGACAATTAGGGTCTTTGAACGCGAACAGCAAGCGCGGCGATATTAGTCACCGGCTGTGAAGAACTTCCACTGGCCATCGGGCGAGATGCCGATGCGGTAAAAGCTGTAATTGCCATATTCCTGCATGTCGGCCAGATCACCCGCGGTGATGATGCGCAACAGTTCCACTTTTTCCGGTTGCGTCAGCGTGGTGAGCGACTTGCCAGCGAAATAGGGGAAGACATAGGTCTCATCAGGCGTTCCGGCATCGACCCGGGCATAGCCGGTGGACAGAAGGTCGATGATGATGGCGAGCACTTCCAGACCGTCGGGGTCACCAGAAAAGCTCTTCAACGCGGCAATGGGGTCATTCCCGCTGTCGCCATCAATGCGGGCCTGGTTAGGGCCGGTGTTGACGAGCGGGCGAAGCTTTTCAATATCGCCTGTGGCTGCAGCGTCGATGATCAGCTGGCGCAGACGGCGGACAGGCTCGGGTGCCTTGCTGATATCATGCTCGATCTGCGCTGAAATCTGCGGCTGCTCTGGCGTTGCCTGCTGGCCGGATCCGCGATTCACGAGCGGGTCGGGCAGGGGAATGCCTTCGGAATCACCCTCGATGGCGTCAGGCTCGGTTGCCTGCTGTTCCTGCGCGGGTTTTTCTGTCTCACTTGCCGGGGCCTGCGCTGGTCTCAATTCCGAGAGCGCATAGGCGTTATGGGTAAAGCTGCCCGTGGCAAGCGTCAGAGAAATCAACAGGGAAAGCGCGGCAGAGGACCGCAGCCCGTTGCGAGAGCAAGACATGACTGAACTCCAGCTTACTGAATAATGCGGTGAGGGGAAAATTCGCCCTCGAGCATCCGCTGGCGCAGCGATTCGAGCATAGCTTCTGCACCGGATTCGCCATGCATACGGATTGTTTCACGCATGGCCAAAGCAATAGCGGCGTCTGCAATGATCTCTGGCTCGATGCCATCGGCCATACCATCGGCCCATGCTTCGTTCTGATGTTCCAGAGCGACCTGCATTTTTTCATGCACGATCATATCATGGATTTCGTTACGGCTTGTTTGCATCTTTCATCCTCGACAGGCAGGCAACTCGTTACCACCCTGTTAACAACTCTAACAGTCTTTTATCAAAACGGCACGGCCTGCGGCTAAAAGAGGTTAATAAACCGCTAATTTCCGAACCTGGACGCAATTTCTTGTGCCAGTGTTGCCCCTTCGATACGGTATTTCTCTTCGGCGGCGATGGCAGCCGGTGTGCATGACGTGTGAACCGCTGCAAAAGCGCGGTATCCACGGTTGAATGCAGCCGTCATGCGTTGTTTGCGTTTCGGTTCGTTCGCCGTATCCGCTGCCAGCAGATCATTCATGGATTTGCGCCACTCCTCCGACCCGCTAGCGGGGCAAAGCGTGCGTAGATACTGAATGGAGCCCAGTATCTCAGACAGACGTGCCATCTGGTTATCATAGGGTGCAGGCTTTTCCTCCGGCGGCGCGGCAGGCGATATGACAGACGGTTGCGCAGCCGCCAGCTGGGCCGTAGGCGTGGCAATGCCAAGAGCCAACAGCACAGAGAGGCAAATTCGTCTTCTCATTCGTTTACGCATAAACCAACATGTCGTTTCAACAACTTGGCCGCAGATAGCCGCGATTCTGCTCAGCATTGCAACTGCCCCAGCAAACGTTCGGCGCATTCGAGAACGCTGTCAGGCGTGGGTAATGTGCGGATTTCTTCAAGCGTGTACCATCCGGCCTCCGCCGCATCGTCAGCCGCCTGCACATCGCCTATGCTATCGACCTCCACCGTGAAGACAGACAGGAAAAAGTGGCTGAGCAGGCGGCCCTGATCATCATGGCTGGGCAAATCATAGGTCGCGAAAAGCTGTGGATGACGCGCAACAATGCCCGTTTCTTCCTTAAGTTCACGCAGCGCCGTTTGTTCCGGCGTTTCTTCCGGCTCACCACGCCCGCCCGGAAAAGCGAACATATCCTTCGAGGGAGCGTTGATGCGCCGTATGAGAAGAAGGCGGTCGCCGTTTCTGACGATGGCTGAAGAAGCAGGATGCGGTGATGGCATGCTATATCCCTGATAGAGAGAAACAGTGATTATGCGCTCAACCTTGCAGGAAACGTGGCGTGACCTCGAATTACGGAAAAAACGCGGTAAAATCCTGTTTACCCTCAGTGATGGACCACCCGCAGATCGATGCGGTATAAGCGGCGGGAAACGCCGTCGGAACAGCCAGAATGAAACTCTATCTGATCTATAGCGCAGCACCGCTCATGCTTTTTGCAAGGGGAGCTTAGCCATGTGCGGGCGATTTGTGCTGAACGCGACACCGGATGCGGTCGCGGATTATCTGGCTCTGGCAGATCTGGAGGAATTTCCGGCGCGGTTCAACATCGCTCCGACGCAGCCGATCCTTCTTGTTCTGGAGGGCTCAAGACCTGAACCGGGCAGCAACCTGCCAAACCGGCAGGCCATGCTGGTGCGATGGGGCCTGACACCGGCCTGGGTGAAGGACCCCAAGGAATTTCCTTTATTGATCAATGCCCGCTCGGAAACGGCTATCGGCAAGGCGTCGTTTCGCGCGGCCATGCGGCATCGGCGCGCGCTCATTCCCGCAACCGGCTTTTATGAGTGGCGCAGACCGCCGAAAGATGAGGGAGCAAAGCCGCAGGCTTACTACATCAAACCCAAAACCGGCGGCGTTTTTGCCTTCGCCGCGCTGATGGAAACATGGGCCTCGGCTGACGGGTCCGAGGTGGATACCGGCGCTATTCTGACCACCGGCGCCAACCGCTCCATGTCGCGCATCCACGACCGCATGCCTGTGGTGATTGCGCCCGAAGATTTTACCAGATGGCTGGATTGCAAGACGCAGGAACCGCGCCACGTGCTTGATTTGATGAACGCGCCGGATGAAGACTTTTTCGAAATGATCCCTGTCTCGGATAAGGTCAACAAGGTTTCAAATACCGGGCCTGAGCTGCTGGAACCTGTGGCGGAAGTTCTGGCTCCCGTCCCGAGTGCAAACGCGCAGCTCTCTCTTTTCTAGGCGCCGATTATCGTCCTCGGTCGCGTTTCTGCCTCTCGGTTTCAATGGCAGCCATGGGGTAGACGCTGTTTCTTCCATTCGCCTTGGCAACGTAAAGAAGTTGGTCGGCAGCCGTCAGTTGCTGGTCTAGCGAACCGGTCCTGTCGATCTCCACAACGCCGATGGAGACCGTTAGGGCAAGATCGGTATTGCTCAAGCTGTGACCATTGCTGCGCTCCACCTCCAGGCGATAGCTTCGCAGAAGGCGCGAGCGTCTTCGCCATTGAGCCCGTTCAGGAAGAGCGCGAACTCCTCGCCGCCAATGCGCGCTGCGACATGATGGCCGGGCGCGCACAGGTCGGATAAAAGCTGAGCCAGCTTCTCCAGCACCTTGTCTCCGGCACTGTGCCCAAGCGTATCGTTAATCGCCTTGAAATGATCGATATCGAGAATGGCGATTGAACCCTGCTCGACCTTTCCCTCACCCGTTTGCATATCGTCGACAAAAGCATTCACCTGATCGAAGAAAGAACGCCGGTTGGCAAGTCCCGTCAGGTGATCCTTCTCGGCAAGATCACGCAGGCGCGTCAACTGCTTCAGCGTCTCGATATTGTTATCGATACGGCACTGCAACTCTTCCGGCACGAACGGCCTGTAGATGAAGTCCGATGCGCCGGCCTTCAGAAAATGCGCAGAGAGCATCCGGTCGGTGGAGGAGGAGACGCCGACGATACGAAGATTTTCGGATGAGCGTCTCGCACGGATTTGGCGTGACAGCTCGTAACCATCCATATCCGGCATGTAATAACGAGCTGAACCGATGGATTGCTGCTCAGCGCTTCCAGGGCTTCAGCACCGGTATGAGCTTCCAGCACGCTGAAATTCTGCCGCGTCAAGATTTCTACCAGACTGGAGCGCGCAGCCTTGGCGTCATCTACGACAAGAATGGTGAACTGTCGGTTGGTCAGAATGCGCTCGACTGTCTTGACCACGGTGTCCACCGTGCGCCGTCCATCCTTGATGATATAATCAATGATCTTCTTTTCAGCGTAATGCTGTCTCGCCTCCTCGTCGACTGTGCCGGTAAAGACGATGGTTGGCACCTTGTATTCTTCAAGCACGTTGAGAATCTCACCATCAGGGGCATCCGGCAGCGTGAGGCCTGTGAGCGCCAGGGTAAACTGATGCTGGGTGAGAAGCTCAATGGCCTGGCTCATGCTATCGCAATGAAAGACCTCTGCCGTCGTATCGTCTGTCAGCTTGTTTTTCAGCAGGATGGATAAAGCGATGGAATCTTCAATGAGAAGAATTTTGTCCTGCATGGTTCGGTTTCAACCTTTGAAAAACCCATCGTCGCACAATTGCTTTTTCAATATCGACGAGGGCAGTGCTTCGAATGCAAACGGGGGCAGGGACATGATCAGCGAAAAGAATTGCTCACTCAAATATACGAGGTGCTTCTCTCGTTTCGCCATTCTGTGAGAAGCACAGGTTTTACGGGAATATTAAATAAGATACACCTTAATAAAGTCAGAACTTCTATTAACAAAAATGGCACCCGCGAGGGTGCCATACTGTAACGAGCGAAAATAAAACGGTCGGATGTTAAACCGTGAACCGCAGTAGCTAAGATCAGGCGGCTTTCGGCTTTTCGGGCTTGCGTGCCAGCATCATCGCCGCTGCCGCAACTGCCTTCAGACCGAGAGGTCTGTAATGGCTTTTCAGGTCGGGCTTCGTGGCCGCTTCGGTCTTTTTCGTCTCGCACATGTCTGTCTCCGGAGTTCCCCTTGGACGCATCGATGTGATGCATTCCTGGAAGCCTCTCTCGAAGGAAATCGTGACAAATTCGAGGCGATTTTAATCAATTAAAATTTGCCGCTTGCGACATTTCGTGTTCGTGCACAGACATCACACCGCCACAATGAAGAGGGTGGTCCTTCGCCCTTAAAGGCCGCGATCCATCCCGCCGCCGTGGTCGTCATGCACGTCTTCGATTGTGAGCGTGCCGTAACGCTTCTGCCAGATACGGGCGCTGAATGGCAGGAATATCAGGTAGGCGAGAACCGTTACGACCAGCACTTCCCATGTGAAGCTCATCAGCAATGCAACATAGAGCACGACGATGAGAATCGCAGGCAAAACCAGGTCGCGGCGGATGCGGCTTTCAGACTTGCCAGACCAGACCGGAAGGCGGCTGATGAGAAGATAGGCGATTAAGACCGTGTAAGCTGCTGAAACATAAGCGAATGTCTTGCCAGACTCGATGCCGATGAAGCCGATATAGACAGGCAGAAGAACGAGCATCGCTCCCATCGGTGCGGGAACACCGACGAAAAACTCGTTCTGCCACGGGGCTTTGACCTCACGCTCCACCATGACGTTGAAGCGCGCCAGACGAAGGCCTGCAGCTATGACGTAAATAAGAGCGGCAATCCAACCCAGAGACCGCGCCTGATCCAGAAGATAGGCATAGACCACAAGGGCAGGGGCAACGCCGAAATTGACGATATCGGCGAGAGAATCCATCTGCGCACCGAATTTCGATGTCGCCTTCATCATGCGTGCCAGGCGACCATCAACGCCATCCAGGAAGGCGGCGAGCAAAACCATGGCAACGGCCAGTTCAAACCGGCCTTCAAAGGCCAGCCGAACGCCGCTCAAGCCCGCACAAATTGCAAGAACGGTGACAAGATTGGGGATGACGAGCCGCAGCGGAATTTCCCGCAGGCGGGGACCTCTTCCGCTGTCATTCGTCATCTCGTGCTTTGCACTCGTCGTTGTCTCGGGCTTGGGCGTGTCCATGGTCCGCTCTCCTGTTCAGGCTCAACCGCGACGGCTGATAACCGGACCCTTGGCAGAGCCGAATTCCGCCAGAACGGTTTCACCGGCAATAGCAGTCTGGCCAACGGAAACGCGAGGCTGGAAGCCTTCGGGCAGGAAGATGTCCAGACGCGAGCCGAAGCGAATGAGGCCGAAACGCTCACCGGCATCGACAGGCTCGTTTGGCTTGACCCAGCACACGATGCGGCGGGCAACCATGCCAGCGATCTGCACAACGCCGACCTTGCCATGGGCAGTTTCGATGACGAGACCGTTGCGCTCATTGTCTTCGGATGCCTTGTCCACTTCGGCATTCAGGAAAAGGCCGGGGCGGTAAGCGACGTTGATGACGCGGCCGCGCACGGGAGCGCGGTTGATATGGCAGTTGAAGACGTTCATGAAAACCGAGATGCGGACCATCGGCTCCTTGCCGAGTTCCAGTTCCAGCGGCGGAACGACTGTCTGGATGGCGGAAACCTTGCCGTCGGCAGGGCTGATGACAAGGTCATCATCCTGTGGCGTGACCCGCTCCGGATCACGGAAGAAGTAGGCGCACCAGGCGGTGAGAACCATGCCGACCCAGAAGAGAGGTTCGGCTATCCAGCCAAGCACCAAGGATGCCACGAAGAAAGCTGCTACGAAAACATAGCCTTCCTTGTGGACCGGCACGATGGTGTTGCGAATGGTGTCGAACAGGTTCATTGCTCTTTCGTCTCCGAGTTTATCTTTTCAGACTGTCTGAGGGCGTCGCGATCCTGTGATCAGCGTGTCGCGCCCCAGCCATTTTACAGTTCCTTGCGCCAAAACGGGGAACCGTCTCGGGCGTATCATGCTGCATATAGTCATTTGGCGACCGATTTTATACCCGGACGCGACAAAACACGCATTGGTGACTACAGGCAATTGGCCTTTACGGCAATGTCTTCCGGCGTTTGCCCCATCTTATACCGGTCAATGCGCAGGGTTGCCGCGATCGACCACGCCCAGATCATCCATTTCGCGAACTTCACGCAGGCGCTCCTCTGCCTGAATGGCCTCGCGCTGGCGGCTCCACATGGAGGCATAGAGCCCGTTCGCCTCGATGAGAGACTGATGGGTACCGCGCTCTGCAATGGTGCCATCCTTCAACACGATGATTTCATCGGCACTGATCACCGTTGAGAGGCGGTGCGCGATGACGAGGGTGGTGCGGTTTTGCGATACCAGATCGAGAGCGCTTTGAATTTCCTGCTCGGTGTGCGTATCCAGTGCCGATGTTGCCTCATCGAGGATGAGAATAGGCGGTGCCTTCAAGATTGTGCGGGCAATCGCCACGCGCTGCTTCTCCCCGCCGGAGAGTTTTAGGCCACGTTCCCCCACCATGGTGGAAAAGCCTTGTGGCAATTTGCTGATGAAGCCGCTGATCTGGGCTGCGTTTGCGGCCGCCGTCACATCCTCCTCGGCGGCATCTGGCCGGCCATAACGAATGTTGTAGGCCAGCGTGTCATTGAACAGCACCGTATCCTGCGGCACCATTCCGATGACGGCGCGCAGGCTCTTTTGGGTGACCTCGCGGATATCCTGCCCGTCGATGGTGATCGATCCGCTTTGAATATCGTAGAAGCGGTAGAGCAGGCGCGACAGCGTAGATTTGCCCGCACCCGATGGCCCGACGATGGCGATGGTTTTTCCAGCCGGAACATCAAATGAAATGCCCTTCAGAATCGGGCGCTCCGCATCATAGGCGAAATGCACGTCGCGAAAACAGAGGGCACCCGCGCCGATATTAAGATCTTTCGCTCCCGGCGCATCGACAACCTCGGCCTGTACCTCAAGGAGATCGAACATCTCCTCGATGTCTGTCAGGCCCTGTCGGATTTCGCGGTAGACGAAGCCGATGAAATTGAGCGGCACGGAAAGCTGCAATAACAGCGCGTTGATAAAGACGAAATCACCAATACTCTGTTCGCCACGCTGCACCGCTAGTGCCGACATGATCATCATGACCATCGAGCCAAGTCCGAAAATGACGCCCTGGCCAAAGTTGAGCCAGCCAAGCGATGTCCAGATGGCAGTTGCGGACTTCTCGTATTTTGCCATGGAAGCGTCGAAGCGATTGGCTTCCATCTGCTCGTTGCCGAAGTATTTGACGGTCTCGAAGTTCAGCAGCGAATCGATGGCCTTGGTGTTGGCTGCTGTGTCGCTGTCATTCATCGAGCGACGAATGCCGATGCGCCAGTTGCTGGCCCGAACGGTGAACCAGATATAGGCCCACACGGTAATGACCGTAACGGCCACATACCAGAAGCCATAGGACAGCCAGAAGATGATGGCGGTCAGCAGGAACTCGATGAAGGTTGGCGCGGTGTTGAGAATGGTGAAGCGGACAATCGTCTCGATGCCCTTGGTGCCACGCTCGATGACGCGAGAAAGCCCGCCCGTCTTCCGCTCCAGATGAAAGCGCAGGGAAAGGCGGTGCATGTGCACGAATGTCTTGTAGGCAAGCTGACGAACCGCGTGCTGACCGACACTGGCAAAAAGAGAGTCACGCAACTGGTTTAGGCCAACCTGGATCAGCCGTGTGAGATTGTAGGCAACGACCAGCGCGACGGCGCCCAGCAGAAAGACCGGCACGAGACCGGCCATATCCAGCTTGCCGTTCAGCGCATCCGTTGCCCATTTGAAGAAATAGGGAACGGAGATCAGCACGAATTTCGCAAGGACGAGAAAGATGCTGGCCCAGATGACGCGCAACTTCAGGTCTGGTCTGCCCTGCGGCCACATATAGGGCCATAGGTTGATGAGGGTCTGGAACGGATTGCTCGAATCCGCTGAAATCGTTTTCTTCTGATCTGCCATGCTCTGCTCCGGTATCTGCGCAATGGCAGACAGCAAGACGGCGGCCCGTTGATCCGAGCCGCCGTGGTGACAGTGATTAAACGCCCAGCACTGTATTTGCAATGCTGCTAAGGCAGTGGGTTATCTACCCAGGAGCCGCTTGCGATGAATTTCCTCAGCATTAGGCAGGGCATTCTGTGGCACGCCAAAAATCTGGCCGGGCTCGATCAGGTCAGGATTTTTGATCTGGTCCTGATTGGCAAGGTAAATCGTCGTGTAGCGGACGCCCTGACCATAGACCCGGCGCGAAATCTGCCACAGCGTATCACCGCGACGAATGATGACAGCCGTGTTGCTCTGGGCAAGAGGCGCCTGCTCAAAAGTCTGCGGTGCCGTGGATGGCGCATTGGAAGCGGGCGCTGCAACGGCTGCGGGCAGCGTGGCGTTCAGTTCCGCAAACCGGCCCGTAAGGCTTTCGATCTGCCGTCCGATGGCGGCCACATCATTGGGCAATCCATCGATGATGGAAAGAAGCGCGCGAGCCTTTGCCGAGATGTCAGCTGCAAATGCGGTGAAGGCTGCATCCGCCGTTGCTGAAGTGCGGAACTCCGAAAGCGAGCGCAACGCAATCGAGGTTGCCGATTTTGCCGCCGCAACCTGATCCAGCGCTGGCACCTTGCCGTCCTGATAAAGGCCGGAAAGAATGCCAAAGGCCTTTGTCACATCCATGCGCAGAGCATCAAATGCCGTGCGATCACTCACAATACCGGGTGCCGGGTTGGTCGCATTCGAGGTCGGTGGCGTCTGCTGCATGGCGACGGTTGCCTGATCCATTTCAGGGCGAAGGAACGGCACGCGCACACGAACGGTAACATTGCCGGCCGCATCAAGGGCTTCCGCCGTGATGACATGGTTACCAACGGAAAGTTCGACATCGCCTTCGACAACGAAACTTCCAGACGCTTCGGCTTTGTTGGTGCCAATCGGCTTGTAATCCACCAGCACGCGCACGGATGCTGCTTCAGGAGCGGATCCGGCGACGAAAATTCTGGAACCTTCAAACTCCACGGCAAGAACACGAATGCTTGCAGTTTCGGATGGTGCGGCAGCCGGTGCTGCCCCATTGGCATTCTGAGGCGCGGTTGCAGTGTCTGTCTGTGGCTGACCCGCTGCGGGGGCAGGGACCTGCGCCTGAGTTGTGGCCGGTGCTGCTTCCGGAACGCTCATCAGGCGGCTGGCCTTGCCAGGAGTCGTTACCATGGCAAGCAGCTCGCCATTCTTCTGTGCCGGAACGGAGACTGTGGCAGTTTCCTGCGATTGGACGACGACGCCATCCTTGCCGGTGGCACGCAGAATGATCTGGTGGTCACCGGGCTTCAGCGGGTTTTCGAGAACGGCAACGAAATCGCCGCTGCCTTCAACCGTGGTCTGAGTAATCACTTCACCGTTGTTGATAATTTCAAGCTTCGAGCCCGGCGCAGCCTTGCCCGCAATGACGGCGGAACCATCTGGCTCAACGCGCAGCACATCGAAAGTCGGTGCCTTTGCCGCATCGCCCGTTGTTGGGGCTGGTGTGGAAGCTGGCGCAGGTGCAGCAGGAGCAGCCGGTGCCACTGCCGCAGGAGCGCCATCGTCGGTTCCCGCAAAAATACCCGGCAGGCGGCGCACCTGCGCGGCAGCCACAGTGGCATCTGCTGGCAGGCTGCGCAGGAAGGCGATGGTTCTTTCAGCCGCCGAGCGTGCTGTGGTGATCAGGCGCGATGTCGTCTCGTCAATGGCCTCGGGAATTTCGACATTTCCGAGTTCCTTGAGGGAATCTTCTACAGCCTTGCGGGCACCAGCAAACTCTTCATTAGAGGGAACCTTGTTGTCGGCAAATCGACCCGTCATGTCTCTGATGGACTGGTTGGCGGATTCTGCCAATCGACCAACTTTGTCGGCAATGGTTGCGGTGTCCTTGGCTGCATCCGACAAGAGGTCGCCCGCCTTTTCGCTACCCATCTCCACGCTGTTCTTAACGTCGTTGCCAGCCTGATTGATGGCGTCACCAATCGGCTTGTCATCCGTCGACATGCGGGGAAGAACGAAGAAGACCATGAGCAGTGTCGCAGCGCCGAGCACGATAAGTGCCAGCAGTCCGGCCCTTTTGTTGTTCATTATCTGTCTCCGGGTAACATTCTTGTCTTCACGTTGCGATAGCTAGCGTTTAAGTCGTGCTCGCACAAGCGGTGGCCCTGCAAAACCGGTGTTTCGTGCCGGTCAGTCCCCAAATTTTCTTGACGGATCGGCTGCCCCATAGTTCCTTCGTCCCATGACTGAAGAAAATACAACGATTCGATCCATCTGCGTCTATTGCGGTTCTCAGCCCGGGCGCGATCCTGCCTATATGGAGGCAGGCCGCCTGCTCGGAAAGTCCATCGCCAATCATGGTATCCGTCTCGTCTATGGTGGCGGCACAAAAGGCATCATGGGCGCTGTTGCAAGCGGTGTCCTCTCAAATGGCGGTGAGGTCACCGGCATCATTCCGGATTTTCTGGTCGATATGGAGGCGACGCGACATTCGCTGGGCCAGCTGAACGAACTGATCATCACCAAGGACATGCATGAGCGCAAGCACATGATGTTCGAGCGTTCCGATGCCTTCGTGACCCTGCCGGGTGGTATCGGCACGCTGGAAGAGATCGTTGAGATCATGACGTGGGCGCAACTCGGTCGCCACGCAAAGCCGATGGTTTTTGCCAACATCAACGGCTTCTGGGACCCGATGCTGGAACTGATCCGCCATATGCGCGATCAGGGCTTCATCCACCGGGCGCATCTGTTGAACCCGCTCGTCATCGATGCTGTTGATAACATCGTGCCAGCGATCATAGAACGCGCTACCGCTCAGCAAAACCCTGAGGGTGATCCGTCGGTTATATCGCAACTGTGATGCCGCTTAGCGTCACAGTCTGACACTACTTGCCGGACCTACTGCGGATCAATCCAGGCACGGTATAGATGACCAGTGCGCACCAGATCATGATGAAAGCAATCAGCCTGACCGTGTCGAAGGGTTCCTTGAACACGAACACCGCGATGAGGAAGATCATCGATGGCGCGATATATTGCATGATGCCGATGGTGGACAATTTCAGCAATTTTGCGCCATTCCCAAACAAGATCAGCGGTATTGCGGTGACGAGCCCGCTGGCGATCAGTAGCAACGTATCTGTCGGCACACCCGCCATGAAGTGCGCCTGACCTGTGCTCATGAGATAAATGATGTAGGCAAGGGCTGGCGGCGTGAGAAGCAGAACCTCCAGCAAAAACCCTTGTGTGGGGCCGATGGGCAGCGTTTTGCGGAAGAATGCGTAAAAGCCCCATGTTACCATGAGGGCCACCGAAACCCATGGCAGATTGCCCGCGTGCCATGTCAGCAGCGCGACAGCTGAGGCCGAGAGCGCGATGGCAAGCATCTGTATTCGGCTGAGCTTTTCCTTCAAGAGGACAGCACCCAGAAAGATGCTGAAGAGCGGGTTGATGAAATATCCGAGCGCCGCATCCAGCGCGTGGCCCGCGGCTATGGCCCAGATATAGACACCCCAGTTGATGCTGATCAGAGCTGCAGTCAGGCACGCCATGCCCAGCATGCGCGGTGTCGTCAGCGCTTTCTTGAGTTCAGTGGTTCTGCCAAGCGCGATGAGCACGACAGCGGCAATCGGAACAGACCAGACGACGCGGTGCGCGATGACCTCGAAAGGCGACACATGCGCAACCGCCTTCATGTAAAACGGCAAAAAACCCCAGAAGATATAGGCAGCTAATGCATAGACAAATCCACGCGTGGCACCGCCGGAGTTAGAAGTGTCGATTGTCTGATTCACGGCCATGGATGCTACCAATGTTAATCTGAAAGCACCGGCCTATTCTCATTTGCCGTTTTATTCCAATTCATTTGCGTGAAGCGTGTGGTGAAAAAAGCTTCATTTGCCCAAAGAATGGCTGCATCGGCTCATTCGATACAGGAGCCGACGCTTCTATGCCACTAGAATACCTGGCTTATTTGCCAGAAAACCGATCCGTTGCGCGAATGAGCTGATCGAGAATACCGGGTTCGCTCAGGGCATGGCCTGCCGCTTCCACGATATGCAGATCCGCTTTGGGCCAGGCTTTCGAAAGCTGCCATGCATATTTCAGCGGGCATGGCATATCGTAGCGTCCGTGAACGATGACGCCCGGAATATCCTTGAGCTTGCTGGCATCCCGCAGCAACTGGCCTTCTTCAAACCATCCTGCGTTGACGAAATAATGCGTTTCGATGCGCGCAAATGCGATGGCATATTGGGCTTCGCCAAAATCGTCTACGCGGGCCTGATCCATAACCAGCGAGATCGTCGCACCTTCCCACTGGCTCCACGCTTTGGCGCATTCGAGCTTTTTCTGCTCATCCGTGCCGGTCAGATAGCGGTTATAGGCCACCATCATCTCATGGCGCTCAGCTTCAGGAATCGGCGCGAGAAAGGTTTCAAAACGCTCTGGATACATCTCAGATACGCCGAACTGATAGTACCAATCCAGCTCAGCCTTGGTCAGTGTGTAGATGCCGCGCAGCACGAGTTCGCTGACACGATGCGGGTGGGTTTGCGCATAGGCAAGCGCGAGCGTTGAACCCCAGGAGCCGCCGAAGACCTGCCATGTCTCGAAGCCGAATTTCTCCCGCAACGCCTCCATGTCCGCGACCAGATGCCAGGTCGTGTTGGCCTCAAGGCATGCATGCGGCGTGGAGCGCCCGCAGCCGCGCTGGTCGAAAAGGATGATATCGTAAAGAGCAGGATCGAACACCCGCCGATGGGTTGGGGTCACGCCGCCGCCGGGGCCACCGTGCAGAAACACGGCGGGCTTTGCGCCCTTCGTTCCAACCCGCTCCCAATAGATCACATGGCCATCGCCCACATCCAGCATGCCGGTCTCGAAGGGCTCGATTTCTGGATAGAAACTGCGCAAGGCATCGCTCATTCTGGTGTCCTCAATTCACGCTGTCTTCGGGCGGCCATACAGCCGTATCATGGTCCGGGTGCTGGTATGAGACAATGCTGGCCGCATCCACACTCTGTGTCGTGACAGGCTTGTCGAACAGGGTCTTGATCCATGGCATTTGCATCTGTTCATTCACCTGCACTTGCGGCTCGATGTTTTGCGGATCATCGAAAGCGCCAATGGCAATCTCCACCCCGCCTGCATGGTGATAGGTCAGCGGTGTGCCGCATTTGTTGCAGAACCCACGATGGATTTTGGCGGATGAGCGGAAGAGGGTCGGTTGCCCGCGGGTCCACGTCAAATGCGCCTGATCGGCTGTTACAAGAGCGCCGAAGAAATTGCCGAACTGCTTCTGGCACATGCGGCAATGGCAGATTGAGGGACGCCCGAGCTTGCCCGCATGAAACCTGACCGCGCCGCACTGGCAGCCGCCAGAATGTCCTGTATCAGTCATGTCTTGCCTCCTGCGGCCATACTTCCGTGTCGTGGTCCGGGTGCTGATGGGATATCAGCCCGCTCAGATAGTCAACCGATGTCAGGTCATCTTCCGTTGGCACTGAGGGCAGGGTGTGAAGCTGGTCCACGAAGCCGATCTTCCGCTCCACGCCCCATTGCATCGATGGCGGAAAAGCTGAGGGTTCGTCGAACGCACCAGCCGCCACGGCCATACCGTCAGGCGCTTCATAGGTCAGCGGTATTCCGCAATCAGCACAAAAGCCGCGCTTAACGATATCGGAAGACTGAAACCGCTTCGGCTCGCCCCGCGTCCAGATGAAGTCGGTGCCGCGCACTGAGACCAGCGGCGCGTAATAGGCGCCGAAGGCTTTCTGACACATGCGGCAATGGCAGATCGAGCTGTCTTTCAAATCCGCATCAACGCGAAAACGGATCGCGCCGCATTGGCATCCGCCTGTGTGGATTGTCATGGCCGGTCTCCTTCTATGGTTCCAAGGATACTGAGTCAGACAGTCCCTGCTGCAGCTTAAGTAAAGGACCAGCGAAAGCAAGACAGGGTAGGCAAGCCTAATCTGCGCCCTAGCGCTTTAACTCCCACGTCGTCACACGCTCACCAGTCTCCTTGTTCTTGCCGTCCTTCAGCTGAATGCCCTTGGTCAGGAGCTCATCGCGGATGCGGTCGGCTTCTGCGAAGTTCTTGGCTTTCAGCATCTCGAGCCGCATGTCCACCAGCGTATCAACGGCTGCGACTATGGCTTCGTCCATCTCGGCTTTTTTCGGCAAGACGCCCAGCAGTGCCGCGCTTGCTGCAAAAGCGGCAAGTTTTTCCGGGTCGGCATTGGCCGCTTGTGCAAGCGCGTGAAGGGCCTGCACGGCCGCCACGGTGTTGAGGTCATCTGCCAGCGCATCCAGCACGGTCTGGTCAGGTGCCACGTCGCTCACGTCGCCTGCGGGCCACTTTGCCAGCAGCCGTTCGGCTTCCTCAAGCCGCTTCACCGAGAAGTCGATGGGTTCCCGGTAATGGGTCATCAGCATGGCAAGGCGCAACACTTCGCCCGGCCATTTGCGGCCACCGAAGGTCTCTGTGTGCAGAAGTTCGTGGATGGTGATGAAGTTGCCGTCGGATTTCGACATCTTGCGGCCTTCAACCTGTACGAAACCGTTATGCATCCACACATTGGCCATGACCTCAGTGCCATGGGCGCAGCGAGATTGGGCAATCTCGTTTTCGTGGTGCGGGAAGATGAGGTCCAGCCCGCCGCCGTGAATGTCGAATGTTTCACCCAGATAGCGGCCCGCCATGGCAGAGCATTCTATGTGCCAACCCGGACGACCGCGTCCCCAAGGGCTTTCCCAGCCGGGTTCGTTGTGACTCGAAAGCTTCCACAGCACGAAGTCACCTGGGTTCTTCTTGTGCACCTCCACGGCAACACGCGCTCCCGCCTGCTGCTCATCCAGCGGGCGCTTGGAAAGCTGGCCGTAATCGCCCATGGATTTTGTGTCGAACAGAACTTCGCCGCTTTCCACGTAGGCATGGCCACGCGCAATCAGCTTTTCGATGATGTCGATCATCTGCGCAATATTGTCGGTGGCGCGAGGCTCGATGGTCGGCTCAAGGCAACCCAGCAGCGCGACGTCATCATGAAACTGCTTTGCCGTCTTTTCGGTGACGGCATGGATGGCGTCATTCAGGGGCAGGTGCGGATAGTCGCGCAGCGCCCGTGCGTTGATCTTGTCATCCACGTCAGTGATGTTGCGTGCATAGGTCACATGGGCCTCGCCATAGACATGGCGCAGCAAGCGGAAAAGCACGTCGAAAACGATCACGGGGCGGGCATTGCCGATATGCGCAAAATCATAGACCGTCGGTCCGCAAACATACATCCGCACAGTGTTGGCATCGATTGGCTGGAAGTCAGCCTTCTCGCGGGTCAGTGTATTGTGAAATTTCAAACGCAAGGACATGAGGGTTTTCCCTTGGGAGCAAGCAGTTGTTCCCAGCCGGAGCGTTTGTCTTTTGAAACGGGATAGACGAAAACGATCTGGCCGGCGTTAGACCAGCAAAAAATATCTCAGCAACAGGTGCAGATCATCGTTTCCATATCTCGCCTTATGAAACGGCAAGCGGATTTGGTCAAGGCCTGTCCCACAACCGAAAGTACATCACTCAGGCGCGCGGTAGCTCACGAATTTGCGGTCACGCACGACGTAGATCTTGCCTGTCTCGACCAGATCAGGAGATGTAAGCGGCAGCAGAGCAGCGGCAATTTCGGACGGGTGCGGCAGCGTGTCGGGGTCTTCGCCCGGCATGGCCTGGGCCCGCATTGCGGTGCGCGTTGCACCTGGATTGACGCTGTTGACGCGAAGCGCCGTGGTCTCTGTTTCAGCAGCCCATGTCCGGGCCAGAGCCTCGACAGCCGCCTTGGATGTTGAATAGGCACCCCAGAACGGACGGCAGGAATGCGGTGCACCGGACGACAGAATGAGTGCGCGACCGGCATCCGATCTGAACAGCAGAGGCTCAACCGACCGGATCAGCCGCCATGTGGCCGTGACGTTGATGGTCATCACCTTTTCGAAGACTTTCGCTTCGATATGCCCGACAGGAGAAATGACGCCGAGAACACCGGCATTGGCGACCAGAATATCCAGCTTGCCCCAACGTTCATGGATGGATGCGCCAAGCGCATCAATGGCATTCATGTCTGCAAGATCGAATGGCACAAGTGTTGCCGTGCCGCCCGCCGCCTTGATCGCATCGTCAAGATCTTCAAGGCCGCCGACTGTGCGGGCGCAAGCGATGACGTGCGCGCCAGCCTTGGCGAGTTCGAGCGCGGTGAAATATCCGATACCACGGGAGGCGCCGGTCACGAGCGCAATGCGCCCTTTAAGGTCTGTCGTCATTGTCTCCCCCGAGATCGATAGGTTCATGCGGCAAACAGCCGAAAGCCCGCGCGATGAGCGCGGGCATGTTGAAATCAGCCGTTGCTGGCCAGCATGGAAATCTTGTTGCCCATCGCTTCGCCATTCTTGTCCAGAAGGCGGGTCGGGTATTCACCGGTGAAATAATGATCGGTGAACTGCGGGCGGGCAGGGTTGCGGTCCACTCCGCCAACGGCCTGATAGAGCCCGTTGATGGAAAGGAATGCCAGGGAGTCCACGCCGATGAATTTCGCCATGTCCTGAACATCTGCATACTGGTTGGCCAGCAGCTTATCGGCATCCGGCGTGTCGATACCGTAGAAATCCGGGTGGAAAATCATCGGGCTCGCCACGCGGATGTGGACTTCCTTGGCGCCAGCTTCGCGGATCATCTGGACGATCTTGACCGATGTTGTGCCGCGCACGATGGAATCATCCACCAGAACCACGCGCTTGCCTTCGATCATGGCCCGGTTGGCGGAATGCTTGAGCTTCACACCCAATGCACGAATGGACTGGGTTGGCTCGATGAAGGTCCGTCCAACATAGTGATTACGGATAATGCCGTATTCGAAAGGAATGCCGCTTTCCTGCGCAAAACCAAGCGCGGCAGGCGTGCCGCCATCTGGCACAGGCACGACAACATCGGCCTCAAGAGGCGCTTCCTTGGCAAGGATGCTGCCCATGTTTTTGCGGGTCGTGTAGACGTTGCGGCCGCCGACGACGGAGTCGGGACGGGCGAAATAGACATATTCGAACAGGCAGAGGCGTTCCGGCTGCGGCTTCACCGGCTTGCGCGCATCGATGGTCACGGAACCATCCGGCTGAATCTCGCAGATGATGACTTCGCCATTCTCCACGTCGCGCACGAATTTCGCGCCGATAATATCCAGTGCACAGGTTTCCGAGCAGAAAATCGGCTTTCCATCCAGATCACCCATGACCAGTGGACGAATGCCCGTGGGGTCGCGAGCGGCAATCAGCTTGGTGCGCGTCATCGCCAACATCGAGTAGCCGCCTTCCATCTGGCGGATGGCATCGATGAAGCGATCAGCGGTGGAGGAGTGGCGCGAACGGGCGATGAGATGCAGAACAACTTCCGTATCGGATGTCGACTGACAGATGGCGCCGGTTGCGATGATCTGACGGCGAAGGGTCAGGCCGTTGGTGAAATTGCCGTTATGGGCAACCGCGATGCCGCCTTCTTCAAGCTCGGCAAACAGCGGCTGAACGTTGCGCATCGCTACTTCGCCGGTTGTCGAGTAGCGTGTGTGGCCGATGCAGATCGAGCCGGGCAGACGCGCCAGCGTGGATGGGTTTGTGTAGTGGTCGCCGACAAGACCCATATGGCGTTCCTGATAGAAACGCTTGCCATCGAAAGACACCATGCCTGCGGCTTCCTGGCCGCGATGCTGAAGGGCATGCAGGCCGAGTGCTGTCAGTGCCGCCGCATCCGGGTGGCCCAGAATGCCGAAGACGCCGCATTCTTCATGCAGGGTATCGCCATCGAGAATGTCGTTGAGTGTGGAATGCGAAAGCGGCTCATTCATCTGGCGTGCCTTTGCTGAAGTGCCAAAAACAATAACCGCTCTGGCAGGGTGGTGTGCCAGTTTGGTCTGTCTGCTGCCTATATTGAATATCTAGCACAAATAGCGCGCCCTGCGTGGATTGCAAGGCGCACATGGTCATCAATTCGCTGGTGCCGGAGTGGTCGTTGCTGGTGCATCGTCCACAGGTGTCTGCTCGGTTGCACCTTCTGGCGGCTTGCCGAGAATGCGCGCCCGGATTTGCGGTTCGATATTATCGGGAAGCGCTGCCTCGAGCTTGGCAACAAGACCATCTAGGAATGGCTTGGATTTGGCCTGCGTGACCCATTCTGGCTGCGTGCGCACATCCACCAGCCAGTTCCAGAAAGCGACGGCAACGACCAGCAGAAGAATGCCGCGTGCTGCCCCGAAGAGGAAGCCGAGGGTGCGATCAAGCGCGCCGATGCGGCTATCGATGATAAAGTCGGCGATGCGGGACGTGATGAAGGAAATGACGATCAGCGCGACAAGGAAGATGACGCCAGCCGAACCGGCAATCGCAATCTTGTCGTCATCGGTATAATTGCGCGCATAGGGCAACAGTACCGGATAGAGATAATAGGCGGCCGCAACAGAGCCGCCCCAACTGGCGATGGACAGGATTTCACGCGAAAAGCCCCGCACCATGGCGAGAACAGCGGAGAACAGGACAACGGCGATAACGATGCCGTCGAAAATTGTAATGGGCATTTACCAACTCCGGAGGTCGCGACACTGAATGGGAGCGCCACTGTGCCAATTTTCGTTCCTCATACACTAGCCGTTTAGCCAGCGAAAGGATCAATCTTAGTCTTCCTCAACCTGTCTGAACCGGCTTCCCGACCCCGCAATACGTGCGACGAGATCCGGCAGGCTTTCGATTTCAGTCCAGCGCCCCTTGCTGCCCTTTGGCAATTCAGCAGATGCTGACGGCAGAAATGCGGAGGAGAAACCAAGTTTTTCAGCCTCTTTCAACCGTTGGCCTGTTTGCGAAACAGGTCTGACCGCGCCCGACAGGCTGACCTCGCCGAAATAGACGCAATCGGCGGGCAGGGCAAGACCGGCAAGGGATGAAACCAGTGCAGAGGCAATCGCCATATCTGCTGCGGGCTCGGAGATACGATAGCCGCCGGCAATGTTGAGGTAGACGTCATGGCTGCCCAGCTTTACGCCGCAATGGGCCTCCAGTACGGCAAGGATCATGGCGAGGCGCGACGAATCCCAGCCCACGACGGCTCTGCGCGGCGTTCCAAGCGATGTCGGGGCCACCAGCGCCTGTACCTCAACAAGAACGGGGCGCGTTCCCTCCATGCCCGCGAAAACGGCAGCGCCGGGTGACTTCTCGTTGCGCTCGCCCAGAAACAGCTCCGATGGGTTGGATACTTCCCGCAGGCCCTTGTCCGACATTTCAAAGACGCCGATTTCGTCTGTCGGACCAAAGCGGTTCTTCACGGTGCGCAGAATGCGATAGTGATGGCCGCGATCGCCTTCGAAATACAGCACCGCATCGACCATATGCTCGACAACACGCGGACCGGCGATCTGCCCGTCCTTCGTGACGTGGCCGACAAGCACCATGGTTGCACCCGTCTGCTTGGCAAAGCGGATCATCGCCTGAACGCCCGTGCGGACCTGCGTGACCGTGCCGGGTGCGGAATCAGCGGTATCGCTCCACAGGGTCTGGATCGAATCGATGATGATGAGATCCGGCCGCTTGCCTTCCGATATCGTCGCCAGAATATCCTCGACATTGGTTTCCGCTGCCAGAAGCACATCCGTATCTGCCGCCCCAAGACGCTGGGCGCGTAGCCGGACCTGCGCCACCGCTTCTTCACCCGAGACGTAGACAATGCGATGGCCGCGACGGGAAAGGGCGGCGGCTGCCTGCATGAGAAGGGTGGATTTGCCGATGCCTGGATCGCCGCCGATCAGGACTGCCGAGCCGCGCACAAAGCCGCCACCGGTTGCGCGGTCCAACTCGCCCATGCCGGTTGGAATGCGCGGTGCTTCCTCGATCTCGCCAGAGAGCGAGGTGAGGGTGACGGGTCGGCCCTTTTTCGGCGTTTTGCCGGGCCCAGAGCCGATGCCACCCATCGGGTCTTCTTCAACAATCGTGTTCCACTCGCCGCAGCCTTCGCATTTGCCTGCCCAACGGGTGTGGACCGTGCCGCAGTTCTGGCAGATGAATTGTGTCTTGGCTTTGGCCATGAATGTCTATTTTCTTTGCGTTAGGAATCTGAACTGGAGAGGCTTTCGATCACCTTTTGTTCTCGTTAGCACAGTTTGCCAAAGCTTTCCAAGAGGCAATCAATGCCTCACTCGTCTTCGACAAGATATTGCCGCTCATAGCGCAGCCCAAGCCCCGTCAGCATTTCGTAACCGATGGTGCCTGCGGCGCGCGCCACGTCATCGACCGCCACGTTCGGGCCGAAAAGCTCGACGTAGTCGCCAGCGCGTATGGCGTTGGGCGGCACGTCCGTCACGTCGAAAATCGTGAGGTCCATGGTCACGCGGCCAGCGACTGGCACCTTGTGGCCATTGATGAAGCCATGAGCCCCGCCATTGCCCATATCGCGCAGCGGGATGCCTGAGCCGGAAAGCGAGCGATGGTAGCCATCGGCATAACCAACCGAGGCAATCGCCAGCCGACTGGCGCGCGTCAGGCGGTGAGTTCCGCCGTAGCTTACCGTCTGGCCTTCACCAGCATCGCGGATCTGGATGATCCGGGCCTCGGCCTTGGCAACCGGGCGCATGGGATTTGTCATGTCATTGACCGCTTCGCCGCCATAAAGAGCGATGCCGGGGCGGGTGAGATCGAAATGGTAATCGGCGCCGAGGAAGATTCCAGCGGAAGCTGAAAGGCTTGATTCGATACCTTTGAAAGCTTGGCTAACCTGCCGGAATGATTCGAGCTGTAACGCATTCATCGGAGAAGATGGCGTATCGGCGCAGGCAAGGTGGGATAGGACAAGGACTGGATCGAAGCTTGCGGGGCGGGTCGAATCTTCCGCCAGAAACAGCGCATCCTCCAGCGGCAGACCAAGCCGGTTGAAACCCGTATCGACATGCAGCGCAAACGGATGGTCGCCGCGCTCAGCCAGTGTCCCCATCCAGAAGGATAGCTGTTCTTCCGAGGCGATGACCGGCACAAGGTCATTGTTGAAAACATGGCCTTCCTGCCCTGGCCACAGGCCGGACAGTACGAAAATGCGTGCCTCTGGCGCATGCGGGCGCAGGGTCACGCCTTCCGCAACGGAGGCCACGAAGAAATCACGCGCGCCCGCGTGATAGAGCGTCGCCCCGCAATCCTCGATCCCCATTCCATAGGCGTCGGCTTTGACAACCGCGCTGGCCCGCGCCTTGCCGGAACGTCTGGCCATATCTCGCCAATTATCCGCAAGTGCTGAAAGATCGATGGTAACGCGCAACGGCGCGATGTCGAAGGCATCGTTCTCAGTGTCGGAAAAGCTTTCGTCGAACTCGTCTATCATGATTTCCATACCGTGAAAAAACTGCGCCCCGCGCTTTTGGTAAGGGCGGGGCGAAATCCGGGGCGTTAGGTCTCTTCGTATTGCGTGAAGGAAGGGTCTGCAAGGTCTGCGAAGCGGGTGAACTCCGACTGGAACTGCAGCTTCACCGTGCCGGTCGGTCCGTGGCGCTGCTTGGCGATGATAACGTCTGCCGTGCCTTTGACCTTATCGAACAGGGCTTCCCACTCGCCATATTTCGGATCGGAAATATCGCGGGGCTCCATGTTCTTGACGTAGTATTCTTCACGGAACACGAACAGCACCACGTCGGCGTCCTGCTCGATGGAGCCCGATTCACGAAGGTCTGACAGTTGTGGGCGTTTGTCTTCGCGGCTTTCCACCTGACGGGAGAGCTGTGAGAGCGCGATGATTGGAACATTGAGTTCCTTGCCAAGCGCCTTCAAACCCGTGGTGATCTGGGTGATTTCCTGCACGCGGTTTTCACCGGATTTGCCGGAACCAGTCATCAGCTGAATATAGTCCACCACCAAGCAATCAAGGCCGCGCTGGCGCTTCAATCGACGCGCGCGGGCGGAAAGCTGCGCGATGGAAATACCACCGGTCTGGTCGATATAGAGCGGCACTTTCTGCATCATCTGGCTGCAGGCAACAAGCTTTTCGAAGTCGGCCTCGGTGATTTCACCACGGCGGATTTTCGAGGATGACACTTCGGTCTGCTCGGAGATGATACGGGTTGCCAGCTGCTCGGACGACATTTCGAGCGAGTAGAAACCTACAACGCCGCCATTCTTGGCCTTGTAGGTACCATCCGGCTGAATTTCCTGCTCGTAAGATGCGGCAATATTATAGGCGATGTTGGTAGCAAGCGAGGTCTTGCCCATGCCCGGGCGTCCGGCGAGCACGATCAAGTCAGAGCGCTGCAAGCCACCCATGCGGGCATCCAGCGAGTGGATACCGGTGGAAATGCCCGACAGGTTGCCGTCACGCTCGAAGGCCGCCCCGGCCATATCGATGGCAAGCGAAACGGCGTCATTGAAAGACTGGAAGCCGCCGTCGTAACGGCCCGTTTCCGCAAGCTCGAACAGACGTCGCTCGGTGTCTTCGATCTGCGTCTGCGGCGGCATGTCCAGCGGCGCGTCATAGGCGATGTTGACGACATCCTCACCGATCTGGATCAAAGCGCGGCGAAGGGCCAGATCGTAGATGGCGCGGCCATAGTCTTCGGCGTTGATGATCGACACGGCGTCCGATGCCAGGCGCGCGAGATATTGCGCAACCGTGAGGTCGCCAATCTTTCCGTCAGCGGGCAGAAACGTCTTGATCGTGACCGGGTTGGCGGTCTTGCCCATGCGGATGATATCGCCCGCCACTTCGAAAATCTTGCGGTGAAGCGGCTCATACAGATGCACGGGCTTCAGAAAGTCGGATACGCGGTAATAGGCGTCGTTGTTGACGAGGATGGCACCCAGCAGCGCCTGTTCCGCTTCAATGTTGTTGGGCGCCTCGCGGTAGAGCGGTTCGGCAGCCGGGGCGGGGGTGATCTTTCTCACAGGGTCGTTCATGGTTTTCTGTGATCTCCCTTGAGGCTGGTTCGGAGCCTTCGTTTCTTGCAAGCCTGCCGGTTTGAAGGCAGCGGCCGCAGCAGTCAAGGACAATGCGGCAACAGTGAGTGAGAGCTTGCCGGATTGGTAACAGGCGACCGCATGCCAGATGTTTTCAACACTAATCCACAGGCTGGCCCACAGCCGCGCCGAATCGTTCCCAGTCTGCCATGAGTTTACGGCATGGCAGCTATTTCAACAAAGAGACTTGCAAATCCTCAATCTCAAAAATACATAGGATGGCAATGGGTAGCATGCTAATTATAAGGTCTATTGACTTGTCCCGTGCGACAGAAAAAGAACAGCTTTTTGATGAGATGGCGGCCTTTAACCGAAAGCTCAGATCATTCTTCGATGCAAGGGTGGCAGAGCAGGGGCTGACGCTTGCAAGAGCACGTGCGCTTTTTGTACTGTCTCGCCGTGGTCCGCTGACGCAGAAAGAGCTTGCCGAAGAGTTGGAAATCGAAACGCCGACGCTTGTGCGTGTGCTGGATGCCATGGAGAAACAAAACCTCATAGAGCGGCGTTCTGATGAAAATGACCGCCGTGCCAAGCGCATTCACATGACGCCTGAGGGTATCACGACATTCGAGGATGTGCATATGCAGGCGAAATCCATGCGGGCTGACATCGCTGCCGATATTTCGACGGATGATATAAGCGCTGCTTTGCATGTCGTTCGTCGTCTGTCTGCCAATCTGCACAACCTTTCCGGTGAAAAGGGGCAGTCGTGAGCAACGCCGTTTCAAACATCAATGACGTGACCGCTGATGCGGCAAAGCAGGCGCCGGAAGTGCCTGCTGCACCGTCTCAGCCGCCGGAAAAATCCTTTTTTCAGAAGCTGCTCTATGTGGCCGCTGGCCTGTCCTTTTTCGTGACCCAGGGCATGGGCATGAATATCGTCATGGCCAATATCTATCAGTTGCAGGGTGAGTTTTCAGCGACAGTTGCCGAGGTCGCTTGGCTTTCGGCAGCCTACATGGCCCCTTATGCGACCTTCTCGATTGCGCTGTTCAAGGTCCGCCAGCAATACGGATTGCGGCCCTTCGCCGAGATCAGCATCATCTGTTTTGTGCTGGCATCCTGTCTCAACCTCTTCGTGACGGATATCCACTCGGCAATCGTCGTGCGCTTCGTTAGTGGCATGGCGGCGGCTCCGCTGTCTTCGCTCGGCTTTCTCTACATTCTCGAAGCCTTTCCCGCGCAACGTAAGCTGACGCTGGGTCTCAGCATTGCGCTCACGGGCACGCTCCTGTCGTCACCGCTTGCCCGTATCGTTTCGCCAGATCTGCTGGATATTGGCGGCTGGCAGGCGCTTTACACCATGGAAGTGGGGCTTGCTCTTGCCGTGCTCCCCATCATCTACCTGCTGCCACTCACTCCGCCACCGCGTGTGAAGGTCATCGAGCGCGTGGATATATTGAGCTATCTGCTCTTTGCCGGTGGGCTTGGCTGTCTTGCCGTGTTTCTCACGCTTGGCCGTTTCTACTGGTGGTTCGAAACTTGGTGGCTGGGCGTGTTGCTGGCAACCTCAATCGGACTGCTGGCGCTGATGGTGATGATCGAGCTGCCGCGCAAAAATCCGATGCTGGATCTGCGATGGATATTCTCACGCACCAATCTTCATCTGATTGCGGTTCTGCTGATCTATCGCGCCGTATCTTCAGAGCAATCGTCAACCGCGGTCAGTCTGTACCAGCAACTGGGCCTGTTGAACGAGCAGACGACCGAACTCTATGCCTTGATTATCCTTGCAACAGTGCTGGGCGGAGCCTTCTGCGCGCTGCTGATGTTGACGAAATATGTCGATACCGCTCACGTCATCGCGCTGACACTGATTTCTGCGGGTGCGTTTATGGACAGTGGGCTGACCAATGTTGTGAGGCCGGAGCAGATGTATCTCAGCCAGGCCATGATTGCGTTCGGCGCTGCCATGTTCCTTCCGCCCGTCATGGCCAAGGGATTTGGCGCCGCATTGGCGAAAGGCCCGCCTTACCTCGTCAACTTCATCACCATTTTTCTGTTCACGCAGATCACGGGATCGATGCTGACGACAGGGATATTGGGATCTTTCGTCACGCTTCGGGAAAAATTCCACTCTAATATTCTGGTGGAAAGCATTCTCTTGCAGAACCCGCAGGTGGTGCAACGCATCACTCAACTGTCCGGCGCCTATGCCCATGTCATCACCGACCCTGCACTTCTCAAAGCGGAAGGCCTATCGCTGCTTGGGCAGCAGGTCACACGCGAGGCCTATATTCTGGCCTATAACGACACGTTTCTGTTGATTTCTGTGTGTGCGGCTGCTGCTCTTGTCATGCTTCTGCTGCACCTTGCCTGGTTACGGATCAAGCCTTTGCTGAAAAGCGGGCAAGTCACTGTTGCCACGTCTCAATCCTGATTGTCCGGGAAAATAAAATGCTGAAGAAAATACTGACTCCTCTTACTCTCATTGTTCTCCTGGGCGGCGTCGCCGGTGTGGCGCTGGTGCTTTACGCGTGGCGCCTGCCACCTTTTTCCACCTCGGTCGAAATGACTGACAACGCCTATGTGCGCGGCTATGTGACGACCATGAGTCCGCAGGTTAGCGGGTACGTTGTCGATGTGCCGGTCAAGGATTACCAGCAAGTCAAGCAGGGCGACCTCTTGGCCAAGGTGGATGACCGGATTTTCCGGCAGAAGCTCGCCCAGGCCGAGGCTTCTCTGGACAGCCAGAAGGCTGCGTTTGATAATTCCCGCCAGCTGGAAATTGCTGCCAAGGCCAATATTGCCTCTGGCGAGGCCGCCGTCGATAGCGCCGAAGCATCCCTGAAACAGGCCCAGCTTGCCTCTGACCGTCAGGATAATCTCGTTCGAAGCGGGGTCGGTACATCAAGCGTGCAGGAAGAAGCGCAAGCCAGCCTCGAAAAGGCCCGCGCCGGTCTATCCCAGTCCAAGGCGGCGCTTGAGGTAACCCGGCAGGATCTCCAGACCATCATCATCAACAGGGGCTCGCTGCAGGCAGCAGTCGCAAATGCGGAAGCAGCCGTCGAACTTGCGAAGATCGATCTGCAAAATACCGAAATCCATGCGCCAAGAGATGGCAAGCTGGGCGAGGTCGGTGTTCGCGTCGGTCAATATGTGGCGGCGGGCACACAACTGATGGCGGTGGTGCCGAACGACATATGGGTGGTCGCCAATTACAAGGAAACCCAGCTTGCTGGCATGGAAGTAGGGCAGGCCGTTTCGATTTCTGTGGATGCGCTACATCGCCGCAAGCTGACCGGCAAGGTCGAGCGCTTCGCGCCCGCCGCCGGTTCGGAATTTGCCGTCATCAAGCCAGACAATGCGACTGGCAATTTCGTGAAGATTGCCCAGCGCATGGGCGTGCGGATCTCCATCGACCCCGATCAGCCGCTGGCCTCAGAGCTTTCGCCGGGCATGTCTGTTGTGGTGCGGGTGGATAAGAGCAGCGCGCCGACGGGAGTGGCGAAAGCTGGCAACTGAGGTTGTCAGCTTCTAACGTACGTCATCCCAGCCGGTGGGTAGGCAGAAGATTTCACGGAAGCCTTGCTCACCGGCGGGTGTCACTCGAAGGGCGCGGCTTTCATTCTTGCGCGCCAACCAACCAAGTTCGAGCGTCCGTTCCATGAGCGCCTGTCCCACACGCCCGCCAATGTGATAACGCCGCTCGCTCCAGTCCAGGCAGGTGCGGCAGAGGGGGCGTTTCGAGCGGCTGTCATTCTGGAGTTCAATCCCGAAGCTGCGCAGGAAGTCCTCGCCATCGCTGGTCACGACCGCACCTTCGTCTGACATGATGACCCTGCCGCTTGCAGCCATGCTGTCGGCCAAGGCGACGCCAAGCTTACCGGCAATATGGTCGTAACAGCTACGGGCGATACGCATGTCCCGTTCCCTCGGGCCTGTCGGATGGTGCCGGGGTGGACCATCCGCGGCAATCGTCATCAACGCGTCAATACCGTGTGCCACCTGGGGCGAGGCGAGCCGGTAATATCGGTGCCGTCCCTGCTTGACGGCAGTGAGCAATTTCGCGTCCACCATCTTTGCAAGATGGCCGCTGCCGGTCTGCTGAGTGACGCCCGCCTGCCGAGACAGCTCTCCTGCCGTCAGCGCCTGACCGCCCATGAGCGCGCACAGCATATTGGCGCGGGTCGTATCGCCGATAAGGCTGGCAATGGCGGCAATGGTGTTGGGTGAAGCGATGCTTGTCATGGTCAAACCGTATCACCAACGCACTGGAACGTCAGCCTGCGATGGTTCGGTCGTGGCCGATGCATTCCGCCTCCATATGCTCCTATAGGGACGGGGATATCTCCCTGAAGGATCATGAAGAAATGACTGGTAAAATTGCGCTGTTACGAGAACTTGGGCTGCTTGTGCTTTTGAGTTGCCTTTGGGGCAGTTCCTATACGCTGATCAAGATCGGCATAGAGACCATTCCACCCGTGACCCTGATCGCTGCCCGCACCGCGACTGCAGGCGCTGTTTTGGTTGCGATACTCTACATGCGCGGGCTGCGGCTGCCGAAAGATTATCGATTGTGGCAGGGATTTGCCCTCCAGGCCGTTCTTAACAGTGTCGTGCCGTTCACCCTCATAGCCTGGGCGGAACATCATATCGACGCGGGCTTGGCTGTTGTTCTCAATTCGTTGACTCCGGTTTTTACCTTCCTTCTGACTATCCTGATCACGCGCCACGAATCGACAAGCAAGAGGAAATTGTTCGGCGTTGTGCTGGGGCTGGCGGGGACGGTGGTTATGATTGGCATGGAGGCGCTCAACGGATTGGGAAGTGTGGTGCTGGCGCAGTTGGCCGTTGTTGTTGCTACCATCTTCTATGCGGGTGCTGCCATTTTCGGGAAAAGCTTCAAGGATATCGATCCGATGATCCCGGCAGCTGGATCGCTGATCTGCGGCACGGTCATGCTCACTCCGGTCAGCATTATGGTAGATCGCCCGTGGGCGCTGGAACCATCCATGGCTTCGTTGCTTGCCTTGGTCGGCCTGTCCGTCTTTTCGACTGCGGCAGCCTTCACGATCTACTTCAGGCTGATGCGAACGCTGGGTTCCTTGGGAGCAACGGCACAGGCCTATCTGCGGGTGCCAATTGGCGTCGCCATCGGCGTCGTGTTCCTTGGAGAGCAACTTCACGTCGCGACCATGATCGGTCTTGTCTGCATTCTGGCAGGTGTTGTGGCGATGACAATTCCAACACGCCGCGTCTCCAATGTCTGAACACATGCGCACCACGGGTGGGAGCAAGGGCCCAGACAAGCAAAACCCCGGATGTTGCCATCCGGGGTTTTGCTTTAGCCCGAGAGCTAAGAACGATTACTCGTCGTCGCCGTCGCGGTCTGCGTCTGGATCAAAGAAGTCTTCTGGGCGAAGCGCGTCTTCGTCAACGCCGTAGATGGCGTCAGCAGATGTGAGGCTTTCGCCCTTGGACTGACGCTCGGCTTCTTCAGCAGAACGGGCAACGTTCAGTTCAACCTGAAGCTCGACTTCGGCATGCAGGTGAAGTGTAACATTGTGCAGACCAATGGTCTTGATCGGTGTGTTGAGCTCGACCTGGTTGCGGCCGATGTTGAAGCCTTCAGCGCCGAGGATTTCGACAACGTCACGGGCAGCAACAGAGCCGTACAGCTGGCCGGTTTCGCCAGCGGAACGAACAACGATGAAGCTCTTGCCAGCCAGCGCGTCTGCAACTGTCTGTGCTTCAGTCTTGCGCTCGAGGTTGCGGGCTTCAAGCGTAGCGCGCTCAGACTCGAAACGGGTCTTGTTGTTGGCGTTGGCGCGAAGTGCCTTGCCCTGTGGCAGCAGGAAGTTACGTGCGTAGCCATCGCGAACCTTTACGGTTTCGCCCATCTGGCCAAGCTTGGCGATACGTTCGAGAAGAATGACTTCCATCTTCTTGATCCTTTCTAGTTTTTGGTTTCGTTGTTGTTGTCGGTTTTCCGTGGTGGAGTGAGAGAGATCGTGCTGCGCACGTCGCTCAGACCCAAGACGAGAATGATGAGCAGCGGAAAGACGAAAACCGCTGAGATATAGCTGAGAACCAGAACCGGCCAGCGCCAGTCCTTGCCCTTGGATCTGTGATGCAGCGAAGCATAGCCTGCCATCAGGAAGCCCGCGCCGAAGGTGCCGCAAACAACGGCGCCAAGCATGGCAACGGTGCCGCCGACAAAGGTCATGACAATGCCGCCGAGGAAGATGAAGATCGCATTGCGATGCATGCGCAACGCGGCTGAGATGTCTTCGCGTGGGCGAAGTCCCTTGCCGAAGGAGCGCACCATGCGGCTTGCGAAATAATAAGCGGCAAACAGCATGATGACCCAAAGGCCGCCCTGAATCATGGGCAGCATGAGAACCAGCAGTGTCTTGGTTTGCCCAAGGGCTGTCGCGTCAGGCGTGAAACCGGATTCACGCGCCTGCACCGAGCTCATCATCACGTCGACAAGCTGCGAAACGAGTTCAGGGCCGTAGCCGATCATCGTGCCGAGAATGATGACGGAAAGCGTGATGAGGCCGCACAGATGCAGAATGATGCCAGAAAGCGGATACCATGCCAGCAGGTCTTCAGGACCACCGAGTTCCGACGCGGGACGCGCCAGATTGGCCAGGTGGGAGAGCCATGCGGCTGGAACGAGCGTGAAAATCGAGATCGTCACGGCAAAAATGGGAGAAACGGCAAGCGCGCCAAGGGCTGCGGCTGTCAGCACGGCAACGATGGCCGAAGCATTGCCCCATCCGAAACCAGCGACAAGCACGGGCATGGCGGATGCAGCGTAGAGCAGGAAAGACATGGACGACTGTGCGGTTGCGCCGAGCGTGAGAAACGCTGCGCATATGCCGGCTAGGATGCCGGGAATCAGCACTGTCTGGTTCAGTTTTGGCACTTCGCTGTCCTGCTGGAATTCCGTAGCAGTTAGAGGATGGTTCATATGAACCCGATCCCCAACATGGGATTTCATTTCAAGGTCGATCCACGCCCAACGTGGAAGGATGTCGTTCAAGGAACGAGGCCGCGCCGGAGCGCAGCCTCGGATAGATTATTAAGACAGAACGTAAGGCAGCAGGCCGAGGAAACGAGCGCGCTTGATCGCCTGAGCGAGTTCGCGTTGCTTCTTCTGGGAAACAGCTGTGATACGGGAAGGAACGATCTTGCCACGCTCAGAAATGTAGCGCTGCAGAAGACGTACGTCCTTGTAGTCGATCTTCGGAGCGTTTGCGCCGGAGAACGGGCACGTCTTGCGACGGCGGTGGAAAGGACGGCGTGCCTGGGAAGATGATGCGTCAGCCATAGTCAATTCTCCTTATGCACGGTCTTCGCGCGGACGGCGCGGACGGTCTTCACGGTCACCGAAGCCACCTTCGCGAGGCGGACGAGGACCACGATCGAAGCCGCCTTCACGCGGGCCACGGTCTGGACGGTCGCCATCGCGGCGAGGACGGTCGTCACGATCGCGCTTCTGCATCATTGCAGATGGGCCTTCTTCGTGCGCTTCAACAGCGATGGTCATGTAACGAAGAACGTCTTCGTTGATGCGCATCTGACGCTCGATTTCGTGGATCGCCGGTGCAGGAGCATCGATGTCCATCAGAGCGTAGTGAGCCTTGCGGTTCTTCTTGATGCGGTATGTCAGGGACTTCAGGCCCCAGTTTTCGACGCGTCCGACCTTACCGCCGTACGATTCGATAACGCCCTTGTACTGCTCGACAAGTGCGTCAACCTGCTGGGCAGTGATATCCTGCCGGGCAAGGAAGATGTGTTCGTAAAGAGCCATTTAAGCTTTGCCTTTCTTGCGTTTCATTCATCACCCGGCAACGGCGCTAAGCCTCAACGACTGCTCCTGATTGGCAAAAGCCAAGTGCAAGAAAAGCGTTGTTCGAGACGGTCGAGAGCGGAGACACGGGAGGCCGGAAAAACCTTATGGTTCCTGCTGTTTCGAAATTCGAAACCAGCCCTCCGTTCAGCCACCAGCCATATGACCGGGTGTTGTGAACAGCGCGCTTATACGGATTTTTGACCGGAATGCAAGGCTATTCACAAATATGACCCGCCATGCTGCCCGGAAAAGCGGTATGGCGGGTTGGGTCTTGGATGTGCAAAGGGCAGAGAATCAGATCGGCATTGGATATTGGCGATGGATCTCGGCGATGCCCTTCAATACCTCTTCCGACAGCTTGATGTCGGCTGCTGCTATATTCGTCTTCAATTGCTCCATCGTGGTCGCGCCAATGATGGATGACGCCATGAAGGGACGCGATAGCGTGAAGGCGATGGCAAGCTGTGCAGGATCGAGGTCGTGTGCGTATGCAAGCTCAAGATAGGCTTTCACAGGCGCTTCCTGCAAAGGCTGCAAGCGGCCACCAATATCCTGATTGATGGAAGCGCGAGAGCCTTCCGGGCGTGCACCGCTCTGGTATTTGCCGGTCAGAATGCCACCAGCCAGCGGCGAGTAGGCCAGAAGGCCGACATTCTCATGATGTGCGACTTCGGCCAGATCCAGATCGAAGGGGCGATAGAGCAGATTGTACTCATTTTGGATGGAGGCAATGCGTGGCAGGCCATGGGCCTTTGCAATGTCGATATATTTCTGCGTGCCCCAGGCGCTCTCATTGGAAAGGCCGATGGCCCGGATTTTGCCGGCCTTGACCAGTTCACCCAAGGTTTCCAGCTTTTCGGTGATTTCAGACAGCGTCTTCTCGGTGTTCTGGGTGGAGGCGTCAAAGCTCCAAACGCCACGGAAATGGTAGGTGCCGCGGTTTGGCCAATGGATCTGGTAGAGGTCGATGTAATCGGTCTTGAGGCGTTTGAGGCTCGTTTCGACGGCCTCGCGGATAGAGGCCGCATCAATCTCGCGACCGCCTCTGATATAATCGCGCCCGGAGCCTGCAACCTTGGTGGCCAGAACAACGTCCTTGCGCCTGCCGGTCTTTTCAAACCACGTTCCGATATAGTCTTCTGTGCGACCCTGCGTTTCAGCCGAAACCGGCGTTGTGGGGTAAAGCTCGGCGGTGTCGAAGAAATTCACGCCCTTCTCAAGAGCGTAATCCATTTGCTCGTGCGCTTCCGCTTCTGTGTTCTGAGTACCCCAGGTCATTGTGCCCAGGCAAATCTCAGACACGGAAATGCCCGTGCGACCCAACATATTTTGTTTCATGAAACATCTCGCTCACTTGGAAGGTGGCTAGAACGTAGTATCGAAATGCGGCGGCGCAAGAAAAAATATTCCGATCGGTCCCTGTGGATGAGATCGCGGAAATCCGCTCAAAATGCCCTTAAAAAGTTGAAAGCCTTGACTTCCGAAGCTGGAATGTGAATGGAAATTCACGATTTGCAGGCAAGGCCGGACTTTTGGCCAGATAAGAAGGACAATATCCCATGGCTATTGCATTCACATTTCCAGGTCAGGGCAGTCAGGCTGTTGGCATGGGCAAAGAGCTCGCCGACAACTTTGCAGAAGCGCGTGCGGTTTTCGAAGAGGTCGATGAGGCCCTCGGGCAGAAGCTGTCAGACATTATCTGGAACGGTCCAGAGGAAACGCTGACGCTGACCGCCAATGCCCAGCCTGCGCTCATGGCCGTTTCGGTCGCCGTCATGCGCGTGCTGGAAGCCAAGGGCCTTTCGCTGGCCAATAAGGTTTCCTACGTTGCCGGTCATTCGCTTGGCGAATATTCGGCCTTGTGCGCTGCCGGAACATTCTCGCTTTCCGATACTGCTCGCTTGCTGCGCATTCGCGGCAATGCCATGCAGGCGGCTGTTCCAGCCGGTGAGGGCGCCATGGCTGCCATCATTGGTCTCGAGCATAGCGATGTCGAGGCAATCTGCGCGCAGGCTGCTGCCGATGGCGTCTGCCAGATCGCCAATGATAATGGCGGCGGACAACTCGTCATTTCCGGTGCCAAGGCACCCGTTGAGAAAGCCGCAGCGCTTGCGACGGAAAAAGGTGCCAAGCGCGCCATCATGCTGCCTGTTTCTGCGCCTTTCCATTCCGCACTGATGGCACCTGCGGCGCAGGCCATGCGCGAGGCGCTTTCCAGTGTCGGCAAGCATAACCCAGTCGTGCCTGTCGTTGCCAATGTTCGGGCAGCCCCGGTTTCTGACGCAAATGAGATCACAGATCTTCTGGTGGAGCAGGTCACCGGCCAGGTGCGTTGGCGCGAGACAGTGGAATGGTTTGCTGCCAATGATGTAACCACACTTTACGAAATCGGATCAGGCAAAGTGCTGACTGGGCTTGCCCGCCGTATAGACAAGTCCGTGACCGGCATTTCGCTCAACACGCCAGCTGATATCGACGCTGCACTTCAGACCCTTCTCGGCTGATCCAAGAGACACAGAAAGGACGAACACGATGTTTGATCTGACGGGCCGCAAGGCTCTTATCACAGGCGCTACAGGCGGCATCGGCGAAGAGATCGCCCGTACGCTTCACGCCCAGGGCGCGATTGTGGGTCTTCACGGCACCCGCGTTGAAAAGCTGGAAGCCCTGGCCACGGAACTTGGCGATCGCGTCATGGTCTTCCCGGCAAATCTTTCAGACCGCGCTGAGGTGAAGGCGCTAGGCGAAAAGGCTGAGGCTGAGCTTGGTGGCGTCGATATTCTCGTCAACAATGCCGGCATCACCAAGGACGGGCTGTTCGTTCGCATGAGCGATGAAGACTGGGACAATGTCATCGAGGTCAACCTGACCTCCACATTCCGCCTGACGCGTGAGCTGACGCATCCCATGATGCGCCGCCGCTTTGGCCGCATCATCAACATCACCTCCATTGTCGGCGTGACGGGCAATCCCGGTCAGGCCAACTACTGCGCCTCCAAGGCCGGTATGATCGGCTTTTCCAAGTCGCTGGCGCAGGAAATTGCCACCCGCAACGTCACCGTTAACTGCGTGGCTCCGGGCTTCATTGAAAGCGCCATGACAGGAAAGCTCAATGACAAGCAGAAAGATGCTATCATGGGCGCTATTCCCATGAAGCGGATGGGCACGGCGACGGAAATTGCGTCTGCGGTTCTCTATCTCGCATCCAACGAAGCCAGCTACATGACGGGTCAGACCCTGCATGTGAATGGCGGCATGGCGATGATTTAATATCTGCCCCAAACGGGGCGCAGAGGGAAAAATGCCTGTAGAGCAAGATGCTTAGCATTATTTTAAGGCTTTTTTCCCGCTGGAAACCGTGTTAAGCGGGCGAAGACTGTGAACAGTCGTCCCGGAAACAAAAGCGACCGTTGCGATTTCTTAGCGCGATGTTTAGCTTGAGACGGGTTGAACGGGTTTGCCCAAGGCGTCTGCTGAAAAGGCGCCTGGGGGTTTTAACAGGGCAGGATGCCTAAAGAGGGCATTCCTTTCAAAGTAAAGGTCGAGGAAACCGACATGAGCGATATCGCAGAACGCGTAAAGAAAATTGTAGTTGATCATCTTGGCGTTGACGCCGAAAAAGTCGTCGAAGGCGCAAGCTTTATCGACGATCTGGGCGCTGACTCGCTCGACACCGTTGAACTGGTCATGGCTTTCGAAGAAGAATTCGGCGTTGAAATTCCAGACGACGCAGCGGACTCGATCCTTACAGTCGGCGACGCTGTAAAGTTCATCGAAAAGGCTCAGGCCTGATCGTTTGAAATGCTAAGGGGAGGCCTGCGCCTTCCCGATATGGCCCGGCCAGTCCGGGCCAATATTTTATTCTCTGATGACTTGCGTCATCAGAATGGCATCCTAAATGCCTTACGCGCGCGTAACCGTCGGGTCTACAGCGTGTTATAGACTTGAAATATACGCATTGCCCTCGCGAAAATCGCTTCCGGTTTTCGGGCCGATGCGCTAGCGATGATAGGGTTAGGGGCGGAGCATTGACGATGAGACGTGTCGTTATCACCGGTACCGGCATGGTATCTCCTCTTGGCTGTGGAACAGAAATCAGCTGGCAGCGCCTTCTCGCGGGCCATAATGGTGCTCGTCTCGTCACAGAGTTCGAAGTCGAGGATCTTCCTGCAAAAATCGCTTGCCGTATCCCTGTTGGTGACGGCACCGAAGGCACCTTCAACGCTGACGACTGGATGGAGCCCAAAGAGCAGCGCAAGGTAGATCCCTTCATCGTTTACGGCATGGCTGCCGCTGAAATGGCGTTGAAAGATGCCAACTGGCACCCATCCACCGGCACAGACGAAGACCAGATCATGACAGGCGTTCTGATTGGCTCCGGCATCGGCGGTCTGGAAGGTATTGTCGAGGCTGGCTATACGCTGCGCGACAAGGGCCCACGCCGTATCTCTCCATTTTTCATTCCCGGCCGTCTGATCAATCTCATTTCCGGCCAGGTTTCCATTCGCCACAAGTTGCGTGGCCCCAACCACTCCGTCGTAACCGCCTGCTCGACCGGCGCGCACGCCATTGGTGATGCTGCACGGCTGATCATGCTGGGCGACGCGGACGTGATGGTGGCCGGTGGCGCCGAATCGCCTGTTTGCCGCATCTCGCTTGCCGGTTTTGCCGCCTGCAAGGCTCTTTCCACTCAGCACAATGATGATCCGCAGAAGGCTTCGCGCCCTTATGACCGGGACCGCGATGGTTTCGTCATGGGCGAGGGTTCCGGGATCGTGGTTCTGGAAGAGTTGGAACACGCCAAGGCGCGTGGCGCAAAGATCTATGCGGAAGTCGTAGGCTACGGCCTGTCCGGCGATGCGTTCCATATCACCGCACCATCCGAAGACGGTGAGGGCGCGTACCGTTGCATGGCCATGGCGCTGAAGCGTGCGGGCCTTTCACCTGCGGATATCGACTATATCAACGCCCATGGTACATCGACCATGGCCGACACGATTGAGCTTGGCGCTGTAGAGCGTCTCGTGGGTGATGCTGCATCGAAGATTTCGATGTCGTCCACCAAGTCGGCAACGGGCCACCTGTTGGGTGCTGCTGGTGCAATCGAGGCGATCTTCGCCGTGCTGGCCATCCGCGATAACATCGTGCCGCCAACGCTCAATCTCGATAATCCCGATGTCGAGACTGCCATCGATCTCGTGCCCCACACAGCGCGGAAGCGTCAGGTCGATGTCGCCTTGTCAAACTCCTTCGGTTTCGGCGGCACCAACGCCTCGCTGGTGTTGCGTCGTTACGAAGGCTGACAATGCTTTTTGAGGGTCGCATCTTGAATGCGACCTTTGTCTCACGTCCAGCCGATTGTGTACGTCAGTATCGATCAAGCTTGCGCTGTTACAAGCGATCTTGCCTGATTGGTCGAGGGCTGGATTTTTCGTTGCTTCGTCTATGTTCCGGATGTTGATCTAACTGTGCAGAATGGCCTGCCGAACCTGTTTTTGCCGCATTGACTGCTCATTAAGCCGCTGTAATGCTGAACTGAAAAGGACCGCCGGTGAGCGATACGAGAGAGAACAATCAGGCCCCTCAAGGACGCGAAGGCTTCACTGAGAGCAAGGGTGGCCCGATCATTCCGAAATCACCGACTGAAGCTCTAAGACCGGAAAAGGTTCCGTCTCCGCCAAAGCGTTCCCGCAAGGCTCATAGCCAGTTGGTTATCTTCCTCAATTTCCTGATGACGCTGGTTGTCGCTGTCTGCATCATTGCCATCGCTGGCTTTTATTACATGCTGAATTCGTTTCACGAGGCAGGTCCTCTGGAGACGAATACGACGATTACAGTGCGCAACGGCGCCGGACTTGCGGAAATTGCCAGCAATCTAGAGCGCAGCGGTGCGATTTCCAACACCCGCATTTTCCGCCTGATGGCTGACAAGTATCTCGCGGGCGGCCAGACGCCGAAGCCTGGCGAATACGAAATCAAAGCCCGTACCTCGATGAAAGATATTCTGGCTCTGCTGGAATCGGGAAAATCCATTCTTTATTCCGTAGCAATGCCGGAAGGGTTGACTGTCAAGCAGATGTTCGCGCGCCTTGCGGCTGAACCGGTGCTGGAGGGCAACCTGCCTGCCGAATTGCCAGCGGAAGGTTCCTTGCGCCCCGATACCTACCCCTTCACCCGCGGCACGAGGCGCGAAGAAGTGGTTGATCAGATGCGCGTTGCCCAATCGCGTCTGGTGCAGGCCATCTGGGAACGTCGCGACCCTGATCTTCCGCTCAAGACGATCGAGGAATTCGTCACACTCGCATCAATCGTGGAGAAGGAAACCGGCAAGGATGATGAGCGCGGCCATGTTGCATCGGTGTTCTACAACCGCATGAAAAAGAACATGCGCCTTCAATCTGACCCGACGATTATCTACGGATTGTTCGGTGGCGAAGGAAAGCCTTCTGACCGCCCGATCTATCAGTCGGACCTCCAGAAAGAGACGCCGTTCAACACCTACATTATCCGCGGTCTGCCACCGCACCCGATTGCCAATCCGGGTCGTGCTGCGCTGGAGGCGACTGCCAATCCTTGGCGCACCGACGATCTCTATTTCGTGGCGGATGGCTCGGGTGGCCACGCCTTTGCCAAGACATTGGACGAGCACAATGCCAATGTTCGCCGCTGGCGCAAGATTGAGGCCGAGAAGGCAGCGGCCGGGGGCACGCCAGAAGGCGTGGTGGACGGTCAACCAGCCGGATCACAGGCGGAGCGTCCCGCGACAAACAATTGATATGATACACCGCTGCAGCCCCATGGCTGCGGCGGTTTTTCGAGGGGTATATTTGATGGCATTGCAATCCATGACGGGCTTTGCGCGGAGCGAAGGCTCGTGCGGCCGGTACCGTTGGACATGGGAACTCCGCTCCGTAAACGGCAAGGGCCTTGACCTGCGTCTAAGGCTGCCAACCGGCATGGAAGCGCTCGAAGCCGATTTGCGGGACATTGCATCGAAAAGTCTTTCGCGCGGTAATATCCAGGCGGGGCTCAGCATTGCCACGACAGAGGCAAGGCAGGAGGCTGTCATCAACCGTGATGCGCTGGATGCCGTTCTCGCATTGAAACGGGATCTCGGGACCGTCGTCAGTGATGCGCCACTCAGCCTCGACACCTTGCTGTCCATTCGTGGTCTTGTGGAGTTCAAGGAGCCGGAGGAAAGCGCCGACGCGCAAGAGACACGCAACCGCGACATCATCGAAGGTTTCGTGGCCGCAATCTCGGCCTTGACCACTATGCGCGAGCGGGAAGGGGCAACTCTCTTTACGATATTGTCCGGCCATATCGACCGAATAGAGCAGCTCACAGCAACCATCGAGGCCGATCCATCGCGTCAGCCGGAGCAGATCCGCGCGCGCCTTGCTGCGCAGATTGCGTTGATCGCCGGTGGCACCAGTGGGCTGGATAGCGACCGTCTGCATGCAGAGGCAGTTCTTCTTGCCACCAAGGCGGATTTGCGGGAAGAAATCGACCGTTTGAACGGCCATGTTGCGGCAGCAAGAGACCTTTTGAGCGGCGGTGTGCCCGTGGGACGCAAGCTCGATTTTCTTGCACAGGAATTTAACCGCGAGTCCAATACTATCTGTTCCAAATCCAATGCCAGTGCTGTAACCGCTGCTGGTATAGAATTGAAAGTCGTGATCGATCAATTCCGCGAACAGGTCCAAAATCTGGAGTAGACCCCATGGCGTCCGCCAGCAATCCTCCCGTCCATATCGCCCGCAGGGGCTTGATGCTGGTCATCTCCTCGCCATCGGGCGCAGGCAAATCCACCATCGCCCGCAATTTGCTGGAAAAAGACAAGAATATCAGCCTGTCCGTCAGTGTAACGACGAGACCGCGCCGCCAGAGTGAAATCGACGGCATTCACTACCAGTTCATTTCCAAGCGCGATTTCGAGCGCATGCGGGATGGCGAAGAACTGCTGGAATGGGCCGAAGTGCACGGCAATTTCTACGGCACACCGCGTGAGCCTGTTGAAACAGCCATGGCCGAAGGCAAGGACATGCTGTTCGATATCGATTGGCAGGGCGCTGAGCAGCTGCAGGACAAGATGAAAGCGGATGTCGTTTCCATCTTCATTCTGCCCCCCACCATGACCGAGCTACAATCTCGCCTGCATCGCCGGGCAGAGGATACGGAAGAGGTCATACAGACGCGCCTGGCCAATTCTCGCTCTGAGATCGAGCATTGGCGCGATTACGATTACGTCATTCTGAACGATGATCTGCAGGCCGCTTTCGAAGCTATTGAAGCCATCGTTAAAGCCGAGCGCGTTCGCCGCGACCGGCGCCATGGCATGTTCGATTTTGTGCGTGAATTGCTGGAAGAAGTGCCGGCGCTGCCGAGCCGCTAAGGTCGGCAAAGGGTCCGATCAGATTGGCGCATCTCGCGGTCTACGTGCCGCGAGATTTTTTTAGCGTCCGTCGCCCATCATATTCGCCAGTCGCACGAATTCGTTGACAGACAGCGTCTCAGCGCGGCGTGTCGGATCGATACCGGCTTTTTCCAGCAGAGTTTCACCACCGATGGATTTGACGCTCTGGCGCAGCATCTTGCGGCGCTGGCCGAAGGCAGCTTCTGTTACCTTTTCCAGATTGCTGACTTCGCAGGGTAGAGGCTTTTCTCTGGGAAGAAGATGCACCACCGTCGACGTTACTTTCGGGGGCGGGCTGAAGGCCTGTGGCGGCACGTCGAATGCCATTTCTGGAACCGTGCGCCAACCGGTGAGAACGCCGAGACGTCCATAATGGTTGTCACCTTCTTCCGCTACGATCCGCTGCCCAACCTCTTTCTGGAACATCAGCGTGAGTGACAGCCAGAAAGGTGGCCACTGCCGCGGCGTAAGCCAGTTGATGAGCAGCTGCGTACCGACATTATAGGGCAGATTCGCGATGATGCGCACCGGTTCGCCATGCGCAACCATGGTCTCGAAATCCGTTTTGAGCGCATCGCCCTCAATGACCTCCAGACGCCCGGGGTAATGATCCGCGATTTCTGCAAGTGCGGGAATGCAGCGACTGTCGCGCTCGACTGCGATCACTTTCTTCGCGCCAAGCGAAAGGATCGCGCGGGTAAGACCGCCTGGCCCAGGGCCAACCTCGAAGACGGTCACGCCCTCAAGCGGCCCCGCCGTCCGGGCGATCTTCTGCGTCAGGTTCAAGTCGAGCAGGAAGTTCTGCCCAAGCGATTTCTTCGCATCCAGTCCGTGCCGCTCGATGACGTCGCGGAGTGGAGACAGGCCATCAATGCTTGCCATTATGCGTTCGCCCGCCGGGCTGCAATTTCAGACGCCATTTTCAAAGCGGCAACGAGGCTCGATTCGTTGGCGATACCTTGTCCAGCAATGCCAAATGCGGTGCCGTGATCCGGTGATGTGCGGATGAAGGGCAGGCCGAGCGTGACATTGACAGAATCATCGAAGCCGAGCGCCTTTGCCGGGATGAGCGCCTGATCGTGATACATGCACACGGCAACGTCATAGCGTCTGCGTGCGGCATCATGGAACATGGTATCGGCTGGCAGCGGACCAAAGGCGTCGATGCCATCCTTGCGCAGCTGCACTGTCGCGGGGTGAATGATGTCACCGTCCTCAGTGCCAATCGCGCCATCTTCGCCCGCATGTGGGTTCAACCCAGCAACGGCGAGGCGAGGGGTCTGGATTCCAAACTTTTCCTTGAGATCAGCAGCAATGATGCGGCAGGTCATGACGATCAACTCTTCTGTGAGTGCGCCTGGAACTTCGGCAATCGGGATGTGGATCGTCACAGGGACAACACGCAGTTTCGGTCCGGCAATCATCATAACCGGCGTGGTGGCCTGTCCTGTCAGTTTTTTGGCAAGCTCTGCCAGAAACTCGGTGTGGCCGGGATAGCCAAAGCCAGCTTCGTAAAGCACAGACTTCGCAATGGGATTGGTGACAACAGCCGAGACGCGCTTGTCGACGGTAAACTGCACTGCAGTCTCAATCGCCTTGATGGTGGCAAGTGCCGCACCAACATGCGGTTGACCGGCAAGAACATCAAATCCGACCGGAATTGCAAACACCGGCAAGGCATTGGGGAAAATCGCCGCCGCCTGCTCGGGCTCGCATATTTTGACAGGGCAATCGATGCCAAGAAGATGGGCGCGGCTGCTTATGACGTCAGGATCGCCAACCAATATGAATGGCGGCAGCCCAAGCTCTTTGCGCTTTGACCAAGCCACAATCGTGATATCGGGACCGATCCCGGCCGGGTCGCCTTGGGTAACAGCAAGGGTGATGTTTTGCAGGGTCAAGAAAGACACTTTCTCGTCAGGTGCTGGTAATCTGGGCCTTCTTGCGGAGCTCGTCGAGATATTTCTTCTCGTTCGGGTTTTCGCCTTTTTCAGCCTTTGTCAGGTCTTCCGCACGGAAAACGACCTCGGCTGCGTAGTCGTCAGATACCTGCTGCTTCTTGCAGATTGCCAGATATTCGACACCCTTTTCGGTGACGCGGGTTCCGGTGGTGCCACCTTCCGGTGTCTTTTCCACAAGCGGCTTCCAATCCGGCGGCAATTCCGGCTCGAGCATGCGCCCAAGGTCCTTGATGGAGACATCAAGCATCGTTGCCGCAAATGTCTTGCCCTGTTCGCAGCCGGGATACCGCTTGCGAGAGGCTTCAGCTTCGGACTTACGCTTACCTGTGATGGCATTGCGCTTGGCTTCCGGAATCACAAAAATGATCTGCTGCAGAAAATACTCGTTGGTCACAGGCTTGTCGCCACGCTCTTTCAGGCGCGTCACGAAATCCTGCGTCGACATTTTGTTTCTGCCGCCATAGCGCGCATTGACCAGACGAGGCCAGCTCATCTGAACCGCGATGAACGATTTGAAGTGTTCAGCGCCAACACCAGCCTGCGCCAGAACCTTGGTCAACTGATCCGTCGTCATCTTGTTGGTGGAGGCGAAGCGGGCAAATGACGCGTCGACATCAGCCGTGCTGACCGACATTTTGACGCGTCCAATTTCTTCACGCTTCAGCGCTTCATCGATCAGCTGCTCACGCGCTTTTTCAGCGAGATTTCCAGACTGGCGCTGCAATTTGAGAAAGGCAACACGTCTGGCAATGTCATCACTGGTGATTGGCGTCTTGTTGACAACGACCTTGACCGTATTGGCTGCGAAAGCATCCTGAGCGGGCAAGGTAACGATCATGGGAACTGCGAAAATCGCAAAGGCGAATGCTACACTGCGCAACGCCGTCTTTCCGAGTTTCATCCTGTTCTCTCCCTGTCGATAAGCCACTGACCAGCGTCACGGCTCTTTCAAGTATCCTGCTTATCGGATGAAACGGATACATCCGTTCGTCAACCAATATCTTGGGCGGCTGTTAAGTTTAACCGTGAACGCGACTGTCTATATCACCGTAGCGGGCCGAACAGCAATCGCGCAGACCTGCCACCACTGCAGTTATCTTGCGGCAAAACGGTGGCGCGAGGCCCGGTCGTCAATCACATCTGCCAAAATAAGCAACGGCGGAGCTTTCACTCCGCCGCAACCGTCATCAGAAATTGTTTGGCTTCCAGCCGATGTCGGCGTCATCCCAATCCGTGCCTGCAGAGCCAACACTGATATCACCCAGCGTTCTGAAGGCCAGACGCGCATTGACTGACCAGTCATTGGCGGATTCGCGAACCGAATTGATACTGCCTTCGTCCGAATAGCTGACGGTGAAGATCGTGCATTCATCCTGATAGAGAATACCGATGCGTCGTTCGCTGGAGAACTTGTTATTCAAATCGTAGTTGATAGCGCCGAACAAGGCCCAGTTATCGTCAAGACGCAGCTTGCCAGATGTCTGGATGATGTCGCGCTTGCGGTCATAACCATATTCAGGCTGTGCCTTGACCTGAGTGTAGCTGACTTTGCCCGAAATACGATTATCCGTATAGGCGACAGCCGTCTCGGAGCGATTGACGTCGAAGTTGTCCTTGTCAAAGCGGAAGCTAGACGAGAGCGACAAGCCGATGGGAGCATCGATCGCGGCCATGGCGACATAGTCGGAACGATCCGTTTCGAGACCAGAGTCCGCGCCGGCATTCACGAGGTCATTGGATGCGAACGAGTTGGTGCCGCCGAGATGGAACGACTGGCCAGCAATTCCGCGAATGCCATAGCCATTGTCAAAGGTGCCGTTGTAGCGGACACCAAGATTGGCGCGTGTGCCACCTTCGATACGGTCAAAGCCCGAGAACTTGTCACGCTCGAAAAGATTGGTCGCATCGAATACAAAGGCCTGGCTGTCTTCGTTTGGAAGTTCACCGGCGTAGGATTCGTTAGGCCGCACGAAGATCTGCGCAATCGGCTCGATTACGTGGTTGCTGTGCAGAGCAGTGAAGAGAACGGGATAGCGGGCTTCGAGGCCGAATGTCGCCATACCGCGGAACGATGCGTCATCATTGATCGTGCCATCATAGGATGGCACGCCTACGCCGAAGCTGTTCGTCGCCATATCGGTCCACAGCGCATCTCCACGGGCTGCGACCAGAGGGGTCAGCAAAAGGCCGCTATCAAATGTATAGGTGCGCTTCCATTCAGCTTCGGTGGTGAAACGGGTGTAAGACCCTTCCAGCCCGTTGAAGCGGGATGATGACCCCAGATTATACGCATCCTGGCTTTGGCGGGTTATGCTGGTGAAGTTCGTCGTCAACGAAAGTTCGCCACCATAGACCGGATCCGGGAAGAAGTACCGGTAGTCGAGAGCCGGGTGAACGATAGCCTGCTGGCGTTCCTTGGCCTCCGAATCATCGGTGTCCTGAACGTTGAAATAATAGGCGTTCACGTCAAAGCTGTTACGCTCCCCAAGGCCGGAGAGGTAGATCTTGTTGGTCTGAACGGAGTTCTTGTAATCCTTCAAACCGTAGGTTCGCGAGAAGTTATTGTCGGTCTGCACCATGGCATCCCAACCGAAAGTCCAGCGTGGATTGATCGTGAACTCACCCTTGGACGCAATCATCGCACGCGTATCGTTCAACGAGTCGCTGGTGTTGACGTCAAAATCCTGAGGATTCATCTGGTTGATACCAGCGGCACGCACCGTGTGCGTTCCCATCTCGAACCGCTGACGCAATTCACCTTCCAGCAACAAACCTTGCGAGGTGTAATAGGTCGGGGTGACGGTGACGTCAGCTGAATCGGACAGGACCTGATAATAAGGAACGCCGATGCCGAAGCCGAGATTATCCGTCACGCTCATGCGCGGGAACAGGAAGCCCGACTTACGCTTGACGGTGTTGTCCGGGACCGTGATGAACGGAAGATAGGCAATGGATTTGCCGAAGAGCTCAAAACGAGCTTTTTCCAGCCGCACAGTGTGCGTCTTGCCGTCCTGAATGACGCGTTCAGCCTTGACCTGCCACAAAGGCGCCTTGTCAGGCCGCTCAGAGCAGGGAAGGCATGCGGTGTAAACGCCGTTATTCAGGACCATGACGTCTTGCGAAAGACGCTCAGCGCTTTCACCGGCGATGCGGGTATTGTCAGTCGTTTCCACACGCAGCGCGTTGACGAAGCCCTGGCCGAAATCGTCGGTTACATCAAGCTCATCCGCATAGATGCGGTTGCCGCCCGGCTCGATCAATTCGATATTGCCACGTGCCAGCACGCGACCAGTTCCCTGATCGTATTCGACGCGCTGGGCCACCATGCGGTAGCCAGTGTAATGCAGGCGCACGCCACCGGTCGCGATGACGCGTTCTGCATCTTTATTATAGGTCAGTTCGTTTGCTGTTAGCAGGAGTTTTGATTGGTCTTGTGGATCGCCAACAATGACTCCGTCCTCAGCAAATGAGCTTGAGGAAGTCGCCACGTATGCGCACACAGCAGCACCAGTCAGAAGGGCTGTTGTAAGCCGTCTGATATTCCCGCGGTCAAATGCCGCCACTAGCCGTCCTCCTGATGAAGCAGAATTGTCGCCCCCAATGCCAACGCTACGACGACTGGAACCCAGACCGCAACGAAGGGAGGAACGACACCGCTACTCCCGAATGCCCTTACGAGCACGGTTACTACATAAAGCACGAAGCCGGAAACGATTCCACCCAGAATCACTGAGCGAGACTGTGCAAAACGGCTGAACTTTAATGAAACAGTCGCGGCAATGAACGTCATCGCCACGAGAAGAAAAGGCATGGACAACAGGAAGTGGTACTGTGTCTCCAGCGCCTTCGAAGAAATCCCGAAAGACTGCGCTACCTCGATTTTGTGAGAAAGATCAAAAAAAGCAACAGTTTCAGGCTGCGTCAGGCGCTCCTGAACGAATTCCTGTCTCAGATTGGTACTGATTCTTGCGGTCGCTTGCCGGGTCGGCACATGACCGGGGCGGATCTCGGCCACGTCGTTAAGAAGCCAGTAACCATCTTCCAACTTCGCAGACATTGCGTCCTGCCGAAAAAGAATATTGCCGTCTTGATCGAGGTGTACGAGCACCACATCCTTCAGAAGTGTTCCGTTATCTTCAAAGCTCTTGGCGCCAATGATCGTGTCTTGGCCACCGCTGCTCTGGCGCAGCCAGGGAAGGGTCTGCTGCTGACGGCCTGCATCGCCTTCATTGCGCCAACCCGACTCAACTGCCAGCGACTTGCTTTCGCCCCATGCAGCGATGGGATTGAGAACCGTCACTGATAGAATGCCAAGCAGCACAGCGCCGCCGACAAACGGCAGAATGAACTGCCATGCAGAAATTCCGGCAGCCCGTGTGACAACCAGCTCATATCGACGGTTGAGCGAGATCAGCGTCGTCATGCCAACGAACAGGGCAATGAACGGCACCGTCTGCTGAAGAATAAGCGGAAGCCGTAGCGCAGTCAGACCAAGGGCCGCTGGGACGGAATATCCCGGCAGACCGGACATGCGTCGGGCTGTCTCGCTGAAATCGGCAAGAAAGATAATCGAGGATACGCCAAGCAGGAACCAGAACGTCGTCATGGCATAGCGCTTGAGGAAATAGCGGGCGAGGGTGCCAAACATCATGCGCCGTTACCTCCGGTGCCTGCTGCCCTGGACGGCGAGAACCGCTTCTGAATGTTCTGGATCGCGTTGCCAAATGCCTTTGGCAAATGGAGCTTCTTGCCGGTCAGCAAGAGGAAGGCAGCGATTGTGCCGCTGACGACAGGAACAGCGTATACAAGCGGAATGAACGCGGCGCTCTGCTTCACCTGATTGGTGACGTAGAAACCAAGCCAGCGCAGCATGAAGGCTGTGATGAGCGCAGCCACCATCGGATGCAGCCGTGCTTCGCGGTGGGAGCGCGCATCACCAGCGACGACCAGCGAAATCAAGGCGAAAACAAAGGGAAACAGCCAATCCGCCAAACGACGATGCAGTTCTGAGCGGAAGCCACCGGGCGACTTCTTGTAGCTGTCTACGGTCTCATCCGGGGACAAAAGAAAGGCGAGGCTCGCATCGCTCGATGAGATCGAAGGCTCGGCGTCGGCCTTCTCAGACATAGTGGAGAGATCGAATGCGTAGGACAGGAACTTGACGACGGATACCTTGCCATCTGGCGTCTTCTGCTGGACTTCGCCATCGCGCATTGTCAGCGACGTACCGCCCTCATCGATCATACCTTCCTTGGCATAATAGATCAGGTCGTAATTTGGATCGCGCCTGTCCGCCACGAACAGCCCGCGCAGAATACGGCCCTGCCGTTCGCCGATCTGGACATAGAGGCCGTCCTGAATGGTGCGGAAGGTCTTTTCCTCGATGACGGAGGACAGAAGGTCGGCATAGGCTGCGGCCACCATTTGGCGCGCAGCGGTGCGGGCAGGCGGCTCTGCGAAGTTGGTAATGCCGAATGAGACAAGGCTCAGAACCGCACCTAGGATGAGGATGGGCCGAACGATGATCGAGCGCGGTGCACCGGCTGCATCGATGATCGCCAGCTCCGAATCCGTGTTCATCGCGGTCAGCGTCTGCGTGATGGCAATGACGAGCGCAAATGGCAGAACAACGGGGATCAGCGTCGGCAGCAGCATGGTCGCCAGGGTGGCGAACGAACCCATGGACTGGCCGGTATCCGTGACGAGATTGATTCGCTGAAGAACCTGAATCGTCCAGATAATCGCCAGAACAGGCAGCAGCGCGACCAGAAACATCTGCGTCGCACGTCGCAATATGTATCGTTCAAGAAGCGTCATTCGGTCCCTGATGAGGTGTCTTCATGCCTGTTCCCCCCGCGGGAACGGCTCCTATCTAGCCGCAACAATTGCGGATGGCTATTCCGCCCGGCTCACAAATCTCATTTGTAAGATCATTTTTATGACCTCTGTGTCTTTTTCTTGATGAGGGTTTTTCGCCATGTCCTTCCACTGATTCACAAAATTGACACTGACAGATACGATGGCAGGGTTGCGCCGGGCTGGGAAAAGGCCATGATCGGTCGCATCCTGAAATACGATGATGAGCGAGAACATGTCCGCTAAATTTGATATATCCTTTGCCAATTCCGCCACTCTCGAAGGTGCCAGTGCATTTCTTTTGCAGGTATCCGGTGACAACGCGCCAGCCGGCCAGGTGCAAGTAGACCCTGCCGGTGTGCTTGAGAAAGCGGTCAAAGTTGCCGGTTTTGCCGCCAAATCCATGAGCGTTCTGGATGTGTTGGCGCCTCAGGGTTCCGAAGCCGACAGAATCGTTGTGATCGGTCTCGGCAAAGCCGCGAAACTCACGGCGCATGACTGGTTGCGTGCCGGTGGAACAGCGGCTGCCAACTTCAAGAAAGCCGAAAAAGTGGTCATCTTTCTCGATGCGTTCGGCGTTGAGGTCGATGGCAAGGCGGCGGCTGATTTTGCGCTCGGTTTGATGCTGCGGGCCTACAGCTTCGATACCTACAAGACAAAAAAGAAGTCCGACGATGAAAAGACGCCGAAAAGCGTGGAGGTGACGATTGTAACAGCCGCCCACGCGCAGGCGAAAGCCGCGTTCGAAACGGCTGAGGCGGAGGCTGAGGGCGTCATCCTCGCGCGCGATCTCGTAAACCTTCCCCCGAATGTTCTGGGACCCGTGGAGTTTGCCGAAAAAGCAGAAGAGTTGAAGAAACTCGGCGTTGAGGTTGAAATCCTTGGCGAAAAGGAAATGAAGAAGCTTGGCATGGGCGCGCTTCTGGGTGTCGCTCAAGGGTCCGTGCGGCCGCCACGCCTGGCCATCATGCAGTGGAAAGGTGGCTCCAAGAAAGATGAGCCGATTGCCTTTGTCGGCAAGGGCGTGGTGTTTGATACCGGCGGTATCTCCCTGAAACCCGGCGCCGGAATGGAAGACATGAAGGGCGACATGGGCGGCGCGGCGGCTGTTACTGGCCTGATGCACACGCTGGCTGCTCGCAAGGCAAAGGCCAATGTCATCGGCGTTATCGGCCTTGTGGAAAACATGCCTGATGGCAACGCGCAGCGTCCGGGTGATATCGTTACGTCGATGTCTGGCCAGACCATCGAGATCATCAACACGGATGCGGAAGGTCGCCTCGTTCTGGCGGATGCGCTTTGGTACACCAATGATCGCTTCAAGCCGAAGTTCATGATCAACCTGGCCACCTTGACCGGCGCTATCACTGTCGCACTCGGCAATCTTCAGGCTGGCCTGTTCTCAAATGACGATGAGCTTGCAGAGCGGCTGACCAAAGCTGGCGATACCACGCAGGAGCGGCTATGGCGCATGCCGCTGGGCAAGGATTACGACAAGATCATCGATTCGAAGTTTGCGGATATGAAGAACAGCTCTGGCCGTCTGGCCGGATCGGTTACCGCCGCGCAGTTCCTCAAGCGTTTCGTGGGTGAGACGCCCTGGGCACATCTGGATATTGCAGGAACAGCCATGGGCTCGCCACTCACTGAGATCAACCAGTCATGGGGCTCCGGTTACGGCGTTCGTCTCCTCAATGAGCTTGTTCGCGCGCATTATGAGGATTGAATGTTGATGAGGAAGTGGCTACGGGCGTTTTGATGACAGAGATACTGTTTTACCATTTGACGGAATCGAAGCTGGAAGATGCTCTGCCGCCCCTTCTTGAAAAGTCTCTGGAGCGCGGCTGGAAGGTCGCGGTCCAGACTGCTGCTGTGGAGCGCCGTGATGCGCTCGACGTGCACCTTTGGACATTTCGGGATGACAGTTTCACGCCCCATGCCACCGACGCGTCAGACAAGGCCGCCGATCAGCCGATCTTGCTGACGGCAACGTCTGATAATGCCAATGCGGCCAATGTCCGTTTCATCGTCGATGGTGCAGACCCTCCGGCGCTGGATGTCTATGACCGCATCGTGTTTATGTTCGATGGCTATGATGCGGCTCAACTGGAAGGTGCTCGCGCCCAGTGGAAAAAACTTAAAGGCGAAGGGCATACATTGACCTATTGGCAGCAATCACCGGAAGGTCGCTGGCAGAAGAAGGCTTGAAGCTGATCAGGCATCGCGAGGAGGATACTTCCATGGCGAAAACAACACCACCTTCGGACCAGGATGCCGCGCGGCTCATGGCCGTGCGCGAAATATTGCCTCTGTCCGGTGCTGCGCAGGAGCTGAAATCGCTTTCAAGGCTGGCGAGGGAAATGTTTGGCACCTCGCGTGCAGCGGTTCACATTCTCGATGATAACTGGCTGCATATTGTTCACCAGTCTGGCGAAGAGGTCAGTGAATGCGCGCGGGATATCACCACCTGCAACGTGGTCGTTTTGACCAATGAATTGGTCGTCATTCCCGATCTTTCTGCAGAACAGGAATGGCAGTCCATGCCCTATGTTGTCGAAACTCCGCACATCCGTTTCTACGCCGGAGCGCCCATCGAGCTGGAGTCGGGGCTGGTGGTCGGTTCGTTTTGCGTTACCGATCCGAAACCGCGCCAGTTCAGCGCGGATGAGCAGGCCAATCTGAAACGGTTTGCGACGATTGCCGGTGCGCTGCTTCGATTGCAGCGGGCTAATTTCACCATGAGCCTTGCACAACGCGAGTTGCGGAATGCAGCCATGACAGATCCGCTGACAGGCTTCTTTAACCGTAATGCCTTGGAGCTGGTTGTCGATGAACAGATGAGCGAGGTATTGCGGGACAACGGAACATTTGGCGCGCTATATCTGGATATGGATGGTTTCAAATCCATCAATGATGAGCATGGCCACGATGCGGGTGATGCTGTGCTGCAGGAATCTGCTGCGCGTATCAGGCGCTGCGTGCGCTCACAGGACACGGTTGTGCGCATGGGAGGCGATGAGTTCGCCGTCTTCCTGCCACGCCCGCAGGCACCGGAAACACTGGAGAAAATTGCTGAGCGGCTGCTGAATGCATTCCGCGAGCCTTTTGTCATCAACGGCAGAAGCGTTGTTGCCAATCTGAGCATCGGTGGTGCGATGGCCCCGCAGGCGGGCAATGACAGGGTAGCGCTCTTGCGGCGCGTGGATGAGGCGCTTTATCAGGCCAAAAAAGAAGGGCGCAACCGATTCATCAGCCGCGCCCAGTCATAATGTGAATCGACGTCTTCGCTTAGTCGAAGAACGAATCCACGAACTTGTGGCGGCCGAGCAGGAACGCATCGGCGACGTGCATGAGCGGTGCAAGATCCACATCCGATGTGCCAGACTTGATGATCTCCGCGAAGCGTTCGTAGAGGGCAGGATACTCGCGCTCCGGCGCGGCCATTGTCTGCTCGCCGTTGATCGAGAGCTTCGCACCACCTTCGGACAGAACCATCTGGCCCGCTTCGGTTTCCGCTACGATATCCCAGCTCTGCTTGCCCGTCTGACGCCAGTCAAACTCGGCGTGAACCGGCATCTGTGTCACGTCGGAAAAGCGTATGTCCGCAGCGATTGGCGCGTCACGGTTTTCCGGGAATTCGAGCGTCGCTTTGGTAATGAAGAGTGCACGCGGCAGAATGTGGGTGATGATCGACAAGGCATTGATGCCAGGATCAAAAACGCCGAGGCCACCCGCCTGCCAGATCCATTCCTGATTAGGATGCCAGTGGCGAACGTCTTCCTTCCAGATGACGTGCACGCTGTTGATTTTCGTGGAGGAAAGGAAGCTTTTGGCGGCTTCTACAGCAGGCGCATAGCGCGAGTGCCAGCTTGCAAACAGCGAAACGCCCTTGGCATCAGCCAGTCGTGAAAGATCCTGCACTTCAGACAGGGTAGCGCCCGGTGGCTTTTCCAGAAACACATGCTTGCCAGCGTTGAGCGCGGCATAGGCAGCGGTGTAACGATATTGCGGCGGCATGCACAGAGACACGGCCTGCACATCTGGAACTGCTTCCAGCAGAGCCTCGATAGTGCCATAGGACGGCACACCTTCAACCGTACCATGACGGCTGGCAGTGGCGACCAGATCAAAATCCGGATTGGCGGCAATGGCTGGAAGGTGTTGATCGCGAACGATTTTGCCGACGCCGACGATGGCAAGTTTGGTGGCTGACATGAAAGAAAAACCCGTTTGAATGTTTCACTCGAAAAATAGTACTTTATGCAGTTCTATCAGAAACATCGGAGTCGGCAAGGCTCCGAGATGACCATCAGTTCAAAGAGGCGACAACCATCGGCTTATGGCTGTTTTTCTTGTAGACAAGATGCACGACCTTGTAGCCCTCTGCCCTTAACTGGGTCAGCAGCGCCGGCAACATGGCGGCTGTGCGTCTGTGAATATCGTGCATCAATATGATGCCGCTGCCGCGATGGCGAAGCGCTGCCATGGTGCGCGATGCGACGACGGCGGGCGCATCCTTGAAATAATCCTTCGAATCGATCTGCACATCCATGATGACCATGCCACGGTCCGAGACCATATGGCGCAGACGGCCATTGTCCGCCAGATATGGGAAGCGGAAGAATGACGCGCCGTTATCCGTCGCCTTTGAAACCGCGCTGGCACCACGGGAGACTTCCGCTAGTGCGCGATCAAAAGACAGGGCGCGCAAATTGGGGTGGCTATAAGTGTGGCTACCAACGCTGTGGCCGTCAGCAATGACCTTTTTGGCAATGTCAGGGTGAGCCTGCGCCATTTCTCCCACCATGAGGAAGGTGGCCTTGACGCCGAACTCCTCCAGAGTTGCCAAAATGCTCTCGGTTTTTCCGGGCACCGGGCCATCATCGAAGCTCAGCACAACCTCCTTGTTGGCAAGGGCGATATCGTCAGCGGAGGAAACGTAAATATCACGTCCTGCAAGCCCGGCTGGGTTTCGCGGACGCATCCACGCCACGGGAGACAGAGCAACCGGATCATCTGCCTTGAGTGATGAGCCCACCGGCGCAGATGCCGCAAAGGACGTTTTCATGGAGCCATCAACCGGCGGCTTTCCCGCGCAGGCAACAAGGCATGTGGCCAGTGCAATATTGGCCAGTACGGTTTGAAATGACATGAAAAACTCGAGGCTGGAATCACTGAGGTGTTACAGCATGGTTTCCATGATTATGGTTAATGACTGGTTACTTACGGGCAGTCTTAGAATAACGCCGATGAACGACAGCATCTAAGAGCCGATTATCCAGCCATTGCTTCTTCATATTCGCTTGAGAGCATCAACCACTGCTCTTCCGCGTCCGCGAGTTTGCTGGCAGCTTCGCCCCGTTCCTTCACTTTCAACGCCGCCTTGGCAGGCGCCTTTTCGTAAAGGCTCGGGTCGCCAAGTTCCTTATCAAGAGCTTGAATCAGTTTCTCAAGCTTTGCCGTCAAGGATTCGATATCGTTGATCTTTTTCTTCAGCGGAGCCAGTGAGGCGCGCTTTTCAGCGTTCGCCTTGCGCTGTTCGGCTTTTGAAGCGCCGTCTAAGACGACTTCAATTTTTTCGTCTTTTTTTTTACCCGAAGAGACGATCAGGTCCCGATACTCATCCATATCGCCTTCGAACGTAGTGACCGTGCCATTGTTGACGAGCCAGAGGCGGTCGACGGTGGCTTCGATCAGGTGGCGATCGTGCGAGATTAGGATGACGGCACCATTATAGTCATTGAGCGCCTCGATCAGTGCGCGGCGGCTGTCGATATCAAGGTGGTTGGTCGGCTCATCGAGAATGAGCAGGTTCGGCGCGTGAAATGCCGCAAGGCCCATCAGAAGGCGTGCCTTTTCGCCACCCGACAGATCCTTGGCGGGTGTCGCCATTTTTTCCGTTGCCAGCCCCATCTGCGCCACGCGTGCACGAACCTTGGCTTCCGGTGCCTGCGGCATCAGCTTGCGCACATGCTCGACCGGGTTTTCTTCCGGCACGAGATCGTCCAGCTGGTGCTGAGCAAAAAAGCCGATCTTCAGGGCTGGTGCGAGGCGCAAGTCGCCGCTGTCAGGCGCGAGACGGCCAGAGATGAACTTGGCGAAGGTGGACTTACCGTTACCGTTGGAACCCAGCAACGCGATACGGTCATCATTGTCGATGCGCAGGTTCAAGCCCTTGAGAATTGGTTTTCCCGGCTCATAACCCACCGCGCCGCCATTGATGGCAACAATAGGTGAGGCGGGCTGCTTTTCCGGCTCGGGGAAGGTGATCGGCTGGACGTGATCCTCGATGACGGATGAGACGGTTCCCATACGCTCCAGCGCCTTCACGCGGCTCTGGGCCTGTTTTGCCTTGGAGGCTTTGGCTTTGAAGCGATCGATGAAGCTCTGCAAATGCTTGCGGGCGGCATCGTTCTTGACCTTGGCTTTGGTCTGCAACTCGTCAGCTTCAGCCTTCTGGCGCTCGAACTGGTCATAGCCGCCGCGATAGAAGGTCAGCTTCTTCTGGTCCAGATGCACGATGGCGTTGACGGCATTGTTCAACAGGTCGCGGTCATGGCTGATGATGATGACAGTGTAGGGATAGCGGCGGATGTAATCTTCCAGCCACAGCGTGCCTTCAAGGTCGAGATAGTTGGTGGGCTCATCGAGAAGCAGAAGGTCAGGCTCGGCGAACAGAACCGAGGCCAGCGCCACGCGCATGCGCCAACCGCCTGAGAAGGACGAGGCGGGGCGAAGCTGGGCTTCCTGATCAAAACCCAGACCGGCCAGAATGCTGGATGCACGCGCTTCGGCAGAATGCGCATCGATATCGACAAGGCGCATCTGGATATCTGCGATGCGGCCCGGATCTGTTGCGGTTTCCGCTTCCAGCATCAGTGCAGCACGCTCCTTGTCGGCAGCCAGCACGATGTCGATCAGGCTTTCTTCCGTTGCGGGGGCTTCCTGAGCCACCTGTCCGAGGCGCGCATTCTTGGGAATGAAGACAGAGCCTGTCTCTGCCCCCAGATCGCCGGTAATGACGCGGAACAGCGTGGATTTACCCGCACCATTGCGGCCAACGAGGCCGGCCTTGGTGCCAGTGGGCAGCGAAACGCTGGCGTGGTCGAGGAGCAAGCGCCCGGCAATACGGGCGGAAACGTCTGAAATGGTAATCATGCCGCCGTTTTGGCCGAACTCAACTCCGAACGCAAGAGCGCGAAAGCCACAGTATCAACCGCTTTTATCCGCCGATCTGTAGCAGGTAACTGTTGCGGGAGCGTTGAGCCACTTCGCGGCTGTAGGGAACAACGCAGTTTCGAGCTCCGCTGCGAGCTGCCAGAAGTGCCAGCTCGGCATTTCCGTACAGTTCCGCCGCGCTGATCGTGCCCTCCGAAGCGGCCACCCCGATGGACACCGTGAGGCGTTCGCCATCGCCTTCCCTGGTAGCGAAACGAAGATTTTCCACCGTGTGGCGCAGGCGTTCGGCGATGCTGAGAGCCGTGTTTTGTGACACGCCAGAAAACAGGAAGGCAAACTCATTGCCTTCGATCCGCGCTGCGAAATCGTCTTTCTTGATCGATTTGCGAAACAGAGCGGCCAGCCGCCGCAAGGCCTTGTTGCCAGCAACAGTGCCGTATTTCTCGTTGATGTCCCTGAAATGATCGATATTCACGAGTGCGAGGCAGACGGATGTGTTGGTTTCTGCCTGGAAAAGGTCTGCGAGCTTGCCCAGAAAGGCTGGACGGTTGGGCAATGCTGTCAGGGCGTCTTTGAGTGACGCTGCCCTAAGCTGCGTGCTGCGCTCTTCCTGATCGATGATTTTTTCCAGACCCTGTCGCACGAAATTGTGCAGACTTGCCTGTTCGTGATGAACGTCGAGAAGCAGCTCGGCCAGATATTCCGGCGTGACATGCTCCCGCGGTCGGTCGGTTAGATTTGTTAAAAGGGCATCGGAGCGTTCCAGAGCGGCCGTGAGCCTCGCCGCGATCTGGGCGATCATGATCGCCGCTTCCGATGCCGCCTCCGACGCCGCAAGGCGCGAAAAGCTGGGCAGATTGTGTTTCTGGCCTATCATGTCGATGTCATGCTGCTGTGGCGCATTGCCCAGCGCCAGCACATCCTGGCCCATGGCTGCATTGTGCCCGCTCAGCACCTCAAAGAATAGTTCGTAATTGCGCGGCAGGGGCGCAAGGTTCATTTTCGAGATGAACTGCGTCACCTTCGTCACAACAAGGCTGCCTTTGGATGTGTCCCTGATCGTGCTGACGGTTTGTGAAGCCATGCCCCCGCATCTCCATGAATATGAACTGCCGATTGGCGCGGCACGTTGCTCTCTAAGCATTCTATTGTTCGCGACGCTTTAAAATACCATAAATGGCAGGCATCATTGCTGATGAATGCATATTTTCGCGCGTGATGGGTTCCATGACATCTAGTCATTTGATCATGATCCCCTTCAGTGATTTGATGGCGACGAAACTTCATGAGAAGGACCTGCGATGACTTCCAGAACCCTGTACTCGCTCTGCGGCAGTGACGACGCCCGCCCGTTTTCTCCACATTGTTGGAAAGCTGTCATGTCTCTGGCCCATAAGGGGCTGGATTTCGAGGAAAGGCCATTGGCCTTCACTGCAATACCGGGCGTGGAAAACGGCTTTTCCAAAACGGTGCCCATTCTTCGCGATGGCGATGAGTTGGTGAAAGATAGTTTCGAGATCGCAGTCTATCTGGATGAGGCATACCCAAACGCGCCATCGCTGTTTAACGGTGAGGGCGGCAAGGCCCTGTCACGTTTCGTCGAAAGCTGGTCGCAAACGCAATTGCACCCGGCCATCGTCAAGATTGCCGTTCTCGATATTCACGACATGCTGGATGAGGCGGACCGCGCATATTTCCGTGAAACCCGCACCAAAGCTTTGGGGAAAACCTTGGAAGAGGTGATCTCGGATCGCGACGCCGAAATCGCAGTCTTCCCGGAGAAGCTGGCGCCTATTCGTCGGATGCTGGCATCACAACCATTCCTGGGTGGAGATACCGCGCTGTTTGCCGATTATATTGTTTTCGGTGCGCTCCAATGGGTGCGTGTCACATCTGGCGTGGACCTGTTCGGAAAGAACGATGCAGTCCGCGACTGGTTCGAACGTTGCCTTGATCTGCACGGCGCGCGCGGAAGAAGTGTGACAGCGGCGTGAAATGTGATGGAGACGTGGGCAAATCCCGCCATACCCCTTGTTTTCGGCCCATCAGGCGGGTAAACACCGCCCACTTTCTCCAAGAATAAGGAATAGAGATATGGCGATTGAACGCACTTTTTCGATGATCAAGCCGGACGCAACCAAGCGTAACCTGACTGGTGCCATCACCAAGGTATTCGAAGACAACGGTCTGCGCATCATCGCGTCCAAGCGCGTATGGATGAGCAAGCGGGAAGCAGAAGGCTTCTACGCTGTTCACAAAGAGCGTCCTTTCTTCGGTGAACTGGTTGAAGGCATGACATCCGGCCCAACCATCGTTCAGGTTCTGGAAGGCGAAAACGCAATCCTCAAGAACCGCGAAATCATGGGCGCGACCAACCCAGCAAACGCTGACGAAGGCACGATCCGTAAGCAGTTCGCTCTGTCCATCGGTGAAAACTCCGTGCACGGTTCTGACGCTCCTGAAACAGCAGCTCAGGAAATCGCTTACTGGTTCGCAGAAACCGAAATCGTCGGCTGAATCAATCTGCCAGGTATCGGAATCAGTCTCTAAGGCGATTGCCTTAAGCGATTGAACTGAAACGAAAAAGCCCGCGTATTTATGATCTTTAAAGGGATCGAGATGCGCGAGCTTTTTGTTTGTTCAAAACCATGTAGGGTTGAAAGCAATTGGATTTTGGTCAGTAGACAGGGGGAGCGATATTGACTTTGGACCAGACAACTCTTCGCTTTTACGCGCAGGAATCCGAGGCCTATACCTCAAGAGGGCAGCCACACAGTGCGCATCTTGAGGCTTTCCTTAAACGTTTGCCACCCAAGTCCGCTATTATCGAACTGGGGTGCGGGGCGGGGCAAGACAGCGAATTTATGATTGCCCAGGGATTTAACGTTCGACCGACAGACGGCACGCCAGAAATGGCAAAAGCGGCATCACAGCGCCTGAACATTCCAGTCGATACTCTGTTGTTCAGCGATCTGGATGAAACGGCGGCCTATGATGGTGTATGGGCCAATGCGTCTCTTTTGCATGTGCCCAAGGCGGAATTACCGAGCATATTGAGCTTGATACACAGGGCGATGAAACCGGGCGGAGTGTTCTATGCCAGCTTCAAGACTGGGCGATCCGAAGGCCGAGACCAGCTTGACCGGTACTACAATTATCCATCGCAAGACTGGTTGACCAATGTCTATGGCGCCCTTGAGTGGCGTGAGATCGATATCAAAGCCGAAGCCGGTAGCGGGTATGATAAGATGCCGACGGACTGGCTGCATGTTACCGCTGTCAGATATTAGCGTCTTAGAGGTGCTGGATTACTGGCGCCATTTATCCTTTGCTGCGTCATCGGTATCCTTGGCTGATACCCAGTCGCCTGCGGTGCCGTCTTTGCCATGCTCCTTCTTCCAGAAGGGGGCGGCGGTCTTCAAATAGTCCATCACGAAGTTCGCGCCATCGAAGGCTGCCTGCCGGTGGCGGGAGGCTGCGATGACGAGAACGATATTGTCGCCGGTCTCGATCCGGCCGTAACGATGGATGGCCGTGAGGCCCAGAAGTTCGAAGCGCTCGATGGCAAGCTTGGCAATGCGCAGCATTTCGGCTTCCGCCATGCCGGGATAATGCTCAAGCTCAAGGGCTGATAGCGTGCCGCCATCATCGCGGCAAAGTCCCGTGAAGGTCACGACGGCCCCGATGTTTCTGTCGCCCTGCGATAACAGCCGAGCTTCAGCGGACGCATCGAAATCCTGTTGCTGCACACGAATGGTCGGCTCGACCGTCATGGCTAGCCACCTGTCATCGGCGGGAAGATACCGATTTCGCGCGCGCCTGCTATGCTCTCATCATGCTCGATATGTTCCTGATTGACCGCGATGCGGATTACATCCGGAAATTCAAAGGCGGCTTCATATTCTTCGCCCAGTGTCACCAGATGTTGGATCAGGTCGCCCGCTGTCTTCACGCTGGCAGGAAGATCGAGATCATCCTCGGATTTGCCGATTCTCTCGCGTACCCAGGCAAAATAGACAATGTGAACCATTAATCTGCATCCACGATGTGCTTGATACCAGCCCTGAAATAATCATAGCCGGTGTAGATGGTCAGCGCGGCTGCGACCCAAAGCAGGGTAATGCCGATTTCAGTCGTGTAAGGCAGAACCTTGTCGCCTGCCGGGCCCGCAAGGAGGAATGCGATTGAGACCATCTGGATCGTGGTCTTCCACTTTGCGATCTGCGTGACCGGTACGGAGACCTTCAACGCCGCCAGATATTCGCGCAGGCCAGAGACCAGAATTTCGCGGCACAATATCGTGATAGCAGCCCAGAGCGACCAGCCAGCAATTGTTCCATCCGCCGCCAGCAAGAGCAGTACGGATGCAATCAGCAGTTTATCCGCAATTGGGTCCAGCATGCGTCCGATATTCGATGTCTGGTTCCAGATGCGCGCCAGATAACCATCCAGAAAGTCGGTGAGCGAGGCGATGATGAAAAGCCACAACGCCGTCCATCGGGCAAAATCCGAACTTTCAAGCTTCCCCTCTATGAAGAAACACAGAACGATCACCGGAACCGCCAGAATGCGGCCATAGGTCAGGAGATTGGGGATGTTGTATGCGCGCGAAGCCATGGGGGGAACCTGTCATTCGAGATACAGCGTTGATGCAGCCCTAAGCAGCAAGCGTCAACACCCTATTATGTTTTTTTGCGGGTACCGCTCAAAACCATGCACTTAGTCTCGGCCACTCTCGTGGAAGTGATTGTAAACCTGTCGCGCTACCGTTTCAGAAATTCCCCCAACCGCCATCAGATCGCTTAGTGCCGCCCGCGATACTGCCTTTGCAGTGCCGAAATGCTGCAAAAGGGCGCGTTTGCGACCGGGGCCGATGCCGCCGATCTCATCCAGCGGGTTCTTGACCAGCTCTTTCTTGCGCCGGGCGCGGTGCGAGCCGATGGCGAAACGGTGAGCTTCGTCCCGCATGCGCTGAACGAAATACAGCACTGGATCACGCGGCGGCAGTGAAAAATCACTGCGCGTATCGGTAAAGAACCGTTCGCGGCCCGCATCACGGTCAACGCCCTTCGCCACGCCGATAGCGGTCACGCAATCGCGGATGCCGAGTTCATCCAGAATGGTGCGCACAGCGGTCATCTGTCCCTGTCCACCATCGATGAGAATAACATCCGGCCATGCGGGGAAGGGCGCGTCAGCGGCGTCTTCCGGCGCTGTGACCTGGGTGCGGTCCGGTCTGCCCTCTTCCTTCAGCAGCCGCGAAAAGCGGCGCGTCATCACTTCGCGCATCATGCCGAAGTCGTCGCCGGGGGTGATGTCGGTCGATTTGATGTTGAACTTTCGATAGTGGCTTTTGGTAAAGCCATCCGGCCCCGCAACCACCATGCCGCCCACGGCATTGGTGCCCATCATATGCGAGTTATCGTAAATTTCGATGCGTCGAGGCACATAGGGCAGGGCGAAGGTTTCCGCGAAGCCTTTCAGCAATCGGGCCTGTGACGATGTCTCGGCAAGCTTGCGCCCATGGGCCTCCCGGGCGTTTCCTAAAACGTGATCGACCACATCCTTCTTCTCTCCGCGCTGTGGCACGGAGATGGTGACCTTGTGGTTCGCTTTTTCCGCAAGGGCGGCAGAGAGCAACTCCTGCTCTTCGACCGCCTCCGACAGCAGGATTTGCCTCGGCACCGGCTTGTCATCGTAAAACTGCGCCAGAAAGGCGCTCAGGATTTCGGATCCGGGAAGGGAGGGGTCGGCTTTGGGGAAATAGGCACGGTTGCCCCAGTTCTGACCGGTGCGGAAAAAGAACACCTGAATGCAGGACACGCCACCTTCATGGTGAATGCCGAAAACGTCCGCCTCGTCGATGCCCGCCGGATTGATGCCCTGATGGCTCTGCACATGCGACAGCGCCGCAAGCCGGTCGCGGTAGACCGCGGCCCGCTCGAAATCGAGATCGTCCGAGGCCTCGTTCATCTGGGATGCGATGGTTGCCTTCACGCTCTGGCTCTTGCCGGAAAGGAAGTCCTTCGCCTCCTTCACCAGTTCCGCATAGCCCTCGTCACTGATCTCATGCGTGCAGGGTGCGGAACAGCGCTTGATCTGGTGCAGAAGACATGGGCGTGTGCGGCTTTCAAAAACGCTGTCCGTACAGGTGCGGATGAGGAAGGCGCGTTGCAGGGAATTGATGGTTCTGCCGACCGCGCCCGCCGATGCGAAAGGCCCGAAATAATCGCCCTTGCGGGCGCGGGCACCACGATGCTTGAAAATGGCCGGTGCGCGGTTATCGGCTGTGATGAGAATATAGGGAAAGGACTTGTCGTCGCGCAGCAGAACATTGTAGCGCGGACGTAATCGCTTGATCAGGTTGGCTTCCAGCAACAGCGCTTCGATTTCCGTGCGCGTCGTCACGAATTCCATATGCGTGGTCAGCCGCACCATCTGGCCGATGCGGTTAGAGTGGAAGCGGCCCTGCGCGTAATTGCTGACGCGCTTTTTCAAGGAGCGCGCCTTGCCGACATAGAGAACATCGCCCGCATCGTTGAACATGCGGTAGACGCCGGGATTGTTGGGTAGGTGTTTGACGAATTCGCCGATGAGATCCATGCCCTTGAGGCCGGACTCGTTTTTCCATCCCGCATTCCAGTCCATGGATGCAGGCGCGTATTCCGACACCACTTCACTGGTGGCCGAGGCTACGTCATCTTCATCGTCGTCATTATCATCGAAGAGAACGCCGCCATCGGGCAGCTTCTTTCCGTTCATTCAGGTATCTCCGCCACGTCAGGGGTTTCCCAGCCTAGGTGCTGGCCCCCGTCGAGCGCGATCATCTGGCCGGTGATCGACGGGGAGTCATATAGAAAGCGAATGGTGCGACCGAACTCATCCGGCTGCGGCCCACGCTTTAATATAAGGGCGTCGATCTGAGCCTGAAAGTCCTCAGGCTCCTGTCTTTCACTTTTAAACGATGGGCCGGGCCCGATGGCATTGACCCGCACGCGTGGGGCAAAGCTCTGTGCCATGGTTTTCGTGGCGGTCCACATGGCGGATTTCGAGAGCGTGTAGGAGTAGAAGCGCGGTGTGAGCGCCAGAACCCGCTGGTCTATGATGTTGACGATCAGGCCCGACATGTCGTCAGGCAATTGCCGAACAAGCGCGGCTCCGAGGATCGATGGTGCCCGAACGTGGACGGCGAAATGGGAATCGAAAGCGGCGCTGTCGAATTCATCTGCGGAATCGTGCTGAAAAACCGAGGCGTTGTTGACCAGAATTCCGATAGGTCCGAGCGCTGATCGAGCTGAGTCCATCAATGTTTCCGTCGAGGCGGAATTTTCAAGGTCTGCCTGCACAACAGCAGCACGACCACCATTTTGCCTTATTGTGTTAGCGAAGGCCTCGGCTTCATCCAGTGAGGAACGGGCATGGATGCCCACCGCGAACCCCTGTGAAGCAAGATACTCTGCTATTGCGCGCCCCATGCGGCGTGCGGCACCGGTAATAAGGACCGTCTTTGGTATAGTCTCGTTCAAAGCTGATTCACGCCCTGCTGCTGTGTGTTCTACATGCGAATATAAGTCGAAACATCGAGTTTTGAACAGCGAATGCGCTGATTATACAGATTTATGCCTTCACGTTACGTCCGAAGTAATTTGATTTAAATACATGTAAAATGATGATTTTTTAAGTTAACCACTCGTTATCCTTAATAGATTTTTGTGTCATTTTAGCAACGTCCCATTTCCGTCACGCCGGTGCCCCAATCAATTCACATTTTGGCTGTGTGATCTCCTCATTCACCCATCATTTTGATCATCAGTCGGGCAAGGGAACAAACTGTTTTACACCGCGTTTTGGGAATATGTGTTTGAGCACCCCGCGGGTATAGAAGGAGAATAGCATGCGTACTATCGTTGCAACACTACTGGCCACCACTATGGCAGCTGCGGCGTTTTCGGCAGCGAAGGCAGCCGACGCGGTGAACGAAGTGCCGCAGGCACCTGTTGCCTACGAGCAGCCAGCTCCGATTAGCAACTGGTCCGGCGCTTACCTCGGTGCGACCGGCAATTACGACTGGGGTCGTTTCACAGGTAACGGCGGTGATCGTGATGCCGACGGCTTCGGTGGCGGTCTCTACGGCGGTTACAACATGCAGAGCGGCCAGATTGTTTACGGTGCTGAAGCAGACGTAAACCTTGGCGACGAGAAGGGTTCTGCTGGCACCGGCGGTGCAGGCGAAGCACTTCGTGGCAAGCAGGGCGTAAACGGATCGCTGCGCGCACGCGTTGGTTATGACATGAACCCGTTCCTGCTCTACGGTACAGGTGGTCTGGCAATTTCTGACAACAAGGTCAGCAATTCCACATCCAGCGACAACGCAACAGCGCTCGGTTACACAGTCGGTGCCGGTGTTGAAGCCATGGTTACCAACAACATCACTGCTCGCGTTGAATACCGCTACAGCGACTACCAGGACAAGGACTTCTCGCTGGATACCGGTAGCGTATCTCGCGGCTTCGACGATCACAGCGTTAAGGCTGGTATCGGCGTAAAGTTCTAATCCCATCCGGATTGAGTGTTGAAAGCCGGGGTTCGCCCCGGCTTTTTTCGTTTATGGGCTTCAGGCCGGAGCTTTCATTTCGGCATAGGCAGTGAAGCGTTTGCCGAACTTTTCGGGCCAGTCGGCCAATGTCTTGCGACCAGCAGCCCACTCGCCAGCAAAGCGCAGATCCAGATATCCAATCGTTGCTGCCAGCGCGAAGTGGCCGCCATGCAGCTTCTTTCCTGTCTTGGGCAGGTTTGCATTCAGGTAATCAAGACCTCTGACGACCTTCGACCACTGCTTGTCGATCCAGGGCTGGTGTACAAGGTTTTCCGGGCGTGAGCGCCGCTCGTATACGATCGCAATCAGGCAATCCATGATGCCGTCGCACAAAGCTTCCAGCACTTCCGCTTCCGTGCGCTTGTCATGCTTCTTCGGATAGAGTTTTCCGCCAGACACTCGGTCCAGATAATGCATGATGGCAACGCTGTCATAGATCGATCCGCCATCATCCAGCAGCAGAACCGGTATTTTGCCCAGCGGATTGTTGTCCAGCAATGTGGATGGTTCTGCGCTAGTGTCGACTTTGATGTCGGTGATGCCGATGTCGAGATAGCGTGACGCCATTCGGACTTTGGCAGAGTAGGGGGATGCCGGCGAATAGAGGAGTTCCATGTTTGGTCTACCTTTAAGGTTTTAGCGGATGGGGATGATTTCGGTGGTGTTTGATCGGCAGCCCCTGCGGTCTACCTCCGGGCAGGTGCGAAAGCTGAGATCCTTGTTCATGCAGATGCGAACTTCTTCGAGAATCGGCCCTTCGCAGCTTATGGCGACACCCTGTTTCACCATGCCGGGATTGGCCCCAGTGAAGGCGGTCTCCACGGCATCTGCGGAGAGTGTCTTGCTGCTGTTGCCCGATGACAGGTCTTGCGGCACGGTCACGCGCTGGTGCGCGGCGCGAATAGTGTCGAAATAATCTTTCTGCGAAAGACCGCTGCATGATCCATGCTTGCGCCATTGATGGCCGATGAGGCCCATGGATGGCATGATGTCGAACATGCCGCGCCCTAGCTCTTGCGGCACGCGCTCTTTCTTGTCCTCGCCGCAAAATTCGGGATAGCCGGTTTCGTTCTGAGGCCACAGACCGTGCACCACGAAGCCATATTTGCGATCGCTTCCGCATTGCTGCCTGCTGTTCTTGCCCGCATCACTGGCGCAGAATGCTGGAGACCACGACAAGGACAGGACATAGAAGTCAAATCCCGAACCAACGGGCGGCTGCAAAGTCTGGCGCGGGGATGCTGCGGTGGCTGCGGTCGTTGTAGGTTCGCGCGCAGTTTCCGTTCCGTGCGGATAGAATATCGACCACCCCGCTGCTGCCAGAGCAAGGACACCCATGGCAATGATGCCAGCATATTGTTTTATCGGGTTCACTTGATGCCCCAGAGCCATGATGACGAAGACTTGATCGCTATCGGCTTTTATACCATCCCAACCCTGTGGCAAACAGGCGACCGAAAAATCAACCATCCATGATAGTGATGGTTGAAACGGGGCTTGCATAAAGAATAAGCTCAGCGAATCCGGCAAAAGGCCAAACTGTCGGGTGGGGAGTGAATCCAGGCATGTCCGTATGAAATTGAAAAAATACATCTGGCCCCTGGTGGGCGTGGCGACGATCGGATTCTCCGTATGGCTTCTCTATAAGGAGTTGCGCCATCTCTCGCTTGATGATGTCTGGGGCAGTCTGGCTGCTATCGATCCCCATCATTGGCTCATGTCGGGCCTGTGCACGCTGGTGGCCTATTCGGCACTGGCGGGATATGACCGGATTGCGCTTCAGCATCTCAAACGCAAAGTCGGCTGGACTTTCATAACGCTGACATCGTTCACCACCTATGCGCTTTCGCATAATGTCGGCGCGTCGGTGTTTTCAGGTGCTGTCGTTCGCTACCGGGCCTATACGTCAAAAGGGCTGAGCGTTTCGGAAATCGGCGTCCTCGTCGCTCTCTGTTCCTTCACCTTTGCCATCGGCACCATCATGCTGATGGGCTTTATTCTGGTGTATGAACCTGAAATCACAGAACGTTTTGTCGGTGTTCTCCCGGTCGAGGCATCGGCCACAACGGGCGTCCTTCTGCTGGGTATTGCGGGGCTTTACCTGCTCGGCAGCCTCTTGAAGCTACGGCCGCTGAAAATCGGCTCATTCACGCTGTTTTATCCGGCTCCGCATCTGGTCATACAGCAACTCGTCATTGGCCCCATCGAACTTCTTGGCGCCGCAGGCATCATCTATTTCGCCCTGCCGGAGGCTGGAAATCCCGGCTTCATGGTAGTTCTGGGTATTTTCCTGATATCGTTTTCCGCAGCCCTGATTTCCCATGCGCCCGGCGGTCTTGGCGTTCTGGAACTGGTGTTCGTCACCGGTCTGCCGGATATGAACCCGGCAGATGTGATTGCGGCGCTGCTTGTGTTTCGCCTGTTCTACCTTATCATTCCCTTCGTGATCGGCCTGTTCATCATCCTCTTTTTCGAGAGGTCACAACTGGCAGCGGCAGAGCGGGAAGAGCGAGAGACAGAGCTTAAATAACTATTCGCCGCGCAGCCAGAACGCGCGGTGCGAGGCATAACGATCCTGCGCCATGGTTGCCCTCAGCACTGGCAGCATAGTGTGCAACTCTTCCTTCAAAGTGAAGGGAGGATTGACGATGATAAGGCCGGAGCCACTCAACCCTTCCACACGGTCGCTGCGCACCGAAAGCTCGGCGCAAAGCATCTTCGGGATATCGTAGGACTGAAGCTGTTCGTGGAAATCCTTGATCGGTGCGCTCTTTTTCAGCGGATACCACAGGCAATACGTGCCGGTTGAAAACCGGCGATAAGCCTTGTGAAAGCCTTCCGCTAACCGCTCATATTCATTCTCTTTTTCGAATGCAGGATCGACCAGCACAAGCCCGCGCTTTTCCTTCGGTGGCAGATGCGCGCCCAGCGACAGCCAGCCATCCAGCTCGGTCACACGCGATTGGTAATCGCCTTCGAACAGCCGCGACAAGGCGCGAAAATCTTCAGGATGCAGTTCCATGGCAGACAAGCGGTCCTGCGGGCGAAACAGCATGCGCGCAAGCTTTGGCGAGCCGGGATAGAACTGAAGCCCGCCTTCAGGGTTGAGCTCTCTCACGGCTGTGAGATATGGCTCCAACAGCTCCGCCACCGCTGGCGGCAGGTCTGCTTCCAGCAATTTGCCGATGCCGGTCTGCCATTCCCCGGTCTTTTGCGCCTCAACCGAAGACAGGTCGTAAAGGCCGATGCCCGCATGGGTATCCAGCACACGAAATGCCTTGTCCTTGTTCTGCAGGTAGCGCACGAGCCGCGCCATGACCGCATGTTTGAGAACATCGGCGAAATTGCCTGCGTGGTATATGTGCCGATAGTTCATGCGCGCCGATGCCTTTTATGAATAATCTTGATGGTCGTCACTTGGGCCTTTTGGCCGCATTGCCTTTGCAATATACAAAAGTCATGAATGATGCGACCCCGATTTCCACGAAAGCCGTGACTGGTGCTGTCAGCATCGGCCATACCGTCTGTCCCCATGACTGCCCAAGCGCCTGCGCGCTGGAGGTGGATATCAACGCCGATGGCCGGATTGGCCGCGTGCGCGGTGCCAATGCCAATACATACACCGCTGGCGTCATCTGCGCCAAGGTGGCGCGGTATTCGGAGCGGATCTACCATCCGGGCCGGTTGTTGACGCCTAAGCGCCGCAAGGGTGCAAAAGGCGCGGGCGATTGGCAGGAGATCGGCTGGGATGCGGCGTTGGACGAAATTGCTGATGCTTTCGTCAAGGCAGAAGCAAAGCACGGGGCAGAGGCCATCTGGCCCTATTTCTATGCCGGCACCATGGGGCAGGTGCAGCGCGACAGCATAGAGCGCCTGCGCCACGCCAAGAAATACTCCGGCTTCTTCGGCTCCATCTGCACCAACATGGCCTGGACGGGATATGTCATGGGCACCGGTGCGCTGCGCGGGCCGGACCCGCGTGAGATGGGCAAAGCCGATGTCGTGGTTATCTGGGGCACCAATGCGGTGGCGACGCAGGTCAATGTCATGACCCATGCGATCAAGGCCCGCAAGGAACGCGGCGCAAAGATTGTCGTCGTCGATATCTACGATAACCCCACCATGAAACAGGCCGACCTAAAGCTGATCGTGCGGCCCGGCACTGACGCCGCGCTGGCCTGCGCCGTCATGCACATCGCCTTTCGTGATGGCTATGCCGACCGCGCCTATATGGCGAAGTTTGCCGATGATCCTGCCGGTCTCGAGGCGCATCTTGTTTCGAAGACGCCACAATGGGCAGCGGAGATCACCGGCCTCACTGTCGAAGAAATCGAAACCTTCGCTAGCCTCGTCGGAACCAATAAGAAGAGTTTCTTCCGCCTTGGATACGGCTTTGCCCGGCAGCGCAACGGCGTGGTCGCCATGCATGCGGCGCTCTCGATTTCCACCGTTCTCGGCTCCTGGCAATATGAGGGCGGCGGCGCGTTTCACAACAATGGCGATATCTTCCGGCTGGATAAGTCGGAGCTGATGGGCACGGCCTATGCCGATCCCAATGTGCGCCAACTCGATCAGTCACAGATCGGCCGCGTGCTGACTGGCAACGCTGAGGCGCTTCGCTACGGTGGGCCGGTGACGGCATTGCTGATCCAGAACACCAATCCTGTGAATGTCTGTCCTGAGCAGCGGCTGGTGCGTCAGGGCTTCCTGCGGGACGATCTGTTCGTAGCGGTGCATGAGCAGTTCGTGACCGAGACGGCTGAGGTGGCCGATATCGTGCTGCCTGCGACCATGTTCCTCGAGCATGACGATATCTACCGCGCCGGCGGCCAGAACCACATTCTGCTCGGGCCGAAACTCGTGGAGCCGCCTGATACGGTTCGCACCAACCTGTTCGTCATCGAAGAACTGGCCAAGCGGCTGGGCGTCGGCGATATGCCCGGCTTCGGCATGAGCGAGCGCGAACATATCGACCGCATTTTGCAGCCGGGCGGTTGGGGCGATTTCGATAGCCTTGCCGACGAAAAATGGATCGATGCCCAGCCTGCCTTCGAGGTTGCCCATTATCTGGAAGGCTTCGGATATGCCGATGGCAAATTCCGGTTCAGCCCGGACTGGCACAGCGGCCCGTCGCCTAACAAGCCACCACACAATGTGCCGGTCATGGGTCCGGTCGCTGAGCTACCGAAGTTTCCCGATCAGGTGGATATCATTGAAGTGGTGGATGCCGAGCATCCGTTCCGGCTGGCGACGTCACCCGCCCGCAACTTCCTGAACTCGACTTTTGCCGAGACGAAAACATCAGTGCAGAAAGAGGGTCGCCCCGAGCTGATGATCTGTCCCACCGATGCCATCAGGTTCGGCGTGGCGGATGGTGATGTCGTAGAGATCGGCAATGGCCGTGGACAGGTCCGCATTCATGCGCGGATCGTCGAGGGCGCGAAGGCGGGTGTGCTGATTGCGGAGGGCCTGTGGCCCAACAAGGCGCATCTGGATGGCGAGGGCATCAATGTGCTGACAGGCGCAGACGCGGCGGCACCTTACGGTGGCGCGGCCTTCCACGACAACAAGGTTTGGTTAAAGACATTTTCGCAGGAATAAGACATGCAGAAATTTGATAATGTGACGATTGAAATTCTCAAAGACGAAACACTTTCGAAAAACTGGTACCACCTTCGCAACATCACCTACAATTACACCAACTCGAAGGGCGTCACGAAAACGCTCAAGCGCGAGGCCTATGACCGCGGCAACGGCGCGACTATTCTGCTCTACGATCCGAAGATTGACAGCGTCATCCTGGTTCGTCAGTTCAGGGTGCCGACCTATGTCAACGGCTACCATGGCTGGCTGCTGGAAACGCCTGCTGGCCTTCTGGATGGCGATAATCCGGCAGACGCCATCGCGCGCGAAGTGATGGAAGAAACCGGCTACAAGCTGCGCGACACGCGTTTCCTGTTCAAATCCTTCATGTCGCCCGGCTCAGTCACCGAAATCCTGCATTTCTTCGCGGCGATCGTTGACGCATCCGACCGCATCGAAGAGGGCGGCGGTGCCGACCATGAGGATGAGGACATCGAAGTCGTCGTGGTTCCGCTGGATGATGCCATGACGATGATCGAAAACGGCGATATCTGCGATGGCAAGACCATCATGCTGCTGCAATGGGCCGCTCTCAACCGGGCAGCACTGACGTCATAAATCTCACGGAGTTTGATGTGGACGAAAGAACGACTGCAACGCGTGATGAAGATAGGGTAAAGCTCGTCTCGAAAGAGACGGTCTGGAAGCGCTTCGTCCACCTCCAGACAGTAGTCTTCGATCAGAAAATGCCGGATGGCCGTGTCATCCGCATTGACCGCGAAGTGCACGACCACGGCAGTGCCGCCGCTATACTGCTTTTCGATCCGCAAAAAGACGCCATCGTCCTCGTCCGGCAATTTCGCCCGGGGGCCTTCGTGAATGGTGACCCCAGCTTTATGCTGGAAGTTCCCGCAGGCCTCATCGACGACGACCAACCCGATGAGGCCATCCGCCGTGAGGCGATGGAAGAAACCGGCTATGCCGTTAAAGAGGTGCAATATCTCTTCGAGACCTATGCCAGCCCCGGCACGCTGACGGAAAAAGTCGCACTATTTTACGCGCGCATCGATCTCGATGAGAAAGCAGGGGTTGGCGGCGGTCTCGATACGGAAGGGGAGGACATCGAGGTTCTCACCATCCCTCTGGACGATGCGTTCGCGATGATCACGGCAGGCGGCATCACCGACGCGAAGACGATCATTCTGCTGCAATGGGCTATGCTGAACCGGCAGCAATTATGAACTAAAAAAAGCTCGGCGGCAGACGGCCGGGTGAGCGATCAGGCCGAGAGCAGCTGCTGTGTGGCCTCGCAGGCATTCGCACTGCGCACAGCCTTGCCACCTTCCATCCGCACCTTGCCCTCTGCCAGAAGCTTGAGGCTCAGGGGATAAAGCTGATGCTCGATGGTCAGAACGCGGGCGGCAAGCGTCTCGGCGTTGTCATCCACCAGCACCGGCACGGCGGCCTGGCCGATGACCGGGCCTTCATCCATGCCTTCGGTCACGAAATGAACCGTGCAGCCGGTGATCTTCATGCCGCTTTCGATAGCGCGTTCATGGGTGTGAAGGCCGGGGAAAAGCGGCAGGATAGATGGATGGATGTTGATGATGCGGCCAGCATAGGGCGCGATGAAGTCGCCTGAGATCAGCCGCATGTAGCCCGCAAGACAGATGATATCAGGGTCGATTTCACCGAGCGCGGCCAGTATGGCTTGTTCATGTTCGGTCTTGGTCGAGTAAATCTTGCGCTCGAAGACGAGCGTGGGAATGCCAAGGGCTTGCGCCTTGGGCAGCCCGCCAGCCGTCGCCTTGTCGGAAATGACGCATGCGATTTCTGCCGGGAAGTCCGGCGCCTGGCAGGCTTGCGCCAGCGCCATCATGTTGGAGCCGCTGCCGGAAATGAAAACGACGACGCGCTTGCGGGCAGGGGCATTGCTCATAGGCCCAGTGCTCATAGGCCGAGCGTGCCCTTGTAGATGGTGCCATGCGCCGCATCTTCACGCGCGACCATGCGGCCCAGCGGAAATACGGTTTCGCCTTCCGCTGTCAGCGCGTCTGTTACCGTCTGTGCGTTTTCAGCAGAAACGACCACGATCATGCCAACGCCGCAGTTGAAGGTGCGCAGCATTTCATTTTGCGCCACGCCGCCCGTCTTGGCGAGCCATGAGAAGACGGAGGGAACCTTGATTGCCGTCAGATCGATCTCAGCCGCGAGGTGCTTTGGCAGAACACGCGGAATATTCTCGGGGAAACCACCGCCGGTAATATGGGCCAGCGCCTTCAGGGCACCCGTCTCGCGGATAGCTTTGAGCAGCGGCTTGACGTAGATGCGTGTCGGTGTGAGCAGGGCTTCGCCCAGCTTCTGACCTTCAGCGAAGGGAGCGGCTGCATCCCAGCCAAGGCCGGAAAGAGTGACGATCTTGCGCACCAGCGAGAAGCCGTTGGAATGGACGCCTGACGAGGCGAGACCCAGAATGACATCGCCTTCGGCAATGTCGCCCGCTGGCAAAAGCTGGCCGCGTTCGGCAGCACCCACGGCAAAGCCCGCAAGGTCATAGTCGCCATGCGAATACATGCCCGGCATTTCGGCGGTTTCGCCACCAATCAGCGCGCAACCGGATTCCCGGCAGCCAGCGGCAATGCCGTTGACGATAGCGGCACCCTGATCGGGATCGAGCTTGCCGGTGGCAAAGTAGTCGAGGAAGAAGAGTGGCTCGGCACCCTGCACGACCAGATCGTTGACGCACATCGCGACGAGATCGATACCGACCGTGTCGTGATAATCGGCATCGATAGCGATCTTCAGCTTGGTTCCGACGCCATCATTGGCAGCCACGAGGACCGGGTCCTTGAAGCCCGCAGCCTTCAGATCGAACAATCCGCCGAAGCCGCCAATCTCACCATCGGCGCCGGGGCGACGGGTGGAGCGCACGGCAGGCTTGATTTTCTCGACCATCAGATTTCCGGCGTCGATGTCTACGCCTGCATCGCTGTAGGTAAGACCGTTCTTGCCTTGCTCGCTCATGGCTCTTGTCTCCACTCGTTCCGTTTGGCGTCGCCATTCGCATGAGACGGATGACGATGCAAGTATGAGCATCGCAAAAGGCATGTTTTTCACGCCTTTTGGCTGTTTTAGCCGTATTGTTATGGGAAAGCTCGGCCTTGGCGAAATTGACGAACATGCGACACTTGACCAGTCCAGCCCACGCGTCCTATCTCCTGATCAAGGCGTTATGACCACGGGCGCTTAATAAGGAGCAGGCGATGCAACCACATATCAGAGGCATGAATCTGAGACGTCAGGTTTTTTTCTGGCTCGGTGCGCTCGCTGTTTTCGTGCTGTTCCTGATGGTATTCAGCTCCATTCTCCTGCCCTTCGTGGCTGGAATGGCGCTCGCTTACTTTCTTGATCCTATTGCAGACTGGCTGGAGCGCCGGGGCTTGAGCCGCATGATGGCGAGCATCATGATCCTTGTGTCCTTTGTGCTTGTGTTTGCACTATCGCTCATCATCATCATTCCATTGGTGGCGGCGCAGGCATCGGAATTCATTACGCGCATTCCGCAATATATCTCCTCGCTTCAGCAACTGATCGCCGGGGCCGATAGCAATCTTCTGCCGGGCTGGGTCAGCACGCAGATCGATACGGTCAAGGAAAACTTCTCGAAGTTGCTGGCGGAAGGGGCGGGCTTCATCGGCACGCTGCTCACGCAGATATGGAATTCCGGCAAGTCGCTGGTGGATGTCATGTCGTTGCTGGTGGTGACACCGGTTGTCGCGTTTTACCTGCTGCTGGACTGGGACCGGATGATCGAAAAGGTCGATGGCTGGATACCCCGTGACCACGTATCGACCGTTCGCCAGATTGCACGCGACATGGATAAGACGATTGCAGGCTTTATCCGTGGCCAGGGTTCTCTCTGCATCATTCTCGGCGTTTACTACGGCGTCGGTCTGTCACTGGTCGGGCTGAATTTCGGCCTTCTGATCGGCCTGTTTGCAGGTGCCATCAGCTTCATTCCCTATGTCGGGTCCATGATCGGGCTTGTACTGGCCGTCGGCGTGGCGCTGGTTCAGTTCTGGCCTGACTATGTTGATGTCATTCTGGTCCTAGCGGTCTTCTTTTCCGGCCAGTTCATCGAAGGCAATATTCTACAGCCGAAACTGGTCGGTAGCAGCGTTGGTCTGCACCCCGTCTGGCTGATGTTTGCTCTCTTCGCGTTTGGCGCGCTGTTCGGCTTCGTCGGTCTGCTTGTGGCGGTTCCTGCCGCAGCCGCGATGGGCGTGCTGGTGCGTTTCGCACTCTCGCGCTATCTCGACAGCGATCTGTACCATGGCCGCGCCGCCAACCTGCCGTGGGATGGTACAGGACAACAGGTAAAAGCGCTCCCTCCAACAAAGATCGATTCTCAGAGCTAGACGATGAGCGATAGAAACAAGCCCGGCGCCATCAAAACAAAGGCCGAACAACTTCCGCTGGCTTTCTCCCACCAGACGGCGACTGGTCGTGACGATCTGCTTGTGGCCGCTCCTCTGGATGCGGCTGTCAGCATCGTGGACAACTGGCCGCGCTGGCCGTCGCCGGTTGTGGTTCTGGTCGGTCCGCCGGGCTCGGGGAAATCGCATCTCGCCAGCATCTGGAAAAACATCAGTAGTGCCGCCGAAATTCAACCCGTTGCAGGGGCAGAAGCCGCGCGTGTGGCAGAGAAGGCTCCCGTCCTGTTCGAGGACGCAGACCGCAATGGATTTGACGATACGCAGCTGTTTCACGTCATCAACAGTGTGCGGGAAAACGCAACCTCATTGCTGATCACCAGCCGGGAATCGCCTTCGCTTTGGCCCGTTACCTTGCCCGATCTTCGCTCGCGACTGAAGGCGGCAACGGTGGTGGAAATCGGTGAGCCGGATGAGGATCTGCTCGGCCAGATTTTGATGAAACTCTTCGCGGACCGCCAGCTTTACATAGATGACAAACTTGTCAGCTATATCGTTGCGCGGATGGAGCGTTCTCTGGATACGGCCCAGACGATTGTCGAGAGGCTTGATCGTTTGGGGCTGGCACGGGGAGCGCGGATCAGCCGGGCAATGGCGGCAGAAGTTCTGACTGAACTCGGTAGCGATGTGGACGATGATTGACTGTCACAGTTCCGTCGTCAAACTGTTATACGGGCTGTAGGCATCGGAAAGCGGTTCTCAATCGCCCCGATGCTTCAACAAGACCTTGAGCATCGCAGGCTTAGTCCTGCCATTGTCTCGGGAAACCGGTTTTAAAGGGCGGGGGATATTTTATGGATTCGGCAGTGCAGGACGGTTCGAACGATGGCACGCAGGCAGCAGCAGAGGTCGCGGACCTGTGGGACAGCCCGACGCGCTTTGTAAACCGGGAGTTTTCCTGGCTGCAATTCAACCGCCGCGTCCTTGAAGAAACGCTCAACACGGCTCACCCCCTGCTGGAGCGTCTTCGCTTTCTCTCGATTTCTGCTGCCAACCTTGATGAATTCTTCATGGTGCGCGTCGCTGGCCTGGAAGGCCAGGTTCGCCAGTCCGTGACGGTCAAGACGCCGGATGGAAAGACGCCCGCCGAGCAGCTTGAGAATATTCTGAAAGAGATCGACAATCTCCAGATGGAACAGCAGGCTTCGCTTGCGGTTCTCCAGCAATATCTGGGCAAGGAAAACATCTATATCGTTCGTCCGGCCGCACTTTCCGAACAGGATCTGGTCTGGCTGGAAAACGAATTCGAAGCATTGATTTTCCCGGTTCTGACGCCCCTGTCGATCGATCCTGCGCATCCTTTCCCATTCATCCCCAATCTAGGATTTTCGATGGGCTTGCAGCTCGATAGCGTCAATGGCCGGGAGCCGATGACGGCTCTCCTGCGTCTGCCGCCCGCACTCGACCGCTTCATCCGTCTGCCGGACGAAAAGGGCGCGATCCGCTATATCACGCTGGAAGACGTGGTTGGCCTCTTCATCCACAGGCTCTATCCCGGCTACACGGTGCGTGGCTTCGGCACGTTCCGCATTATCAGAGACAGCGATATCGAGCTTGAGGAAGAGGCGGAAGATCTCGTCCGCTACTTCGAAAGCGCGCTGAAGCGCCGCCGTCGCGGCTCGGTTATCCGCATCGAGACCGACAGCGAAATGCCTCCATCTCTGCGCCAGTTCGTTGTTCACGAACTGGGTGTGCCGGACAATCGCGTCGCGGTTCTGCCGGGCCTCTTGGCGCTGAACACAATCTCGGAAATCGTCAAGGCACCGCGCGACGATCTGAAATTCGAACCCTACAATGCCCGCTTCCCAGAGCGTGTGCGTGAGCATGCGGGTGATTGCCTTGCCGCCATCCGCGAAAAAGACATGGTGGTTCACCACCCCTATGAGAGCTTTGATGTGGTCGTGCAGTTCCTTTTGCAGGCGGCACGCGACCCAGATGTTCTCGCCATCAAGCAGACGCTTTACCGCACCTCCAATGATAGCCCGATCGTTCGTGCATTGATCGATGCTGCCGATGCTGGCAAGTCGGTGACCGCGCTGGTGGAATTGAAGGCTCGTTTCGACGAAGAGGCGAATATTCGTTGGGCGCGAGATCTGGAACGGGCTGGCGTTCAGGTCGTGTTCGGCTTCATCGAACTCAAGACCCACTCCAAGATGTCCATGGTCGTGCGCCGTGAAGATGGCAAGCTGCGGACCTATTGCCACCTTGGCACCGGCAACTACCACCCGGTCACTGCCAAGGTATATACGGACCTGTCGTTCTTCACCTGCAATCCGAAGATTGCGCATGATATGGCGAACATCTTCAACTTCATCACCGGTTACGGTGAGCCTGAAGAGGGCATGAAGCTGGCGGTTTCGCCCTATACGATGCGCTCGCGCATTCTCAAGCACATCAATGATGAAGCGGAACACGCCAGAAATGGTGCTCCAGCGGCAATCTGGATGAAGATGAACTCGCTTGTGGATCCTGAAATCATCGACTCGCTCTATCGCGCCAGTGAAGCCGGTGTGGAGATCGATCTGGTCATTCGCGGCATCTGCTGCCTGCGCCCGCAGGTGCCGGGCCTGTCCGACAATATCCGCGTGAAATCCATCGTCGGACGATTCCTTGAGCATAGCCGCATCTTCTGCTTCGGCAACGGCCATGGCCTGCCTTCCGACAAGGCGCTGGTCTACATCGGATCGGCCGACATGATGCCGCGCAACCTGGATCGCCGGGTTGAAACCATGGTCCCCTTGGTCAATCCTACTGTGCACGAGCAGGTTCTTTCGCAGATCATGCTGGGCAATCTCATTGACAACCAGCAGAGCTACGAGATACTGCCGGACGGTACGTCTAGGCGCATCGAGGTGCGCAAAGGCGAGGAACCGTTCAACGCGCAGCACTATTTCATGACCAATCCAAGCCTGTCGGGACGTGGTGAAGCCTTGAAATCCAGTGCGCCCAAACTGATTGCCGGGCTGGTCTCTGCCCGCAAGAAACAGGCTGAATGACACGATCAGAAGCACAGGGGCGCCTTACTGGTCTCGCCCCCGTTTCCGTCATAGACATTGGTTCGAACTCCGTTCGTCTCGTCGTATATGAGGGACTCTCGCGCGCCCCAGCGGTGCTTTTCAATGAAAAAGTCCTGTGCGGCCTGGGTAAAGGCCTCGCACTGACCGGGCGCATGGATGAAGAAGGCGTGACGCGTGCGCTTGCGGCGTTGCGCCGTTTCCGTGCTCTTTCGGAACAGGCCCAGGCGAAACAGCTCTATGTGCTGGCCACAGCCGCCGCCCGTGAAGCATCCAACGGTCCAGACTTCATTCGCGATGCCGAAACCATTCTTGGCTGCGAGATCGAGGTTCTCTCAGGCGAAAAGGAAGCGCTCTATTCCGCCTATGGCGTGATCAGCGGTTTCCACGATGCTGATGGCATTGCCGGTGATTTGGGTGGCGGTTCGCTGGAATTGATCGATATCAGGGGCAAAACCTGCGGCGATGGCATCACCTTGCCGCTCGGCGGCCTGCGGTTGTCGGAACATTCCGGCGGCTCCATCGAGAAGGCTGCGGCTTACACGAAGAAGCAGGTCAAAACGGCCAAGCTGCTTGCAAAGGGCGAGGGGCGCACATTCTATGCGGTGGGCGGCACATGGCGCAACATTGCCAAGCTGCACATGGAAATTACCGGCTACCCTCTGCACATGATGCAGGGCTATGAAATGCCGCTCGCGGATATGCTGAGCTTTTTGGACGAGGTCATTGCCTCCAAGGACAGCAAGGACCCTGCCTGGCAGGCGGTATCAAAAAACCGCCGCACGCTGCTACCCTTTGGTGCTGTCGCCATGCGCGAAGTGCTGGAAGCAATGAAGCCGGCAAAGATCGCGTTTTCCGCTCAGGGCGTCCGTGAGGGCTATCTCTATTCGCTGCTGCCCGAGAGCGAGCAGGTGTCTGATCCTCTGCTCGTGGTAGCAGATGAACTGGCAATCCTTCGCGCCAGATCACCAGAACACGCACGCGAGCTTGCGGACTGGAGCGGGCGGACAGTGCCGATCTTCGGCATAGACGAAACCGAGGACGAGGCGCGGTATCGTCAGGCGGCCTGCCTTCTGGCTGATATCAGCTGGCGCGCCCATCCGGATTATCGTGGATTGCAGGCGCTCAACATCATCGCGCATTCGTCTTTCATCGCCATCACCCATCCGGGCCGCGCCTATATCGCGCTGGCGAATTATTATCGCTTCGAAGGCCTCAACGATAATGGGACGACCGAACACCTGACATCGATTGCGGGTGAGAGAATGCAGGAACTCGCCAAGCTGCTGGGTGGTCTACTGCGGGTCATCTATCTGTTTTCGGCATCCATGCCGGGTGTGGTGGATCACCTGAAATTCCGCCGGTCCGAGCAGGACGGTATCGAACTTGAATTCGTCGTGCCGCATGAATATTGCGATTTCGCAGGCGAGCGGCTTGAGGGCCGGTTGCAGCAGCTTTCCAAGCTGACAGGCAAGAAGCTCGCATTCGTGTTCGAGTAGTCGAATTTTAAGCGGAGCCCCCACTGCATCTTGGGGGCTCCGCGCTTTTACTGATTACTTCGCGTCGAGCAGGTCTTTGACCTCAAGCAGAACGAACTCATTGTCATCCGCCTTGTCCAGGGCGCGGCCAGCCGAGAAGGGCAGGTTATTGTCATTGCCGACGATGATGTGCGTGGCATCGACGCGATCAACGTTCTCGATGGTAACGAATGGCATTGTGTAAATGCCGTTTGCGCTGCCCTGACGTGCCTTGCCATCGGGATCGGCGATCTTCATGAGATCGATATAGCCGATCTTGCGTGCGGCTTTGCCAACATTCGCATCGCTCATTTCGATCTTATAGATGCGCTTCAGCTTGGCTGGAACTGCAAAGCAAGTCTCCTCAGGCTTCTTCGGATCGGCGCAGGCCTTGTCCGCCGTGCCAGCGCCATTGTCGCGCTCGATCACCAGCGCCGTCGTATCATCCAGCATGTTGAAATCGCCAATGGCCTCACCGCCTTCTGCCAGTGGATAGAGCCATGTGCGGCCGGTCCAGCTCTTGGATGCAACATCCAGTTCGATGATACGAAGACCGGTTGCGCCGTCTTCCGTCTTTTCGACTTGTCCCTCGGCATTATAGAGCGGACCTTCGAGCAGTCCGTAAGCCTTGGTGCCATCCTTGGACATGGCAAGACCTTCAAAGCCGCCGGAGCGCTTCAGGTTAAAGGCGGGCAGCTTCAGGGTTGGATTGGCAGGAAGCGTGAGCGTCGGATGGTCAGGGGATTTCACGTCGATCTCGCCAGCCTTGGTTGAGACGACATCGGTCAGCTTGCCGTCGCGGGTGAACTTCAGGACATAGGGGCCGAACTCTTCGCCAACCCAGAAACCGTCGCCGGTCGGCTGGATGGATTCCACATCGAAATCAGCACCGGTCAGATAACGCTTCTCGGAGCCTTCCATGACGATGGGGAAGGGTGCCTTCTTGTCCGGGTCGGACAGGAACACGGTTTCCTGCGGTTCGACCTTGCCATTGGCCCAGTCGATTTTCAGGTGATGCAGCATCAGCATCGAATCGCTGGAGTTCGACTTGGAGCCGAAGCCATTATCGGAGAGGCTCCAGAATGTACCGTCGCTCATCGTCTTGATGCCGGAAAAGCCCTGCATGGCCTGGCCTGCAAATGGCATGGACAAACCGGTCTTGCGCACGCCATCCTTACCCGCAACAGTGCCCAAGCCTTCGGCACGCTTGCGATCCGCTGTCGTGAACTTGCCCGATGTCTTCAGATGCTCAGGCGCATCGGCAGGGGCCGCGATGATCGTGTTTGCCGGCAAGACCGCCTGTGACACGAGCTTTGCAGGGAATTCCTTTTCCGCCGCGAAGGTTGATGTGGTGGCGAGCACAAGAATGGCTGCGGAGGCCAGGGGGGTCTTTTTCATGACATTACCTTTGGTTTGCATCTGCAATGCAAACCTTGTGTCTGCATTTGCGATGCATGGACCGTTAGGCACGCTTCATGACAACAGGTTGAACCCGGGTTGAAGATTTGATGACGCTTGTGCCCATGCGAGCGTCAGGCGATAATCTCAGCAGAACTGAGGGCGCAGACACCCAGTGTCTGACCGCGGCCTTTCACGGCGTGTTCGCCCAGATACTCGCTTTTTACGCCTTTTGGCAGCAGCAATTGATGGGCAAGATCGGACGAGATCAGGATGGGATGGCCCAGCATTTTGCTGAGTGATTCCAGTCTCGCCGTGGTGTTAACGGTGTCTCCGAAATAGGTGATCTTGTGGTGATCGACGCCGATTTCAGCCGTGATGACCGGGCCACCATGAACAGCGAATCGCAGCTTTGGCACCGTGCCAAAACGCGATAGCCATTCGGCGCGATTGTTCTCGATGGCTTTCAGGATATCGAAGACACAATTGATGCAAGCCGCGCGGCGGATCGCCATATGGTAAGGCCAAGTAATGATGGCTGCATCCCCGATATAATCATCGATAACGCCGCCGTGCCGCCGCACCGGACCCGCGTAAACAGAGAACAGTTCACCCAGATATTCCTGCGCCCGAAGATCGCCGTGGGTTTCCGCAAAGGAGGTGGAGCCGACGAGGTCCACAAACAGGAAGACACGCTCTTCACTGACCGGACGGCGATAACGACCGAGGATGAGGTCGATGAAGATATCGCGGCCCAGCAATTCCCGCACGCGCATGATGAAGACGATGATGGCGCATACGCCCAGCGTAAACAGAAGCGTCTGCATTTCTGCATGAACGGCGCTGCGCCAACTCGTTGGCAAGATGCCCGTGGCCCAAAGAATGGTGCCCCCAAGGCCAAACCCGCAAAACACCAGAATGGCATAAATGACGAGGCCAAATGCGATATAGGCTGGGGTCGGCAGCATGCTGATGCGCCGCGAAAGCCCGGGCATGATATAGCCGCGCTCGAAGGCGAGAATGGGCGCGCAGGCAAACAGCGCATAGGTCGCGCCGATAAGGGCGCCGCCGCCATATTCCAGAAATGCATAGGCCACACCGCTCCCGGCAACAGCCAGAAACAGCATGACATAATCCAGCATTGCGAGAAATTTTCTCATCCAGCCTCTTTGTTCGGCAAGGGGACGCAGTGGGAACTACCATCCATAGCGGGGCATCGGTATGATTCCCGTTAGGCGTGAAGCATATTGCGGAAATGATCAGGCCAAAAGTGATGTTTCGGTAATGTCATGGCAAAGAAACCGTCTGTGACGGACTTGCATCAATCTCAAACGGCTTTGTGGTGCAGGGGCGAAGCCTTTGTCAGGCAGTCTCTTCGGCAGTCGGAAGCTCCAGTGCTTCCACTTTCTTGCCAGCGAAGCGCAGTGCCACTTCACCGCGAATAAGCTTCAATGCCGGTTCGCCGAACAGATCACGCCGCCAGCCGGAAAGGGCTGGAACGTCGGCCTTTTCGCCTTCCGATGCGATCTTGTCCAGATCTTCGCTGTTGGCAATAACCTTGGCGGCAACGCCGTGTTTGTCGGCGGTCAGCTTTAGAAGAACTTTCAACAGCTCAACCGCTGCACCTGATCCCTCAGGGGAATGGCTTTGGCGGGCAGCCTGCGGCATATCGCCCTTTGGCAGGGCAAGCGCCGCATTCACCGTTTCAATAATGGCCACGCCGGATGCGGAGCGCTCCCAACCTTTGGGGATGGTGCGGAGACGTGACAGTGCGTCGGTGTCTTTCGGCTGCTGTTGGGCAATCTCGAAAATCGCATCATCTTTCAACACGCGCGAGCGCGGCACGTTGCGCGAGCGCGCTTCCCGTTCGCGCCATGCAGCGACAAATTTGAGGATGGCGAGTTCCGTCGGCTTGCGCAGACGCGACTTCAACCGCAGCCACGCATCATCGGGATGCATGTCATAGGTCTCAACCGATTCCAGAATATCCATCTCTTCCTTGAGCCAGGAAGAACGACCATCGCGCTCCAGCTGCGCTTTCAAGGCGAGATAGACATCACGCAGATGGGTGACATCGGCCAGCGCATAGTCCAGCTGCTTTTCGGTCAGCGGGCGACGGCTCCAGTCCGTGAAGCGTGAGGATTTATCGATCTGGACGTTCTTGATCCGCTGGACCAGCTGATCATAGGAAATAGAGTCGCCAAAGCCGCAGACCATGGCAGCGACCTGCGTATCGAAAATAGGATGAGGGATAAGTCCGCCCAGATGGTGGACGATTTCGATATCCTGACGGGCGGCATGGAAAACCTTGATGACGCTCGGATCGGCCATCAACTCGAAAAGAGGCGTGAGGTCGATATCTTTCGCAAGTGGGTCAACCAGCACTTCCAGCGTCGGGCTTGCCATCTGCACCAAGCAGAGTTGGGGCCAGAAAGTCGTCTCGCGAAGAAATTCCGTATCAATCGTAATGAAATCGGATTTCGCCAGTTCCTTGCAGGCTTCGGCGAGTGCTGTTGTCGTTTCAATCATTGCGTCATTCAGCCAGTCACGGAAATCGATCCGTCTTACTTTCCCTTTGGTCGGCCCATGTCAATATGATCAAGCCGTTTCTTGGCTCACATGCGAAGTTTCCCGCACCTAATGTGACCATAAATTGCAAATTTGCCTGTCACATCATCCAAAATGATGATTGCGCTCTGCGTGGTGGGGGTGCAAAGAGGGCTATGGAAATTGCGCTTTACCTTGACAAATCGGGTCAGTCATGCGCTTTTCCGGCCAATTTTCGACAGCGCGGCAGACCGTTGCCGCTGTATTCTTCAGGATCATAAAATGCATCGTTACCGCAGCCACACCTGTGCCGCACTCCGCAAGTCGCATGTCGGCGAAACCGTTCGCCTGTCCGGCTGGGTCCATCGCGTACGAGATCACGGCGGCGTTCTCTTCATCGACCTTCGCGATCATTATGGCATCACGCAGGTCGTTGCCGATCCCGATAGCCCGGCCTTCAAGTCTGCCGAAGTCGTTCGCGGCGAGTGGGTCATCCGTATCGACGGTCTCGTCAAGGCGCGTTCGGAAGACACTGTTAACAAGACCATGGAGACCGGCGAAATCGAGCTTTACGCCCAGGAAATCGAAGTGCTGGCCGCTTCCAAGGAACTGCCTCTGCCGGTCTTCGGCGAGCCTGACTATCCTGAAGATGTGCGCCTGAAGTATCGCTTCCTCGATCTTCGCCGCGATACGCTGCACAAGAACATTGTAAAGCGCACGCAGATCATCTCCGACATGCGCCGCCGCATGGGCGATATCGGCTTTGCTGAATATTCCACGCCAATCCTGACGGCATCCTCGCCAGAAGGCGCGCGCGACTTCCTCGTGCCAAGCCGCATTCACGAAGGCAAGTTCTTCGCGTTGCCGCAGGCGCCGCAGCAGTACAAGCAGCTTCTGATGGTTGCCGGTTTCGACCGCTATTTCCAGATCGCACCGTGCTTCCGCGATGAAGATCCGCGTGCAGACCGTCTACCGGGCGAATTCTACCAGCTCGACCTGGAAATGAGCTTCGTGACGCAGGAAGACGTTTGGGAAACCATGGAGCCCGTCATTCGCGGCGTGTTCGAACAGTTTGCCGAAGGCAAGCCTGTTACGCAGAACTTCCGCCGCATTGCCTATGACGATTCGATCCGCACATACGGTTCCGATAAGCCTGACCTTCGCAACCCGATTGAAATGCAGGCCGTGACAGACCATTTTGCCGGCTCCGGCTTCAAGGTCTTCGCGAACATGATTGCATCCAACCCCAAGGTCGAAGTCTGGGCCATTCCAGCCAAGACCGGTGGTTCCAGAGCATTCTGTGACCGCATGAATGCCTGGGCGCAAGGGCAGGGCCAGCCGGGCCTCGGCTACATCTTCTGGAAGGAAGAAGACGGCAAGGTTGTTGGCTCTGGCCCGCTTGCCAAGAACATCGGCGAAGAGCGCACGGAAGCCTTGCGCGTCCAGCTCGATCTAGAAGCAGGCGATGCGTCCTTCTTCGTTGCCGGTGATCCTGCCAAGTTCTACAAGTTTGCTGGCGAAGCCCGCACCCGCGCTGGCGAGGAACTGAACCTCGTAGACCGCGACCGTTTCGAGCTGTGCTGGATCGTTGACTTCCCATTCTTCGAATACAACGAAGAAGAAAAGAAGATCGACTTCGCCCACAATCCATTCTCCATGCCGCAGGGCGGTATGGACGCGCTGGAAAACCAGGATCCGCTGACGATCAAGGCCTACCAGTACGACATGGTCTGCAACGGCTACGAAATCGCCTCGGGCTCCATTCGTAACCAGTCACCTGAACTGATGGTCAAGGCGTTCGAGAAGGTTGGCCTCAGCCAGCAGGACGTCGAAGATCGCTTCGGCGGCCTCTACCGCGCATTCCAGTACGGCGCGCCCCCACATGGCGGCATGGCAGCTGGCGTGGACCGCGTGGTGATGTTGCTGACCGGCACGAAGAACCTGCGCGAAGTCACGCTGTTCCCAATGAACCAGCAGGCGCAGGACCTTCTGATGAACGCCCCGGCACCAGCCACGCCAACGCAGCTTCGCGAACTGGCGCTACGGGTTGTGCCGACGCCGAAGAAAGACTGATACGCAATACTGAGCGTTTAGAAAAAAAAGGGCTGGCGGAAACGCTGGCCCTTTTGTTTTTCGCAACCACGCACGCAACAAAAAAGCCGCCCTGTGAGAATTCACAGGGCGGCTTGAAGCTTTGGTATCAGAGACTATTCGTTAGCCGTTACCGTAACGCCCAGCACCTTTGGAATGGTGTTTGGCGCGCCCATGGCTGCACCCATGATCATGGGGAAGGGGACGGGCTTTTCAGGGGCGGCGGAAATCGTGAAGTTCTTTGGATCGTCGATATAGGCGTTCACGGCTGCGGAAACGGCGTTCTGCAGTTCCGGTACGTTGAGTTGGGCCATCATGATCGGAACCATGCCCTTGATGGTCTGCGACAGCTGCTCGCCCGACATGCCCTGTTCGCCAGCGGCGTAATCGATTGCGCGCTTGGTGATGCTGGCATCATCGAAGCTGATTTCGGCGCTGTTGAAGCTGAGCTGCTGCATAAGACCGAGCATGGCGAGACCGGCGGCCTGATCTGCCTGTTCCTTGTTCGGGTTTTCGGCCTGCGCCTTGACCGCATCCTGCATCGTCTTGATGAAGTTCAGCGTGTAACCGGAGAAGCTGAACGCCATGTTGAGACGGCCGACATCCTTGAGGTCGACGGCATACTCATCAATCGTCAGCGTGCCCGGTGTGAGTTCCCACGAACCGCTCATGGTCATTTCGCCTGATAGCGTCTGCACCTTGAGCTTGTCGATGGCTTCCTTGGACTTGGGGTCCTGGATTTTGCTGAGATCCGCCTTGAAGCCAGTCGCGTTCAGGTCGAAGCTGATGGTGCTGTCATCTTCGCTTTTCGTCATCGTCGTTGTTGTTTCGGCGAGCGAGAAGGTTTCCGTGCCATCCACCTTGACGGAGACGGGGCCGCTATGGGCCTCATCATAGAGCATCATGGAATCCACTGTGCCAGTTGTTGGATCTGCTGGAACGACAACGCCGGAAACGTAGATGTCGCTCACATCGACAGCGACATTTTCGTGGGCGTATTTCACGTTGTCGAAGCTCATCTTGTCGATTGTGTAACCGCCATTGTCTTCTTCAACGCCTTCAAGTGTGACGTCGCCGACAGGGATGACCTGTTCTTTGGTTGCCGTCGTCGCGAAGGTAACGCTGCTGAGCTTGACAGTGGAGCCATCAACAGTAACGGACTTCGCGCCTATTTCCGCGCCCTGAACGTGATAAGCGGCGTTGATTTTCTTGAGGACGTCTGCACCGTCAAGTGCGAATGCAGGCGACGCGAAAGCGACTGCTGCGGCGCTTGCAAACAGAAAATTGCGGGTTGTCTGAAGTCTCATTCTATCTCTTCCCTACAGGTACGAAAAACAGGCATGTTGAAGCTGAAATGGTGCATCTATATCGGATGGTTAGCGCCGGTATATGCATTCATAAGATGCAACGAATGGCTGAATTGCGGCATAAAAACAAGGTCAAAGGAAAATACGTGCGCAACCGCCGTCATCCACAGGCGAAAAGCCCTTGTTTCTTGCCGCAATTAACCCTTTCCGCTAGTCAGGAACTATGGGAAAAAATCTGCTTCCTCCGTCCGGCGGAGACGACGACAATATTATACCTGTTGACCTGAAGGCAGCGCTGGAAGAGCGTTACCTGGCATACGCGCTGTCGACCATCATGCACCGCGCATTGCCGGACGTTCGTGATGGTTTGAAGCCGGTGCACCGCCGCATCATTCACGCCATGAGCGAAATGGGCATTCGGCCTAATTCCGCCTTCAAGAAATGCGCCCGTATCGTCGGTGACGTGATCGGTAAATTCCATCCCCATGGCGACCAGTCTGTCTATGACGCGCTGGTGCGTCTGGCGCAGGACTTCTCTCAGCGCTACCCCATTGTCGATGGCCAGGGCAATTTCGGCAATATCGATGGCGATGGCGCCGCCGCCTATCGTTATACCGAAGCGCGCATGACCGATGTCGCAGCGCTGCTGCTCGAAGGCATCGAGCAGGATGCGGTCGATTTTCGCCCGACCTATAATGAGGAAGACGAAGAGCCGGTCGTTATGCCCGGCGCGTTTCCCAACCTGCTGGCGAACGGTTCCTCCGGCATCGCCGTGGGCATGGCAACATCCATTCCGCCGCACAACGCGCATGAGCTCTGCGATGCGGCGCTTCGGCTGATCAAGAACCCGGATGCGACCGTCGAGGATCTGATGTTCGATCCTGCTCATCCGGAAAGAGGTGGCATCGAAGGCCCTGACTTGCCGACAGGCGGCGTCATCACCGAGAGCCGCGAAAGCATGATCGAGGCCTACAAGACAGGACGCGGCGGTTTCCGCGTTCGTGCCAAGTGGGAGATTGAGGATCTTGGCCGTGGCGGCTACCAGATCGTCATCACGGAAATTCCCTATCAGGTTCAGAAATCACGGTTGATCGAAAAGATTGCCGAGCTGCTTCTGGCCCGGCGTCTGCCTTTGCTGGAAGACGTTCGCGATGAATCCGCCGAGGACGTGCGTGTCGTGCTGGTGCCGAAGAACCGCACCGTCGATGCAACGCTGCTGATGGAATCGCTGTTCCGCCTGTCTGATCTGGAAAACCGCATTCCGCTGAACATGAACGTCCTGTCTATGGGCCGGGTGCCCAAGGTCATGGCGCTCAACGAAGTGCTGAAGGAATGGCTGGACCACCGCCGCGATGTGCTGCTGCGCCGCTCGCGCTTCCGTCTGGCCGCCATTGATCGCCGCCTGGAAATTCTCGGCGGCTTCCTCGTCGCCTATCTCAATATCGATGAGATCATCGCCATCATCCGTGAGGAAGATGAGCCGAAGCCCGTTATGGTGGCGCGGTTCAAGCTGACCGATATTCAGGCCGAAGCCATTCTCAACATGCGCCTGCGCTCTTTGCGCAAGCTGGAAGAATTCGAGATCCGCACGGAATTCGATGGCCTGAGCAGCGAGAAGGCTGAAATCGAGTCCCTGTTGGCATCACCAGAAAAGCAGTGGAAGACGGTTTCGGGTGAAATCGAAGATGTGAAGAAGAAATACGCCAAGGCAACCGCGCTTGGTGCACGCCGCACCGTGTTCGCCATGGCCCCGACGGCGGATGTGGATGCCATTCAGCAATCCATGATCGAGAAAGAGCCTGTCACCATCGTCATTTCCCAGAAGGGATGGATCAGAGCGCTGAAGGGCCATATGGCCGATACCTCGACACTGACCTTCAAGGAAGGCGACGGCCCGAAGCTGGCTTTCCCGGCGCAGACCACAGACAAGCTGCTGCTGGTAACGACAGGCGGCAAGGCCTACACGCTGGGCGCGGACAAGCTGCCGGGCGGGCGCGGCCATGGAGAGCCGGTGCGTATCATGGTGGATATGGAGAACGATCAGGATATTCTGAGCGCCTTCGTGCATGACCCATCGCGCAAACTGCTGCTGGCCTCCACGGCAGGCAATGGCTTCGTGATTGCGGAAACGGAAATGGTGGCCAATACCCGCAAGGGCAAGCAGATTATGAATGTGGCCATGCCGGATGAGATGAAGATGCTGGTGCCCGTTACGGGCGACCACGTTGCCGTCGTTGGTGAAAACCGCAAGATGCTGACCTTCCCGCTCTCGCAAGTGCCGGAAATGTCACGCGGCAAGGGCGTGCGCCTGCAACGCTACAAGGATGGCGGCATTTCCGACATCAAGTGTTTTGCGCTGGCCAGCGGCCTGACATGGGAAGACAGCGCCGGGCGCTCCTTCTCCAAAAACGCCGATGAACTGCTGGAATGGATGGCCGACCGCGCCACCGCAGGCCGCACCGTGCCCAAGGGCTTCCCACGCAGCGGCAAATTCGGCGGGTAAGGCCGCCGTTCCACGCTCCCCTTCGTCATCCTCGGGCTTGACCCGAGGATCTGACCACATCTCCACAAGCAGAACGCGGCAGACATCCTCTGCCGGTGCAGCCCCACGACCCCCACAAAAAAGCCCACCGACCATTGGAGCGAACCAACAATCGGTGGGCTTGAAGACCGACGGAATAAAACCGCCTATCTCATGGATTAGTCATCCATCTTGTCGTAGTCGAGCTTTGGAGCCGCGCCGAGCGCTTCCTTGGTCGTGTCCACGTAAGCCTTCCATGTGCCATTATCGTTGTTGATGGCAACAGAGGCAGGGTCGAGAACCACATAGCTCTTGTCGATGCCGAGGAAGCCACCGACGCTGGCAACCAGGCCGATGACAGACTTGCCATCGCCGATCACAACATCTTCAATCTCACCGATTTCCTCGTTCTGGGCATTGTAGATGTCCATGCCGTCAAGCTGCGAGGCTGTGAGGTCGGTCTTCTGCACATTGATGAACTTCAATGGACCGCTGGCCTTGGTGCCCATGGTAATGCCAGGACCCGAAAGCATCGCATCTGCACCAGCAGCCGGTGCCGCAGCAGGAGCCGTCGTCGCCGTCTGCGCAAACGCGACAGACGATGTCAGAACTGCAGCAGCAGCAAGCGCGAAAACCTTGTTTTTCATAGTGTTTCTTCCCTTTCAGTATCGAACATAGTGTTCGGGGGAAGAACGGGTTGGGGTGGGATTGGTTCCAAGTCTATGTGATAGCGTTATCAATTAAAAAACACATATGACGCACCAAACGATGATTTGAGGACCCACGTAGTAAAAGGCTAAAGCGATGAGTGTTCACCACTTTAGCGTCAAGTGAGTAGAATACCTTTAATGTGCGGATCGCCCGGCTTCAAATGCAGGATGAAGTGATATTTTAAGTAGCAGCTGTTTAGCTTTTTCTAGGCGACCGCTGTCATTTTTCGAGCCCTTCCGGCGCCGAATTTCCGTCTCCCAGTCGCTTATGTTTTCATAAGTAAAAAGCCAGTGCGCAGTCGCTGCGAGCTCTAAAACAGTTACATTCTCATTGGCTAGATTGTTGGTTAAATCTTTCAACTCTTTAGTGTGTAGAAATTTGTAATCTTCAACAGGCTCACTTACGGTGAAAATACTGTATTTCGCGCCATCACTGGAACGAAACGCCTCTTCCTCCTTAATAAGTCCGAAAGCCTCTCCGTCGAGCACTGCATTTTCTACGTCTCTAGAAAATGGTCCAAAATGATAATATACAAAATCAAAATTGTGCTCATCGTTGATTTGATCAAGGAGGTAAACGATTTTTTGCAATCTAATCTTGCTAACGAGCTTGCCCCCCGCCGCAGAAATTATTTCCGCAATGCGATTTTCAGGTTCGATTGGCATTGCCTGCTTTCCCTCTTGCTGTCGTTCTGTCTTCTTCATCAGCGAAATAGATTCTGGTTAGTTTTTTTGTTCCAAGCGCTGAAATCAGGTCAGATTTTTTGGTGATTTCTACTGGGGTATTCCCCTCAAGAATGTGTATTTTTTTGTGCATTTTTTCCGATTCGCCACCGATTTCAGAATAAATTCCGAATGATCCTTTGTCGTCAATAATGACCGTCTCATCTCGGATTTGCGCCTCGAATTGCTCTTTGATTTTTCGGAGCTTTTGACGTTGGGTTCCCGGGTCTGCCCCGAATTCCGCAATGTCCATTGTTTTATATAGCCTACGTTCTCTGAGTCGGCATGCTATTTCCTTTATTGAAGGATTTTCTGCGTTCGCCAGTGCTTCGAGTGAGCCAAAAATCAATGTGTCGTCAAGCGTAAGATAGTTTTCAACGGTTTCTCCATCTTTCCCAAAGAATCGAAGCAATGGATGATTGTCTTGCAGGCCAGACTTTTTGCGATCCGTTTTCGTTCCGACTGCAGCCAGAGCTATGCAACGCAACATTTTCCCAATCATATGCTCAACGCAACGAGTGGCCCTGTGAAAGTAGACTTGTTCAGATAAGGTAAATCTAGCTAGGAGAAATTGCTCTGCTGCTGGTCTTGCCTTTTCAGTCAAGCAGAATGTGGGAGCACGTCGAGGCTCACCGTCATTGTTATCATCTGGCGCATCTAGTTCAATTTCAGCGACTCTAACGTTGTCCTTGAGCCAATCAAAGTCGATTGCGCCCGCGCCAGTTCCTGTCATCAGTCTATCTCTTCGAAGATAATCCAGTCGGTCGGCGTCAAATGAACTAGAAACCACAGAGTGGTATATGTCCTCAGGATCCTCTTTTTCGAGAAGATCTGCGACCTCGTTAGTGAAGCCGACCCGGAAACTCTCAAGAATCGGGTGCACTTTTCCCAATGGATTTCGGATAATATCGGCGGTCCATTTTTCGTGCTTCTTTTTTACCCCACGCGAAGCTTGGACTGTTTCAAACGTGTGACTAAACGGTCCATGTCCTAAATCATGAAGGAGGGCCGCAATCATCGCTACTTCGGCTCTAGTCTCTGATGTCTTTTGATCAATCCGCTTCATTTCACGCTCGACGATTTCAACAAGCAAGCGTGCAGTATGGAACACCCCGATAGAATGTGCGAAGCGGGTATGCACAGCACCTGGAAACGTGAACTCAGATACCCCTAATTGCCTTATCCGCCGTAATCTTTGAAATTCAGGGGTATCAATTAATTGCCAAGCTAAAGTATCAACTTTCTTGTTCTCATCAAAGACGATCAAACCGTGCACAGGATCTCGCAGTCGTTTGCTCAATTAAAACCCCAGAGTTAGACTCAATAAAATTAAAATATAACCGTAACTCTATTACTGCTTTCAACCAATGATTTAAAATCGAAATTATAATTTATCACAGAAAAGGATTGCTTCGTTGGGCCTCACCGCCCCGGCCTTCCAGTCTTCCCCTTCGTCCGGCCCTTGCGCTTCTGCTCGCCCGGGTCCTCATAGCTCCCCACACCCACCTTGCCGCGCGCAATCGGGCGAGGATCGTCTTTCCCGCCAGTTGCGCGTTCGGGTTGGCCTTCCAGCAGGGGTGAGATGCGTTTGCCGTCTTCGGTTTTGGGCTTGGCGGGTGCCGCGCCTTTGACGGGCTTTTCCGTGCGGCCCACCGTCATTTCGTCGAGGCTGTTCTTGCGGAACAGGGGTTTGGCAGTGTCTGTGCCGGGGCCCATGTCATCGAGGGATGGTTTGGCGAAAAGGGACTTTGAGGCTTGCTCGCCAGCTTCGGCGTCATTGGACGTATCTCGCGCAGTTGAGGTGCGGGGGCTCGCGCCCTTCTTGCCTTTGCCACCACCCTCAAGCGATTTGGCTTCTTCCTTGGCAATCGGGTCGTCCATGGCGGCGAGTTCGGCGGCTTTGAGGCGTTTGATTTCGTCGCGCAGGCGGGCGGCTTTTTCGAAGTCGAGATCGGCGGCGGCGTCGCGCATGGATTTTTCCATTGCGTTGAGGTGCGCTTGGAGATTGTTGCCAACCATATGGCCGCCATCGGCGAAGCCCTTGCCGGATGCGCCTGAAATATCGGCGCGCACGTGGTCGCGCTCATAGACGCTATCGAGAATATCCGAAATGCGGGCCTTGACGGATTCAGGCGTGATGCCGTGTTCGGTGTTGTAGGCCACCTGCTTCTCGCGGCGGCGCGAGGTTTCTTCCATCGCCCGCTTCATCGAGCCGGTGACCTTATCCGCATAGAGAATGACCTTGCCATCCACGTTACGGGCGGCGCGGCCGATGGTCTGGATCAGCGATGTCTCGGAGCGCAGGAAACCTTCCTTGTCGGCATCCAGAATGGCGACGAAGCCGCATTCGGGAATGTCGAGGCCTTCGCGCAGCAGGTTGATGCCCACCAGCACGTCAAACGCGCCGAGGCGCAGGTCACGGATGATTTCGATGCGTTCCAGCGTGTCGATATCCGAGTGCATGTAGCGCACGCGCACGCCCTGCTCATGCAGATATTCGGTGAGGTCTTCCGCCATGCGTTTCGTCAGCACCGTGCACAAGGTGCGGTAGCCCTTGGCGGCTGTCTCGCGAATTTCGCCCAGCACATCATCCACCTGGCTGCGGGCAGAGCGCACTTCGACGGGCGGATCGATCAGCCCCGTGGGGCGAATGACCTGTTCGGCAAAGACGCCGCCGGCCTGTTCCATTTCCCAATTGCCGGGGGTGGCCGAAACGGCAACGGTCGGCGGGCGCATGGCATCCCATTCCTCAAACCGCAGCGGGCGGTTGTCCATGCAGGAGGGCAGGCGGAAGCCATATTCCGCCAGCGTCGCCTTACGCCTGAAGTCGCCCCGGTACATGCCGCCAATCTGGCTGACGGAAACGTGGCTTTCATCGATGAACAGCAGGGCGTTGTCAGGGATATATTCAAACAGGGTCGGCGGCGGTTCGCCGGGGCTGCGGCCTGTGAGGTAACGGGAATAGTTCTCGATGCCCGCGCAGGAGCCGGTGGCTTCCAGCATTTCGATATCATAGCGGGTGCGCTGTTCCAGACGCTGCGCTTCCAGCAGGCGTCCGGCTTTTTCCAGCTCGGCAAGGCGGCCCTTTAGCTCTTCCTTGATGGCGCGGATGGCTCCGTTCAGCGTGGGGCGCGGCGTGACATAGTGCGAATTGGCGTAAATCTTCACCGATTGCAGATCGCCGGTTTTCTGGCCGGTCAGGGGATCGAACTCGGTGATCGCGTCGATCTCGTCTCCAAACATGGAAATGCGCCAGGCAGCATCTTCCAGGTGGGCGGGGAAGATTTCGATGGTATCACCACGCACGCGGAAGGAGCCGCGCTGGAAATCCATATCCCGGCGTTTATATTGCTGGGCCACAAGGTCTGCCAGCAGTTGACGCTGATCCAGCCTATCGCCAATCGCCATCTGGAAGGTCATGGCGGTGTAGGTTTCCACAGAGCCAATACCATAGATACACGAGACCGAGGCGACGATGATGCAATCATCCCGCTCCAGCAGCGAGCGGGTGGCAGAGTGGCGCATACGGTCGATCTGTTCGTTGATCGAGGATTCCTTCTCAATGAAGGTATCCGAGCGCGGCACATAGGCTTCCGGCTGGTAGTAATCGTAATAGGAAACGAAATATTCCACCGCGTTATCGGGGAAGAAGTTCTTGAACTCAGAATAAAGCTGCGCCGCCAGCGTCTTGTTGGGCGCGAGAATGACCGCCGGGCGCTGCGTGGCCTCGATGACCTTCGCCATGGTGAATGTCTTGCCGGAGCCGGTCACGCCCAGCAGAACCTGACTGCGTTCGCCGGAATTGATGCCTTCAACAAGATCGGCAATCGCGGTTGGCTGGTCGCCCGCCGGTTCGAAATCCGATGCCATGCGGATGGTGATTCCGCCTTCGGATTTGGCCGGACGCGCAGGGCGGTGTGGCGTCCACATCTTGCCGTCCTTGAACAGCGGGTTGCCACTCTCGATCAGCGCGGACAGAGCCTCGACAGTTGCCGTGACTGCGCCGGTGGCCAGCTTTTCCGCATCCTCAAGGCTGACATCCATGCCAGCAACCGGGTTAAGGCCAGCGGCGGCGCGGGTTTTCGGATCGTTTGACGCGCCGATGGATACGCCCCGGGATGTCTTCTGGGCTGTGGATTTTCCGGCAGCTTTCGGCTTGGCGGCTTCCGCCTCTGCTATGGCCTGCTTGCGCGCTTCGATTTCGATCTTCTTGCGGTGCTTGCCCGCTTTCGATGCGACTTCGCGCTGCGTCTCGACAGAGGATGCTTCGGCCTCCGCTTCCAACTGCTTCACCCAGTCCGAAACGCTGCCGCTGAGCGGCGCGCCGTCAAACGCGGCTTGCGGCATTTCTGCAAAGCCATCAGAGCGGGAGGTTTTGTCTGCGGTGTTTTTGGGTGATCTGGCCATGTCGCGGAATATGGAGAGTGTGGGATGGAAAGTGAAGAGGCAGGGTCGAAAAACAGAGTACAAACAGGAAACATTTCTGTCGCTGGAACCGTATGCAAGGTTCTGCGTTCTTCACGCCGACATATTCAGCCATCAGAACGGCAAAATCCTGTTTTAGAAAGCCGTGCCCTGCGTTAAGCAATACGCCGAAAGACGAGACAAGTTCCCTCTCCCAATCGTTTTCCTCTCCCATTTTTGAAGGTCCATCATGCCTTTTTCAATCACCCCTGCGCACATCTGGCCGGTTGTCATGTTGATTGCGTCCAATGTCTTCATGACATTTGCCTGGTATGGCCACCTCAAGCACAAGGGAAGCCTGTTGTTCATGGCTATCCTGACAAGCTGGGGCATCGCGTTTTTCGAGTATTGCCTTGCCGTACCGGCAAACCGCATGGGCTCGGAAGTCTATTCTACGGCACAGCTGAAGACGATGCAGGAAGTCATCACGCTGACTGTCTTCGCGCTGTTCTCGGTGTTCTGGCTGAAGGAGAGCCTGACCATCAACCACGTAATCGGCTTTGCCCTGATCGCCTTCGGCGCGTCGTTTCTGTTCAAGTCTTGATGCCAGGTTCTGCATCCATAGCAGACGTGTAGCGTCTCAACTTCAGTTGTAGTTGACAGGCGAGATGGCCGGGCTTGTTCCCGGCCATATTTGTTTTACGCCGTGCGGCGTTTGCCTACGGCTTGAACGATGAAGTCCAGCACCAGCATCACCAGCAAGCTCAGACCCACCAGAGGGAAGATGATGCCGCCGATGGCGAGTAGCGCCAGCAGGCCGCGCAGGACACGCTTGTTCTGCGGCATGGGCGGTATGCCGAGGGAGCCTTTCGGACGCCGCTTCCACCACATGGTGCCGCCGGAGACGGCCAGAAGGATGATGGCGAGGCAGACAATGACGAGAAATATCTGGTTTGCGAGGCCATATTGCTGGCCCATGTGGACGTTGATGCCCCATTCAAGACCTTTGCCGAGCGGGCCGTAATCCGCATATGTCATGTCAATCAAAGCCTTACCGCTATATTGGTCGAGATGGACGACATGCTGTTTCGACAGGTCGTCTGGATAGACGGAGCCACTGTAGACGCCGGTCGGTTTTGTGGGAAGGGCAACCGCGTAACCGGGAAAAAAGCCAAGGGCGTTGAAGCGGGTAATGGCCTGATCGATGCCGATGGGTTGCAGGGTGGAGCTCTTTTCGGGGGCTACAGGCGGCGCTTCGTGGACATGCTGGCCGTGGTCGTGACCTTCCGAGACTGGGATCTTTGCCTGTTCCAGCGACCACGATGTTTTGGCGACGTCATCGAGACGGTCGTTCGACATGGGAACCTGAACGCGCACACCGGCGGGGTATCCGAAATTGTTGCCGTTGGCCCATTCATTGACCTTGGCGCCCCATACGCCAGACCATGGCATGCCGGTAACCGCGAGGAAGACGATGAAAAATCCGACGAATATGCCGGTCACTGCATGGGTGTCGCGCCAGAACACCCGTTTTTTCGGCGTGCCACGCACGGTTATCACGCCGCCTGTCTGCTTGCGCGGCCACCAGAGATAGATGCCCGTTGCCACGAGAAGGACCGACCAGCCTGCTGATATCTCGATGAAATAGCGGGCCCATGTGCCGAAATATTTCAGGCTGTGGATGTATCGAACCGTCCACATGACAGTGCCGCGATCTGGAAGGGAGCCGAGCGCCTCAGCGGTGTAGGTATTGACGTAAACAGCGCGTTTTCCATCTGCTGTGCTGACGGTGATTTCCGTCGATGCGCCGGGATCGGTGGGGGTGGTGTACTTTACCGCAGTGCCCGGAACGAGGCTTAGTGCAGATGCGACGATAGCCGATGGCGCGGCTGGAGCCACATTTTGCAATGCCTCGATGCGTTTCAAATCCGAATGGATGATGGCGTCGAATTCATCCCTGAACAGGTAAAGACTGCCTGTGATGGCAAGGGAAATCATGAAGGGCAGAACGAAAAGGCCAGCATAAAAATGCCAGCGCCAGACGGCGCGGTAGAGATTGATAGATGAGGATTGCGCAGCCTGGCGCTCCCCTTCGAAGGAAGTGATGACGGACATGAAATGTCTCCGCAAGACGATGAGGTTTGCGGCTTGATGCGCACCGGGCGATGCCGACGGGCGCATTCGAAGCCGAATTTATGTCTCAAAGGTGCGGAAAAAGGGGTGGGCCGCGCGGTTGCGAGTCCCGGTTTGCTGTCGGCGGCGGACTTGTCACGTCCGGGTAGAAGAAGGCGAGGTCGACGGAGGTGGCGATGCCGCCAGCCAGCTCGGTGGGAGAGGCAAGGAGTGCGGCCGCAGCAGCGAAGGCGAGGCGGCATAGCGTCCCGCAACAGTCGTTTGCCTGCTTTGTTCCCGGGTTCTGGTTCTGCTTGCCACTAGCGCCATCGGGCATGTGGGTGGAGCAGATAACCCCATCTGCGCCAATCGACATGGCTGCCATGTTTCCATGGGCGACGCCAGTGGTCAGGCCCTGCAACAAAAACAGCAAAAGCGCCAGCATGGCGACCGCGCCAGCCGAGCTTCTATCCTGCATTATGCTGCGCACGAACCCCATGAATCGTGATCTGCCACAGTTTTTCCGCAATGTCACTGCGGCAGAATAGGCCAGATCACAGGTCTCGGCATGGCGCTGCTGCGTTACAAATTGTCCATGTCCGGAAAATGCCATGGTTTCGCAACCTTTTTGCCCGGATTGACTGTGATCCTCCCTCCAAACTTCATGTTGGCAGGAGTGGCTGAAATGGCTTCGTTTTCTCCAACGGTGGCGGCGGTACGCTATGGTTACGGGCTCTCGCCAGGGCAAGTGCTGAACCGAAATTCCGACGACCTGCTGGTGCAGCTCGCCGATGCGCCGCTCAGAGATTCCTATTTCCCCATCGGCGGTGCGTTTGCGGCGCGACAGAGATCGTCCGATCTGGCGGACAGGATCATCGCCACAAGTGGCGGTAAAAACGGCGGCGAACTGGATCGCGATGGCCGCAGATTGATCCAGCAACAAGCCGAACAGAGTTTTCAGCGTGACAGCATGGCGCGCGTGATGCAGGCCGTATTCTCTCCCTATGGTTTTCATGAGCGGCTCGCCTCGTTCTGGGTGGATCATTTCTCCGTCAATGCACGCAAGGCGCTGCCAATGCGCCTTATAACCCCGCTCTATGAAGTCGAGGCTATCCGTCCGCATTTGGCTGGCTCATTTGGGGACCTGCTGCAGGCGGCAGTCCTTCATCCCGCCATGCTGATCTATCTGGATCAAAACCGTTCGGCAGGCCCGGAATCGGTTGCTGCTGAGAAAAACAAGCGCGGTCTCAACGAAAACCTCGGACGTGAACTGCTCGAACTTCACACAGTCGGCGCGGGCAGTGGTTATACGCAGGCCGATGTGCGCTCAGCCGCGCTTGTGCTGACAGGAATGACGGTGGATGACCGAAACGAAATGCTGTTTCGGCCTCGCATGGCCCAGCCGGGCCAGATCAAAGTTCTCGGCGTTTCCTATGGCGGGCGCAAGCGCACTGCTGATGACTGTCTCGATATGCTCAACGATCTGGCGGTGCGGCCCGAAACGGCGGTCCACATCTGCCGTAAGCTGGCGGCACACTTCATTGCCGATGAGGCTCCACCGGAAATCGTGGCGGCCATGGTAGATGAATGGAAAGCCAGCAAGGGACATCTGCTCAAAGTCTATGCTGTCATGCTCAATCATCCTCGCGCCTGGGCTGATCCCGGGCGGAAAATGAAGCTGCCCTTTGACTATGTCGTATCCGGGCTGCGGGCATTCGGCATCACTCAGAAGAACTGGCAAGACAAGATGTCACCAAATGGTGATGACGAGGTTGGGCAGGCCGCAGCGCCAGCTGTAACCAGCGATATAAAAGCCATGCTGCCGGGCGGAGACCAGACCGCAATGGAAAAGCCGACCGGGGACATGAACGCGATGGCTGAGCAACCGGCAAAGCCGAAACCCAAGCAAAGCCTAGCGCGCACGCTCACTCTCGCATCCTTGCGGCGCATGGGGCAGCCCGTGTGGCAACCGCCAAGTCCTGCCGGGTTTGAGGAAGGTGTCGCATCCTGGCTCTCTCCCAGTCAGATGAGCGAGCGCATTCTTTGGGCGCGCAAAGCATCAAGTTCACTGGGTGGTGACATTGAGCCTAAAATGTTTCTGGAAGCGGCCATGGGCGATTTGGCGCGTGACGACACCATCCGCGTCGTCAGCCAGGCGCCAAGCCGCGTCAGCGGAATGACGCTCGCTTTATCCTCACCAGAATTCAACAGGAGATAGGATATGGCCTTCTCTCAGGATATGCTGATCAGCCGAAGAAGCTTTCTCGCCACCGCGTGCTGTGCGGCAGCGTTGCCGGTGCTTTCTCCGGTCAGCTTTGCGGCGATGCCCGGCGATAATCGTTTCGTGACCATCGTCCTGCGCGGTGCAATGGATGGGCTTGATCTTGTTCAGCCTTACGGCGATGCGGCGTTTGCCGGATTTCGGCCGACCCTCGCTTTGACGCCGGATACGGGCCTGATCGATCTCGATGGGCATTTCGGTTTGAACCCGGCAGCGCAACCTTTGATGCCCCTTTGGCAGAACAAGGAGCTATCCTTTGTTCATGCCGTTTCCACCCCCTATCGGGACCAGAGAAGCCACTTCGATGGGCAAGATATTCTGGAGAGCGGTGCCGACCATGTGCATGGTGAGCGCACCGGCTGGCTGAACCGGGCGCTGTCGTCCATTCCGCGTCCCGACGACCGCAAGGCGATCGATATCAATACCTCGATGGAGCTCATTCTCGCCGGGCCAAACGATACAGACGTCTGGGCCTCCACGTCCAATATGACGATGGGGCCAGATGATGTTGCATTTTTCAAGCGGCTCTACGCCAACGACCCGGATTTCAATCGGGTTCTCGCGGAAGCCTTGCGCACCGATATGTCCGCCGAGCAATTGTTTCAGGATGAAAAGCGCGGCGCGGGAATTCGCGATGTCGCCAAGCTTGCTGGCGGCCTTTTGCGGGAAGACTACCGAATCGCTGCCTTCTCAGTCGATGGCTGGGATACGCATGCGGGGCAGAAAGGCCAGTTCGCACGCACCGTCAAAGATTTGACCATCGCGCTGACAACGCTGAAAGATGCGCTGGGGTCAGATGTTTGGAAAAAGACTGTGGTGCTGGCGATGACGGAATTCGGGCGCACCGTGCGCGAAAATGGCACCGGCGGAACGGACCACGGCACCGGTGGCGTTGCCATTCTGGCAGGCGGCGGAATCGATGGCGGCCGTGTGTTGGGCAACTGGCCGGGTTTGGGTGAGGGCAGGCTGCTTGATGACCGCGACCTCATGCCCACAGGCGATGTGCGGGAAGTTGCGGCAGCCATGCTCTATCGACAGTTCGATGTCAACAGTGAAGCTCTGACCAACGGCATTTTCCCCGGACTCAGCTTCGACAGGTCGTCGCCTTATCTCAAGGTCTGAAAGACCAAGGCTCTCAGCGGATGAGCGGATAGGTAATCGTTACGGGCTGACCATATGTGTGGTTAGGTTTTGGGTGCGGAACCCTGATAGGAAATCGTCGTTTCGCAGCCGCAAGCGCTAGCCGGTTGAATTCAGCATCATTGGATGGTTCGGCTAGGCGGGCGGAGGCCAGCTTGGCCTGTGAATTTGTGCGCAACTCCACCTCTACGCGGTTCGTATAGGAGCAGCCGCTTAAAGCCACAGCGATTGCTACGCCCGTAGCGATAACGAACAAATTCATGAGCTTCCCCGAATCAATCTTATGGCTGCAATAAATTGCAACCATAAGAAGATCCGTCAATGGATTCTGCGTTGATTTGGTGAGGTGGGCAAAATGGCTACGCCCCTCTCTGAGATACTATTCCTTGACGATGGGCGTTGGCCGCCCCTCGCTATCCATCGCCACCATGATGAAAGTGCCAGCGGTTACTTTTTCAAGAATGTCGTATCGCGCGCGCTGCGCCCACGCTTCAACGGTGAGGGTAATGGACGTGCGACCAACGCGGGCGATGGTCGTATAGATCGACAGGGTGTCACCAATCTTTACGGGCAGCTCGAACGCCATTTCCTTGACTGCCGCCGTGACCACGCGACAGCGTGCCCGTTCCGCTGCGCGAATGCCGCTTGCCAAGTCCATCTGAGACATGACCCAACCGCCAAAAATATCGCCGGCAGGGTTCGCATCCGCTGGCATGGCAAGCGTGCGAAGCGTTAGTTCGCCGGTCGGCTTGATCTGTTCTGGCATTGTGGCCCCCGTAAAGACATATGGATGAAAAGCTAGATTATTTTTTGGCTAGAAACTGACGGCTTGCATAAAGCGCAATGGCAGCGGCATTCGATACGTTGAGCGATTTGATCTCACCCGGCATATCGAGGCGCGCGAGCAGGGAGACGGTCTCCCTGGTCTTCTGGCGAAGTCCCTTGCCTTCAGCACCAAGCACAAGCGCGATCTTCTCACCCTGAAACGTTCCCTCAAGTGGCGCGGGCCCTTCCGAATCAAGCCCGATGGAGGTGAAGCCCAGCTTGTGCAGTTCGGCGAGAGCATCGGCCAGATTGGTGATCTGGATGTAAGGGATCATTTCGAGAGCGCCGGAGGCTGATTTTGCCAGAACGCCAGACTCGGTCGGGCTGTGGCGCATGGTCGTAATAACGGCGCCTGCATTGAAGGCCACGGCCGAACGCATGATGGCGCCCACATTGTGCGGATCTGTGACCTGATCGAGAACGAGAATCAGCGGGCTGCTCTTCAAAGCGCCAAGCTTTTTGGCGGGCAGGGGCCGAGTTTCCAGCATGACACCCTGGTGAATTGCATCAGGGCCGAGAACCTTGTCGATATCCTGCGGCGAAACCATTTCCACCGGGAAGGGCTGTTCTTCTGCTGAGCCGATTTCCAGACGCGCCAGTGCGTTCAGGGTAACGAACAACTTGATGATCTGCCGCTCTTTGTTGGCCAGCGCTGCGCGCACGGTGTGCAGGCCATAAAGATGAACCTGATCGGGCGCCAGTTGCGGTGCCTTCCAGTCTTCACCGCCACGCGGTCGGCGCTTTTGAAAAGCGGGCGTTGGAATTTCGCCACGTTCCCTCTTGGCATCGCGGACCTGACGGCGCAGCGTTGCATAATGGGTGTCGCGGGTGGATTTATCGTTGGGATCGTCTTTGCTCATGATGCCTTATATCGTCAGCGATGCGCCAGCACCAGTCCCTCCCAATCCTCTGATTGCCGCCTGGGTCTGCCGTCCACGCATTTGCGCAGGGACTTTGCGTCAATTAGCCGGGCATCTTTCAGCGCCACGCGCGGTTAATCCACAGGCCTATGACTCTGTTCGCATTTTTCGCAAATTTTCGTCACACATCGTGTTGACAGACGCGGCGAGGGCAGTCATATACGCGGCCACAGACGACGAAACGGCAACGCGCCGGCCTCGGAAATCTGGTTAAGCTTGGTTGCTTGATCCTCGCAGAATACTGGAGGAATGCCCGAGTGGTTAAAGGGGACGGACTGTAAATCCGTTGGCTCAGCCTACGTTGGTTCAAATCCAACTTCCTCCACCATTCTGCACGGATCGAAACCACCGCCGCGGGTATAGCTCAATGGTAGAGCAGCAGCCTTCCAAGCTGAATACGCGGGTTCGATTCCCGCTACCCGCTCCAACGGTTTTCGATTACCATTCCCAATGCATTTCACTTTGATATTGCTCGCAGAGTTGTCTCTGGCGACCATCGATTAATTCGGCGCTTTTCAACCAGCGAGCGTCAACCGTGATGCCGCATTGCTTTATGCGCGAATATTGCAATATCGCGACACTGCCGGGAACAAAATCGTTGCTTCCAGATTGTTGGAAAGAACAGTGATTGCTACCCCAGATGCAAATCACTCACAGCGGTATAAAACAGTGCCCGGGAATAAGAGATGCTCGATAATAACCAGATCCAAAGATATGTCGCTATCAGCAATGGTGGCTTCTACGCCTGGGATGTTTGCTTGAATCTGTTTTGGGCGGATGAGAATTTTGCGAGAATCACGGGCCTGGAGCCAGATGAGCTGAATCACGGATTGCCCGCCCAGCGGATGCTCGACCTCATCCACGAGGATGACAGGCCGCATGTCTCGGAAGGTATAAAGAATTCAGTTCTGTCTGGAGAGCCATTCCAGATGGTGTATCGCGTGCGCCGTGGCGATGGGTTCGCGAAAATCACGGAAGTCGGGCGTTGCTATCGCTATATTGACGGCGTAGCGTCTCTGTTCACTGGTGTGGTCTTTGATAGCACGACGCCTGCGCGCTCTGAAGATGCCTCAAACGGCAATATTCCGGTACTGGTCGATTAGAACCAGTCACCCATTTCTGCTGAATGATATGCCAAGGTAGTATTGCGCGAAGATAGCGACGACGGCGAGTGCTGCAAACGCAAAGCCGAATTTAAAGCGGCGAGAGCGCTTTGCACGCCCACCTGACCAGTCATAAGCCATTGTTCAGACAGCCTTTATATTTATTAGTATTGTCGAAACTAATAGCTGTCTAAGCTTGCCCGTGGATTGCGGCAATCATGAAATTGCACAGGCAAATTCTTTGACTTGCGCCCCCTCGTTGGGGTGATTTGCGTTTGTTCTATTCCGCTGGTTCAGCCGCTCATAAAAAAACCGGAGACCTGAAGGGCTCCGGTTTTAAAGAGGCTGAATGAAACTCAGCTCATGTAGGGCAGTATATAAGGCCAAACTTCTACGAAGCCATGATAGAGCATGTTGGCGGCGACATAGACGATAACCAGAAGGCCGACATAAGAGATCCACCGGTGGCGGTGCAACAGCTTGGCAACATAGTTTGCCGCAAGGCCCATCAGTGCGATGGATACGACCAGGCCGATGATGAGAACGGTGAGGTGGTCCTGTGCGGCGCCAGCCACAGCGAGCACGTTGTCCAGCGACATGGACACATCGGCAATAACGATCTGTGTGGCGGCCTGGAAGAATGTCTTCTGGCCCTTTGTCAGATCTGCTTCGTCGTTTGTCTCGTCGTCGCCCATATGGACGTTCTGCGAGCGCAGTTCACTCCACATCTTCCAGCAAACCCAGGCCAGAAGAACGCCGCCGAAAAGCTGAAGGCCGACAATTGCCAGCAATTGTACGGTGAGGGCGGCAAAGACGATGCGCAGCACCGTCGCTGCAATAATGCCGACTAGAATGGCCTTGCGGCGAAGATGTGCAGGAAGGCCCGCAGCGGCGAGGCCGATGACGATTGCATTATCGCCTGCAAGAACGAGGTCAATGGCGATGACCTGGAGAAATGCCGTAAAACCGGCAGCTGTGAAAATTTCCATAGCAGATCCCGAGCGGATAGGATTGGTGCCGCGGGAGAAACGGCTTATAGGCGCTTGTTGAAGTGCCTGCAAATTGTTGGATGTCGCCTGTCCCCACAGGTCGATTACCTTGTCAATAGGACACTAAACACATCTTCGTAAAGAGCGTTGGCTGGCTCATACATATTGTCGCGCGCGAGCGCGGACGTTGACGGCAGGTATCAGGCACACCATATGCCCTCCATCACGTCGCTTTTGGCAGCGCATTCGGCGCGCTCGCAATTAAGTCTTGCGCATTCGCTTACAAAGCCTTAAACGGCGACACCAAACCGGTTCGCCGGAAAAACTACTTCACGTTCACAGGAAGCAATTCAGATGGCAAAGAGCAAGTTTGAGCGCAACAAGCCGCACGTCAACATTGGCACGATTGGTCACGTTGACCACGGCAAGACGTCGTTGACTGCTGCGATCACGAAGTACTTCGGCGAATACAAGGCGTACGACCAGATCGACGCAGCGCCGGAAGAAAAGGCACGCGGTATCACGATTTCGACGGCTCACGTTGAATATGAGACTCCAAACCGTCACTATGCACACGTTGATTGCCCCGGCCACGCCGACTACGTCAAGAACATGATCACCGGTGCTGCCCAGATGGACGGCGCTATTCTGGTCTGCTCTGCAGCTGACGGCCCAATGCCACAGACACGCGAGCACATCCTGCTTGCTCGTCAGGTCGGTGTTCCTGCTATCGTTGTGTTCCTCAACAAGGTTGACCAGGTTGACGACGCAG